>CAZUHI010000044.1:53906-59680 GCA_964620495.1 uncultured Rickettsiales bacterium | reverse complement strand
ACCGACGACGACGACGCCACCGACGACGACGACGCCACCGACGACGACGACGCCGGACAAGACGACGACGACGCGGTCGGCGACTGCGGGGGGATCGTCGCCACGCTCGACGGCGAGGGCGCGACCTGCAACCAGCCCTGGACCGAGAACGGCATCGAGCTGGCCCTCACGGAGAACTGCACCAGCGGCGACTGCTCCGGGGAGCAGGGCAAAGGCGCCGTGTGGATCTACCCGGCGGACCTCCGCGCGGGCTTCGCCGGCCTCGACTGCACCCCCGCCCGCGTGGAGGTGGACATCACCGACTGGGTGAGCGTCGGCGGGGCGACCGTGACGGCGCTGAACGGCGGCGGCAGCCCCGTGGCCACGTCGTCGAACACGAGCACCGGGTCCCGCGAGACGGTGACGGTGACGGCCTCGGAGATCGGCGCGATCGCCGTCTGCGGCTACGAGACCCAAGTGCACGAGATCCGCGTCTACTGACGGTGCGATTCGCGGCCGTCGCGCTGGTCCTCACGGGCTGCATCGTCGCGGACGAGTTTCCCGTGGACACACAGTTCATGGTCACGGAGGACGTCCCGCTCCACCGCGCGGGCCCCGACGGCTGCCTCGAGGCCGGCGACGAGATCGTCGAGCGCGGGTCGGGCCCCGTCGCCTTCGCCGCGAACGACGACTGGGTGCTCGTGCCGGACGGCTTCTTGCCGCGATCCGCGGGGGAGCTGCTGCTCGGCGACCACTTCCTCGAGGCGGGCATCGAGGTCGGGACCCTCGAGATCGAGCTGGCGAGGTCGGTCCTCGACGCCGACGGATGCCCGGTCCCGTCGGATGAGGGCGCGTTGTCGGCAGGCAGGTCCGTGTCCGTCCGCCACCGGGCGGAGGCCCCCGGCCACCGAGGCTTCGCGGTCGTCGGTGAGACCCTCGAGGTGCTGCCGCTGCGCGCCCTCGAGATCCCCGGCGTCGAGCGGCCCTGGCACGCGTCGGTGCAGCTCGTGAAGCCACTCGACGAGGGGTTCGTGATCGGGGGCGGCGCCCTCGTGGGGCCGAGGACGATCCTCACGGTCGCCCACCTCGGCGTGGACGCGGAGTTCTGCTGGAGCCGCGCTCCCCGCACGGGCGAGGCCTGGGACGCGGGCAACGTGGCGTGCGACGTCGAGTCGGTGGAGCACCACCCGGACGTCGACCTCGCCGTCGTGACCCTCGCCGCCGACGCGGACCCGCCCTACGCGCGCCTCCTGGACCGGGACGCGGCCGACGACGAGGCGTTCTTCACGTCGCGCTGGGGGACCCTGGAGCGGCACCGGTTCGCCGACGCGACCGTGTACGCCGTCAGCGCGGAGAACGCCTGGTGCGACCCCTGGCCCGCGCGCAGCAGCCTGTCCACCGAGGACCTCGTGGTGGGCCCGGGAGACTCCGGCGGACCCGCGTGGATCGGCGACGACCTGGTGGGCCTCGTGCACGGGGAGAACTGCCGCGGGCCGGGGGCTCCGGGGCGGCACGTCTTCGTGCACCTCCCCACGCTCCGCGACTTCTGGGAGTAGCGGCGACGCCCCTCGATTGCGGTAGGCTCCGCGGCTCGGAGGACGCATGGCGAAAGCGATCGTGGTGGACCGCGAGGGGGCGGTCTCGAGTTTCGACTTCTCGAAGGTGAGCCGCACGAAGCTGTACGGCAAGCGGCAGCGGATGGCCCTGGACCCGTCGGGCAGGCGCTGCACCCGGGCCGCCCTGACCGCGGACGGGTCCCTGCTGCTCCGCGCGGGCATGACCGCCCAGGGCTACTTCGACGGCGACGGCACCTGGGTCCCGAACAAGGAGCTCGTGGGGCTCGACGAGGACGGCGGCGTGCTCGAGAGCCTCCCGTCGACCCTGGGAAACGCCCAGACCCTCGTGGGCCCGGTCCCTCCCCAGGAGCTGCTCGACCTGCGCGTGGCCGCGGTCTACGCCCTCGAGCCGACGGACGTGGACGCCGCCCTGCAGGCCGATCTCGACGCCGGGCAGATCTTCCGCTTCCCCTTCGTCTACCGCGGCGGACACACCGCGCAGACCGGCTTCCTCGTCGCGAACGACGAAGGCGCCTTCGCCATCGTCGGCGCCCAAACCACCCCCGAGTGGTGCACGCTCGACGCGGTCCTGCCCCCCGACTTCGAGGACGACGACGCGTTCGCCGACGACCTCGACTTCGAGATGTTCTAGTGCACCCCTCTCGACAAACGGCGCTCGCTTCGCTCGACCGTTTCTCGCCGGGGGCCCCGCTCTGCGAGTCCGAACTTCGCTTCGCTGCGCTCCGCTGCGCGCGCCTTGAGGGCGCTTGCATTCCTCTCCCGCTTCAGCCCCGGGCGTTCTGATGCCGGCGCTTCGAAAGCTCCACCTCACCAACGCCGCCGGTCGCGACGCGACCATCGACTTCGTGGGCCTCAAGGGCCCCAAGCCCGCGCGGCTCGGCCTGCCGGGCAAGGAGATCCGCTTCTCCCGGTACCTCGCCGCCACGGACGACGGCCTGCACTCCGCCCTCCAGGCGCGCTTCGGCGACGACTACGCCGAGGCCTTGGTCGACGGCGACCCCGAGATCGACCTCGAGAAGATCGGCCAGGCGATCACCGAGACCAACGCCGTCTACCTGTCCGCCGAGGGCGAGGTCCTGCACGCGCCGCCCGAGTGGACCGAGGTCATCTTCGCGCCCGACGGCACCGAGAAGGACCGCCGGGATCCCGAGGACGTGGAGGCCAACGTCAACGACGACATGCCCGTGCGCTGGACCGGCCGCAAGATGCCGCGCGCCGACGTCGCCCGGCGGTTCGTCTTCGACCGCACCCTGCAGGTCCGCCACGTCGACGGCCTCACCTACGACTACCTCTTCGGCATGGCCCAGGAGCTCGACGTCTCCGACCAGGTCGTGCTCATCGCGGGCGGGCCCAAGGGCCGCGACCCCCTGATCTTCAACCGCAACGGCTCGCCCTACCGAGGCTTCCTCGAGGGGCGCGTGGACGGCGAGCGCTACCAGCTGCTGCTGCACCTCTCGAACATGGAGCTCAAGCGGCCCGCGCCCCCCGAGCCCGAAGGGAGCGCGTCGTGAGCTGGTACTCCCTCGATCGCGCGTCCCCCCTGGGCAAGGGCCGCCGCGCCCCCGCCGGGTCCGTCACCGAGTCCGAGCTCGCGCTGAGGTTCGCCGGCTACAAGCGCTCGGTGGCGGGCCGCTACCGGTCGATCGCCCCCGAGGACGTGGAGCGCGTGCTCGCCCCCGGCCCCATGCACGTCTCCACGAAGATCGACGGCGAGCTCTGGTTCCTCGTCCTCGACGGCGGCGACGCGGCCCTCGTCAGCCACAACGGCAAGGTGCTCGCGGGCGCCGTCCCCCTGCTGGACGAAGCTCGCAAGACCGCCCTGCCGCGCGTCACCCGGCGCACGATCCTCGCGGGGGAGCTCTTCGCCGTCAGCAAGGGCACCCGCCCGCGGGTGGGGGACGTCGCGCAGTCGATGTCGGGCGAGGAGAACGCCGCCGTCGCCCGCTTGGGCTTCCACGCCTTCGATCTGATGGACGGGGGCGACGCCGAAGCGGGCGACGCCGCGGACCAGGAGGAGTACGCCCCGAAGCTCGCGACCCTCGAGCGGCTCCTCGAAGGGGGGCGGCGCGTGCGCGCGATCAAGACCGAGGTGGTCACGCGGTCCGAAGACGTCACCCGCCTCTTCAGCGAGTGGGTGGAGGGCGGCAAGGCCGAGGGGCTGATCGTTCGGTCGAGCGACGGGCGCATCAACAAGGTCAAGCCGATCTTCACCCTCGACGCGGCCGTCGTCGGCTACACGGTGCGCGCCGACGCCCCGGACCAGACGCGGTCGATGCTGCTCGCGCTCATGCGCGACGACGGACGCCTCCAGCTCATCGGGCAGGTCGGCAACCTGGGCACCGAGGACTTCCGCCGCGAGCTCAACAAGAAGCTCGAGGCGCTCGTCTGCGAGTCGCGCTTCCGGGCCGCGAGCCGCACCGGCGCCCTGTACCGCTTCGTCCGCCCCGAGATCGTGGTGGAGGTCCGCATGACGGACCTGCAGGTCGACGACTCCGACGGGCGGCCCATCCCTCGCATGATCCTGGAGTTCGAGAGCGAGGAGTGGCGGCCCGTGCGGCGGATGGCGGGCATCAGCCTCATCCACCCCGTGCTGGCGCGGGTGCGCGACGACAAGACCGTCAACGCCGTGGACATCCGGGTGTCGCAGGTGCTGGAGCGCCAGCCGGTGCAGGACCTGGGCGCCACGGTGGAGGCCCCGAAGTTCGCCGCCTCGACCCTGCTGCGCCGCGAGGTCTGGACGAAGCCGACGAAGGGCCTGACCGCGGTCCGCAAGCTCCTGGTGTGGAAGACGAACAAGGAGACCGTCGACCGACGCTGGCCCGCCTACGTCGTCCACTGGACGGACTACAGCCCCGGGAGGCTCGCGCCGCTCAAGCGGGAGGTGCGCCTCGCGCCGGACGAAGCGTCTGCGATGCAGTTGGCGGAGGCAATGGTCGCGAAGGGCGTGAAGAAGGGCTGGCAGCCACGCTGACGGCCGCCTCTTCGAACGACGGGGGCATCTTCACGTCGCGGCGGGCGTCGATGGCGAGCGCCAGGATCGACACGAGGGAGAGCCCCCAGATCACCGCGACGGGCACGGCGACGGTGAGGAGCAGGTCGATGATGGGCTGCGGGTCGGCGGGGATGTAGGGAAACACGGCGTCCTCCAGGTTCGCCCCTTTGGATTGCAGACCCCGTGCCGGCTCATCCCGACGCCCGCCCTCCCGCGATCCGCGCCCTCGGACCCTCCGTCGGGGGCCTGTCCGAGCCCGTCCGCGGACGTCCGCGGACAGTCCGCCGCAACGCGATCAAGTCGTTGAAAAGACATGTCTTTTCGGCATCTAGGCGGGACAGTTCTCGGCCCCCTGAGCGCCTACATTCTCACTGTCGGGAGGGAACGAAACACCCCCCGACATCAAGGGTCGATCGCCCGCGACGCGGCGAGGCGGGCGGCTCGATTGTGCAACCGCCGGCCCGACGAACGAGGCCGGCATCGCCGCAGGAGATCCACATGCTGGACAACACCAACGACACCGAGCTGAGCAACCGCACCCAGGAGATCGAGGGTCGCCACGAGTCCTTGGAGACCGTGCCGCAGGCCATGAACTCCCGGGTCGGTTCCCAGCTCGGGGAGGAGTCGCTGTACGTCGACGAGTCGGGCGCGATGGTCGCCCGCAACCCGCGATTCAGCGACGAGCCGGCGGCCGAGCGCATGGACATCCTCGTCCTCGAGCGCGCCGACGGCCGCCCCGTCCTCGAGATCAGCGCGCTGGTCCCGGAGCACTTCGCGGGATGTCACCTGGAGGCCAAGACGCAGATGGCGCAGTACGTCCCGGACACCCAGGACTTCGCCGCCATCTCGTTCGGCGACGAAGACCCCGCGGCCGTCGGGCTCGCGAGCGTGAAGCCCGACGATCGGGCCGCCGCCGCGGTCCGCGTCTCCACCCAGGAGATCGGGCTCACGATCAAGAAGGACGACACGACGTCCTCGCTGCGCCTCTTCGAGGATCGCGCCGAGATCAGCGTGCCGTTCCGCTTCGCGGTGGCCGATCAGGCCCCGTCCGAGCCCCTCGCCGGCCTCGTCTACTTCGACGCGACGGAGAAGGGCCTGCGGGTCTACGACGGCTCCGACTGGATCGCGATCGGGTAACCACCCGAAATCGTTCCAGAACCGTGGTCGGTCATCCTTCTCGGACGGCCGACTTCGCACCCCTCACGACAGATCGCCTTCCTTCGGTC
>CAZUHI010000044.1:10680-53806 GCA_964620495.1 uncultured Rickettsiales bacterium | reverse complement strand
CTTGCGCTCGCTCCTGCAATCGTCGTCGGTCGTCCTTCTCGGACGGCCGACTTCGCACCCCTCACGACAGATCGCCTTCCTTCGGTCGGCCATCTGTCGGCGGGGGCCCCGCGGGAAGCGAGTCCGGACTCCGCTCCACTGCGTTCCGCTGCGCGCGCTTCGGGCGCTTGCGCTCGCTCCTGCAATCGTCGTCGGTCGTCCTTCTCGGACGGCCGACTTCGGTCGTTCTGGAGGGCGCCCTCAGCGGAGTCGGGCGTCGCCGTCGTAGGTGCCGCGGATGTTCCCGGGCCACCAGATGATCATGATGTTGACGACGAACGCAGCGCTCGCGAACGCGATGGCGTAGACGGTCCACATCGGCTGCACGAACGTCACCGCCAGCCCCGCCCACTGGGCGCTCGCCGACGGCCAGAGGCGGCTCTCCACGAGCAGCGTGGTGTAGACGGCCGAGGCGCCCCACCAGAAGAACAAGAAGCGCGTGTGCCCGAGCAGATCGAGCCCGTGGGAGAGCGTGATCGCGCCGAGCACCACCTGGCCCGCGAGCAGGGTCACGATCACCGCGAACAGCCGGCGATTCACCAGCGTCTTGCTCATCGTCTCCCGGGCGTACCAGCCGAGGCCCGCCGTCACGAACAGGAACAGCGCGGGCGCGACGAAGCGGTCCTGCATCTGGGGCTCGCTGCCGTACCTCGCCACGAGGATGGGCCACGCGGTCCACATGAGGCCCAGCACCCCCAGCACGAAGAGCCGGGTGCGGCGTCCGATGCTGAGGTCCATGTCGTCGCCCATGCGCTCGAGCTTGCGGATGCGCGCGGCCTCGCCCGCCTCCCGCGCCAGCGCCTCGTCCACCCGACGCTCGAGATCCTCGGGAGGATCGTCGAGCTCCGAGAGCACGGTCGCGGCCGTGCTCGCCGCGCCGAAGGCGAGGACGTGCTCGACCATCGTGACGATCCCCTCGCGCAGCACGCGCTTCGCGGCGTCGTTCCCCTCCCACGCGGCGAGCGCCTGGCGGCAGCCGAAGCGGACCTCGGTGTACACCCGATGGACCGCGTCCCAGTGCCCGCGGATGTCCTCGCCCGGGCCCGCGGCGATCATCGCTCTCAGCTCTCCCAGCCGGCGCTCGGCCTCGTCGGCGAGCGCGATCGAGCCGCGGTGCTGCAGGAAGTCGCGGACGGCGGCCCGGAACGAGTCGGCGTCGGGGTAGCGGTCCTCCGGATCGAGCTCCGTGGCCCGCAGACACACGGCCCGCACCTCCTCGGGGAGCGACTCCGGCAGCTCGGGCCGCTCGGTCGCCGCCTGGTAGAGGATCGCCATCAGCGAGCCCCCGCGGTGAGGCGGCTTGCCGGTGAGGATCTCGCACAGGACGGACCCCAGGAGGTACACGTCCGTGCGGGGGGTCAGCTGGAGGCCGTCGCCGCTCAGCATCTCCGGCGCGAGGTACGCGGGGGTGCCGATGATCTCCGTGTTCTCGCCCACGTGCGGGAAGCGGCCGCCGGCGTCCACCTCGAGGCTCATGCCCAGCCCCCAGTCCACCAGGTACACCTCGCCGAACGCACCGAGCATCACGTTCGACGGCTTGACGTCCAGGTGGACGATCCCGCGGTCGTGGGCGAAGCGCAGCGCGTTCGCGACGGCCATCAGCACCTGGAGGTTCCAGGCGAGCAAGTCCGTCTCCCCGAAGCGCTCCTCGACGGCCTCGGGGTCGTTGATCAGCTCGCTCCAGGGCGCCCCCTGGATGCGCTTCATGACGATTCGGGGCTCCCCCGCGCCGCGCAGCTCGATGTCGTACACGGGGACGATGTTCGGGTGCTCCAACGAGCCCGCCAGCCACGCCTCCTGGAGCAGCTTGACCACCGACTCCTGGTCCCCGCGGCGCGCGTCCGTCAGCTCCTTGATGGCCACCTCGCGACCGAGCGCCACCTGCCGACCGAGGCGCACGATGCCCATGCCGCCCTCCCCCAACGTCCCGAGGACCTCCAGGCGCGCGCTCTGGGTCTCCGCGGAGGTGACGGCCGCGAGGCCCGCGAGGGCCCTCCCCTCCACGGACTTCACGCCCTCGCGATCGGCGGGGCGGATCGTCGCTCCCGGGGCGATCGCGACGGTCCGCGCGAACTCCTCGACTCGGTCCCAGTGCTCGGGGCGCTCCATGGGCGCAGGTTGCCCCATCGGCTCGGTCATCGGGATGCCGCGTCCTGCAGTCGCGCCGCCAGCCCTCGGAGCACGCCCGCGGTCTCCGCCTCGCCTGCCTCCGTCGCCAGCTCCTGGGCCCGCTCGAACACCTCGAGGTAGTCCGGGTTGGCGAGCAGATCGTGGCCCTCGAGCCGGAGCAGCTCGTCGCGCAGGGCGACGACGATCGGCCACTCGCCCAGCTCTACGCGGGCCTGGAGCTCGATCACGGCGGCGGCCCCGGTCAGGTAGCCGGGCTGCGGATCGAGCCGCACGCGGGCGCGCTCGATGACGTTCAGGGCCTCCTCGTACCGCTCGAGCTCGATCAGCACGCCCGCCACGCAGAGGATGGCCATGAGCTCGTGCCGGTTGCCGGTGCGGGCCCACGTCTCCTCCGCGCGAGAGAACCACTGCAGCGCCGTCGTCAGCCGCCCCGACGCGCGGTGGGACTCGGCGAGCGAGGCGTACCCGTCGGCGAGGAGCGAGAGGTGCCCCGCCGCCTCGAACCGCTCGTTGGCCAGGAGCACCGTCTCCACGGCGCGATCGTGGTCGTTCAGGTGGCGGTGGATGAACGCGATCACGGCCAGCGCCCGCCCCGCCTCCGAGTCGTCTCCGCGGCGCTCGGCGAGGGACAGCGCGGCGGCGGCGCTGGTGTGCGCCTCCTCGAAGCGACCCAGGTGCGCGTAGGCGCGGGCGCGGAGCCGATGCAGCTCGCCCACGGTGAGCGCGGGGGCCCCCTCCAGCAGCGGCAGGGCGCGGTCGAACTGGTCCAGGGCGCGCTCGGACCGATACCCCCGGAGGTGAAGTCGGCCCTGCACCAGGCGGGCTCTCCCCTCGAGCTCCGGGACCCCGGCCTCCTCGGCCCGGCGGAGCAGATCCTGGGCGACCGTCCCCGACTCCAGGACGTCGCCGATCTCGAGGAGGACCATCGCCCGCACCGCCTGAACCTGGAGGCTGCGGACGTCCGCCTGCGCCACGCTCAAGCGGTCGAGCGCCTCGTCCACGCGGTCGAGCATGCGCGCGGCGGATCGGCTCGCCTCCCCCTTCCACAGGCGCTCGGCGGCGGCGAGCAGCGGCGGGATGGCGTCCGCCCACTCCTCGGCCGCCAGGAGGTGCAGCCCCCGGCGCTGGAGGTCGGTGTCCGTGGGGCGGCCCGGCCGCGCCGCCAGCATCGCGGCGCACGCCCGGTGCCGGTCGGCGAGGCGGCCGGCGTCGCGGGCGCTGGCCTCGATGCTCTCCCGGAGGAGGCCGTGGGCGAAGCCCCACCCGTCGTCGGCGGCGTGGGCCAGGCCGGACGTCAGCAGCGCCTCCTCGAGCCCCCTTGGCGAGACGCCGGCTTCGGCGCACGCGCGACGCCACTCCACCCCGTGCACGTCCTCGCCCAAGACGGCGGCGATCTCCAGGGCGTCCTGAGCCCCCGGCGGGAGCCTCGCGCAGAGTCGATCGAGGCGCGCGGCCCACAGCGCGTGGATGTCCGAGGGCAGCGCGGCGGACTCCCCCTGGGCGGGGCGGAACCCCAGGGGGCCCGCGACCAACACGCCGCGGTCCGCGAGGTCGGCGACCATCTGCACGGCGAACAGCGGGTTGCCCTCCGCGCGCCGCCGCACCTCCGCCGCGAGGTCGGTGCTGAGCCCCAGGAGCGCGGCGAGCAGACGCTCGATGTCCTCGTCCCCCAAGGGGTCGACCTCCACCGACGACACCCCGGCGTCGATCAGGGCCCGGAGGGCTCGACCCACGGCGTTCTCGGCGCGCATCGCCTCGGTCGTGCACACGCCGACCACCAGCACGGGGAGGGTCCGTCGCCGCTCCCGAGCGAGGTCGCGGCCCAGCTCCAGGGCGGCCTCGCCGCGGTGCAGATCGTCGATCGCGAGGACCACCGGCCGATCCGACGCCTCCCGCTCCAGGAACCGGGTGAAGACCGCCCTGCGCTCCTCGGGGCTCGGGCCCGGGCGACGCGCGTCGTCCTCCGTGACCATCGCGAGGATGGCGGCCGTCTCCCGGGGGTCATCGATGCCCTGGTGCACCAGCCGGGCCCGAATCCGAGTGCGCGCCTCCGCCGCCGACAGCCCCGCCAGCCCGAACGTGCGTACGAGCGCCCCGGCGAACCCGTCCGCCAGCGAGCCGGTGGGCCCGTGCCGCACCCACAGGACGCGGGCGACCCCCAGCTCCGAGGCCTGCTCGGCGAGCCAGCTCACCAGCCGCGACTTGCCGCGCCCCCGCTCGCCGTACACCAGGGCGACGTTCGGGCGACGCTCGTGGAACACGCGCCCCAGCGCCGACCACAGCGCGGACCGCTGCGCCTCTCGACCCACCAGCGGGAGCCGACGCACCCGCAGCAGCCCGAGGCCTGCGCCCAGGAGCGACGAGGCGACGACCCGGTGCCCGTCGTTGGGCGCCTTGGGGATCTCCCGGGGTGCGCCGTCGGTGGCGGCGAAGGCCGGGCCGCCCCCCTCCAGCCGGGGACCGGCCTCCATCACCTCGGTCGGCTGCTCCTCGGGATCGACCCCGGCGCGGGTCCCGGGGACGAGGGTCGAGTCCATCGATCGCAGCGCTCGGAGGGCGTCGGCGGCGCACGCGAACCGGTCGTGCGGGGCCTTGCGGAGCAGCCGCCGGATCCAGGGCTCGAAGTCCTCCGGCAGGGCGATGCGGGGCACGAACGGGGGGAGCGGGCGGGTCGCGTGGGCGGAGCGCAATCGGCGCGCGTCGCCCCCGCCGAAGGGCGTCCGGCCGGTCGCCAGCCGCCAGGTGAGGCAGCCGAGGGAGTAGAGGTCGGTCCATGGCCCGATGTCGCGCACGTCCCCTCGGAACTGCTCGGGCGCCATGTACGACGGCGTGCCCACGATCCCGTCGCCGAACGCCCCCTCCGCCGGGTCGTCCCCGAGGCCCACGGCGAGGCCGAAGTCGGACAGCTTCCAGCCGGGGCGGACGTCGTCGGGCCCACAGAACAGGACGTTGCCGGCCTTCAGATCCCGGTGCACGACGCCCCGGGCGTGGGCGTGAGCGAGCGCCTCGAGCACCGCCTCGAGCACCTCGACCAGCCCCGGTCCGTCCCCGGGCGGCAGCGACAGCAGCGTGCCCCCCGACGCGTACTCCATCACCAGGTAGGGGCTGCCCGCGGGGAGCACGTCGGCGGACGCCTGGGCGACGTCGGCCGGGACGCGCCCGTAGTCGAGGACGTGCACGACCCCCGGGTGGTCCAGGCCGGCCACGGCGCGCACCTCCCCAGCGAACGCGTCGAGGAACGTCGAGTCCTGGGCCTGGGCGCCGTGCATCACCTTCACCGCGACCGGCGTGGTGGTCGCGCGGTGGCGGGCCGACCAGACCGTCGCCATGCCGCCCGCGCCCGCGGCCTGGTGCAGGTACACGTCGAACGGGCCGAGGGCCACGGGGATGACCGCCTCGCTCACAGGTCCCAGTCGATGTTGGGGGCGGGGAGGCGCAGCGCGCGGTCGATGGAGGCCAGGAGGTCGGGGTCGGCCCGGAGGGCGTCGGTCACCGAGAGCGCCTGGGCCGTCGCGACGCCGTAGAGCAGGCGGGAGAACGCGCCGACCGACGCCCGGAGCCGAGGGAGGCCGGGCAGGTCGCCCCGTTCGGCGTGGGAGGGAGACCCGAGGGTCACGACCCAGGAGCCGCCGACGCCCGTCCAGGACGGCGCCGAGCCCTCGATGGAGGCCAGCCGAGGGGTGATGGGGTCGTCCAACTCGACCACGAACGCGACGTCCTCGAGGGCCTCGATCGAGGCGACGAACCGGGGGACGTCGAGCACGCGGACCTGCCACCACGCGAACGACTCCGGACGCTGGGCGAAGTCCGATCCGCGCCGCTGCCACAGGCCGCGCAGGGGCATGCGCACGAGGTCCTGCAGCTGCAGCCCGGGGGGGTCGTACATGCGCACGCCCATCACCTGGTCGCGCCAGGACGCCACGACGCCGAGCAGCTCGAGCAGCTGGTCGTAGGTGTCGAAGCAGAACCACTTCACGTGGTACGGCCCCTCCTCGCCCTTCGCCTTGGCGAAGAGGTGGTGGGTGAGGCGCCCCTGGTCGTCCTCGAAGCCGAGCCCGAACCCGCCCTCCGTCCACGACCACTCGGCGCGCAGCAGCCCCTCGGGGAGGGAGGTCAGGGCGCCGTGCACGCGCATGCGGGAGGTCCGCGCGGCGATCATCCGGGCCGCGTCGTCCTTGGAGAGGCGGACCGGAACGCGCGACGGCGGCGGCACGGTGAGGGAGCGGGGGTCGATGGTCGCGAACCGGAAGTAGTTGCCGGTGCCGTAGCCGAGCTTGTCGTAGTAGCCCTGGTCGAAGATGCCCAGGAAGGAGAGGACGGCGCCGTCGTCGGCCCCCTCGGCGATCAGCCTGGCCGTCGTGGCGCCCGCGAGGCCGCGGCCCCGCGCGGGGCGACCGGCGGTGACGGCGGCGACGTGCTGGGCGGGCAGATCCGAGCCGGTGTGCCGCGCCACCGCGGGCGCCCCGTAGGCCAGCGCCTCCACGGCCCCGTTCGCCTCCGCGACCCAGCCCGAGCCCCCGTCCAGGAAGTGGCGGAGGCCGGCCTTGTGCTCGTCGGACGACTCGATCCACCCGCACTCGAGCCAGATGCGCCGGACCGCGTCGAAGTCGTCTGGCCGGTACCGGCGCACGGGCACGATCGAGGACACGCGCGAAGCCTACGCCGGCGACGACGCAGAGACGTGGATCCCGGGAACCTCGGGCGCGGAACCCTGTCCGTACGATCGTGCCCGCGGCCCGCCGACGACTCCTCACCGCCCTCGCCCTCACCGCGTGCGTGGCGACGTGCGCGGGATACCGGCCCTCTGCGGAGCACCGCGCGGCCGACCTGTGGGCGAGCCAGTCGGCCGCCTGGG
Organism: uncultured Rickettsiales bacterium; assembly: GCA_964620495.1. Classification (GTDB taxonomy): domain Bacteria; phylum Myxococcota_A; class UBA796; order UBA9615; family UBA9615; genus CAZEKB01. Next base: position 46,782 of record CAZUHI010000044.1, on the reverse strand, counting down.
GAGATCCCGAGGCGCGCGCCGCGACCGTCTCCGAGCTGCGCGGCTTCAACGCCGAGTGGGACTTCATGTGGCGCACGTTCTTCGTGCTCTCCCTCGCCGACCGCGCCGTGGCGGAGCCCGAAGAGGCCGACACACTCCTTCGGGTCATGGACGAGGTCATCGCCGACACGACGCGCCTCGAAGCCACCCACGGCCAGCGCCACTTCCTCATGGACTACGTCGACCACGCTCCCTTCCGGCACGGGTCCGCCCGCAGCGTGTTCGTGGACGGCGAGATCGCCCTGATGCTCGCGGCCCGCCGCTTCGTGCGCGACGAGCCCGCCCTCGCCGCCCCCATGTGGGAGCGCCTGGACGCGATCGTCGAGCAGATGGAGGCGAGCCCGGCCCTGCTGGCCGAGAGCTACCCCGACGAGGCGTGGCTGTTCTGCAACACCAACGCGCTCGTCGCGGTGCGCATGGGCGACCTGCTCGATCGCGAGGACCACAGCGATCTGATCGACCGCTGGACCCGGAACGCGTCGGAGAACCTTCGAGAGGCCGAGAGCGGCGTCCTGGGCAGCGAGTTCACCCCGGGCGGCCGCATGATGGACGGCCCCGAGGGCTCGAGCATCTGGCTCATCGCCACCAACCTCCGCCTGCTCGACCCGGCCCTCGCCCAGGACCAGTACGACCGGGCGCGCGATGCCCTCGTCCGGGGCGCCCTCGGGCACGCCTACGCGCGGGAGTGGGGGCCGTCCTGGATCGGCGTGCAGGACGTGGACAGCGGCCCGATCCTCCCCTTCTTCGAGGCGGCCCCGGCGTCCTCCGGCTTCGCGCTCTTGGCGGCCCGCGCGTTCGGGGACGTCCGGACCGAGCGCGCCCTGCTGCGGTCCATGCGCGCGGCCGACGTGCTCGTCCAGCTCGACGCGGAGTGGGCCGCCCTCGCCGACAACGCGGTGGGCGACGCCGTCCTCCTGCACGCCCTGACCTTCGGCCCGCTCTGGGAGAAGGTCGAGCGCGCTCAGAGGGAGCTGTTCCCCTCGTGGGTCCCCACCAGCTCGGCCTCGGCCACGCCCTCGTACCGCAGGATGTAGAGGCCGTTGCGGGCGTCGACCACGTAGACGAGCCCGTCGCGCAGGATCGGATAGCTCCACATCTCCACGGGGTGTCCGCCGAGGGCGGGGTCCTCCACCGTCACCGCCTCCAGCGGCTCGGGGACGAACGACGCGAGCGCGGTCAGGTCCTCGGGGTCCCGCAGATCGACGACCTGGAGGCCCCCCGCGTACCAGGTCACGAAGGCCAGGCTGGGCGTCATGGTCGGGTTGTGGGCGGTGAAGCTCACCCGCTCCGGGCCCCGGTCCTCGGCGCAGGAGTCCTCGTCGTTCTCGGGGAGCTTGAACTCGTCGGCAAGGCGCGGCGCGCGGATGTCCGAGACGTCGATGAGGCGCATCCACCCCCAAGGGCAGCCGCGCATGACGCCGACGGGATAGACCTCGTCGGTGAGCACCACGAGGTCGCGGCCCGGCACTTGGGTGGCGGTGTGGGGACCGGCCGGCTCCGGGGGCGCGTGATCCCAGCGGGCTTCGACGGGCGTGCGCCAGGGCATGGGGCCGTCGCCGCCCGCGGACACGGCGGAGGCGTCCAACGTGAGGAGCCCCGCCCGCAGGTGCGCGAGGTGCGCCGTGGATCCGTCGGGCGTCACGGACACCGAGTGCAGGAGCGTCGAGCCGTTGCGACCCTCGGGGAGGCCCCCGTCGTCGTGGGGATCGAAGGTGGCGAGCAGCGTCGGCTCCGACGGGTCGGTGAGGTCCACGACCTTCAGCGACGGCGGGCCCAGCGGCGTGCTGAACCAGGCGAGCAGCCGGTCTCCGCCGGGCTCGCGCCACACGAAGAACTCGTGCGGCTTCTCGAAGGGGTACACGGGCGAGCTCCCGAAGTCGAAGCGGCCGATGCGGACGGGGGCGACGGGGTCCGAGATGTCGTAGACGGCGAGGTGGTCCGTCTCGGCGGCGCCGCCGGTGTCGGGGTACACGTCCGTCTCGAACGCGCAGTCGTGGAGGCCTTCGGAGCACGAGAAGTTCAGGACGAGCAGCAGGTCCTGGTCCGGCACCGCGCGAAGCTCCCGGGAGCTCATGCCGCGCTGGGCCTGCCACGGCGCCCCGATCTCGCCCGCGAGCACCGGCGCGGCGGGGTCCGACACGTCGACGATGAGGACAGGCCCCGCGTCGTTCCGGGTGCCGATGTAGACGTGGTCCCCGGCGAGGGCGATGGCCGAGTTCATGCCGCGGGCCCCGAGATCGTGGCTGCCGATCAACGTCAGGGAGGTGGGCGGATCGGGCGTCGGCTCGGGGTCGGGGGCCTCCACGCAGCCGACGAGGGCGAAGACGAGGACGGCGATCGGGGGCGGGCGCACGACCCCACGATACGTGTCCGCGACACCGGACGGCCGGGTAGGCTTCGCCCATGTTCTCGCGCACTTCGGTCCTCATCGCCGGGCTGGCGACCCTCGGACTCCTCGCCGCCTGCCCGGACGACGACGAGCCGCCCCAGCCCACCCCCGCGGACGACGACGACTCCGCCCCCGTCGACGACGACGACTCCGCCCCCGTCCTGGACGACGACGACGCGGCGGACGACGACGACTCCGCCCCGGTGGACGACGACGACGCGGCCGACCTGTCCCTCGGCGAGCTCTGCTTCCCGGAGATCTGGGACCCGAAGGTGGTCGGCCCCGACTACGAGCAGTTCGCGATGACGGCGGGGAGCCACTGCTGGGGCACCAACCACCAGGACATCACGGGCGTGGAGCGCGTCGTGTTCCTGGGGGACTCGGTGACGGTCGGCGTGCCCAACTTCGGGGTCGACCTGAAGGCGTGGGGCTGGCTGCCGGCGGGCGCGGGCACGGCCGAGACCGAGTTCTATCGAAACGTCCTCGTCCCGGCGCTCGTCACGCGGTTCAACCTCGAGCCGCCGACGACCGACATCTTCAACAACTGGTACGGCGTGGACGTCTTCAACGGCACGGGCCTCTTCATGAGCTCGGGCGACTTCTCCATCTGCGCGAAGTGGGGCGCGCGCAACGACGACCTGATCCAGGACAACACGCAGATCGAGGACTGCATCCCCGAGGCGGAGCGCGACAAGACCACGCTCGTGATCATGACGTCGGGCGGCAACGACCTCGCCAGCCTCACGGGCGATCACATCGACGGCGTGGACTCCACGACGACCTGGGCCAAGGCCGAGCTCATCACGAACCAACTCCGCGACGCCATGGAGTGGTTCCGCGTGCCCGACCGCTTCCCCAACGGCGTACACGTCATCTACGGGAACATGTACGAGTTCACGGACGGCACCGGCGAGACCGACTCCTGCGACGCCGCGGCGCTCGCGGGCTTCGGGTCGCCTCCCCCGGACCCCGACCTCCTGGCCGAGCAGGTCATCTGGATCCAGGAGCAGTACATGTCCATCGCCGTGGACAACGGCATGGACATGATCTGGATGCTCGAGCACTTCTGCGGACACGGCTTCAAGAACCACGACCCCCGCGCCCGCTGCTTCCGGGGCGCCGGCACCCCGCGCTGGTTCGACCTCAGCTGCACCCACCCCAACGCCGCCGGACACGCCGCGATCGCGAACATGTTCCTGTCGGTCGTGGACGAATAGGGGCGGCGCTCAGCGCCGACAGCGCAACCCGAGCCCGTCGAGCCGGAACGCCAGCGGGTTGACCAGCTCGAAGTCGTGGGTGAGGTGTCGGGCCGTGTTCTGCCAGGAGCCGCCGAGGTTGTAGCGGGGCTCGTCCGCGTTGCCCTTCACCTGGCGCGTGTCCGACCACTCCCAGACGTTCCCCGCGAGGTCGCACAGCCCGTCCGGGGAGTTGCCCGCGGGCTTGCTGCACACCGGCCAGGTGCCCCGCGCGCCGCACCCCTTCACCGGCGCGACGGCCTTCTCGTCGTACATGACCGCGAGGTGGCACGTCGCCGGGGCGGAGCCCCATGGGTAGAGCCGCTTCTCCGGGCCCGCGACGGCCTCGTGCCACTCCCGTCGCGCGGGCAGCCGACCCCCGGCCCAGCGGCAGAACGCGTCCGCCTGGTACCAGTCGATGCAGTTGACGGGGTGGTCGCTTTTGCCTTCGGCGGTCCAGTTGCAGGTCTCGGTGGCCGTGAGGGGCATCTCCTTCCACCGGACGCCGTGCAGGCCCTCCTCGGTGCACGCGCCCGCCTCGACGCAGCGGCGGTACTCGTCGACGGTGACCTCGTTCTTCATGAACCGGTGACTCGCGCCCGCGAGCGCGCTCCAGGCCAGCCCGGTGCCCGGATCCGTCCACTCGGCGGGGGCAGCCGCGGGCATCGGCGTCCCGGACACGGTGGGGCTGCGCGAGCAACCGACCAGCGCGAGGAGACCGAGCAGGGCGGCGCGCAGCATTCTGCGAGGATACCGGGCACACTTCGCCGCCATGGACGCCCCCGCCGCAGCCGCCGAGCACCTCGCCCTCTCCGCCGACCTGCAGCGCGTGCTCGACGAACACGAGGGCGCCCCGATCACGCTCGGCGAGCTGCGAGAGGCCCTGGGCGACCGCGGCTTCGGCCTGTCGATGCTCCTGCTGTCGCTGCCGTCCGCGCTGCCCGTCCCGGCGCCCGGCTACTCCACGCCGTTCGGCATCGCGCTCGTAGGTCTCGCGGTGCAGATGATGATGGGCCGAGAGACCCCCTGGCTCCCCGCGAAGGTCGAGGAGTTCGAGCTCTCTGCCGGCGCGGCCGCGAAGATGCTGGGCGCCGCGATCGGCTTCCTGAGCCGCATCGAGCACTTGGTGAAGCCCCGCGGCAGGTGGGTGCAGACGCGCTGGGGCCTGTTCGTGCCGGGCCTGCTCGTCGTGTTGATGGGGAGCCTCATGATCCTCCCGATCCCAGGCACGAACACGGCGCCCGCGGGCACGATCTTCCTCATCGGCGTGGGCATGCTCGAGGAGGACGGTCTGCTGATTTCCGGGGCGACCCTCCTGGCAGCGGCGGCGGCGGCGCTCTACGGTGGGGCCGTCTACTTCCTCGTGACGGCGGGCCTGTCCATCGAGGAGACGCTCGGTAAGGTGAAGGGGTTCTTGGGTCTTTGATGCGACGACTGCTCCCCATCCTGCTGCTCCTCGCGGCGCCCCTGGCGGCGCTCGCTCAGGACGCGTCCGAGCCTCCCCCGGCGGACACCTCCGAAGCCGGCGCGACCCAGGGAGACGACGACGACTCCGCGGAGGCGGCCCCGCTCCAGGAGCCCGGTCCCGGGACCATCGCCATCGTCGAGTTCGACGACCTGATGATCAACCGGGGCTCGCAGACCTACTTCCTCGAGACCCTCGAGGCCGCCCAGAGGGACCCCGACGTCCGCGCCCTCGTGCTCGTCATGGACACCCCCGGCGGGGCCCTCGACGCCACCCGCGAGATGGTCAAGGCGGAGCTCGCCTCGGAGCTCCCGATCGTCGTCTACGTCTCCCCCACCGGCTCCCGGGCCGCGTCCGCGGGCGTGTTCATCACCATGGCGGCTCACGTGGCCGCGATGGCCCCCGCCACCAACATCGGCGCCGCTCACCCGGTGTTCATGGGCGGCCCGTCGGGCGAGAAGGAGGGCGAGTCCGAGGAGGAGGCGCAGAAGCGCAAGGACAGCCAGGCGGCGATGCTCGAGAAGGTCACGAACGACACCGCCGCCTTCGCCCGGAACATCGCCGAGACCCGAGGACGCAACGCCGAGTGGGCCGAGTCCTCGGTGCGCGACTCCGTGTCGATCACCGTCAAGGAGGCGCTCGAGAAGAACGTCGTGGACCTGGAGGCGGCGTCCCTGGACGAGCTGCTCGAGGCCATCCACGGGCGCACCGTCACGACCGCGAGCGGGGCCCGCATCGTGCTCGACACGTCCGGGCCCAAGAAGCACATCCCCATGACGACGGCGCAGCTGATCCTGCTGCTCCTCACCAACCCGACGATCTCCTACCTGCTGCTGCTCGCGGGCCTGGCGGGCTGGTACATCGAGTTCCAGAGCCCCGGCGTCATCGTGCCCGCGGCCGTCGGATCCATCTGCCTCCTGTTGTTCGCGTTCAGTCTGTCGGCCATCCCGGTGAACCTGCTCGCGATCGTGTTCGTCCTGGTGGGGTTCGCCCTGCTCTTCGTGGAGGTCTACGTGGGCGCCATGGGCATCGCGGCCATCGGCGCCGCCGGAGCGATCGCCCTGGGGGGCGTGTTCCTCGTGGAGAAGACCCCCGAGTTCGACGTCGCCGTGGACCCCACCGCGATCGTCGTCGTGTCCCTGCTGACCGCCCTGCTCGGGCTGGCGGTAGGATGGCTCGTCTATCGGGGCCAGACACGCAAGGTCGTGGGCGGCTCCGAGGGCATGGTCGGCGAGGTCGGTCCCGTCAGGGTCGCCATCCCCGGCGGCCGCGCCACGGGCAAGGTGCTCGTGCACTCGGAGCTGTGGTCCGCCCGCAGCGCTTCGCCGGTGGAGGCCGGCACATACGTGCGGGTGTTGAACATCCGCGGACTGGAGCTCGAGGTGGTGCCCGTCGACGACGGCCCGTCCGAGCCCTGAGGAGGAGATCCCGTGGGCTTTGTAATCCCGATCCTGTTCTTCGGCTTCATCGTGCTGACGTCGGCCGTCAAGATCCTCCGCGAGTACGAGCGCGGCGTCGTGTTCCGCCTCGGCCGCTACGTGGGCACCCGCGGGCCCGGCATCATCCTGCTCATCCCGTTCGTGGAGAAGCTCGAGAAGGTGTCGATGCGGATCGTCACCCTCGACATCCCGCCCCAGGCGGTCATCACGCGAGACAACGTCTCCGTGAAGGTGAACGCGGTCGTGTACTTCCGCGTGATGGAGCCCGAGAAGGCGATCATCGAGGTCGAGGAGTTCTGGTTCGCGACCTCCCAGCTCGCCCAGACCACGCTGCGGTCGGTCGCGGGCACGGCGGAGCTCGACGAGCTGCTGTCGAACCGCGACCAGATCAACAGCCAGCTCCAGAGCATCCTCGACGAGGCGACCGACGCCTGGGGCATCAAGATCAGCAACGTCGAGGTCAAGGACATCGACCTGCCGCACGAGATGCAGCGCGCGATGGCGAAGCAGGCCGAGGCCGAGCGAGAGCGACGGGCGAAGGTCATCGCGGCGGAAGGCGAGCTGCAGGCGTCGGTGAAGCTCACCGAGGCGGCCGGGACCATGGCCAAGGAGCCGATCACGATCCAGCTCCGCTTCCTGCAGACCCTGACCGAGATGTCGGCGGAGAAGAACTCCACCGTGGTGCTCCCCATCCCCATCGAGCTGCTGCGCGCGTTCGACTCCCTGGGGAAGGCGGGCTCGAGCGACTGAACGCAGGTCGTTGAGTCCCGCCCACCGGCTGCAGCCCCGCCTGCCTTGGGCGGCGGCGGCGCTCGTCACGGCGATCGTCTGCGCGATCGTCCTCGCCCGTCCCTACGACGGCGCGCTCAACCGAAGCGCCGCCTCCGGCACCTACTGGACCGACCACCTGGTCCGCGCCGAGACCGCGCTCATCCGGGCCGAGGGCCGCGGCGGCGCGTTCGACTGGATCGTCGCCGCCGACCAGGGATATCCGCCCCTGATCCACTGGATCGCGGTGCCGCTCGGGGACGCGATCGGCCGTGACGCCGGCACCGTCGAGCGGTTCGGGCTGCTCTGGCTCCTGATCCTGGTGGCCGCGACGGGCGTGATCGGCGCCGCGGTGACCGAGGACCGGACGACCGGGGCCCTGGCCGCCGCCGCGGTCGCGACCTTCCCGGCCGTCCACGGCACCGCCCTCGGCTACTTCTACGACCTGCCCATGACGGCGTTCCTGTTCGCCGCGGCGGCCGCCCTCCTGGGCTGGGGGACGAAGCGACCGATCGCGTCCGGGTTCGCCGCCGGGCTCTGCTTCGCGCTGGCCTGCACCGGCAAGTGGACGGCCGTGCCGCTGGCCCCTCCCCTGGTGCTCGGCGTGCTCCTGACGAAGCGGGACGACCGCAGGCCGTGGGTCGCGACCGGGGTCGCCGCCGTCGTCGCGACGGTCGGCGTGGGGCTCTTCTTCTCCATGTCGTCGAAGTCCCTGATGGCCATGGCGGGCACCGGGTATGGGGTGGAACAAGCCGGCGGGGGCAGCCCGCTCGAGACGCTCCATCGCATCCTGTTCCTGAGCGGCGGGCCCCTCGGGGAGGCCCTTGTGTTCCTGCCCGTGCGCCTCGTGCTGGGCGCGTTGGGGCCGGCGCTCGCCGTCGTCGTGGGCGCGGCGGTCTTGGTGTGGGCCGTCCGCTCCCGGGCGGGGCTGGCGCTGGTCGCCTGCGTGCTGGTGGGGGACGTCCTGGTCATCCACCGGCTGTTCCCCGCGCTGAACGACCGCTGGCTGATCTCCGTCGTCCCGGTGCTCGCCGTCGCCGCCGCCGCGGGGGTTCGGGCGCTCCCCCGAGGTCGCGGAGTCGCCGCGATCGCGCTGCTGGTCGTCGGCCTGGCGGGCACCTGGGAGTTCCATCACGGAGACGCCCACGCCCGGGCCGCAGCCGCGACGGGCGGCGATCAGGCCGACTGGAACGAGCTGCGCGGGTGGGCCGCCGCGTCCTCCACCGAGCCGCAGCTGGGGTGGGCCCGGGCCGACTACGCGACAGGGATCTTCCTCGCCAACCGCGAGGCGATCTGGGACGCGATCGTGGCCTGCAACGCCCGCGACGTGCTCCTGCACGAGAGCGTCAGCACCGCCGGCGACGCGCCCTGGTGGCGGTACCGCGACACGCTGAATCGCCTCGCCACGTCGGCGCCGCTGAGGCACATCGCGACGATCGACGGCACGGAGATGACGGCGCCGCCCCCCGAAGGTCGCGCCGTCGCGCTGGTGGAGTCCGGCAAGGCGGGGCCGGAGGGGTGGCGCCTGCGCGCGGTGGTCCCGGGGGCCCCCGCCGTCGGCCTGTGGACGCCCGCCGACGCCGTGACCTGCGGCGCGTTCGATTGAGCGAGACCGAAAGTCTCGTTTCGGACCCCTACTCGCCGAGTAGACGCCGAAAACGAGACTTTTCGTCTCGCGTCATTCGGCGTTGGGGAAGAACTGGTAGTTGACGGTCACCGCGTTGCCCGTCCAGGGCTCGAACGTGAGCGCCAGCGCGACCGTGGAGACGCAGGTGTCGAGGTCGGTCCCCGTGTGGGCCGCCGTGGTGACGCGCGCGCTCGAGACGACGCCGGTCGGCTCGATCACGAGGTTGAGGAGCACCAGGTCCTCCAGATCGACCCCCGCGTCGCGAGCCGCCTGGAAGCAGGCCTCGATGTCGACGTTGTCCCGCAGGGCGGCGTTCAGATCTTCGAGCTCGGGCGGCCCCGGCTCGTCGGCGTCGTCGTCGTCCGCCGCGTCGTCGTCGTCCACCGCGTCGTCGTCGTCCCGGGAGGAGTCGTCGTCGTCGGCCGAGTCGTCGTCGTCCCCGGGGCAGCCCGCGAGCGGGAGGAGCAGGAGGGCCAGGAGCAGGAAGCGGATCGTCATGAGCGCACGGTAGCGAGGAATGCCGCGAGGCGGCGGGCGACGATCACCGGCCGCTCGAGGTGGGCGGTGTGGCCGGCCCCGGGGACGTCGAATCGCTCGGCCCGAGGCAGCGCGGCCGCCATGTCGTCGGCGATCGCGCGGAACTTCGGGTCGTCCTCCCCGGTGACGAGCAGCACGGGGACGTCGAGTCGCGCGAGATCGGCGTGCAGCGGCCTCATGGCGCCCGCCCCCCACCCCCGGAGGACCGCCGCCGTGGCCGACGCGGACCGCGCCCGACGCCGCCTGCGGAGGCCCGCCAAGACCCCGGGCTCGATGCGCGCCTGAGACGCCAGGATCGGGACGGTCTCCCAGTAGTCCGCGAAAGCCGCGGTGCCGACCTGCTCGACCCGGGCCGCCAGCGCCTCGTCCGACGCCGTTCGCGCGGCTCGCTCCTGCGGGTCCGCGAGGCCGGGGCTCGCGCCGATGAGGACGAGGGACCGCACTCGATCGGGAGCCACGACGGCGAAGGTGAGCGCGAGCCGACCGCCCATGGAGTACCCGACGACGTCCGCCGGCTCGGTCGGGCGCGCCGCGAGCGCCTCGGATGCGGCGTCCAAGCTCTCGAACGGGAGCGGACCGCGGTCGCCCTGGTCGGGGATCAGCGAGGGGGCCCACACGTCGCCGATCGCAGGCAGTCGCTGGAGCAACGGGTCCCAGTCGGGCCCCGATCCGGTGAACCCGTGGAACAACCAGGCGGTCATGCCCGCGCGGCCGCTCCGACCTCGGCGAGCAGCGCCGGCACCGCCGGGTCGAGGGCGGCCTCCACGGACCGCAGGGGCGCCATGAGGTCGTGCGCGAACCCCGCACGCAGCCTCGCGGCCCGCTCAGCGCCGTCCGCGCCTGCCCGCTCCCACAGGCGGAGCAGGCCGAACCACACGAGGCAGGCGTGCAGGTAGCTGTGCGCGGTGAGGGTGTTCCCCGTCCACGGCGACTCGGGCCGAACGTCGGCGCAGGCGGGGGCGTCGAGGATCATCGGCGCCGCGATCTCCGCCATGTACAGGGTGTGGTGGATCGCCTCGTGGAGGAGCGCGTCGGCGAGGTCCGCGGTGCTCACCGACGGCAGGTGCGGGTTGACCAGCAGCGTGCGCCCGACGACCGCGTTGGTGGACGACGATCGGAAGACGTCGGGGTGCTCGCCGTCGCGCCTCAGCACCACGACGCGCGTGAAGTCCTTCACCAGCCGCGCCGCCGCGGGCGCCGTCGAGCGCAAGACACCGACCGCCTCGGCCAGCCCCTCCACCACCGGCTCCACGCCGTCGTCCCAGGGCAGCGCCGGCCCGCATCGAGGCTCCACCAACCGCAGGGCGTGGGGGCTGTGCGCGTCCACGGGGGTGCCTCCCGGCAGCCGCGGCGCCGCCCCGCTGCCGCCGTGCTCCACGTCCCCCACCGCGGTCCAGCCGGGGCCCCCGCGCTCGGCCTGCAGCGCCCCGATGAGAAAGTCGACCAGGTCGTCGGGCGACCGCCCCGACGTGCCCGCCACGACGGAGAAGACCTCGGGGGCCACGAGCAGCCGAAAGAACACCGGGTCGGGCAGCGGATCGACGGCGGCGCGAACCTCGGCCGCCCGCGGGTGGTCCGACGCGACGATCGAGGCGAAGAGCGCCCCCAGCCGTCGCGACGTCCAGTGGAGGTAGCGCACCGTGGTGGCGCGGATGAGTCCCTCGGAGCCCTCGCCCGCCCAGCCGAGGAGGCCGGGCAGCGCGCTCAGATCGACGTCGGGGAGCGCCTGGGGCAGCTCACTCCTCCCAACCGCACTCGTCCGGCAGGTCGGAGATGTCTCCGTCCGCGTACGGGGACGGCGCGCCGAACTCGTGGGTCAGGGCCCAGTCCTCGAGGAAGGTCACCGCGTGCTGGGACGGCTGGTGCCCGCCGCCGTGGTTGCAGCGCAGGACGAGGTGGCCGTCGTCGCGCAGCTCCTCCGAGAAGGCGTCCGACGACCGGGCGAAGTCCTGCATGAAGGCGCCCGCGCCCCAGGTGTCGTTGCCCAACCCGCCGCTGGCGATGAGGGCGGGGAAGGTGTACTCCGGTGTCCTGTACCCGAGGCCGGTGACGAGGCCACCGGACATCGGGACGATCGTCGCCAGCGACGTGGACCGGTGCATCGACAGCGCGCTCGTCCAGACCCCCCCCGCGGAGAAGCCGGTGGAGGAGAACCGACGGACGTCGGCCTCGAGCTCGTTCACGAGGCACGTCCGCAGGTCGTCGAACAGCGCCAGATCCTCGGCCCCGTCGTTCGCGTAGTCCCACTCGATGACGAAGTTTCCGGTGCTGCTCGGAACCACGGCGATGGCGTCGTTGTCGTTCACGAAGGACTGGAGTCGCAGCCAGCCGGCCATGTTGGCCGCCGTGTCTCCCAGCCCGTGCCACACGAACAGGACCGGCATCTCCGAGGGAGGATCCGTGGGGAACAGGACGATGACCTCGCGCTCCAGACCGCCCGACCGGAAGGTCTTCGTGCCCGGCGTGCCGAGATCGGGACACTCCCCGTCGCTCAGCTCGGCGAGGGGCGCGGGATCGGCCCCTGGGCCCGCGTCGTCGTCGTCCCCGGCGTCGTCGTCGTCCCCGGCGTCGTCGTCGCCCCCGTCGTCGTCGTCGGTCACTACGTCCGCGGACGGGCAGCCGAGGGCGGCGAGCAGGACGACGGAGAGGCTGAGCCGAAGGAGGGTGCGGGCCATGTCGGAGCTCCGGGTTCGTGGCGGCGGTATAGCAGGCATCCCCGCGCGGTATCCTGGGCTTCATGCGGCCCCGCTTCCTGCTGCTGCTCGCCTCGGTGAGCGCCCTCGCCGCGACGCCCGGGGTCGCCGGCGCCCAGGACATCGAGTCGGTGGCCGTCGACTACCTGCGGCCTCCGGCCATGGGCGTGGGCGCGGTCGAGATCGCCGTGAGCGTCGTGGGCGCGGGCTTCCACTTCGACTCGGCTTGGCGCACCTCCGGGATCGTCGTCTTCGAGCGCACCCACGAGATGCACATCGGATCGGGCGTCCTGTCCATCTCCCGCACGATCGCGGCGGGCTGGTCGATCGGGGCGCTCGCCGGCGCGAAGACGATGCCGGACGTGTTCGACGCCATCGGACCGGCCTACCTGGTGCTCGGCGCCATCGACGTCGCGGGCGCGGTCGTCGCGATCAGCTCGGCCCTGCACCTCGACACGCTCTCGGTCTCCGGGGCCGACCTCAACGATCAGCTGGTTCGTTCGCGTACGATCAACCAGGGATGGGGCGTGAGCATGGCCATCCTGTCGGGTGTCGAGTTCGTCCTGGGGATCGCCGCGACGGCCCAGGGAGTCGAGACCCGGGACATGGCGGTGCGGGTCGTGCCCACCCCCGGAGGGTTCGCGATCGCGGGCCGATTCGGGAGCCCCCTCGGACGCTGGAGAATGTAGATGCGGAGCCCGGCCCCCTGGATCCTCTTCCTCTCGACCCTCCTCGTCGTGCCCGCGGCGTGGGCGGACGAGGGCGAGTCCGACGCGCCCGAAGAGCCGCCGTACAACCCGATCCCCGAGCCGATCCGCGACGACATGAAGCCCCTGGGCTTCGGGCTCGGCTTCGGCTCCTTGGGCTTCTCCTTCCTGGGGGCGCCGGTCCACATCGTCCACTCGATCCGCACGGTCGACGCCGCCACCCGCATCAGCGTCGCGGGACCGGAGCTGATCCTCCTGCGGACCGGGCGGATCCACCGCGTGTCGGCGGCCCTCGCGATCGTGCGCTCGGTGCCGATCGCGGCCTCGATCATCGGCCTCGGAGCCGCCCAAGACGACGCCGAGATCCTGCACGCCCTCGGCCTCCCCTACCTCGTGCTCGGCGCCTACGACCTGGTCAGCGCCGGCGTGTCCGGCATCAACGCCATCCGGCTCCTCGAAGACCGAGACGCGGACAGCCGCGGCTGGACCCCCGAGGCGAACGACGTGGCCGACGCGTCGATCGAAGCGGGCGGCGCCTGGGCCGGGGGCATGGTGGCGGTGGGGACCATCGAGCTGATCGTCGGCGGCCTCGCCCTGCACGGCGCCCACCGCATGGAGGCGAGCGACGGTCGCGTCTCCGTTCGACTGTTGCCGGCGCCGGGGGGCGCGCTGCTCGTCGGCCGTTTCTGAGGCGGACGCTCGGCGACGATGTTGGACCTCCCCCAAGCCGTAGCCGCGGCGGCCGCCCAGCCGAGCCCCCGCTCGTGGCGCGAGATCTGCGCCTGGATCGCGCGCCTCCCCGAGGGGGCGTCGGCGCCCTGGATCGAGGCCATCGACGGGGCGACCGGGGCCTGGCCCACGCAGCTCCGGACGGCGCCCTGGATCTGGGTCGACCGCATCGTCTGTGGGCACGACGCGCCGGGGTGGAGCCTCGTCCGCAACCTCGACCTGACGCGCTGGGGTCGGCACCGACCGCCGGTCTACCTCCACTCGCTGTCGCACCTCCTGGGCTCGCCCGAGCACATGGCCGGGATCGAGTGGCTGGACCTCACCGACAACGGGATCGACGACGCCGACGTGATCGCCGCGCTGGCCGCCTGCGCCCCGCCTCGCCTGGAGCGGCTCTCGCTCTCGGGCAACCCCGTGGGGCGCATCGCCTTGGCGGGGCTGCGCGACACGTACTTCCCTCGCCTCCGGCGCCTCCGGCTCGCTCGCGCGGGGCTGGACCCCGCCAACGTCGCCCGCCTCGCCGACCGCTTGGAGCTGCCCCTCCTCGCCCGCCTGGACCTGTCGGGCAACGACGTCGGGGACGTCGGGGCCTCCGCGCTCGCCACGAGCGAGCGGCTGACGGAGCTCCGGGTGCTGACCTTGGCGACGGCGCTCATCGGGGACGCCGGCGCCGCGGCGTTGGCCGAGTCCGAGACGCTCGGCGCGCTCGTGCGGCTGGACCTGCGCAACAACGAGATCGGCCCCTTGGGGGCGGCCGCCCTCGGCGCGGGGACCGGCGCTCCTCGGCTCACGGACCTCTTCCTCGCCGACAACCCGCTCGGGCCCACGGGGCTCGAGGCGCTGGCGGACGGCCCCCTGCTCGGCGGGCTTCAGGGGCTCGACATCGCCCGCACGGGGACGACGTCCGGCCCCGGGCTGGAGGCCCTCGCGGGGTCGTCGCTCCGAGGCCTGCGACGGCTCGATCTCAGCGGCAACGACCTCGGACGGGAGGCGGCGCTCGTCGCCGAGTCACCGTATGCCCGCGACCTCCGGGACCTGCGCCTCGCCGAGACGGACCTCCACTACGACGGCTTCGCCCGCATCGCGGCCGCCCAGGGCCTGCGGTCCCTGGTGTCCCTCGACCTCCACGGCAACCGTCCGGGGCCGCGCGGGATCACGGCGCTCGTCACGTCGCGGTCGCTGACCGGCCTCCAGGAGCTCGACCTCGCCGACTGCGCCCTCGACGCCCGCAGCGTGCGACGCATCTCGGGCTCCCCGCTGTTTCAGACCCTCCGCGCGCTGTCGCTGGCGAGCAACCGCCTCTGGGGCGACGGGGCCACGCAGCTCGCCCTGCGCCCCGCCAAGCTCCTGCGACGCCTGAACCTCGCGCACTGCGCGGTGGGTCCGGACGGGTTGGCCACGCTCCTCACGGCGGCGTGGATGGACGCGCTCACGGACCTGGACCTGTCCGGCAACGGCCTCAACGACGCCGCGATCCTCACCCTGGCGAACTCGCCCGCCACCCGAAGCCTGAGCCGCCTCGCGTTGGGCGACCACTTCGGCCTCACGGACGTGGCCGCCGAGGCCCTGGCGCGATCGGGGAGCCTCCGTCGCCTCGGCGAGCTGGACCTGCAGGGGACGCGCGTGACGGGCACCGGCGCCGAGGCGCTGATCCGGTCGATGGGCATGGTGAACCTCGCGCGGGTCGACCTGTCCCTCGAGGAGGTCGCGAACCTGGACTCGCAGGATCCGCTCCGGTCCCTCATCCTCCGGGGGACGACCAAGCGCGACCGGACCACGCCCGTCGAGCTCTCCGGACCGAGCACGCACTGAGCGGCGGGAACCGACCGTGACCACTTCGCGAGGGATCCTCCGCGCCGGTGGAGACGAGGCGCCGGTCGACATCTCCGACCTCGAGGACGACGTCCGGGCGGGCACGGCTCACCCCGACGACACGCTGCGTTACGCCCCGTGGACAGGTGACGAGTTCGCGCGGCTCCGGGACATCGCCGAGCTCGAAGACGCGTTCGAGGCCCCGGACGCGCGGCTCGTCCACCACCTCGTCCGCGGCCCGCGCCCCTGGGCGTCCACGGCGCTCACCGCGGGCATCGCGCTCCTGGGGACGGCCCAGCTGGTGCGGCCCGATCTGCTCCCGCCCGCCTCGCTCGGGGTGAGCCTGGACGACCTCGTCTTCGAGGGCCGCTGGTGGTCCCCGTGGACGTCGCAGTTCAGCCACGGCGGCAGCTCCCACCTCATGGGCAACCTCGCGGTCATCGGCTACTCGGGGTACCGGGTCGAGAAGGCGCTGGGGGCGGGCTCCCTGGCGATCGTGACCGCAGCGACGCTGCTCTGCGGGACCCTCGCGGTGCTCGCGCTGTCCCCCGCGTCCGTCATCGGCGGATCGATGCTCGCGTACGGGCTCCTGGGCGCCCACATCGCCACCGGCTTCCGGTTCGGCGACGCGATCCCCCGCCGCCTGCGGGCGCGGTACGGCTTCGGCGTCCTGCCGTTCTTCGCGATCCCGTTCGCGGGCGCGCTGGGCGGGGCGGGCATCTCGCACTCGGCCCACCTGGGGGGCGTGGTCGGTGGGGGGCTGGCCGCGTTGGTGTTGCGCCCGGAGACGATCGTCTCCGCGACCCAGGCCGCGGCGCGGGGCGTCCGCAACCTCGGGGTGGCGGTCGTGCTGACGCTGCTGACGGCGGTGCCCTCGCCGCTGGGGCGCGCCCGGCCCGCCCTGGTCGTGGGCCCGACGAGCCTCACGGACCTCGATGAGACGGGCGTGCTCGTCCCCGTCCCCCTGCGGCTTCGCGCGTTCCCGGTGTACACGCACGGCGCGCCCGGCTGGCGCACGTCGCGGTCGAGCTCGGACACGCTGTTCGGGGCGCTGCAGGTGCGCACGGACGAGGGTCCCGACGTGCACGAGGAGGCGCGGCTGTGGTCGGCGGGCAAGGACTTCGCTCGCCTCGACCTCGAGCCGCTCGGACCGGAGTGGCGCGCGGTGGGCATCGAGTTCGACGACGGCGCCGGGCCCCGTCGGGCGGTGGAGCACATCCTCACGCGCGGCCACGACGTGCTGCGGCTGGGCTACTCGGTGGCGCTGCAGGACGGGGAGCCGAACCCGCGGGAGCGCCTCTTCGACCGCATGATCCGCGATGCGGAGGTGGGGCGCCCGCCCGCGGTGGTGGCAGCGGAGGCCGCCTTCCGGGAGATCCCCGAGTCGCGGAGCCGGGCCGCGAAGTACGGCGAGGAGCTCCACTTCGAGGGCAGCTACGTGGAGGCGGAGGCGGTCCTGGGCCCGCTGCACGACCCCGAGAACATCGTGGGGGGCAACGCGCTGGAGGCCCGGTTGCTCCTGTGGTCGCACCACCCCGAGGCGTTCGGGGACCACGACGACGGATGGATCGACGAAGTCCTCGCGGCCGCCCCGCGCTCCACCTGGTACCAGGGTCGCGGCATCCCCCTGCTCGTCGATCTACAGCGCTGCGACCGCGCCGAGACGGCCCTCAGGGCCTACGAACAAACGCAGGACGGCGACCTCGGGATCGGCCTCCTCAGAGACCGGGTCGCCGCCTGCTTGGATCGTTGATCTTCTCGACGTCGCGTGCCGGATCCACGCGATCGCTGCGTTGCTTCGTCGCTCGCCTTCAGTCACGCACTACAGAGTGCGCTCCTTCGCCTCGCTCCTTGCGTCTTGCGCTCCCGCGCCTCCGTCCCGCGATGGGATGACCGGACAGGGAGTCTCCCCGCCTGGAGGGTCGTCACGCGCGGCGTCAGGGAGAGAGCGAAAGCGAACGGAGCCGCGGCGGGGCGAGCCCTCCAGGTTGGAGGGGAGACGGCGGCTAGGTGTTCTTCTTCTCTTCGGCGGGCGCGGCGGCGGGCTTCTCGGCGGGCTTCTCGGCCGTGAGGGTCACGCTGCAGTCGTAGCCGGCCTTCTTGATGGCCTCCTTGAACTGCGCGTCCGTGTACGTGACGGACTTGTCGTAGCCGATGACCAGCTTGCCGAGGTCCTCGCCCTCTTCGATGGTCTGGATGCCCTTCATGGCCGTCAGCTCCTGGCGGATCGGCACGTAGCAGCCGGCGCAGCTCACGTCCTTCACGGACACGACCGCGTAGGTCAGCTGGGGCTCGGCTTCGGCCTTGTCGATGTTGGCGGCCGTCTCGGCGGCGTCGGCCTTCTCGCAGGCGAGGGCCGGGGTGGCCACGAGGGCGATGCTCGAGACGAAGAGAATGCTCAGGGTGCGGATCATGGGGTACCTCTGCCGTGGGGCTCAGCCCGGATGTGTTCGATGGTGTCCGCGAGGGTACGTCCGGGATCCCGGGGGGTCCACCCCAGTTCCGCGCGCGCCCGCCCGCTGTCCACCCACCACCAGTAGCAGCCGAACTCGAGGTCCTCGCGCGTCGCTCGTCCGAAGCCGCCCAGGGGCCCCAGCTCGAGGCGGGTGGGATCGACGCCGGGGAGCAGGCCGAGGAGCCGCCGGGTGGCCTTGGGGAGCCGAACGGCGGGCGCAGGGACCTCGGCGATGCGGGCGATGCGCGCGTAGAAGTCGGCGAAGGTCCAGTTGGCGGCTCCGAGCAGGAACCGACCCCGCGCGTGCCGATCCAGCGCCTCCGCGACGGCGTCCGCCACGTCGCGCACGTCCACGAAGGAGATCCCGCCCGGCGGCGCGGCGGGCACGTCTCCGTCCAGGAGGTACCGGACCGCCCGGGTGGCCCCTCCCCGCTCGTCGCCGGGCCCCAGCAGCAGCGACGGCGACAGCACCACGACGTCCAGATCGTCGGCCGCGAGCATCGCCTGCTCCGCGAAGAGCTTCGCGCGGTAGTACGGCCAGCGGGCCACCACCTCGAGCGGATCCGGGTCGGTCTCGACGCCCACGTGCCCCGGCCGCGAGGACACCGCGACCGTCCCGGACGAGCCCACGTGTACGACTCGCTTCACCCCCGCCGACCGCGCCGCCGCGAGCACGTTCTCCGTGCCCGTCACGTGTACGTCGTACATGCGCGAGGCGTCCGCGGGCGCGTGACCGACCCCGCCCGCCGCGTGTACGACAGCGTCGCAGCCCTCCATCGCCGCGGTGAGAGAGTCGAGATCGAGGACGTCGCCGCGCAGGTCTCCGTCCCCGCCGTCGCGACGCACCAAGCGCACCACGTCGTGGTCGGGACGCAGCCGGGCCGTGAGGTGCCCACCGAGGAACCCGGTCCCCCCCGTCAGCAGGAGCCTCACCGCGCGAGCTCCTCCGGCGGCGACGGCTCGGGGGTCGGGTCGCCGCCGGTGCCGAGCGCGAAGACCTGGGCGAACCGCATGAGGAGCGGGATGTCGTTGGTCTTGATCGTCCCGCCCATGAACTCCGGGACCGTCGGCGCGTAGGCCTCGGCGATGATCTTCACCATCATCTCGGGGTGCGTCTTCACGACGCAGTCGGCCTTGCCCGTGGGCGGGCGCCCGGGCGTGACCGTGACGCCGCCGTCGACGACCACCGTCCACTTCTTGTCGTCGCCGTCGCCCAGCTTGAAGTACCAGGACGTGGGCGGATCGAGCTGGTCCGCCCGAACCCGCGCGGGCAGCCCCGTGAACAGCTCGATCAGCGGGTCCTTCGGGGCCTCGCCCGCGTCGCGCGGGAGCTCGGTGAGCGCCGCGACGTCGAAGAACGACCCCCGCGACAGCGCCTCGACCGCCGACCGAATGAGCCCGGACGACGCCCGCGCCGCCTCGGAGGGCTTCAGGCCTTCGGTGAGCCGCCGCAGGTCGGAGACAGCCACCGGCGGCCCGATGCGGACCTTCAGCGTGCGCCCCTTGGGGACCACCGCGCCCTTGGGGAGCACGTCGTAGGCGCCCCCGAGGTGCAGGGGCAGCACGTCCACGCCGGTCTCGAGGGCGAGCTTGCCGACCAGCGGCTTGAACTCGTCCAGGGCGCCGTCCACGCGGCGGGTGCCCTCGGGGAACATCAGCACCACGTGGCCCCGATCCACGACCTCCACGGCCTGGCGGAGGCTGTGCCGGAACCCCTTGTCCCGCGACACGGGCGCGAGCTGCGTGAGCTGGTCGAAGTACGCGACCTTCCACTTGTTTCCGGCGAAGAAGTAGTCCGCCGCGGCGAGCCCGACCATGTCTCGGCCGTACTCGCCCAGGGCGTACTTCACGAGCCCCATGTCGAGGTGCGACGTGTGGTTGCTGACCACGATCGTGGGGCGGTTCCGGGGGATGTGCGCGCGCCCCGTGACCGTGACGTCCAGCAGCGAGCGGTAGATCTCGTGCTGCGCGGAGGTGAGGATCGCCTTGAGGGGCGCGATCAGCGGCCCGGGGACCACGACCTTGTCCTCCCCCGCCGGCGCCGACCGACGCGGCGCGACCACGACGGCCGTCGACTCCCCCGCCAGCTGCGCGATCTCGGCCACCGTGCCGCACTCCGCCAGGGCGGCCACCGCGGGGCCCCCGCCGGGCAGCGTCTCCAGCGCCGCCGACAGCTCGACGTACATCAGGGAGTCGAAGTTCAGGTCCTCGGTCGGCCGGGTGCCGGAGCCGACGGCGTCCACGTCCACGCCCGCGACCAGGGCGACGGCCCGACGCACCGGCTCCGCGACGTCGCCGCCGTCGGGTCGAGCCGCGGCGGCCGCCTCCTCGATGCGCTGGAGCACGCCTCGGACCTCCTTGCGCTTCACCTTGCGGGTGGCGGTGCGCGGGAGATCCGCGGAGACGAGGTGCACTACCGCGGGCCGGGAGACGACCGGCAGCTTGGCCGCGGCCGCCCGAATGGAGGACCGCGCGACGTCGAAGGCGAGCCGACGGTCGGCGTCCGTGGCCTGGTCGTCCAGATCGGGCACGGCGAGCATCCCCAGCCGCTCGCCCCCGCGGTCGAGGGGCAGCCCCACCAGCGAGTACTCGCGCACCCCGGGGATGGCCCCCAAGCGGTCTTCGACGTCGTCCAGGTGGATGTTCTCGCCGGACGCCGTGACGACCACGTCCTTGGCGCGACCGACCAGGACGAGCCGACCCTTCGCGTCCAAGCGACCGAGGTCTCCGGTGTGCAGCCAGCCGTCGCCGTCCAGCACGTCGGCCGTGGCCTCCCGGTCGGCGAAGTACCCGGACATCACGTTCGGCCCCCTCGCGAGGACCTCACCGACGCCCTGGTCGTCCGGGGCGCGGATCATCAGCTCGACGCCGGGGATCGGCCGACCGACGTTGCCCGAGCGGGCGCCCGGCTTGCCCTCGCTGACGGTGAGCACCGGCGCGGCCTCCGTGAGCCCGTACCCCTCGGCGAGGTGGAGCCCGAGCCCCGCGAAGAACTTGTGGGTGTCCTTCGGCAGGGCCGCGCCCCCCGAGATCAGGAGCCGGATGTTGCCTCCGAGGCGGTCGTGGACCTGGCCGAAGAGGGTCTTTCCGATGTCCAGCCCGAGGCGCGCGCCGAGCAGTCGGTTGAGCTCGAGCCCGAGGTCGAACGCCGTGGCGAACAGGGGGCCGCGCTCCTTCACCTGGGTGCGGATCCGACGCTCGAGGAGCTCCCACAAGGCCGGCACCCCGACCATCCCGGTGATGCGGCCGTTCTGCAGCCCCGAGAGCAGCGCCTCGCCGGAGATCTCGTCGAGGTACAGCACCTGGGCGCCGCTCGCGAGGGGCAGGAGCAGGCCGCAGGTGAACTCGAAGGTGTGGTGCAGGGGCAGCACCGAGAGCACGCGGTCCTTCGGGCCGAGCTTGAAGATCCGCGCGAGGGACGCCAGCAGGGACGTGAAGTTCGCGTGCGACAGCATCACGCCCTTCGGCACCCCCGTCGTGCCCGACGTGAACAGGATCGAGGCCGTGTCGTCCGGTCCCGGCAGGTGCTCCGGGAGTCCGCCGTCGTGGCCCGGACCGGTGGCGTCGTGCAGGTCGTAGATGGGGACCAGCAGCACATGGCCGAAGGCGTCGACGGCCCCCGCGTCCAGCAGCGCCGCCTTCACCGAGGCGAACGTGGCGATGTTGACCGCCATCTCCTCGGCGAGGCCCGGCTCCACGGGGACCACCACGCAGCCCGCCCGCAGGACGGCGAACCAGGCGACGACCCAGTCGGGGTGGTTGGCGCCGGCGAGCAGGACCCGGTCCCCCGGCTCGAGGCCCGACGCCCGGAGCCGCGCCGCCGTGGCCGCGACCCGCCCGCGCAGGTCCGCGTAGGACACACGCTGCATGCCGTCCGGGTGTCGGAGCAGCAGCGCGGGCGCGTGGCCGTGGCGCTCGGCCGCCTCGTCGAGGAGGGACACGAGGTCGTCGTGGCGACGCAGGGCCTTCTTGGGTCGCTGCAGCTTCGCCTCGATCTGCGGCCAGACGTACTTCTCGACCCCGGGGAGGTGGGCGTTCAGCAGGTAGTCGTGCCAGTCCAGGGTCTCCGGCGACCACGGCAGGAGCGGCTTCTCATCGTCCACGAGGCGGGCGTGGGCGGCGCGGGTGTTGCGGCACGAGAAGCGATAGGAGTGGATCGCGATGAAGGGGATGTACTGCTCGCTGATGAACGCCATGCGGTCGTGCGTCTTGGCGACGACGTCGAGCGCCTTCGCGGCGGGCTTCAACAGGGGCTTCGCGAGGGGGTTCGCGCGGGCGGCCCGAGAGAGCAGCTTCGACAGCCGCCCCGTGGTCTCCGCGACCGGTCGAGCCCCGTAGCGGTTGTACTGCTCGAGCGTGATCGGCGTGCTCCCGAAGCTCCGCTGGAGGAAGTCCACGGCCGGGCGACCCGTGCCCCGACGGTAGTGGCGCCGCTTGTACAGGCTCGTCATCTCGGCGAGCCGACGGGCCTTGAGCGGGTTCAGGTCGCTGGTCCCGAACTGGTACACCGCCCGCGCCCGGCCCTCCAGGAGCTCGGCCAGCGCGAGCAGCATCCCCACCGCCACGGTGTCCACGGGGATGATGTCGAGGATGGAGTCGGTCCCCATGGGGACGCTCCACATGCCCGCGACGCCGAGGTACGTGAGCGGGGCGGACGTGGTGATGCCCTCGTTCCACCCCGGCACCGGGTAGCTGAGCGACGACTCGACCACCGCGGGGCGCACGATCGTGAACGTCAGGCCCGAGGCGCAGAGCACCTGCTCGCCGAGCGACTTCGTGTAGGTGTAGGTGTTCGGCCACCCCCAGAAGTCCGCGCGCTCCATGCCCGCGTCGACCAGCCGCTTCGCCTCGTAGCGACGTCGGACCTTGGCGAGCTCGTCCTCGAGGGCCGTCCCGCGCGCGGGCTCGCCGCGCGCGATGAGATTCTCCTTGGCGGTGGCCAGGAAGTCGCTCTGGCGGAACGAGTCACCGACCCGGTGGCGCACGCTCTCCACCACGTCGCCGCACTCGTCGATCTCGCGCTGGGGATCCCAGTGGCTCGGGTCGAGCTCGTCGGCGCGGGGGAACGGGTGGTCGAAGGGGTGGACCTCGTCCACCTGACCGGTGCGCTTGCCCGCCACGAAGCACGTGGACGTGTGCATGAGCGGCGGGCTGCCGAGGTCCTGGGCCAGCGCGACGAGGGTCTGCATGCCGAAGGCGTTGACCTTGAGGGCCTCGTCCAGCGGCGGGGTGAAGTCGACCACGCCCGCGGCGTTGATCATCGCCGTCAGGTTGCCGCGGAGGGCGGCCCGGACGTCGTCCGAGACGCCGCCCATGGGCTCGCTCACGTCCCCCGCGATGGCGGTGATCTTGCTGCGGAGGAAGGCCTCGAAGGCCGCGCCCGGGTGCTGCTCGCGCACGGGGTCGAACACGCCGCTGGGGGCGATCTCGGACCAGAAGCGCTCCTCGGAGGACAGCCCCGCCTTCTCGCGCACCACCAGGTAGACGTGCTCGACGTCCGGGAAGCGGTGGAGGAGGAGCGAGAGCCAGACCTTGCCCAGGAACCCGGTGCCGCCCACCACGAACAGGCGGGCGCCGGCGAGCTGCGCGCGCACGGACAGCGGACCGCGCACGGCGGCCACCAGGCGGGTGTCCTCGTCGGGCAGCGGCGCGTCGCCGGGGCCGTGTCTTTGGTCGCTCACGCGGTGGTCTCCGAGCGCAGCGTCTTACCCGGGGCCGGCCTGCGGAGCAAGATCCATGAGGACCGACGGGCCCCGGGTCGCGTCGCCTCGGTCATCGAGGCCCGGTCGCCTCGAAGACGACGAAGCGCCGGTCCGACCGGGCGAGGCGGACGGCGCCGAAGTGCTTCGGCAGCCGCTGGTGGTAGCCGAGGTGCCGGTTGCCGACGAGCACGAGGCGCCCGCCGGGGCGAAGAACCCGCGCGGACTCGCGGATCATCCGGTGGGCGACGACGCGCGTGATCGTGCGGCCCGCGTGGAAGGGCGGGTTGCACAGGACGACGTCCACGGAGCGGTCGGGCACCCCGTCGAGGACGTCGGCGGCGGCGAAGGTGGCGCGCGGCCCGAGGCCTCCGCCCTCCCAGGTGCGGCGGGCGGACTCCACGGCGAGGAAGGAGGCGTCGCGGAAGGCCACCGTCGCGGCCGGGTTCCGACGCGCGGCGACGGCGCCCAGCACGCCGGTCCCGCACCCCAGATCGACGACCGTCTCGGCATCCCACGCGGCGATGGCGGGGACCAGGGCGGCCGCCCCGGGGTCCAGCTTCGCCTCCCCGAACACGCCCGGCAGGCCGCGCACGACGAGGCCGTCGACCTCCCAGGTGCGCAGGGACGGCTCGGGGGCCACGCGGCCGTCGCGCACGGCGGAGATGAGCCGCGACCGGTGCTTCGCGAGGCCCGTGGACGCCGGCCCCAGCGCGGCCTCCACCACGGCGACGGCGCTCCGCTGGACGTCCTTGCTGCGCGCACCGAAGAAGTACCGAGTGCCCTCGGGGAGGGCCGCCAGCCGGGCCGCCAGCCACTCCAACCGACGCAGCCCGCGGGGGAGGCAGGCGAGCACGACGGCCGCCCCGGGGACCTGGGACGTGGAGGCTACGAACGGGGGCGACGTCCGTCGATTGCGGGCCGCGTTGGCGGCGAGGGCGACCCGGGCCGGGGCGTGGTCCGCCCACACCCCCACGCACCGCTCCGCGCAGGCGAGGGCGAGGCCCCCGAAGCGGTCGTCGACCACGAGCACCGGTCCGTCGGTCCCCTCGAGGGACTCGACCAGGTGGGCGTCGGTCCCGTCCCAGGCCTGGAGGTCGCGGTCCCCGCCGTCGCCGCGGGCGAGCTCCAAGTCCCCGGCCGGGCTCTCCCAAGTCTTCGCCATGGCCGCACCCTACCGGCCACCCCCTGATAGGGTCCGGCGCCGTGCCCCGATTCGCGCTCCTGCTCCTGCTCTCGGTCCTCTGCGTCGGCTGCTCGTTCTACGACCGCTCGGCGCCCCCCGGCGGCGCGGAGCTGACGCTCGAGTTCCCGGCCGGCACGACCCCCGCCCAGGTCGACGCGGCCCTCGTGGTGCTCCGGTCGCGCATCGAGCCCGCGGGCTGGCGCTGGTCGGAGGCCACGGTGGCGGGCACGACCACCACGTTACGCGTCGGTCCCCTGGACGAGTTCACGCGCCCCGCCCTGACCCGCCTGCTCACGAAGCCGTACTCCCTGGCTCTGTACATCGCCCCCGAGGGCGCCGACCCGGCCACGTGGGCGCGGACCGGCGCCCCGGTCTTCACCGACCGCGACGTGGAGGAGAGCTACCTGGAGGCGATGCGGAAGGGCACCCGCGTCAGCCTCACACTCGACAAGGAGGGGGGCCGACGGCTGCTGGCGGCGACGTCCCCGAGCGGGGGCGGCCTGGTCGTGTTCGTGGACGAGTCGCGCGAGATGGCGACGGTGCTCGACGGTCCGCTCCGCGGGCGCATCGTGAAGCTCACCCCCGCGGGCGCCGACAAGGACACCATCCACCTGCGGGCGGTGGAGCTGATCTCGGCGTGGAAGGCGGGCCCGCTCCCGGTCGCCCCGACGCTCACCGCCGAGACGACCTGGGGAGCGCCGCGGTAGGGCTCAGACCGCGGCGTCGACCTCATCGGTCGCGGCGACGCGGCCCGCCAGCTGTTCGGCCGCCGCAGCAACCGCGTCGAGCCCGTCGGTGCCGCGGTCCTGGATCTCCAGGGCGGCCAGCGACGCCTCGAGCTTGCGGCAGTCGGCCTCGAACCCCTCGGCGCGCTCGCGGGCCTTGCGCCCCACGCCGCGGAAGTCGTCCTCGCCGGCGCGAGAGAGCCGCGCCTCGGCCTCGAGCAGGGCCTCGACCTCGGACAGACCGCCCGCCAGGGTGGCCTTCAGCTCGGCGCGCTTGCCTTCGTCGAGGCCGGTGCTGCGGTCCACGGCCGACGCCGCCCGATCGTGGGCCCGCCGGGCGGTGCTGGACCGTCCCCGGCGGGGGCGGAACCGGGCCATGTCGGGGAGGTCCTGATCCGCCCACCGCCAGTCGCGACCCCAAGTCCGACCCCAGCGCCGACGGCGCAGGCCGGAGCCCAGGAAGCAGAGCCCCAGGATCACGAGGAAGGGGTGGCTGAAGACGAAGCCCAGGGCGGCGATGCCGAGGACCCCCGCGAAGAAGACGGGGAGGACGGGCAGGCTCCAGGCGACGGGATGGGAGGCTTGGACGGGGGTGCGGTGAAAGGCCACGCTTGTTCGCTCCGACGCTGCGGGTTGATTCCCGCGTCTGCGTCGAAGGGAGGTACGCCGGGCCCCGTCGGCCCTTGCGTGAAGAAAGGTAAAGAACACTCACGGCCCGGGGGGCAAGCGCACAAAGCGCGCGCAGGGAGGCCTCGGGCCGAGGCCGACCGGAGTTCGGAGGGCACTGGGGGGCCCCCAGCGAAGAATCGCCGCAGGTGAACTCGGAGCAGCCCCAGAAGCCGGGGACCGCGATGTGCATCAGCGCCGCGCAGTCCGTGGGCGCCGAGCCCTCCGACTCGCACCAGGTCGACGTGTGACAGGACCCCGCGCCGTCCGCGACCCCCGCTGCACGATGGGCGTGGACCCGTGGAACAGCTGGATGTCGATGTCGGCGCCCGCCGCGGCTTCGAGGCTCACGTTCACGTTCGCCTTGCCCACAGGGATGACGCCGACCTCCTCGACCGTGTACCAGGACAGGTACTGGGCGAAGGTGCCCTCGTCGATCTCGTTGCAGGTGGGCACGCCGAAGAACTCGTAGTCGACCGTCGCCGCGCCCGCCTCGTAGCCGAAGGCCTCGAGGAACAGCTCCCGGTTGGTGTCGCCGCGCACCTCGATCCACTCCTGGCCGAAGCCGCCGGGGGTCTGGTCGCCGTTGTAACCGGACCAGCACCAGGTCACGCCCTCGAACGTCGTGCAGTCCTCCGACGCGCCGTTCAGCAGGCCGCCGGGCCACGCCGGGATGACTCCGACCTCCACGGTCGCCTGCAGGGAGATGGGCTGCTGGAAGTCCCCGATGCCCGCCGAGCAGTCGCCGCCCGGTCTAGGTGCACGCATCGGCCCCGTCAACCCCGACTGGGGACGCTAGGCTGCGGCGATGCGTTCCCCCTCGACCGTGGCGCTCGCCGTCGTCCTCGCTGCCTCGGGTTGCGTCGCGGACGAGCCGCCGGCGACGGTGGGCATCCCCGGGAGCGGCTGCACTGCGACGGTGGACGTCCCGGAGATCAGCCCGGTCTCGACCGGCGATCCCGCCTCCCTGTACGCCGACGACGCGTTGGCGCTGTTCGAGCTCGAGCTCCCCGGCCCGACCTACGGCGACATGTGCGAGAAGGCGAAGGCGTACGCCGACTACCTCTGGGGCCGCGACCACCTCGACGACGTGCCCGAGGTGCTCCAGCAGTACAGCCCGGCCGACCTCGTCTTCCAGGGGGTGCGGTACCCGAACGTCGGCGTGCGGTTCCGGGGACGCACGACCATCTACGCTCACTTCTACGACCACGACGACCCCGTCCCCGGCGCCATGGACGCGTGCCGGGCCCGTCGCCTGGCGGAGAAGCCGAGCCTGAAGATCTCCCTGGACGCGTTCGGCGAGGAGCACGAGATCGCGGGCCAGCAGACCTTCAACCTGATCGCGCGTGAGGGCAGCGACTCGGAGTACCTGCGCGAGGTCCTGGCCCAGAAGCTGACCCGCGAGTTCGGGGTGGAGGCGCCGCGCTCGAGCCACGCGCGCCTCTGCCTCGACGGGGAGTACGAGGGGCTGTTCAGCCTCATCGAGGAGGCCGACACCCAGCGGTTCCTGAACCAACACTTCCCGGGCGCCCCCGACGGCGACTACTGGAAGGTCGAGTCGGACGGCGATCAGTACTGGCACGAGCGCTGGGACGAGTCCGGCAACTGGGTCGGCGACTACGAGCCGAAGGCGGGGACGTCCCCCGATCAGCCCGGCCGGCTGCGCGACCTGCTCCTGCTCGGCAGCCGCATCGACGAGGGCGCCCCGACCGCAGAGATCCAGGACGGCATCGACGACCTCCTGAACGTCGAGCAGTGGCTGCGGGAGATCGCGGTGGAGCTGTCCATCCCCGACTACGACGGGATGTTCGGCAACCACAAGAACCACCTGCTGTACGACCACCCCGACGGCTTCCGCGTCGTGCCTTTCGACCGCGACATCGCCTTCGTGGACATCGTCGACTACTCGGCCGGCCGGTGCCCGGGCGACATCCTCGGCGGCCACCCTTGCTGGGCGAGCAACCGCGCGGGCCCGTCCATCGCCGCGTGGCTCGTGGAGCACCAGGAGGGGGCCTACCTCGCCACCGTGCGCGCGTTCGTGGACGACGTCTACGACGCCGACGCCCTCGCGTCGTGGATCCACGCGCGCGCCGACGCGATGCGGCCCTGGATCGTCGCCGACCGGTACTACCAGCCGGACTCGCCCGCCTGCGCCGCGGACGCCGACTGCGACTACTTCACGGTCGACGGCTGGGAGTACGCGGTCCGCACCACGCTGGTGGAGGACGTGGCGGAGCGGGTGGCCGCCGTGCGCAGCCAGCTCGACGGCACGCCCACCTGCTCCGAGCCCTGCGGCGACTGAACCGGCATACTGGGAGGGGTCCGTCGTTCGCGTCGGATCCGAGTCCATTTCTTCTTTCCCGGGAGACCACGTGCGGCTTCTGCGACTCCTCGGCCCGCTCGTCCTGCTCTGCGTCGGCCTCGTCGGCTGCCCCGAGCCCGATCCCGACGAGGGGCCCTGCGGACTCACCGAACCCCTGGAGAAGGGGCAGGCCGGGGCGACGTGCAACCTGGCCCAGGATTGCGCGACCGAGTTCGGCTGCATGGACGGCCGGTGCTCCTCCTGCCTCGCGTCGACCGACTGCGGCGAGTTCATGGCCTGCAACGCCGGCTCGTGCGGGCAGTGCAGCCTCAGCGCCCCCTGCCGCGACGGCGAGACGTGCGTCGACGGCTTCTGCCTGCCGGAGATCGAGGACTGGCAGCTCACGTTCACGGGCGAGGACCCCGAGGCCGACTGGGCCGAGCTGCAGGAGGAGATCTACGACGACGACCTGTACTTCCCCTGCAACCTCCGCGTGGGCACGAGGGACTACGGCGACTGCAAGGTCCGCATCCAGGGCGCGAGCTCGCGGTACTTCCCGAAGAAGTCCGTCCGCATCCTCTTCGGCGAGGGCGACGAGCACCCCGGCTTCTCCCGCAAGGTCAACCTCCGCGCGGAGTGGGCCGATCCGACGTTCCTGCGCACCACCCTCGGGTACGCCACCTTCCGACGCCTGAGCCGCACGCCGACGGTGCGCACCAAGCACGTGTTCCTGCACGTGAACGGCGAGCCGCACGGGCTCATGAACATGGTCGAGCGGCTGGGCGGCAGGTTCCTCGAGGAGAACGGCCGAGACCGCGACCAGTCGCTGTACGAGGCCGAGAGCGCCCCCCCCATGGGGGGCCTGATGCCGATGCCCACGCGCGAGGCGTATCGCTTCTACGACGACCACCTGCAGTACACGAAGAAGGGCGGCGACGAGCACGACTACCGCGACCTCATCGAGTTCATCGAGCAGCAGCTCTGGGCGGACTTCGTCGACTCTCCGTCCCAGGAGGAGACGGTCATCACCCGCACGTCGCAGGTCGTGGCGATGGAGCAGCAGGTCGAGTACCTCGCGCTCAACGCGCTCGTGCAGAACCGCGACCACGTCCAGAGCAACTTCCACCTCTCGCCGCAGCTCATGGCCGACGGCGTGAGGCGGTGGGAGTTCTATCCCTGGGACCTGGACACCACGTTCGGCTGCCATCGTCCGGACGGGTGGGACCAGACGCTGTGCGAGGTCATGGACCACGAGGTGTGGGCCTACGGCGGCGTGGCGCCCCGGGACGAGCTCGTGGGCGGCGAGGTCGAGAACTGGATGAACCTGCTCATCCACCTGACGCTCAACGAGCCCGTGTGCCGGCGGCGCTTCCACGTGGAGCTCTGCGACATGATCCGGGACCCCTGGTGGACCGAGGATCTGGAGCCGCTGATGCTCGCGTTCGAGCGGCACCTGGTGGAGCGCGTGGTCATGGACCCGAACGTGCGCAACCCGGGGCGGGCGGCGTACAGCGAGGCGATCGACAAGCTGTTGGCCTACCCGCAGCTGCGGGCGCAGCACTTCCGGGACCGCCTCGGCTGCGGCGAGCCCACGACGACCACCGACCCCTGACAGATCGACTCAGTCGAGCCCGAGGCTCTCCAGCAGCGCCGAGTACGAGAAGACCTGGATGCGGTCGTTGCCTTGGTCGGCGATCGCGAGGAGGTCTCGGGAGAGGCTGAGGGCGACGCCGTCGGGGGAGTCGAACTCGCCCTCATCGTCGCCGTTGCTGCCGAACGAGCCCAGGAAGCCGTAGTCGCCGGCCGCGCTGTACAGCCGCGACGAGTCCAGGTCGTGGATCATGAAGCGGCCGGGCTCCTCGTCGCAGATGAAGAGCAGCCCCCGCGACGGGTCGGCGATGATCCCCTCGATGGTGTCGGTGATCCGGCCCGGGGCGCGGGAGCCCTCCTTCTCGCTGATCTCGCGGTCGAGGTACTGCTCGGAGCTGAGCTCGTAGACCTGCACCCGCTCATCGGCCTCGGAGGTGGAGTAGAGGCGGTCGCGGGACTCGTCCAGCGCGAGCGTCTCGGGGAGGCGCAGGATCGTGTCGCCGTCGTGCTCCCGCTGGACGACGCTCAGGAAGTCGCCGTCCAGGTCGAAGACGCGGATCTCGTTCTGCTCGGAGTCGGCCACGAAGATGCGGCCGTCGCTGCTCACCGCCAGCCCCGTGGGGTCCTCGAGGCCCGCCACCTCGAGGCTGCTGAGGGCGGTGAGGGTGGCGGTGTCGTAGCGGTTGATGCGGCGGCCGATGCGGTCGACGACGTACATGATCCCGTCGGGGCCGAGCTTGATGGCCTCGGGGCCGCGGTTGGAGTCGCTCGAGTCCTCGAACTCGCCGGGGCCGTCGCCGACCCCGCCGAGGGTGGCCAGGAAGCTGCCGTCGGTGTCGTAGACCTGCACGCGCAGGTTCGATTGGTCGCCCGCCCAGAGCCTGCCCTCGGCGTCGAAGCTGAGCTCGTTGGGGCCCTTCACCTCCACGTCGTCCTCTTCCCAGTCGTCCAGGCCCGCGTAGTAGAGGGGCTCGGGCGTGTCCACGTGGGGGTAGTCGTCCGGGTTCTTCTCATCCGGCGGGTCCTCGCCCGCGGCCTCGTTCGACTCCTTGGGGGTGTCGTCCTCGCAGACCTGGAACGGGCCGGCGCCGTCGGGCAGGCGACACCAGCTCTCGCGAGCGTCCCCGTCGGGCCAGTCGGTGCTGTCGATCCGACGCCCGTCGCGGTCGTAGAGGCGCGCCCCGTCCAGGCTGCCGAAGCCGATGCCGTGGATGCGCCGGCGGACGACCGCGAGGCCCCCCGGATCCAGGATGGTGCCCCACGGGATGGTCTTCACGGAGTGGCTCGGGTCCCCGTCGCGCAGGCCGAATCCGCCGATGTCCAGGCGCTCTGAGGAGAGGTTGATCAGCTCCACCCAGTCCCGGGTGGACGAGACCTCGTTGATCTTGATGTCGGCCGTGGTCCACAGCGGCTCCATGTCCGTGTCGAGGTAGCCGTAGGTGAAGCGGGGGTCGGGCTCGGGGGTGCAGCCGACGAGCGAGAGCAGACATGCAGAAACAAACAGAGACGAAGCATGCTTCATGTCCCCATCATCGCACGAGTTCGCGCGACCGGGGCCGGACTGCGTATCGTGTTCGCGGGAGAACGAGCATGAGGATCCAAGCACTTTCACCGGGGGCCCTCGTCCTGCTCCTGGCCTGCCCCGACCCCACCCCCGACGCCGACTGGACTCCGCCCGCGTACGTCTTCCAGACCGACGACGACGACGTGGTGGACGACGACGACGTGGTGGACGACGACGACGCCGTGGACGACGACGACGCAGCGCCGGTGTGGGAAGGCGACGTGGTCCCGGTGTACGCGGGGACCGAGCGATGGGGGGACTGGATCCTCGCCGACGGCGACGGGCCCCTCGCGGCCACCGGCGCTCCCTGCGAAGGCGCGGGCGCCATCGACTCCTGCCTGCACGCGGGCGAGCTGCGCATGCTGCCCATCGACGGCGACTGCGCGGGGGTCACGGCGGTCGACTCCGAGGGCCTCTTCGACTGGGAGTGCGCCGTCGTGGGCGGCGAGGCCGTCGTGGCGAGCGTGGGGCTGGCCGACGGACGCGGGCTGACCGATCTGATCGACGACCAGGGCGACGACTTCCGCCGCCTCTCCGTCACCGCCTCACGGGACGGCGCCGCGGTGGAGACGTCGGACCCGAGCCTGTGGTGGCTGAACCCGGTGGCGTCGGTGACGCCGTCGAACGATCAGGGGCCCGCGAGCCTCGACCTGGAGGGCGGCGTGTACGTCGTGCGCGGGGGCGAGACGACCGGCCTGCAGGTGGGGGCCGACCAGGTCTCCGTCGTGGTGCGTCGGGGCGACACCCTGCGCTTCGACCCGCCCGCGGCCTACAACTGCGACCGCAGCGACGGCGAGAGCGATCCCGACGAGGTGGACGCGAACTGCGTCCTCTCCTCCAACGGACACGACCGCCTGTGGATCGAGGGCGAATTCGACGGCGACGACGCAGACCAGGGCATCCACCTTGGCGCGACCTCGATGAGCGTGCTGCAGGGCGTCACGGTGGAGAACAGCGTCGACGGCGTCGTGATCTCCGAGGGCTCGACCGTGCGCATCGAGGACGTGGGGCTGACCGACCTGGGCGGGGACGGGCTGCGGCTCGACGGGGCGCTGGGCTCGCTCGTCCGCGCGGTGGCCGTGGTGAACGTCGACGGCAAGGGCCTGGAGGTGAAGGACACGCGCGAGACCCGGTTCGAAGCGGTGAGCGTGCGCGACGCCGACGGCGAGGGCTGGGACCTCGAGAACGCCGTCGGCAACACGCTCACGGGGGTCTCCGCCCACGGCACCGGCGACGACGGCTTCAAGTGGGTCGCGTCGACGACGAACGTGGTCACGGACATCGAAGCCGGGGACACGACGGGCGTCGGCGTGGCCGTCCTCGAGGCCTCCAACGGCAACGTGTTCACGGATCTGCGGGCGTCCGACACGGAGAAGGAGGGCGTGCAGATCGACCAGTCGACGGGCACGCGCATCCTCGGGCTGCGCCTGGCCGCGGTGGGGCATGGCGGCGACAACGGGATGAACGTCCAGGAGGCGGACGACACCGGCCTGGTCGACGCGGTGGTCGCGTCCGCGGGCGGGCACGGCGTCTACGTCAAGGAGTCGAGCGACTTCACGGCGGCAGGGCTGGTCGTGGCCAGCAGCGAGTCGGACGGGCTGCACTTCTCGGACGGCTGCCCCGGCGCCGTGGTGGCGCGGCTGACCGCGGCAGCGAACGGGGGGCACGGCCTGGACTTCGGGGACGAGGCGGGGCCGATGAACGCGGTGGTGGTGGCGGCGGTCCTCGCGACGAACGAGGACCACGGGCTCTCCGTCGAGGACTCCGAGGACATCTCCTTCACGGACGTGGCGTCCTGGGGCAACGGCGAGGACAACCTGCACCTCGAGGGGCTCGACGGCGTCTCGTTCCACGGCACCCTGCTGCTCGGCGCCGCGGAGAGCGACGACTGCTCGGTGGACGGCAGCGCCGCGGGCGCGGGGATCACGGACGAGACCTGCGCCGTCGCGGGGGCCTCGACCGCCACCGTGACCCTGGCGGCGGACCTCGGGGCGTCCTTCGTGGGCGCGGTGACGGCGGACGACCCGGTGAACCCCGACGACACGGACGGCGCCGCACCGGGGGCGGCGATCACGGACTGGCTGTCCTTCGTCGCGGCCCTGCGCACTTGGGGGCGCGAGCCCGACGCGTGGCCCCTGGGGAGCGCGCACGGAGAGTGCAACAGCGGCGAAGACTGCCGGATCCTGGACTGGCGGCTGACCGCGGCGGACACCGCCCTGCGCGACGCGTTCGGCGCCGCCACGGGGGGGACCTGCCCCGGCGCGCCGAACGGGGACGCGGCCCTCACGTCCCCGCGGACGACCCCGAGCGTCTTCCTGACCCACGCCCTGGAGGCGACCGGCGACGGGATCGGGGACGACGACGGGCTCTGCGAGTCGGGCGAGGCCTGCGTCTACGCCCCGAACCTGGGCAGGTACCAGGGGTCCGGCGACGCCTTCGAGGCGACCTGCGCGGTGCCCGACGGCCAGGTCACCTCCGTCACCCTCGGGGTCTACGAGTCCAACGGAGTGCCCTGACGGTCGAACCTCAGCCGAAGACGGCGTGCAGCTGCTCGGACCAGGCCACGAGCCGGCCCCGAGCGTCGTACAGCTTGCCGAGCGCGGTGCAGTAGCCGCCGCTCGCGCTGAGCGTCTCGTACCGGAAGAACGACCAGTCGCCGGGCTCGCCGGCGTCCGGGGCGACGAAGTGGGTGGT
Source organism: uncultured Rickettsiales bacterium (assembly GCA_964620495.1). Taxonomy (GTDB): domain Bacteria; phylum Myxococcota_A; class UBA796; order UBA9615; family UBA9615; genus CAZEKB01. The sequence goes on along the minus strand of CAZUHI010000044.1, from coordinate 12,461 downwards.
CCACACGATCGAGCTCGCCGGCGCGGGCCGGTCGAGCTGCTGAAGCACGGGCGCGGGCATCACGTCGAGCAGCGCGAGGAGCCGCTCCCAGCCGCGGGCGGGCGGCTCGTGGAAGCGCAGCAGCGCGGCGAGCACGGTGCCGTCCGTCGCCCCCGAGAACGGGAAGCTGCCCTCGGTCCACTTGGAGTGGATCTGCTGCATGAAGGCGGGGATGACGCCGGGGATGACCGGGAAGTCGACGAACCCGTCGGGGTCGGGGAGCGCGACGAGCTGCTCGGGGATGGACGTGACGCTCTCGCGGTCGGCGGCGAAGGTCGCGGCCACGCGCGCCCGGAGGGTGCCCTGGGCGATCTCGGCCTCGGCGAACGTGAGCGAGCGGCCCGCCCGGACGATGCGCGCCGTCATGGTGGCGGGCTCGGGGGTCACGGGGCCGTAGAAGGTGGTGGTGACGGTGCGGGGCGTCCGCTCGGCGGGGACGAAGGTGCGGAGGGCCCGCAGCCCGGCGGCGGCGACCACGCCCCCGAAGGCAGCCCTCCCCTGCCCCCACTCGGGAGGCAGGGTGCCGGTCCAGCCCTCGGCGGTCCGGGTCCAGGTCGTGACTTCGTCGAAGGTCATGGGCGTCCCCTCCGAGTCCGAAGGGCTACAGCCGCGCGGCGAGCAGTTCGACGAGGGCGGCCAGGAGGTCCTCGTCGACCGCGTCGCCGATGTCGGCGGCCGTGATGATCGTCCAATCGGGCTGCCGGACGCAGTTGAGCGCGTGGGTGACGCACGGGAGCTCCACGGTCTCGACGCCCGCGCTGCGCCAACCCGCGAGCTCGCTCGGCGGCACGTTCCAGTCGTAGTCGCCGTTGATGGCGGCGAGGTCGTTCGCGTGGGTCGCGGCGAGGACGGGGCGCTCGTCGTCGAGGGCCATCCAGGACTCCCAGAAGAGGGCGGAGGCGCCGAAGATCGGGCCACCCCCCCAGGTGCCGGCGCGCAGCTCGGCGAGGTCGAGGATGGCCTGATCGAGGTCGGCGAGGGCCGCGTCGATGTCGGTGGGGGTGGCGCCCGCGGCCTGGAGCAGGGTCCGGGACCAGTCGGCCTGGTAGGCGAGGAGGGCGTCGATGGCGCTCCAGTTGCCTGCCACCGAGATCCCCACGCCGCCCGCGAGATCGACGACGTGAGGCGCGAACCCTCCGCCCTGGCTGTGTCCGACCGCGGCGAGGCGAGCGGGATCGACGTCGGGGTGGGCGCCGAGGGCGTCCATCGCGGCTGCAGCGTCGTGGACGAAGGCCTCGGCGGTGAGCGTGTCGTCGGGCAGGGGGTAGTCGTTGTCGCACGCGCCCCAGTCGCCGCAGGAGCGCTTGTCGTATCGATAGACGGCGTAGCCCGCGGCCTGCAGGTGCGTGGCGATCTCCTCGAAGACGGGGATCTCGAAGCCGAAGGCCATGTTGAGCTGGCCGCCGAGGGGGGCGTCCCGGGGGTGGGGACCGCTGCCGTGCACGAGCACGACGCCGGGGACGGGCTCGCCGTCGACGCGGTCGGGGAGGAGCAGCGTGCCCTCGAGGACGAGGTCCCCGGCGTCGGCGGTGAAGTCCGACTCGGACGCGGCGAGGGGCTCGCCCGGAGTGGGTGTGTCGTCGTCGACGTCGGTGGGAGTGCAGCCGGGGACGGCGAGGAGGAGGGCGATCACGGGGGCGGCGGCGGGAGCGAAGCGGGTCATGGCGGGAGGGTACGACGTTCGGCGAGCGGCATTGCGGGGGGGCAAGGATCGGTGACCAAATCCTGGCGACATCCGGCAT
>CAZUHI010000044.1:0-10580 GCA_964620495.1 uncultured Rickettsiales bacterium | reverse complement strand
CGCACCGCAGCGAGTGCGAGTTCGCACAGCATCAGGAGTATCAAATGCGCATCTTTCTCATCACCGCCGTCAGCGCGGCCCTCCTCCTCGGCTGCGCCGAAGACGTCAGCAAGGGCAAGGTCGAAGCCGAAGTGAAGGAGGCGCCCGCCGCCGCCGAAGAGGCCCCCGCAGCCGAGGGTGAGGCCGCCCCCGCCGCCGAGGGCGAGGCCGCCGAAGCCGCCGCGCCCGCGGGCGAGGCCTGGGCCGTCGACTCCGCCGCCTCGAAGATCCAGGCCCTCGGCGCGAAGATCACGGCGACGCACGACATCGTCTTCAACACCTTCACGGGCAGCGTGAACGTGGACGGCGGGGACGTCGTGGCCGTCGGCTTCGAGGTCGACATGAACTCGATGCTCGCCGACCCCGAGAAGGACGGCGGCAACAAGAAGCTGACGGGCCACCTCATGAGCCCCGACTTCTTCAACGTCGCGGCGAACCCCACGTCCACGTTCGCGTCCACGTCCGTCACCGCGGGCTCCGACGCCGAGGGCATGACCCACACCGTCGTGGGCACGCTGACCATGGCCGGCAAGGGCATGGAGGTCACTTTCCCCGCGAACATCGAGGTCGCCGAGGCCGGCGTCACGGCCAAGACCGAGTTCGCCATCGACCGTCAGCTCTGGGGCATCACGTACCCCGGCAAGCCCGACGACCTGATCCAGGACAAGGTCGTCCTGACGATCGACCTCAAGGCGAACAAGGGCTGATCGAGCACGCCGCCATGGCCGACGACCGACGGACCGCCGCGGAGACTCCGCTCGAGGGCTACCAGCGCAAGCACCTGCGCGGGCTGGCCCACTCGATGCGGCCGGTGCTGCAGGTGGGGCAGCACGGAGTCACCGAGGCCGTGATCCGCGAGACGTCCCGCGCCCTGCGGGACCACGAGCTGATCAAGGTCGGGATGAAGAACCCGGTCGACAAGAAGGCCATGGCGGCGCAGCTCGCCGCGGAGACGGACGCCCACCTCTGCGGGCTCGTGGGGCACGTCGTGATCCTCTATCGAGAGCGCGACGAGAAGCCCAGGATCCGCGTCCCCGTCCGCAAGACGAGCTGAGCCCGCCTCAGGGGGCGGTGTCGTCGGAGACCGCGTCGGCGGTGGCGAGGCCCAGGCCTCGCGCCGGGTCGTCTCCGTGACACCCGGAGGCGGTGCAGTTCGCCTCGAACACCGGCAACAACCCTGCAGGGGTCGGATCCACGCAGGGGGGCGTTCACCCGCCGAGGGCCGCCGACACCAGGAGGCCCACGACGAGGGGAGCCGATCGCACGGGGCGATCCCAGCTTCACGGGGGTCGCTCACAAACGCTTACAAAGCCTGACCTCGCGCGCGTGGTCCGCGATCGACGTACGTCCCAGACTGCACAGTGCCCCGACGCCCGGGGCGACTGGAGCTGCCGATGTCCCTCGCCGCCGAGCGCCTCTCCAACCTCGCCCTGAGCCCCACCGGGTTCCTCTTCGATCCCCGCACCGGCACGACGTTCACCGTCAACCCGACGGGCGCGGCCATCCTCGAGGTGCTGCGCGACGGCGGGGGCCTGCAGGACGTCGTCGACCGCCTCGCCGACCGCTTCGCCACCACCCGGGCCGACCTGCGTCGCGACGCCATGGAGTACGTCCGCGTCCTCCGCGACCACGACCTCCTCCCCGCCGACTTCGAGCTTGAGTAGCGCCGTGGCTTTCACCAAGACCGTCGCCGTCACCGGCCTGAACGCGGGGGACAACCCCGGCCCCGGCGTCGCCGTCGTGCGATCGCTGCGCTCCGACCCGAACTTCCAGGGCCGCGTCGTCGGCCTCGCCTACGACGTCATGGACCCCGGCCTCTACCTCCCGGACCTCCTCGACGGCGCCCTGCTCCTCCCCTACCCCTCGGAGGGCCGCCGCGCCCTCTTCGAGCGCCTCGCCTACGCCCGCGACCGCTTCGGCGTGGACGTCCTGATCCCCACGCTCGACTCCGAGCTCCCCGCGCTCCTCGGCCACGAAGAAGACCTCGCCGCCCTCGGCATCGGCACCTTCCTGCCCACCCGCGCCCAGTACGACGTCCGCAGCAAGGCCCGCCTCGCCGAGCTCGCCGCCGACCACGGCATCCCCGTCCCGCGGGCCGAGGTCCTCGTCGAGTCGACGCCGATGTACACGCTCCACGAACGCTTCGAGTTCCCCGTGGTGGTGAAGGGCGTCTTCTACGGCGCGACCGTCTGCCGCACCCTCGACGAAGCCGTCGGCGCCTTCCACGCCATGGCGGCCGAGTGGGGCATCCCCGTCATCGTCCAGGAGTATGTGGACGGCGAGGAGTTCAACGTCTGCGCCGTCGGCGACGGCCTCGGCGGGATCCTCGGCGCCGTCGCCATGAAGAAGCTCGTGCTCACCAAGCAGGGCAAGGGCTGGGCGGGCGTCACCATCGTCGACGACGGCCTCATGGACCTCGCCCGGCGCACCATCGAGGCCCTCCGGTGGCGCGGCCCGTGCGAGCTCGAGGTCATGCGGTCCGCCGACGGGTTCCACCTGCTCGAGATCAACCCCCGCTTCCCCGCCTGGTGCGACCTCACCGCCGGGGCCGGCCAGAACCAACCCCTCGGCGTCGCGCGCTGGGCCGCGGGCGAGACCCCCGAGCCCCTCGCCCCCTACGCCCCCGGGATCGCCTTCATCCGCGTGAGCCTCGACCAGATCGTGCCCATCTCGGCCTTGGAGGCGATCTCGACGGTGGGGGAGACGCGTGCTCCGCGGGAAAAAATTCCCACCGCGGCGGTGCCGGCCCGCCCGGCGACCTCCCCCTGGGAATCCTTGGCCACCCCCACCGCCCTGGCCACCCCCACCGCCCTGGCCGCCCCCTTCCCTGCCCCCCTCCTCCCCGGGAGTGACCGATGACCGCCGTCCAGCGCCTCCGCGACGACCGCCCCGCCTACGAGCGGCCCAGCATCCAGCGCCACCGCCCGGGGCTCATGAACAAGATGAGCGCGGGGACCTCCTCCCGCGTGAAGTCCGACATCGACGGCGTCGACGTCGAGGACCTGGTCGCCGCCTACGGCTCGCCGGCCTTCGTCTACAGCCGACGCACGATGCAGGAGCGCGCCCGGGAGCTGCACGATCAGCTCGCCCGACGGTGGCCCCGCGTCCAGCTCGCCTGGTCCTACAAGACCTGCTACCTCGACGCCGTGTGCCGCACCTTCCACGCCGAGGGAGCGTGGGCCGAGGTCGTCTCCGGCATGGAGTACGAGAAGGCCCTGCGCAACGGCGTCCCCGCCTCGCAGATCATCTTCAACGGCCCGCACAAGTCCGACGTCGAGATCAAGAAGGCGTTCCTCGGCGGGTCGATCCTGAACCTCGACCACTTCGACGAGCTGTCGAAGGCGGAGGCCGTGGCCAAGGCCATGAACCGCACCGCGGACGTGGGCATCCGGCTCAACCTGCAGGCGGGCGCCGCGCCGCGCTGGGGGCGCTTCGGGTTCGCCCTCGAGACGGGCCAGGCCTGGGACGTCGTGCGGCGGCTGCTCGGCGGGGGCGCCCTGAACCTCGTCGGGCTCCACTGCCACATCGGGACCTTCGTGACCGACGCGAACGCCTACCGCCAGGCGGCGCAGAAGATCGCCGCGTTCGCAGAGCGCCTCCGCGACGAGCTGGGCATCGCCATCAGGTACGTCGACCTGGGCGGCGGCTTCGCGAGCACCGCGCGGCTCAAGAGCCAGTACCTCCCCGGCGAGCAGGTCTCCCCGTCGCTGCGTCAATACGCCGAAGCCGTCACCGACGGGCTCTCCGCGCTCGCCGCGGACCCCGAGACCGCGCCGCTCCTCATCCTCGAGACCGGGCGCGCGCTCGTCGACGACGCGGGCTCGCTCATCGCCACCGTGATCGCCAACAAGCGCCTGCCCGACGGCCGCCGCGCGTTGATCCTCGACGCCGGCGTGAACGTGCTCTTCACGTCCTTCTGGTACCGCCACGACATCACGCCCACGACCCCGCCCCGGGGGCTGCCCGAGCCGACGGTGCTGTACGGTCCGCTGTGCATGAACATCGACGTCGTGTGCGACAACCTCATGCTCCCGCCCCTGGAGGTGGGGAGCCGCGTGGTCATCGGCCCGGTGGGGGCGTACAACGTGACGCAGTCGATGCAGTTCATCCACCTCCGCCCCGCCGTCGCGATGATCCACGAGAGCGGCGAGCACGACGTCATCCGCCGGGCCGAGACGCTCGACGATCTCGTCGTCGGCGAGGTCGTCCCGGGCTGGGCCGAGTAGCGCCGTGACGGTCCCGTCCCGACCGCCGGAGGGCCTCCGCGAAGGAGGCCGCCGCATGGGGGGCGCGGTGCTCGCCGCGTACTCCCAGGTGCTCTTCAGCCGCAGCCCCGTGGTGGGCGCGCTGCTGCTCGCCGCCACGTTCGTCGATCCCGTGATCGGCGCCGTGGGCCTCGCGGGCGCGGTGCTCGCCACCCTCGCCGCGCGGTTCGTGGGCTTCGACGGGGAGGCCGTCCGGTCGGGCGTGCTCGGCTACAACGCGCTGCTCGTGTTCGCGATGGTGGGCGCGATGTTGACGCCGTCGCCCGCCTTCTGGGCCCTGGCCGCCGTCATCGCGGCGGGCATCGTCCTCGCGCACGTCGGCCTCGGGGACGCGCTGCATCGCCACTTCGGACTGCCGGTCCTCTCGCTGCCCTTCGTGATCGTCTCCTGGCTCGCCCTCGCGGCCGTCCCGTTCGTGCGCGGCATGGGCTTCCGCACCCCGGAGACGGCCGCCGCCGCGATGGGCTCGGGCGGCCTCGCCCCGGGGACCGTCCCCTTCCCCGGCCCGGAGATCGTCGACCACTTCCTGCGGGCCCTGGGCGCGATCTTCTTCCAACCGAACTGGATCGCGGGCGCGCTCGTGCTCGCGGCCCTCCTCGTGTTCAGCCGCATCGCGACGCTGCACGCCGTGGCCGGATTCGCCGTCGCCGTCGTCGCCGACCACTACCTGTTCAGCCTCCCCCCCGACTTCCTGCACACGTGGATCGGCTTCAACTTCATCCTCACCGCCGTCGCCCTGGGCGGGATCTTCTACGTGCCCGGGCCCCGCTCGATGGTGCTCGCCATGGTCGGGGCGCTCCTGTCGGGTTGGGTCGCGGTGGCCGCGTCGCGCGTCCTCCAGCCCCTCGGCCTGCCGATCCTCGCGCTCCCGTTGAACCTGGTCATCCTGGGCACGATCGCCGCCCTGCGCCTGCGCGCGGGGGACGTGGAGCCGCGCCCCGTCGACTTCATCGCGGGGTCCCCCGAGGACAACCTCAACCACTTCCGCACCCGCGTGAAGCGGTTCCGCGCGGCCCTGCCCGTCGCCCTTCAGCTGCCCTTCCGGGGGGCGTGGGTCGTGACCCAGGGCAACGACGGCGACCACACCCACCAGGGGCGCTGGCGTCACGGGCTCGACTTCGAGGTGCAGGGCCGCGACGGCGCGCGGTACGAGGGGTCCGGCGAGCGGCTCGAGGACTGGCACTGCTACCGCCTGCCCGTGACGGCCCCCGCGCTGGGGACCGTCGTGACCGTGATCGACGGCCTGCCCGACAACCCCGTGGGCGAGCTCGACACCGAGCACAACTGGGGCAACGTGGTCGTCGTGCAGCACGCGCCCGCGGTCTTCTCCCTCGTGGCGCACCTCTCCCCCGGCTCCATCGCGGTGAAGGAGGGCGACGTCGTGGCCGCGGGAGCCGTCCTGGGCCTCGTCGGCAGCTCCGGACGCGCCCCGGTGCCTCACCTCCACTTTCAGCTGCAGGCGACGTCCCGGGTGGGCGACGCCACGCTCCCCGTGGAGTTCGCGGACGTGGTGCGCGGCGGCCGGGAGGTCGCGGCCCGCCTGCTCCCGCGGGAGGGCGACGTGGTGGCCAACCCCACGCGCGAGGACGGCCCCGTGAAGGCCCTCGCGCTGGCCCCCGGCAGCCGCTTCCACGCCGACGTGACGATCGACGGCGTGACGCGCACCGAAGAGATCGTCTCGACGATCGACGCCCTGGGCAGCCGCAGCCTCGTCTCCGAGTCGCGCGGCGCCCGCCTCTGGTTCGAGGATCGCGGCGCGACCTTCGTCGTATACGACCACGTGGGACCGAAGGACGGCGCGCTCTTCGCCTGGTACGCCGCCCTCCCGCGCGTGCCGTTGACCACCGCCGCGGAGCTCGCCTGGACGGACCACCTCGACCCGCGGCGCCTCGGCACGACGTCCTGGGCCTGGGTCCGCGACCTGGCCGCCGCGCTCGTGCCCCCCGCCGAGCAGGGCATGGACTACGTCGCGCGGCTGCGGGGCGACACGATCGAGATCGAGGGCGCGTCGGTGGCCGTGCGGGGCCGCGAGGCCGTGCACACCGCGACGACCCTCCGCTTGGGGCAGGGCGTCGAGCGCATCGACGTCCGCGTCGGGGACCGCGCGATGGCCGTGGAGTTCACGTGATCCGAGCCCTCGCGCTCACGCTGTCCCTGCTCGCGGGCCCCGCGCTCGCCGAGGACGCCGTGGACCCCGTGGAGGCGGCCCGCGCCGAGTCGGACCGGTACCCCCAGGACTACGCCGCCGCGCTGCGCTTGGCCGCCGCGGCGACGGACGCCGGCGACCACGAGGCGGCGCTGCTCGGCTGGGACCGCGCAGTGGCCGTGAGCGGCGGCAACCCCGACGCGCACCGGGGCCGCGTCTTCACCCTGTTGGCCCTCGGTCGGGGTGAGGAGGCCCGCGCCGCGTCGCTGCAGCTCCTCGAGAAGGACGGCCGCGCGGGCAGCTGGATCACGCGCGGCTGGGCCCTCCGCAACGCCACCGGCCTCGCCCCCGCCCCCTGGTACCTCGTGGCGTCGGAGGCGGCGTACCGGAGGGCCGCCGCGACGGGGGACCGCACCGGCCGCTGCGGGCTTGCGTGGACGCGACTCCTGCTCGGCGACCGGATCGGCGCGCGCCTGGCCTTCGGGGAGCTGGTCGAGGAAGACCTGGGCGACACCTGCGCCGTGGACGGAGGGGCCGCCGCCGCGCCCCGGGTGAGGTTCGGGGGCGCCTGGAACGTCACCGGCTCCTTCACCACCGGCGACTCGGCGACGTCCCCCGGCGGCTTCTCGGTCCTGGGCACCGCTTGGGGGACCATCGACGACCTCGTGACCTTCCGCGTGGCGGGCCGGGGGATCGCCTCGGACCCCGCGGGCGACGACTACCGCCAGTGGGAGCTCTGGGGCGGCGCGACGGTCGCCCAGCGAGGCTTCGGCGCCGAGTTCCTGGGCGCGGTCCTGGGCAGCAACGACCGCGAGGACCGGCGGTTCGTGATCGGCGGACGCGCCTGGGCGACGTTCGGCGTCACGGGCGTGTTCGAGGCCTCCCGAGGCATCTGGACGGACGAGAACGTCACGAACCTGGGCGGCCTCGTGAAGGTCCCCACCACGTCGTTCCTGACGCTGAACTTCGGGGGCTCCGCGAGCTGGTCGGACCGCCCTCCCCCGCCCGTCTACGGCGACGGGCCCCCTCCCTTGTTCGTCCTCCCCTCGTTCCGGATCGGCGCCGACCTCACGTCGGGCCCCGGCGACAAGGGGGTCGACGTCACCCTCGACGCCCGCCTCGGGCGCGAACATCGCCCCATCCGCTTCGACGACCCGACGGCCTGGAACGTCCTCGGGGACCTCGTCGGGAGCCTCGACATCGACGCCCGCGTCCGCCTCCCCTCAGGCGGGGGCCTGCTCCTCGGGTACGAAGTCGCGGGCATCCAACACGCGGGCGAGACCGCCTACCAGACCCACTTGATCACCGTCGGCCTGTCGGTCGGCGGCACCGGAGACCTGCCATGAGAGTCGCCGTCCTCCTGCTGGCCCTGGCCCTGGCCGCCCCGACCGCCCAGGCCGCGTCCGCCACCGAGCTGTATCAGCAGTCCTTCGCCCTGGAGAGCGCGGGGTCCTACGCCGCCGCCCTCGCCCGCATGGAGACCCTCGCCGCCCAAGGCGAGGACGACTACCTGCTGCACCTCCGTCGGGGCTGGCTGCTGTACCTCAACGGCAAGTACGTGGACGCGGTCGCGGCGTACGAGGCCGCCCGCGACGAGGTGCCGACGTCCGCCGAAGCGATCCTGGGGGCCACGCTCCCGCTGATGGCGCTGCGGAGATGGGGCGACGCCGAGGAGGCCTGCCGCGACCTCCTGAAGCAGGCCCCCGGGAACTACCTGGCGATGTCGCGCCTCGCCTACGTGCTCTACAACGCCGGCAACTACGCAGCGTCCGAGGAGGCGTACCGCGAGGTCGTGGCCCAGTACCCCTCCGACAACGACCTGCGCGCCGGCCTCGGGTGGGCGCTGCTGCGATTGGGCCGCGCCGACGACGCGGCGGCCGAGTTCCGGAGCGTCCTCCGCACCGTCCCGGGCCACGTGAGCGCGGGAGACGGGCTCGCGGCCCTAGAGTAGGCGCTCGCGCAGGAGGACTCGCATGGCCCGGTTGATGTTGGTGGAGGACGACGAGCGGCTGGCGGCGCTCACGGCCGAGTACCTGACCGCCCACGGTCACGAGGTGGCGGTCGAGCACCGGGGGGATCGGGCGGTCGATCGCATCCTCGGGGAGCGGCCGGACCTCGTCATCCTCGACGTGATGTTGCCGGGCGAGGACGGCATGTCCATCTGCCGCCGGATCCGAGACGACTACTCCGGCGTGGTGCTGATGCTCACCGCCCGAGGCGAGGACATCGACCAGGTCCTGGGCCTCGAGCTCGGGGCGGACGACTACGTGGCCAAGCCCGTCAGCCCCCGCGTCCTCGCCGCGCGCATCAAGGCGCTGCTCCGGCGAGGAGGGCCGGCGTCCGACGCCGGGGACGTCCTCGAGGCGGGCTCCCTCCGCATCGACCGCGCGGCCCGGTCCGTGACCATCGACGGGGCCGCCATGGACATGACGTCGGCGGAGTTCGACCTCCTGTGGGCCCTCGCGTCGAAGCCCGGCAAGCCCGTGTCCCGCGAGGAGCTCCTGCGGGACCTGCGCGGCATCGACTGGGACGGGGTCGACCGCTCGATCGACGTCCGCGTGAGCCAGGTCCGGCGCAAGCTCGCCCAGGATCCTCGCCACGCCGACCGCATCAAGACGGTGCGGGGCGTCGGCTACCAGTTCGTGCCCGCCGGCTGACCGCCGTTGCAGCGACTCTTCCTCCGCATCTACGCCTCGCTCGCCCTCGTCCTGGTGGCGGCGGCGGTGGTGGTGGCGGTGCTCCGCCCGGAGCCGCAGGCGACCACGATCGAGCACCAGATCGGCCGCATGATCCACGCGGACCCGGCGCGGGTCGCCGCGCGCTTCGAGGGCGTCGGACCGGAGGGCTTCGAGGCGACCGCGAAGGCCCTCGGGGAGGAGCTCGGGCACCCCGTCTCCGTGCTGCCCGAGGAGGCCGTCGTGGGCTCCGTGGGGGGGTTCGCGCGACGGAACCTGGGGGAGGGCAAGCCGGTCGTTCAGCTGCACGACGCCGGGCCCGCGATCTACCTCCCGCTGGAGGGCGGACCCTTCGTCGCCGTGCTGCGGCCGGGCGTGCGGCCGCCGCCCCCTTGGCGAGGGCCCCGCGGCCTCCTCCTCGCCGGGTTCTTCCTGCTCGCGGTCGCCGTCGGCGTGTACCTCAGCGTCCGCCCCCTGGAGAAGCAGCTCGCCTCCCTTACGCGGGCCGCGACCCGCGTGGGCAGCGGCGATCTCGAGGCCCGGGCGGCGATCCTCCGGTCCGACGCGGGGGGACGCCTCGCCGGTCGCTTCAACGCGATGGCGGAGCGCATCCAGACGATGATGGAGGGCCGTCGCACCCTCCTGCACGGGGTCTCTCACGAGCTGCGGACCCCCCTGGCGCGGCTGAAGTTCGCGGTGGAGCTGCTCGCGACGTCCGAGGGCGCGGACCGGGAGCGCCGCATCACCCACATCCTCGACGACATCGAGGAGCTGGAGACGCTGGTCTCGGAGCTGCTGCGCTACGCCGAGCTCGAGGGGGACGCGTCGGTGCAGCTGGAGCCGCTGGACCTCCGCGAGGTGCTCGGAGAGCTGGCGGCCGGCGGCGACCGCGTGCGGGACGAAGTGGGCGTGCGGTCGAAGGTGCCCCGAGGGCTGCCCCGCCTCCCGCTCGATCAGCGCCTCGTCGACCGCGCGGTCGGCAACCTCGTGAACAACGCGGTGCGCCACGCCCGCGCGATCGTCGTGATCTCCGCGGAGGTCCTGGACGGCGAACTGTTGGTCCACGTGGACGACGACGGCCCGGGCGTGCCTCCGTCGGATCGCGCGCGGATCTTCGAGCCGTTCACGCGCCTCGACGCCGCCCGATCGCGGGACACGGGCGGCATCGGCCTCGGCCTCGCGCTCGCCGTCCGCTCGGCGGAGGCCCTCGGCGCGACGCTCCGGGTCGGGGAAGCGGAGCTCGGCGGCGCGCGGTTCACGTGGGCCCTCCCTCTCGACGAGTAGACTCTCCGGGATGCGGTGGTTCCCCTTCGCGGCGGTCCTCGCGGCGGTCCTCCTGGTGGGGTCCGGGTGCGGCCTGTGCTGGCCTCGCGGCGAGGGGCTGCAGCAGTGCCCCGCGTCCGACGACGACGACGCGACCGACGACGACGACGCGACCGACGACGACGACGCGAC
>CAZUHI010000043.1:57154-64766 GCA_964620495.1 uncultured Rickettsiales bacterium | reverse complement strand
CGACGACGACGACGCCACCGACGACGACGACGCCACCGACGACGACGACGCGGCCCCTTGCCCCGACGGCTCGATCCCCACCGCGGGCACGGACGTCGACTTCCAGGTGCTGGTCGAGGGCCTCGAGCGCCCGGTCTGGATCGGGGCTCCGCTCGACGGCACCGGGCGGCTGTTCGTGGGGGAGCAGACGGGCGAGATCGTGGAGGTGTCGAGCGGGGCGCGGGTCCCCTACCTGGACGTCGCCGACACGATCACGATCTCGGGATACGACGAACGCGGCCTCATGGGCGTCGCCTTCCACCCGCAGTTCGACGCCAACGGCCGCCTGTTCGTGAACTACGTGACCTCCGGCGGGGGCTCGTCGGGCACCAGCCGCGTGTCCGAGTTCCAGGTCGACGGGGACCCCCTGTCGGACGACCCCAGCCCCCTGTCCGAGCGCATCCTGCTCACCCAGCCCCAGCCCGCGTTCAACCACAACGGGGGAGACGTCGCGTTCTCTCCCGTGGACGGCTTCCTGTACGTGAGCTTCGGGGACGGCGGCGGCGCGGGCGACGAGTACGACAACGGGCAGAACCCCGACACCTTCCACAGCAAGATCCTGCGCATCGGCACGGACACCAGCGGCCTGGAGTACGGCATCCCCCCGGACAACCCGTTCGTGAACGACGCGGCGCACCGCCCCGAGACCTGGGCGTGGGGGTTCCGCAACCCCTGGCGGTTCGGCTTCGACCGGGCCGACGGCACCCTGTGGATCGGGGACGTGGGGCAATACCGGTGGGAAGAGATCGACATCGGGGTCGCGGGCGCCAACTACGGCTGGCCGGAGACCGAGGGCTTCCACTGCTATCGCGACGGGTGCGACCCCTCGCTCTACCAGGCCCCAGTGCACGAGTACGGCCACGACGACGGCGAGTCCGTCACGGGGGGACGGGTCTATCGCGGGTGCTCCCTTCCGGATCTCGACGGCGTGTACCTGTACTCGGACTACTCGACGAACTCACCGCTGTGGTCGCTGGTGCGCGACGACGACGGGGCGAGCGCAGGGCCCGTGTCGGTGAACCGGACCGGACTGCGCATCTCCGCGGTCGGCGAGGACGAGCAGGGCGAGGTCTATGTGGCGGACTACGTCGCCGGTCGCGTTCTGCGACTCGTCCCCGGGGGCTGAGCCCCCTCTGCGAGCGCTCGGACCGGGCAAGGGGGGGTACTTGTCGACGCTCGCGACCCGTGCTTTGATCTCGCCGTTGCACCCACGATCGCCGAGGTATTCATGTTTCGTAATGCACTGATCAGCATCTCCGCCATCGCCGCCCTGCTCTTCGGGCTGGTGGTCGTTCCCACCGGCTGTCCCACCCGCGCCGGCGACGACGACGACGACGGCCCCGCCCTCGAAGGCGACGACGCCGGCGAATGCTCGGACGGCGCGGACAACGACGCCGACGGCCTCTTCGACTGCGACGATCCCGACTGCGCGGGCGCGCCGGACTGCCAGGGCGGTGACGACGACGATGCGGTCGACGACGACGACGCCACCGACGACGACGACGCCACCGACGACGACGACGCCACCGACGACGACGACGCTGCGGGCGCGTGCCCGGGCGGCGCCCAGACCGTGAACGAGTCCGAGGGCAACAACGAGCCCCCGAACGCGAACATGATCACGGCTTCGGGCAGCGCGCTCTGCATCAGCGGCACCGCGCTCTGCGGCCCCGTGAGCGCGGAAGAGGACTACGACGACACGGACTTCTTCGGGATCACCCTCCCGAGCACGGGCCTCACGCCCGAGGTCAACACCACCTGGGGCGACGGCACCCTCGACGTCGACACCCTCGGCTTCGACGGCACCCCGAACAACGCCGACTTCGAGAACCCGGTCCTCGAAGCCGCGGACGGCGCCGGCACCTCCGAGGGCGGCCCGACGAGCGCCCCCGTCAGCGGCGACTTGACGCTGCTGGTCGCCTGCAAGGCGACGGCGGGCGCGACCGCGTCCTACGAAGTGGTGATCACCTGGTAGAGCCCGTCGTCCGGCCCCATCATGGGGTCGGGCGCCCGCTCGGAGCTGAACACGCATGATGATCCGCCTGCTGACCTCTCTGCCCGTCGTGGCGCTGGGGGCCGTCCTCCTCCTGCCCGGGTGTCGTCCCCCTGAAGACCTCGGTCGGGAGGGCGCCCCCAAGCTCGGCGAGCTGAGCGACAGCCGCCGCGGCAGCCCTCCGCCCCGCCAGGGGCCCGGGGAAGACGGCGCCTCCGGCGATCAGGGCGGCGGCGACGGAGACGGGGTGCGTCTCTCGTCTCGCGGCCTCGGCAAGGAGGACTTCGCCCTCATCGAAGCCGAGATGCGCTGCGTGAAGGCTCAGTTCAAGGACGACGCGACGGCCTTGGAGAAGGCCGAGTCCTCCATCCTGGCGCGCTACGGCGCGTCCGAGGACTGGGTGGAGCGCGTGCGTGCGCACCTCAACGGGGAGCCGGACGTCGCGAACCGCCTCGAGGAGATGGTCGAGCGCAGGCTCGGTCAGATCTGCATCGACGGCACCATCTCGCCCGAGCTGCTCGGGGGAGCGCCCGCATCCGGCGGCGACGCCGGCGAGGGGAAGGCAGACGCCGAGGCCCCGCCCGCCGAGGAGAAGGGCGACGCCGCGGAGGCCGAGGCGCCCTCCGAAGGTGGAGCGGGCCCCGAGTAACGTGGCCCCGCAGCGGCCGGAGCTCCAGCCGGCGATCATCGATACGAAGCAGACCGGCACCATGGGTTCGGTGGCCGGCGTCCCTTTCGTGGACCTCGTGCGCCTGCACGGGCCGCTCCGGGGTGAGTTCACGGCCGCCCTCGAGCGGGTCGTGGCCTCGGGTCGGTACCACCTGGGGCCGGAGACGCAGGCCTTCGAGGCGGAGTTCGCGCTGCACGAAGGCGCGGAGCGGGGGGTGGCCTGCGGATCCGGCAGCGACGCCCTCTACCTGGCGCTGCGCGCGCTGAACATCGGGGACGGCGACGCCGTCGTGACGGTCAGCAACTCGTTCCTCGCCACCGCCGAGAGCATCGGGCGCACGGGCGCGCGGGTGCTGTTCGCCGAGCCCGATCCCACGAGTCGCTGCATGGATCCGGCGGACCTCGCCAAGCTGCTGAGCGAGCCCGGCGCCGACCGCGTCAAGGCCGTCATCCCCGTGCACCTGTACGGGCACCCGGCCGACATCGTGGGCATCCGCCGTGCGCTCGCGGACGCGGGGCGCGAGGACGTCGCCGTGATCGGAGACGCGGCCCAGTGCCACGGCATCTCCGGCATCGGGGGCCTCACGAACATCACGTGCTACAGCTTCTACCCGGCCAAGAACCTGGGCGCCCTGGGCGACGGTGGCATCGTCCTGTGCCGGGACGAGGCGGTGGAGAAGCGGCTGCGCAGCCTCCGCAACCACGGGCGCGGCAGCAAGCACGACTCGATCGAGTACGGGGTCAACTCCCGGTTCGACGAGATCCAGGCGGCGGTGCTGCGCATCAAGCTGCGGCGCCTGCGCGAGTGGAACGCCCATCGTCGAGAGATCGCGTCCCGCTACCGCCGCGCGCTGTCGGGGCTCTCCCGGCTCACGCTGCCGGCGGACCACCCGGACCACGTGTATCACCTGTTCGTGGTGGAGGCCGACGACCGAGACGCCGTCGTGACGGCGCTCAAGGAGCGCGGGGTCGGGGTCGGGATGCACTACCCGGTGCCGGTCCATCACATGACGCCGTACCCGTCGGATCGGCCGCTGCCGGTCACCGAGCGCCAGTGCGCCCGGAACTTCTCGCTGCCGATGTTCCCCGGAATGCGGAGCGACGAAGTCGACGCGGTGTGCAACGTTGTCGCCGACGTCCTGGCTTAGTTCGACCCGTCGAGGGAAGTAGATGACGACGAAGAAGAAGGCACACGCCGCCGTCCTGTTCTCGGGCGGCACCGACTCCACCCTCGCGGCCGCGCAGATGCTCGAGGAGTGCGACAAGGTCACGCTGCTGACCTTCGACCCCGGCTACCTGTTCTTCATCAACCGCACGCGCGTCCACGCGAAGAAGCTCCAGGAGAAGTTCGGGGCCGACCGGGTCGATCACCAGATCATCGACATCCGGCACTACATCCGCGACATCGCGGGCTCGGACATCCCCGCGGACGTGAAGGAGTACGGCTTCAACCTCGCCGCGCTCGTCTGCCTGAGCTGCCGGCTCTCCATGCACGCGTTCGCGATCACCTGGTGCCTCGAGCACGGCGTCCCCTACCTGGCCGACGGCTCGATCCGGGCCCAGTCCTCCGTGCCCGAGCAGATGGAGACGGTCATCCGCCGGAACCGTCGCTTCTACAGCCAGGAGTACGGGATCCATCACTTCTCGCCGATCTACGAGGAGTCGGAGTCGGACCAGCGCCTGTCCGAGCTCGGGATCGCGGACAAGAGCCGCCTCAAGAAGCAGTTCATCCTGTTCGACACGCAGGCCACCTGCGCGTTCGGCGTCCCGGCCGACGTCTACGGCCGCATCTTCTACGGGCCCCTCGTGGGCGACCAGCGGGAGAAGGACTCCGAGCAGCTGTGCCGCGAGAAGTACCCGCTGATGCAGGAGACGATCGTCAAGAACATCGAGGCGAGCGGCAAGACGGTCCAGGACCTCGTCTCCAAGCTCAAGGACATCCGCCGCGAAGACGGCGACCTCGGCCCCGAGCAGGCCGGGATGCCCGCGTTCGACAAGGCCGAAGGGGTCGGCGTCCGCGGCATGTAGTCCCGAAACCGGGCAAACTCACGCCGTGGACATCCTCGGAATCTCGTTCGGCGTGGACACCGCCGCGTGCCTGCTGCGTGACGGTCGCGTCGTCGCCGCGGTCCTCGAGGAGCGCTTCTCCCGGCTGAAGCACGACCGCGGTTGGCCGTCCAGGTCCATCGCCTGGGTGCTCGAGCAGGGGGGCACGTCGCTGAAGGAGATCGAGCACGTCGCGTTCTTCTGGAACCCGGCGCTGCACCTCGATTTTGCTCACCCGGGCCGCGCCCGGACGTACCGCCACCACGGCGACTACCTGCACATGGCGCCCGCCTGGCTGCTGGGCGCCCTGCGCGGCCCCCTGGGCGGCATCGACAGCCCGTCGATGACGCAGACGATCCGCCTCGAGGGTCGTGGGCCCCTCCACATCCACTACGT
Organism: uncultured Rickettsiales bacterium; assembly: GCA_964620495.1. Lineage (GTDB taxonomy): Bacteria > Myxococcota_A > UBA796 > UBA9615 > UBA9615 > CAZEKB01. The sequence continues at coordinate 59,623 of CAZUHI010000043.1, read as the reverse complement.
GACGCACCACCGCACGCACGCGGCCGCCGCGTTCCTCCCGTCGCCCTACCGATCGGCCGCCATCCTCACCGTCGACGGCTTCGGCGAGCGGGCCTGCACCACCATGGGCCGCTGGTCCGAGGGCGGCACCTACGAGTCCCTCGGCGAGGTCGCCTTCCCCCAGACCCTGGGCGGGGTCTACGCCGCCATCACGGGGTTCCTCGGCTTCCGCCCGAACAACGGCGAGGGCAAGGTCATGGGCCTCGCGCCCTACGGCACGGACCGGTACGCGGACACCTTCCGCCGCATCATCCGCGTGCACGACGACCCCGCGAGCGACGCCCCGCCCTACGACATCGACCTCTCCTGGTTCGAGTACTACCTCGACACCCCGAAGCGCGTGTCCGACAAGTTCCGGGCGACGTTCGGGGAGCCGTCCGCCGCGGGCACGACGTACGAGCAGCACCACCACGACCTCGCCCGGGGCCTCCAGACCGTCGTGCAGGAGGCCCTGCTCGCCTGCGCCCGCAGGCTGCACCACCGGTCGGGCGAGAAGCACCTCGTGATGGCGGGCGGCGTGGCCATGAACTCCGTCGCCAACGGGTTCCTCGAGAAGGAGAGCCCCTTCGAGTCGATCTGGATCCAGCCCTCCGCGGGCGACGGCGGCACCTCGGTGGGCGCGGCGCTGTGGGCCCACCACGCGATCCTGGGCGGCACCGAGCGGGTCGCGTGGACCAACGACCGCTTCGGCCCCGAGTACGACCGGGACGCGTGCGTCGCGGCCTTGCGGCGCGGCGGCTGGACCTGGCACGAGCCCGACGACGTGTTCGCCGACACGGCCGCGGCCATCGCCGACGGTGAGCTCATCGGCTGGTTCCAGGGTCGGGCCGAGCTGGGCGCCCGGGCCCTGGGCGGGCGGTCGATCCTCGCGGACCCCCGGAGGCCCGAGAACAAGGACGTCCTCAACGCCCGGGTGAAGTACCGCGAGCCCTTCCGGCCCTTCGCCCCCTCCGTGATCGCGGAGGCCGCCAACGAGCTGTTCGAGCTCGATCTGCCCTCGGGCCGGGTCGCCGACGTGCCCAACATGCAGAAGGTCTTCGACGTACGCCCCCACGCGCGCCCGAACCTCGGCGCCGTCACCCACGTGGACGGCTCGGCCCGGCTCCAGACCGTGTCGGCGACGGCCTCGCCCCGCTACCACGCCGTGATCTCGGCCTTCGGGGCGATCACCGGGGTCCCCGTGCTCCTCAACACGTCGTTCAACGTGAAGGGCGAGCCGATGGTGCTCACCCCCGACGACGCGATCCGCTGCTGGGCCTCGACGGGCCTCGACCGCCTCGTCCTCGGAGACCTGGTGCTGCGCAAGAACGTCCAGGGGCCGCACCGGTGAGTGGACCGAACTTCGGGCCGCCCCCCGGAGACGTGCCGCCCGAACGCAGCACGGCGTCCCAGCCCGCGGTCTTCCCGAAGCTCGCGATCATCGTCCCCTGTTACAACGAAGAGGACTGCCTCGCGCCCACCCTCGACGAGCTGCTCGGGGTGCTGCGGCAGGTCCGCTTCACCTGGGAGGTCATCGTCGTCGACGACGGCAGCCGCGACCGGTCCGTGTCCATCGCCGAGACGTACGTGGCCAAGGACGCGCGCCTGCGGGTGGTGAAGCACCGCGTGAACATGGGCTCCGGGCAGGCGATCTGGACCGGGATCCAGGCAGCGCAGTCGGAGCTGGTCGTCTACGTCCCCGCCGACGGCCAGTTCGACCACGGCGAGATCCCCGACTACGTGGCCGCCGCCGACGCCGGGGCGGACATCGTGATCGGCCACCGCCTCAGCCGCGACGACTACACGCTCTACCGACGCGTCAGCTCCGCGGTCTTCCTGGGCCTGTGCAACAACCTGTTCGATCACCAGTTCAAGGACGTGAACTGGGTGCACCTGTGGCGACGCTCGATCTTCGGCGACTTCGAGCCCCAGAGCCGCGGCGTCTTCTTCCTGGAGGAGATCCTCGTGCGCGCCCGGGACCGCGGGAAGAAGGTCGCGGAGGTGCCGTCCGTCTACCGACCGCGGCAGGGCGGCCAGGCGAAGGGCGGCAAGCCCACCGTGATCCTGAAGACCATCTACGAGATGCTGAAGCTGTGGAACGAGCGTCGACCCCAGCGCCCCGAAGGCGCGGGCGGGGGCAAGGCTCCGCTGTGCTGAACGGGCGCGGCGCAGGCTGGGCGGCAGCGGCGATCGCGATCGCCCTCCCCGCGGGTGCCGCGGCCGCCGAACACCTCGTCGCCGCCGACGGCTCCGGCGACTTCTCCTCCATCCAGGCGGCCATCGACGCGGCCGCCTCCGGGGACGTCCTCTACGTCGCGAACGGCACCTACATCGAGGGCGCCGCGGCGGGCGCCTACGGGGGCGCGCTGGTCATCGACAAGGACGTGTCCATCGTGGGCGAGAGCGTCGACGGCGTGGTCGTCGTGTCCGGCTTCGAGGACTCGTTCGCGC
>CAZUHI010000043.1:0-57054 GCA_964620495.1 uncultured Rickettsiales bacterium | reverse complement strand
GGCGAGAGCGTCGACGGCGTGGTCGTCGTGTCCGGCTTCGAGGACTCGTTCGCGCGCACCGGCGCGCTGGTGTTCGCCCCCGGGACCTACTCCGTGGAGGTCCGCTCGCTGACCATCGAGCACGGCCTGCCGGGCACCGAGACCGGCTGGGGCGGGGGCTCCTACGCGTACGCCTGCGTCACTCACAGCGGCGGCTACAACACGATCACGGGCGACGTGCTCGTCCAGAACGTCGTCTTCCGGCTGCCCGCGGACCACTACAAGTCGATGCTCTACGCCAACAGCGGCGCCTTCGACACGCGCTTCGTGAACGTGACGGTGGACTTCGGGACCGCGAACGTCGGCGACATCCTCTACGAGAACTACGTCTCCGCCGCGAGCGAGCTGCGCAACACGATCGTGGTGAACACGAGCGGGAGCTCGCGGTCCTGGGGAACCGGCACGGGCGGCCCGATCGTGGGCACCGAGTACTCCCTCTTCGCCCCCGCGGGCGCGCCCCCGGGCACGGGCAACCTCTCGGGCGACCCGGGCTTCGTGGACCTCGCGGCCGGCGATTATCGGCTCACCGCCTTCTCCATCGCCGTGAACCAGGGCGACCCCGACCCCGCCTACGACGACCGCGACGGCACCCGCAACGACATGGGAGCGTTCGGGGGAGACCCGTTCGGCTTCCCCGCCGACGCGGACGGCGACGGGCATCGGGAGTCGGAGTTCCTGGGGCGTCCCGCGGACTGCGACGACGACGACCCGCTCGTGTTCCCGGGGGCCGACGAGCGCTGCAACGACCTCGACGACGACTGCGACGGCCTCGCGGACGAGGGGTGGCCCGACACGGACGGCGACGGCAGCAGCGACTGCGTGGACGAGGACGACGATCAGGACGGGTCGCCGGACGACGAGGACTGCGCGCCCCTGGACGCGACGGTGTACCCGGGCGCCGCGGAGGCCTGCGACGACCTGGACTCGGACTGCGACGGGAGCCTCGTGGACGAGTTCGAGGACGTGGACGAGGACGGCATCCCCGACTGCAACGACGACGACCTGCCCGATCCGGACGGTTCCGACGACGACGACGTGGTCGATGAAGGAGACGACGACGACGTCGTCGACGCCGGGTGCGGGTGTGGGGGCAGCCGGGGCGGAGCCCTGCTGCTGCCGTTGCTGCTCTTCCCCCTGAGGCGATCGAGCTACATCGCGTCTTCTTCGTCGTCGTCGCCGCCGCCGGAGCTGCCGATGACCCAGGTCCACTCGCCGTCCATGTCTTCGACCGAGTAGGAGAACGTCTGGTCGGCCCCGTACGCCTCGAAGTACCAGCAATCGCCCAAGAGGCCTTCGAGGATCCCGTACTCGTCGGTGGCGACGTCGAACCCGCGCTCGAAGTACTCCTCTTCGTTGCAGGTCCACCCGACGATCAGCTGAATAGCGCGGCTGTTCAGGTTCACGACGTACAGGGTCGTGTTCCCGTCCCCGATTCCGATGTTCTCCGCCATGGAGGTGTTGCCGACGTTGCGCCCCCAGCCCGAGTAGACGTTGTCGTCGTCGTCGTCGTCGTCGGAGACGGCGTCGTCGCCACCGCCGCCGCCGCCGCCGCCACCGCCGCCGCCGCGCAGGCGGTCGCCGCAGCCCGCGACGAGCGCGAACGAGATGAGCACGAGGAGCAGGGTGAAGAAGCGCGACCGAGCCATGAGACCTCCGAGGTGGGGCGGTTGACTACGTGAGTCCGCGGTCCGAAGCAAGGGTCTTCTGATCGGGCTACCCTTGCGCCATGACTCAGCCGACCGGCACCGCCGTCGTCGGGACCGGCTACTGGGGTCCCGCCATCGTCCGAAACCTGGCCGGGATCCCCGCCGCGGATCTCCGCCACCTCGTGGACCTGGACGTCGCCAAGGTCGAGTCCGTCGGCCGTCGCCTCGCGCCCGGAGTCGCCGCCCACGGGGACCTCGACCGTATGCTCGCGGACAGCGCCGTTCGCGCCGTCGTCATCGCCACCCCCGTCCGCACCCACTTCGACCTCGCGGCGGCCTGCCTGCGCGCGGGCAAGCACGTGCTCGTGGAGAAGCCGCTCGCCATGACCGTGGCCGAGTGCCGCACCCTCGAGGAGCTGGCGGCGGAGCGCGACCTCGTGCTCATGGTCGGCCACGTGTTCCGCTTCAACGCCGCCGTGAAGCAGGTGAAGGCCTACATCGACGACGGCGTCCTGGGAGACGTCCTCTACGTCCACAGCCGGCGCGTGAACCTCGGCCGCGTCCAGGCCGACGTCAACGCCCTGTGGTCCTTCGCGCCCCACGACCTGTCCATCCTCGACCACTGGTTCGGGGCCCGGCCCCTCACGGTCCAGGCGCGCGGCTTCTCGTACATCTCGAAGGGCGTCGAGGACGTCGTGTTCGCGACCGTCACGTACCCCGAGAACAAGAACGCGCACCTCCACATCGGCTGGCTGGATCCGCGCAAGGTGCGCGAGATGACCGTGGTGGGGAACCGGCGCATGGTCGTGTTCGACGACGTCGCCGCCCAGGCCAAGATCCGCCTCTACGACTCCACGATCACCCCCATGGGGAGCCGCGCGCCGGAGACGTTCGCGGAGTGGCAGGTCGACATCCGGCACGGCGACGTGACCCTCCCGCGGCTGCGGTGGACCGAGCCCCTGCGGGCCGAGATGGAGCACTTCCTCGCCTGCGCCCGGGGCGAGACCGAGTGCATCGTGCCCGGGGCCGACGGCACCTCCGTGACGGCCGCCATCGTGGCCGCCCAGGAGAGCCTCAAGCGCGGCGGCGCGGTCGTGTCCATGGACGAGATCCTCGGCTGATCCGATCCCACGGATCTCCCCTATGGGAAAATCCGCCAAGTTAGTCATCCACCGCGCCTGATCCGGGGTAACCTCGCGACTGGACGAGGGAAATGGATGGCCGAGAGCCGACGAATCCTCCTGATCGACGACCGAGCGGAGCGCCGCGAGCTGCTCCGCGTGGTCCTTCGTGCGTCCATCGAGTCCGAGATCACGGCCCCGCCCGACCCCGTCACCGTCGGTGAGTGCCTCCGGGACCCGTCCCCGCACGTGGTCGTCCTGGCCCACCCCTGCCCCTGGCTCCCCGGCTTCGACCTGACGCGACGGGTGGTGGAGGCGTTCCCGGGCGTGCCGCGCGTGCTGCTCGTGGAACCACACAGGTCGGACGCCCACGCCGTGGCTCGCGACATCGCCATGTGCCGCGTCGTCTCGGCGGACCCGGGGGCCGCCCTCCAGGTGCGCGACGCCGTGGTGGAGTCCCTGCCCGTGGCGACCCCCTTCGTCGAGCGACGCACCACGGTCGCCGCGCCCCCGCCCGCGCCGACGCCTGCGTTCGTGCAGCCCTTGGCGCCGCCACCGCCGCGGACCGAGCCCCGTCCCGAGTACCGGATCCCGCGATCGGACGAGGCTCCGACGATGCTCATGCCCGCGATCAAGCGGCCCCCGCTGCATCGGACGACCGATCCCGCCACCCCGCTCCCCAACGTGGTGGAGCTGGACCCCCACCGCGTCCGCGCCCGGGCGTCCCGCGAGGAGGACGAGCCGGTGACCACGATTCGAGAGGCCCGCGCCGAGCGGCTCGAGGACATCCTCGCGGACCTCGAGAGCGGCAGCACCGTGCAGCTCGAGGTCGAGGAGCCGGACGCGGACTGCGAGCTCCTCCTCGACGAGGTCCGCGCCACGCTCTCGCGCGCCCTGCAGGAGACCGGCGGACGCGTGACGTCGGGGCCCTTGCCGGTCCTCCCGGTGCCCGCCAACCAGGTCGCCCAGGTGCTGCAGATCCTCGTGTCCAACGCCCTCAAGTACCGGAGCGAGCGGGCCCCCGCGATCCACGTGCGCGCCGAGCGCGACTCGGACAAGTGGCAGCTCCAGGTGGAAGACAACGGCCGCGGCGTCGCGGCGGAGGCCCGCGACCGCATCTTCGAGCGGTTCCAGCGGGGTGAGGTGGGCGACCGGGTGCCGGGGACGGGCATCGGCCTGTCCGTGTGCAAGCGCATCGTGGAGAGCCACGGCGGGCGCATCTGGGTGAAGCCCGCCGCGAGCGGAGGCTCCGTCTTCACCTTCACCATCCCCTTCGCCGACACCGTCTCGATGCAGGCCTGACATGACCGACTCCGCCCCCTTCGCCCCCGAGGTCTATCAACTCGCCGCCGACGCGGCCGACGCCGGGGTGTGGGAGTGGGACCTGCGCGCGAACCGGCTGTGCGTGGGCGACCGCTGGAAGTCGATGCTCGGGGTGGCCGTCGAGGACAAGGTCGCCGGGCCCCAGGACTGGTTCGACCGCGTGCACCCGGACGACGTGGCGGGGCTCGAGAGCGCGCTGAACCTGCACGTGGACGGCCGCAGTCGTCGGTTCGCCCACGAGCACCGCGCCGGATCGCCCGGCGCGTGGCGCTGGATCTCGGTGTGCGGCGTGGCCGAGCGCGACGAGAACGGACACGCCTTCCGCATGGCGGGCACCCTCGGGGACGTGACCCCCCGCGTGGAGGCCGAGCAGAAGCTCACGCGCCTCGCGCTCTTCGACGACCTCACCGGCCTCGCGAACCGCACCCTCTTCGTGAGCCGCGTGGCCCAGGTGAGCCGACGCTCGCGACGTCGGGCGTCCTCGCGCTTCGCCGTCCTGTTCGTCGATCTCGACCGCTTCAAGTTGGTCAACGACAGCCTCGGACACGAGGCGGGGGACGAGCTGTTGATGACCGTCGCCCGTCGGCTCGAGGTGTGCGTGCGGCCCGGCGACACGGTGGCGCGGCTGGGGGGCGACGAGTTCGCCGTGCTGCTCGAGGATCTCGAGGACGACGAGGGCGCGCTGGTCGCCGCGGACCGCATCCACGCCGCGCTGGGCGTGCCCGTCTCGGTGGGCGGGCAGTCGGTGTTCACGTCCGCCAGCATCGGCATCGCCGACGGGTCGGCGCGGCAGGAGCCCGAGGAGCTCCTGCGACACGCGGATCTGGCGATGTACGGCGCCAAGCGACAGGGGCGGGCCCGGTCCGAGCAGTACAGCGCGGAGCTCGACGGGGCCGTCCTGGACGAGCTCGAGCTGGAGACGAAGCTGCGACGGGCGCTGCGCGAGCGCGAGTTCGTCATGCACTACCAGCCGATCTTCGACCTGCACTCGCGGACCATCTGCAGCCTCGAGGCGCTGGCCCGCTGGAACGGACCCCCCGACGAGCGCATCGGCCCGGAGATCTTCGTCCCGTTCGCCGAGGACCGGGGCTTCATCGCCCAGCTCGGGCTGCAGCTGATCCGCAAGGCGTGCATCGACATCGCCGTCCTCCAGCGGATGGGCCGGCAGGTCCCGGTCAACATCAACCTGTCCGCGAGGCAGTTCCGCGAGCCCGACCTGGTGGAGCAGATCGAGCTGATCTTCGTGGAGACGGGCTGCGACCCGGCCGGCGTGGTCTTCGAGCTCACCGAGACCGCCCTCCTGGAGTCGCCCGACGAGGCGGCGCAGATGCTGGAGCGCCTGCGGAACCTCGGGGCGCGCATCCACCTCGACGACTTCGGCACGGGCTACTCGTCGCTCGGGCTGCTCCGTCGTCTGCGCATCGACGCGCTGAAGATCGACCAGTCCTTCATCGCTCGGTTGAACGGCTCGCCCGAGGACCAGATGATCGTCGGCGCCATCCTCGGCCTCGCGCGGAACCTGGGGATGGGGGTCGTGGCCGAGGGCATCGAGAGCAAGGTCCAGCTCGACCGCCTGCGACTCCTGGGCTGCGAGCGGGGCCAGGGCTTCTTCTTCTCCCCGGCCGTGGAGTTCGCGACCATCCGCGAGATGCTCGACCGCGCAGCCGCCGACGACACCCTGCGGGAACTCCACGCGTGAGGATCGTGCTGTCGAACATCTCGCCCGAGCACGCCGATGAGGTCGCGGGGGCGCTGATCGAGCGACGCTTGGCGGCGTGCGTGAACCTGATCCCGATCCGGTCGGTGTATCGCTGGGACGGCGCGGTCCAGAACGACCCGGAGACGACCCTCGTCATCAAGGTCGGCGAGGCGTCCCTCGATCGCTTGGTGACCGAGCTGCACACGCTGCACCCCTACGACCTGCCGGAGATCGTCGTGCTGCCGGTGGACGTCGACCGATCGCTCGGGGCCTACGTGGACTGGGTCCGCGCCGAGAGCTCGGGGCCCGTCACCGCCTGACCGGACGGAAATCCCGCGGGTGGTCGCCGGGGGCGCTCCGTGCGACGCGGGCGGGATCTTCGTCCCGTCGTCAGCGGGCGCAGATCGCGTCGTCGCGCAGGCCCTGCAGGTCGGCGTCGCTGACCGCCTCCGCCCAGACCTTCGTCTCGTCGAGCGACCCGGTGAAGCCGCGCGTGAGGTTGTTGGGGTCCTGGCCCACCCCGAAGGTGCGACCGCCCCAGACGATCTCGGTGAACGGCGCCGCCTGCGCCTCGCCTGCGCCGTCGACCGACGTGATCGACGTGCCATGGTCGAATCGAACCACCACGTGAGCCCACCCCGAGTCGCAGATCCGAGGCCCCGCGTGCATGGTCTCGAGCGCGCCCTGGCCGCCCTCCAGCAGCGACGAGGGCGTCCCGCCGCCCACGAACATCGAGGCCCCGGTGAAGGCCGGATCGCCGTTTCCGTTGCTCATCAGGAAGTCGTAGGGCCCGGGGTTCTCGGCGGCCTCGAGGCGCACCCAGGTCGCCATCGTGAACACGTCGCCCGGGAGCGCGAGGGGGGCGCCCGCGAAGATCCAGCTCGCGCCGTCGAACGTCGCCGCGTCGCCGCGCAGGCCGGGCCCGAAGGTGGGCGCGCCGGTGAGCGCCCCGTCCAGGCCCACGTCCCCGTGCAGGGTGCCGCCGTCGACGTCGTCGTAGGACCAGTGCAGGACGGGCGCGGGCGCCGTCACCACCACGTCGTCGCAGAGCCCGTAGTCGAACTCCGGGAGGCAGGTGTCGTCGCAGTTGGTGGAGGGCGCGCAGTCCTCGTCCTTGCGGGAGCGGCACTGCTCGACGGCCCCGGGGTGCACGGCCGGGTCGTCGTCGTCGCAGTCGTCGTCCACGGAGAAGCCGTCGCCGTCCAGGTCGATCGGCGCGTCGTCGTCGTCGCCCTCGGGCAGGTCGCCGGGCAACGCCGAGCCGAAGGCCCCGTCGAACGGCACCGGCTCGTCCCGCGGCTGCTCGACCTCCGCCGGAGCGTCCCGCAGCACCGGATGGATGCTCTGATCGGAGCAACCGAGCAGGGGGAGCAGGGCGAGCACGAAGACGAGACGAGACACGAGACCTCCAGGGCCCTTGGACCCTAGGCGTCGCGCTCACCCCGCGGACCCTTCGCCGATCTCACACCGCGCCTCCCGTGCGCTACCCTCCGCGTCCATGGCCGATCCCCACCCAAGCTACCCGGCCGACGGCGTGTGCCGTCCCGACGCGCTGCCCGACGACCTCGTCCAGGTGATGGACGCCGCGGGCGAGCTCGTCGGCGAGCCGCTCCTCGACGACGACGCGCTCCTCGGGCTGTACCGGCACATGCTCCGGCAGCGGCTCATCGACGACCGCATGCTCACGCTCCAGCGACAGGGACGGATCGGGTTCTACGGCGCCTGCACCGGGCAGGAGGCGAGCGTCTTCGGGGCGGCGGCGGGCGTCGAGGCGACGGACTGGGTCGTGCCCGCCCTCCGGGAGGCCGGGATCCTCCTGTACCGCGGGCTGCCGCTCACGACGTACTTCAACCAGCTGCTGGGCAACGCCGAAGACATCACCCAGGGCCGACAGATGCCGTGCCATCCCCCCGGCGGCGGCTTCCACTACATCACCATGTCGTCGGTGATCGCGAACCACATCCCCCAGGCGAACGGCCTCGCGCTCGCGGGCAAGCTCCGCAAGGACGGCCGCGTCACGCTCTGCTTCATGGGGGACGGCGCCACCTCCGAGGGCGACTTCCACGTGGGCCTGAACGTCGCCGCCGTCCAGCAGCTGCCCGTCGTCTTCTTCTGCCAGAACAACCAGTGGTCCATCTCCGTCCCCGTGGCGGGGCAGACGGCCGCGCGCACCCTCGCGTCGCGGGCCAAGGGCTACGGGATGCCGAGCGTGCGCGTGGACGGCAACGACGTGCTCGCCGTGCAGAAGGTCACGCACGAGGCCGCCGAGCGCGCGCGCAGCGGAGGCGGCCCCACGTTCATCGAGGCCCTCACCTACCGGCTGGGCGCCCACACCACGTCGGACGACCCCACGCGCTACCGCGACGAGTCGGTCACCGACGAGTGGTGGGCCGTCGAGCCCCTCACGCGCGTCCGTCGGTACCTGACCAGGAAGGGCCTCTGGTCCGACGCCGATCAGGAGGGCGTGGACGCCGAGGTCGACACGCAGATCCGTTCCACGTGGAAGGAGGTCGAGGGCATCCCGCACCCCGATCTCAAGGCCATCTTCGAGGCGACGTTCGCCGAATTGACCCCCCAACTGCAGGAGCAGTACGAGGGGCTGATGCGGAACCAGGAGTGGGCCGCGAAGAAGGGCCACGTCCGCAAGCACGGACACTAGAGCACTAGGCTGACGACGTGAGAGTTCGCCTCCTCGTCCCGCTGATCCTCCTGCTCGCCTGCACCGAGACCGGGGTCACGCCCGTGGACGACGACGACGTCGCGCCGGTGGACGACGACGACGACGACGCGACGGACGACGACGACGCGGTGGACGACGACGACGCGGCGCCCACCTGCACCGACCGATTCGAGCCCAACGACGACGCCGACGGCGCCGCCTCCATCGACCCGAGCAGCTACCCCGAGCTGTGGGCCTGCCCCGACGAGGACGACTGGTTCCGGCTCGATCTCCGCGTGTTCGACACCTTCCTGTTCGACGTGTTCTTCGACGGCGACCACGGCGACGTCGACCTCTTCGTATACGACGACGAGGGCACGATGCTGCGTTCGGCGACCTCCACAGACAGCGACGAGCACCTCATCTTCGAGGCCCAGGAGACCGGCACCTACTACGCGGTCGTCAGCCTCGTGGAGGACCGCGGCGACGAGGGCGCCGAGTACCTGCTGAACCTCCAGATCGACCCGTCGCACTGCGTGGAGGACGGGTGGGAGCCGAACCCCACGTTCACCCAGTCGCCGTTCATGTTCCCGCACCCCTGGTGGAACATGGTCACCTGCGTGGACGACGAGGACTGGTTCGAGACCGCCCGGTGGGCGGGGCCGCTCCTCCAGCTGTGGGCCTACTTCGATCCCGCCGAGGGCGACGTCAACATCGCCATCCACGACGGGACCACGGGCGAGATGCTCGTCGAGTCCCGGGGGACCGGGGGCGAGGAGTACGTCGAGTGGCTCATGGACGACGGGCCGCCGTACTCCATGCGCGTGTGGATGGAGAGCGACTCCGGGCGCTACTACGGCAACGTCTACGACCTGCTGATGGAGCAGACCTACCCCGACGGGTGCTTCCGCGACGCCTTCGAGTTCAACGACGGGCAGCCCTGGGCGTGGCCGCTGGCCAACGGGACCTACCCGGGGCTGCACGCGTGCGCGTCGGACTCCGACTGGTTCCGGGTGGTGGCGGTGGCGGGGGACGTGCTCGAGTTCGACGTCGCCGAGGACACGAGCGAGGGCGAGGTCACCGTGGGGCTGTTCGACTCGAGCGTGGCGCCCATCGGCACCGTCACGTCGAGCCCCGGGGCCCACTCGGTCGTCTACACGATGCCCACCAGCGGCAGCGTCTTCTTCGAGATCGCCATGGGGGACGAGGCGGGCTCGACGCTCGGCACCCCCTACACCCTGGAGCTCACGGGGCAGTCGCCCGTCTGCTACCCGGACACCTGGGAGCCGAACAACGAGCTGATCGGCGCTGCGGGGCTCGCGCTCGACCCCCTCGTGGGCATGACGGTCTGCGGCGACGACGACTGGTTCAACCGGCTCGTCGTGCAGGACGACACCATCACCGTCACCGTCACGAACGACCCCGCGGACGGGGAGCTGGCCCTCCGGCTGCACGACGGCGGCGGCAACGTCCTCGGGGAGTCCACCGGCGGAGGCGGCACGGAGACGGTGACCCACACCGTCGGGGCGACCCAGTTCGTCTTCGTCGAGATCGAGCATGTCGCCGACGTGGGGGGACTGCCGGGCGTCACCTACGACCTCACGGCGACCATCACCCCCTGAGCCCGCGCCGGCGTATCCTCATCGCCCGCCGCAGGAGGGCCCCTTGGACGACCGTCAGCTCGCGAACGACTTGGTAGACCGCCTCTTCGAGAAGATGGACCTGGACGGCAACGGCCGGATCTCCCTGGACGAGATGACGCACGTGCTGCTCGGCCTGGGCATCGAGGGCGCCAAGGAGATCGCCGAGGCGACGATGGCGACGGGCGACACCGATCACTCGGGCGACCTCGACCGCGACGAGTTCGCCGTGATCCTCGGGACGCTGGAGAGCACGGCCATCGGCATCGGCTTCCAGCTGCTCTTCGCGGCCTTCGACACGGACGACGACGGCAACATCGACGACACCGAGCTGGAGCGGCTGTTCCTGTTCCTGGACGTGCCCCTCGCGCCCGCCGAGCGTCGGCAGCTCTTCAGTCGGGTGGACGCGGACGGCAACGGGCTGATCAGCGCCTCCGAGGTGAAGGAAGCGCTCGCGCGGCTCTGATCGGCCTACGCGTCGGACTCGCCGAGGCGGGCGCTGCGCAGGTCGAAGAACATCCCGCCCAGCGTGTAGAGCGCGGCCCCCGAGGCCAGCTCGGCGGTGCTCGTGATGCCCTGCAGCGGGACCTCCGCGGCGGTCATCCCGAGGGCCATGATGGCGAGCGAGACGAAGTACGCCCCGGCCATCGCCGCGCGCTTCGCCGTGCTGATGTTGTAGTAGCCGTCCACCGGGGCCTTCCACATGCGGTAGAGCGTGAAGAGGCCGAGGAAGAGGATCAGGGCGAGGATCGGCGAGCCCGTGGCGAAGAAGAGCGGCACCCCGATCCCGTAGCCGAGCACCCAGAACCAGCGGCTGATGGCGCCCGCGATGCGACCCCCGTCGAGCGGGCTGACCGGGATCATGTTGAACAGGTTGATGAGGAAGCCGCTGGACGCCAGGGCGTACCAGATGAGCGAGTCCGTCGCGACGGCGATGAGGAGCGCGACGATGGCCCCCGCCGTGCCGAGGAGCGGTCCGCCGATGCCGACGATCGCCTCCACCCAGGCGTCCCGCGGGCGACCCTTCATGGCGATCACCGCGCCCATGAACGGGACGAACACCGGGGCCCCGGCGGGGATCCCCTGCTGCCGCAGCGCGAGGGCGTGGCCCATCTCGTGGACGAAGATCAGGAGCACGAAGCCGACGGCGAACTTCCACCCGAAGATCAGCGAGTAGGCGCCGACCGACAGCACCATGGTGATGAGCGTCTTGAACTTCAGGAACTTCGCGCCCGCGACCAGCCACTTGGCCTTGCCGAGCACGACCACGGCCAGGGCGGCCAGGGGGCCGAACTTGCCGGGGAGGCCGCCCTTCTTCTTCTGCGGGCGCGCGGGGCGCTGCGGCGCGGTGCGGGGGGTGTCGAGGTAGTCGCTCATGCCCGTGATTCTGGGCACTCCTCGGCGAATCGCAAGGCGCCGGTCGGTCGTGTCTCGGGCTCGGCCATGGGGCGATACTACGCGCATGAGATCGATGCTTCGGGTGGTCCTGGCCTTCTCCCTGCTCGCCTGCGACGGGGTCGACGACGACTGCGTCCGCGCCTCGGATCCGGCGACGCCCGCCTTCGACCGCAAGCTGCTCGCGCCCGCGGCGGGGGCGTACCTGTCGGTCGTGATCGACCCCATCGAGCCGTGCGGGGCCGTGAACGCCGAGGGCATCGACGACTTCGAGGCGCAGGCGACCGAGTCGTTCGTCGCCTGGTGCGTGGACGACTGGGAGCCGCCGTCGCGCTTCGGCACCGACGCGAACTCGGGGATCGCCTTCCCGTGGGTCTGCATGGACTCCGCGGCCGCCGCGGGCAAGCTCCCCATGCTCCGATGGAACCCGCGCAGCACGCAGACGGACTGGCCCCAGCGGGTGATCGCCGGCGGCTACCCACTCGACGAGGACATCGACCCGCTCGACGTGCCCCCGGAGGTCGAGGACTCCGAGTACGGGCTGCAGCGCGTCATCGACGGCGCGTTCGACGCCGACTTCGAGGCCTTCGCCGACGACGCGATCGCCTTCGGGGGGGCGATCGTGCTGGAGCTGTGCAGCGAGTTCAGCGGATTCCAGTACACGTGCAGCGGCATCTACAACGGCGGCGCGACGCTCGACGGCTACGGCGACGACACGAAGGCCGACGGGCCCGAGCGGTTCGTCGACGCCTGGCGCCACATCGTCGACCTGTTCCGCGCGCGGGGCGCCGACAACGTGACCTGGCTCCTCCACTACGACTCCATCGATCCCACGGACCTGCCCGCCGAGCTGCAGGAGTGGAACTCGATGGCGAGCTACTGGCCCGGCGACGACTACGTCGACTGGATCGGCACGTCGATGTACGGCCAGGAGGACGCGGACGACCCCTGGACCCCCTTCCGCACGATCCTCGACGACAACCTCCCGGACCTGCGCGCGCTCAGCGACACAGTGCCCGTCGGCATCGTCGAGTTCGGGACCCACTCGTCCGGCCGCAGCCCCGACGACAGCGAAGGGATGGCCGAGTGGCTCGAGGACATGTTCACCACCCTCGAGGACCCGGCCTACGCCGACGTGCGCTGGATCAACTGGTACCAGACCCCCCAGTACGACCTGACCGCGGAGGACGACGCGCTCGCCGCCTTCCGCGCCGGCGCCGCTTCGGACTACTTCGCGACCACGCCCACGATGGGTCCCTAGGGCCTCCGGGATCGGATATCTTCCCGGTCCTTCGGAGACCCCATGGCCAAGAAGACGACCGCTCCCGAGCTCACCGACGACGAACTGATCCACGCCTACCGCGTGGCCGTGCGGAACCGCTCCATGGACGAGCGCATCGTGCGGCTGATCAGCCAGGGCAAGGTGAAGTTCGCCATCTACGGACCCGGCGAGGAGATCCAGGCCACCGCGACGGCGCTGGGTTGGTTCAAGGCGACCGGCGGCGAGAACGTCGGCATCGGGCCTCACTACCGGAGCGGCACCCTGTCCGCCATGTGGACCGAGCTCAAGGGCCGCGACGGCTTCGTGAAGGACATCATCCGCCAGCAGCTCTGCAAGGTGACGGACCCCGTCAGCGGCGGTCGGCAGATGGTGAACCACCTCGAGGACATCGAGCGCGGCATCCTCCCCGGCCAGTCGCCGCTCGGCATGAACCTCGGCAAGGCCGCGGGCTGGGTCAAGGCGATGCGGATCCAGGGGGCGGAGAAGCCCTTCGCCGCGGGCATCATCGGCGACGGCTCGACGGCCGAGATCGACACCCACGACGCCATGAACGCCATCTCCGTGTGGGACCTCCCGATGGTCCTCGTGGTCACCGACAACGGCGTCGCCATCAGCACCGAGCCCGACGAGGGTCGCGGCATCAAGGACTTCGCGGCCTACGCCAAGGCCTTCGGACTGAAGCACTTCGAGTGCGACGGCAAGGACTTCGACGCCTGCTACCGGACGGCCTTCGAGGTCGCGACGTACGTGCGCGACGAGCAGCGCGGCGCGGTCTGGCACATCACGGACCTGCCCCGCCTGAACGGCCACAGCTCCGCGGGCAACTACCGCTTCGACCTGGAGCAGCCCGACCCGATCCTCACCTTCGGCCGGCAGCTCGTGGACCGCGGCATCCTCGAGGAGGCCGACATCTGCAAGCGCATCGAGGGCACCGGGGCCGACTACTTCGCGCACCACGACCTCGGCCGCATCATGGGCGAAGAGGACGCGCAGGTCGGTGCGTGGTTCAAGGAGGTCGACGCCGAGCCCGACCCCGAGCTCGACTCGATCTACGACCACATCCGCCCCCCGATCCCGACGGTCGTGGAGCCGGACGACCTCGCCTCGCGCCACACCACGTCGGTGACCTACGCGGGCGCCCTCCGCATCGCCATGCGCCGCATCCTGGAGTCCCGCCCGTCGGCGATCTGGGGGCAGGACGTAGGCAAGCTGGGCGGCGTCATGCAGGCGACCGCGGGCCTCAAGAACCTGTTCGAAGACCGCGTGATCGACGCGCCGATCAACGAGCCCCTGATCGTCGGGACGGCCGTGGGCGCCGCGCTCGCCCCCGGGTTCACGGCGATGCCGGAGATCCAGTTCGGCGACTACAGCCTCAACGCGTACCACTGGCTGGTGCACATGGGGAACCTGTACTGGTCGTCGATGGGCAAGGTGAAGACGTCCGTCATCCTGCGCATGCCCACCGACCCCTTCGGCGGCGGGGCCATCTATCACTCGATGTCGCTGGACGGCTTCTTCACGCCGATCCCGGGCCTGGTCATCGTGATGCCGAGCACGTCCTACGACGCGTACGGCCTGATGCAGAGCGCGGCGGAGTACGGGGGCCCCGTCGTGGTGCTCGAGCCGAAGTACTGCTACCGACGCACCCTCGGGCCGGCGTTTCCGGACGAGCCGGACCCGTCGGACAAGGCGGCGATCAAGGCCCTGCGAGACCACGTCCGTCGGGGCGGGATCCCCGAGGTCGGGGAGGGCGTGAAGGTCCCCATCGGCAAGGGCATCGTGCGACGCGAAGGCAGCGACCTGACGCTCGTGGGCTGGGGTCGCGGCGCCATCTTCGGGATGGACGCGGCCGCCGAGCTGGCGAACGAAGGCATCGACGTCGAGGTCATCGATCTGCGGACGCTGGTGCCGCCGGACATGGAGCTGGTGATGTCGTCGGTCGCGCGCACCGGACGCCTCGTGGTGGCCGCCGACGACCGCCCCTTCGCGGGGTTCCACCGCGAGATCCAGGCCCAGGTCGTGGAGGCCATGCCGGGCGTGCCGACGCTCGCCGTGGGCATGGAGAACGTGCCCGCCATCGCCCAGAACGAGGAGCTGGAGCACCACACGGCGATCAGCCCCGCGAAGATCGTCGCGTCGTGCCGGAGCGTCCTGGGGCTGTCCGCGCGCCAGGCGGCCGCAGGCGCCGGGCTGGGCGGCTGGAACTGGATCCCGTCCCGCTACTTCGTCGGCTGATCGCCCGGCGCGCCGGCGCATGGATTGCTTCTGGAGCGAGCATGCTCGCTCCCCTTCGCCTCGCCGCCCTCGGCACCTCACTCGTCGCCCTCGGCGGCTGCTCCGAGTTTCAGCTCGCTCCCTCCCAGGGCCCCGACGAGACCGAAGTCCCGGCCGCGACCGACGAGGCCCAGGGCTCGGGCGACGAGTCGCCCTGGGACGCGCCCGACCCCGGGAGCCGACCCGAAGACGTCTTCTTCGCCGCGTGGTGGGACGTCACGGACCCTCACAACGTCACCGGCGAGGTCCCTCACCGCTTCGACGTGATCGACGTCGAGGGGCAGGTGGTGGTCGCCTTCACGCCCCCGTCGCCCGACATGGACGACCCGCTCGCCATCCACCCGGCGGGCCCCGGCCGCGTGCTGGTGACGACGGGTCCGGCTCGCTGGACCACGACCCCCTCGGCGACCTCGAGCTGGATCGCGGACGCCGCCACCGGGAAAGTGACGGAAGTGCTGCGGGTGGGATGGGACGGCCTGCTGTACGCCGTCGTCGACGGGACGGCCCACCGGCTGGAGCGCCTCTACGACCGGCGCTTCGTCCACGTCGTCCCCGATCCTCAGGACCCCGACCGCCTGTTCGTCGTCGGGCGGGTGGCCACCGGCGCGGGCGTCCCCGACGTCGGCCCCCTGCTCGAGATCGACCTCCGAGACCCGCTCGCCGACCCCATCGAGCACGCCCCCTCCGCGCTCTTCGACCCCGCCCTGGTCCGTCCCCCCGAGGGCGGGTCCGTGGCGCCCTGGCCGGGGTGGGTGGAGGCCGTCGTGGTCGAGGGTCGCACGGAGCTGCGGCTGCTCCTCGAGTCGCTCGAAGAGATCCCCGAGGACGGCGACGGCCTCGCCGAGCCGCGCGTGCTTCGCAGGCTGACCCGCTTCTCGCCGGACGACGGCGCGTGGCTCCCGGGCGCGCTCGAGGTCACCGACGTGGTCTACGGCCCCGAGCTGCGATTCCGTCCGGACGACGGGAGCGGAGGCACGGTCCTCGTTCACCACGACATCGACCGAGTCGGCGGCCAGAACTTCCTCACGTGGGACGGTCGCGAGGCCCACGAGTGGACGGGCGCCGACGAGCGAGCCTGGGACGTGCGGCTGGGGCCCCTGCTGGACCCCGACGCTCCCACCTTCGCGCACTTCGGCTACGTGCCCCACACCGTCGGACGCGGCTCCCCCAACACGCTCTCCTTCAGCCACCGCGGCGTGGACGTCCTCACGCTGGAGGTCTTCCGCGTGGGCCTGGGCGAGCGTCGATTCCGGCTCCTGGCCCTCGAGCTGGTGCCGCCGCTGCCCTGAGGCCGGGTTCGGGAACCACCCGCGGCTGCCCTGGCTCGTACGTCGTGGAGGCTCTAGTCTCGATGACGACGATGCGTGCGCCCCTCTTCGCCCTCGCGGTCCTCCTGTGGGCCGGTCCCGCGGCCGCCCGGACCGGGGGACCCCCTCCCGGTCCGCCGCCGCCGTTGGCGGGCGTGCCCGTGGAGCTCCGCTGCGACGCGCGGCTGCCGGACGGACACCCCGTCACCCACCGACAGCCGGGAGAGGATCTCGCGGCCCTGGCCGAGCGCGCCGAGGCGGAGGACCCGCTCGCGTGGCTGGACGACATGCTCTGCGACCGGCTCTGGAAGATGCTCCAGGCGGCCGGGGCCCACCCCGCGCCCGAGGACGTCCGACTGCCCGCCCGCGCCGTCGTCGACGCCCGCCTCGACGACCTCCAGATCTCCGGGACCCGGGAGGTCGACCAGCGGATCGGCGGCTCGATCCTGCAGGTGGCGGTGCCGCACTGGAGCCTGGGCATGCGCTGGTCGCTCTCCTTCTCGGTCCACTATCCGGCGGCCGATCCGTCGGACGACGGCGAGCTCCTCACCGCGCCCCCGCTCGAGCTGTCCCCCCGGGCCGGCGCGGAGCAGGACGACTACGCCCCGCTCCAGCTCGGGGCGCTCCTCGAGGTCACCGCCGCGCGCGCCTTCTCGCCCGTGCCCCAGGTGATCGCGGACGACGGACGCCTCGGCGACCTCCTGTTCGCGCGGGTCGATCGACCGCCGTCGGCCCCCGCGGACCTGGGCGCCCCGGAGGCCGTGGGGGCGCAGTTCTGGCAGCTGCTCGTCTCGGACCCGAAGCACCGACACGACGCCCTCGCGTTCCACCTCGGCAGCGACGTGCTCCCGGCCCCCGCGCGGACCGAGCTCGCCTTCTGGTTCCTGCTCAACGACTCCAACCCGACCCTGCGCAAGGACGTCCTCTCGTGGATCCTGCGCACCGAGCACCCGCCCGACGCGGAGCAGCCCCTCAGCCCGCGCCTCTACACGACGCTGCGCTGGCTCCTCGCCCGCGACGGCTCACCGCGCATGCGGGGCCAGGTGATCGACTCCTTGGAAGGTCGGGTGACGGAGGACGTGCGGGACCTCCTGCTCGTCGGCTCCACGGACCGCTCCCGGGACGTCTCGGAGCGCGCGCTGGGCGCCCTCCGTCGGTTCGCCGCGCCCACCCTGGCCGACTACCGACGCATGGAGGCGCCCCCGCAGTCGCCGTCGCCGGCCCCGTGGACGGTGGCGCTCGACGGCCGGGTCGTGATGCCCGAAGGCTCGGCGTCGTCGCATCGACTCGCCCTGGTGCGGGAGACGGGCGGCGCCCCCGCCGAGACCTGGCTCATCCGATGGCTTCGATCCGAGCGGGTCGAGAGCGACGAGCTCGAGTGGGCCATGGGCGCCTGGGCGGACCTGCTCGCCCACGAGTCCGCGCGCGTCCGCCGCGCCACAATCGAGCGCCTGGGACGAGAGATCGACCGGGACGACGCCCGCTCGCTGCTCGCGCGGTCCATCACGGCGGAGACCGATCCCGAGCTGCGGGTCGCCGCCCTGCTGGGCATCGGAGCGATCGAAGATCCGGACGCGAAGGACGCCGTGCTCAAGGCCACCGAGGACGACGACCCCGTCGTCCGACGCGCCGCGGCAGAGGCCCTCATGGTCATCCCCGGCCGGAGCGCCGAGGTGCGGCTGGAGTCCCTCCGCGACCACGACCCGGACGCCAAGGTGCGGCGACGCGCGCGGGTCTCGCTGCGGAAGCGGGCGAAGGCCGCAGGCTGAGGGGGAAGGAGCGCCGCGACTCCGAACCTACTTGGACGTGGCGCCCGACGGAGCGACCATCCCGTGGAAGAAGAGGTCGAGGTTGGAGGCGCACCAGCGCCGTCGATACTCCTCATCTTCGATGTCCGACCCGTAGATCCGCTTGACCCAGGGCGCGAAGCGGACCTGATTGGCGATCCGATCCAGCAGGGCTCCTCCGACCATGTCGGAGTCGAGACTCTCGCGGACGAACCCGAGCTCCTTTCCGGTCTCGAGGAACGCGACGAAGCGCTCCATGTATCCGGCGAGGGGGAGCGCGTCGGGTTGCTCTCGGGCCACCACCAACGCGACGTCGCGATGGACGATGAACACGTCGAGGGTGGCTGCGAACAACATCTCGATTCGCGATTGGAAGTCTCCTCGGGACTTCGGTGGGGTCGCCAAGAGCCGCATGGGCACGTCGAAGACACGGATGCTGAACTGCTCGACGATCGCATCCAACAGTCCGGCCTTGCTGCCGAAGTAGTGGTGGATCATGTTCGAGCTCGTCTCGGCGGCGCGGCACACATCCCGCACGGACACGCCGCGGAACCCCTGCTCGGCGAAGAGGCGCGCCCCCGACCTCAGGAGGCGCTCTCGGGTAGGCGCCGCGGCCTCGTCAGGCATGCGCCGCGAGCTGCGCCTTGTTCATCGCCTTGAGCTTCCGCGGGTGAGGCGTCCCGTGCTCCACGTAGTACGTGAGTTCCTCGATGATCTGTCCCACGAAGACCCCGAACCCGAGGCGGATCAGCGGCCAGATCAGGTACGCCCACGGCTTGATCTGCGAGCGGAACACCCAGGTCATCTCGGACCGAGCGTCGCCCACGGCCACGATCGAGAAGTCGAGCAGGTTGTAGCGGACGGGAAAGACGATCTTCGTATTGAGGAAGTCGATCCTGACCGTGCACGTCCTGGCGGCTTCGTCGTAGGCCAGGAACTGCTCGGAGGCCTTGACGCCGGACGGGTCGGAGTCGAGCTCGCACACGCGACCGGCCGACTCCGCGCCTTCGAACTGTTCCCCGTTGTCCTTCCCGTAGGAGTGGGGGACCGAGGCCATCCACTCGTGTGCATCGTCGAACCCGTGGGCGAATACCCTCCACACATCCGCCGCCGACGCCTCCACTGTTGCCTTCTTCACGAACCTCATGCCGACTCCATGTATCGATTGTTATGTGGAGTGTAACAATCGTTATAAGCCACGACAAGGGGTGAAGGTGACGACCCGGCCGTGACGGCGGCCGCGAGCGACAGCAACGACAGCAGCGTCCACGGGATCGCGCGTCCATCGAGCGTGGCCGCGGGGGACGCCGGCGGGGGGCGCTCCGAGCACGAGCCCGCCGGGGGGCGACTTCGAACGTCCAGCCCGCACCCGGGAGTCCCCAGGGGCGGGGCCGGACCGACCGTCGGGGCGACGGCGCAGGCCCCGGGGGTGCCCGGGGGGAGCCCGAACCAGAGCGTGCAGCGCGTGACGGCGGACAACCACATGCCGGTGTCCAGGCCGGGGGGGACCGCCCGGGTCCGATGGACCGCGCGGGCCTTGAAGCTGAACTTCCGCGGGTCGAGTCGACGCATCCGTGCCGGGCGCTCAGGCAGCCACTTGGCCTCCTTCACCGCCCTCGACAGGGGGCGGGGATCGCCCGCGATCCAGCGCGGGCCCCCGACCTGCACGGCGGGCACCAGCAGGTCCACGGCCAGCTGCCGCTGCGCCCCGCCCTCGGCGGCTTCGACGGCCGAACGCTCGAGCACCAGCGGGACCGCCCGGGCGACGACCACGACGCCGACGACCGCCAGCACCACCCCTCGAACCCGACGGGAGCGCGCGGTGAGCACGGCCTCGACGACGGCGACGGCGGCCACCAGGCCGGCGAGCGCGGGCACGAACCCGCCGCGGGTGGCCCCCAGCGTCCAGGCGAGGGAGGGCTCGGGTATGAAGCCCACCGCCGCCGCCTCGGGCAGGAGCGCCGCGAAGGAGCCGAGGAGCAGCAGCCCCGCCGCCCGCCGCCCGGGCCGGCGACGCGTGACGCCGGAGGCGATCAGGGCGATGGCGAGCACCCCCGCGGCGCCCGCGCCGACCGCCGTCGGGAGCATCGGGAAGGCCCGGCCCAGGAGCGGCCACTGCCACGCGGACTGCGCGGCGGCGACGACCGGCTGGACCCGCAGCGCGTCGGGGATGGTGCCGACCCCCACCGCAGCGATGACGCCTTGGCCGCTGCCCGCGATCCACAGCCCCGCCAGGCCGAGACCGGCGGCGGCGAGCAGGGACGTGCGCAGGAGCCGGGCCCGGAGCGAGGTCTCCCCGGCGTGGGCCGGCCACAGGGGCAGGCCCACGAGAGGCAGCGCCACGGCCGACGGGTGCCACGCGATCCCGAGCCCCATCAGGGCCGTCGCCCCGAGGAAGTCGCGGGGGCGGCCGGTCCGCACGGCCTCCAGCCCGCGCACGACGCCCAGCAGGCCCAGCCCCGCCCCGAGCCAACGCGGGAGGGTGTCGACGGTGCCCACGTTGACCAGGGTGGACGGGGCGGCGGCCGCCAGGACCGCGCACAAGGCGGCGGCGCGCGGGGCGAGGCCGAGGCCCCGAGACACCCGCCATGCGACGAACGCCGCCCAGGGCACGAGCAGCGCGGGGGTCCAGGAGATCGACCGCCCGATCACCCCGTCGGCGGCGTCTCCGCGCAGGGCTCCGAGCAGGTGGAGGGGAGCCCAGGAGAGGTGCCGCCAGGGTCGTGGCGCCTCGAACCCGGCGGCGAGCGCGTCCAGGGAGGCGAGGTAGATGGTGTCCGGGCCGTAGACGTCCGAGCCCGCGACCACCAGAAGGACCGCCACGAAGACGACGGATGCCCCGACGGTTGCGTACCTCCGCTCGCGCGAGCACGCCCGCCCCTCCTCGCCGATTCCTCCCATGCGGCCAGCCTATGCCCCGGCTCGTCCCCGGATGCGGGCGGCGGTCCGCACGAAAGGAAACGCCTCCACCGCGCGGTCCGCGAGATGGTCCGGACCTATGCTCGTGGGCGATGAGCAGCCTCCCCCTCACGCCCCTCGAGCGGGCTCGACTCAGCCTTCGGGGGCTGTCCATCGGCGACGCCTTCGGGGAGCTCTTCTTCACCTTCGAGCCGACCGAGCTCGTCCGGCGCCACGGCGCCCGCGACGCTCCCCCCGGGCCCTGGAGGTGGACCGACGACACGGCGATGGCGCTGTCCGTCGTCGCCTGCCTCGCCCAGGACGGACGGATCCACCCGGGTCGCCTCGCCGAGGCGTTCGCCGAGGCGTTCGACCGGGAGCCGCACCGCGGATACGGGGGCGGCGCGAAGCGGCTGCTGCGCGACCTGGCGGACGGGGGCGATCACCGCGCGCTCGCTCCCGCGCTGTTCGGCGGCACGGGATCGCTCGGGAACGGAGCGGCGATGCGGGTGGCCCCGCTGGGCGCGTACTTCTCGGGCGACCCCGAGACGATCGCCGCCCAGGCCCGCCTCTCCGCGGCTCCCACCCACGCTCATCCGGAGGGCGTGGCCGGAGCCGTCGCCGTCGCGATCGCGGCCGGGTACGTCGCCGGGCCCGCCCCGACGGCCGACGGTCTGTTCGCGCAGGTGCTGCGCTGGACGCCCCCGGGCATCACCCGCGACGGCCTCGAGCGCGGCCGCGGCTTCCTGGGCGGACCGATCGCGCAGGTGTCACGGGCGCTCGGGGCGGGCGAGCAGGCGACGGCGCAGGACACCGTGCCCTTCGCGCTGTGGAGCGCGGCCACGCACCTGCACGACTTCGAGACGGCGATGTGGGAGACGGCGGCCTCGGGCGGGGACTGCGACACCACGACGGCCATCGTCGGCGGCATCGTGGCCCTCTCGGTGGGGTCCGCGGGGCTGCCCGCGACCTTCGAGGAGCGCCGCGAAGCGCTGCCCTGAGGAGCGCGCTACTCCGTGCAGACGCGGCAGACGCTGTCGCAGCTGTTCGTGTCGTCCTCGGGGGGCATCAGAAGATGAAGTACGTGGCCAGCAGGAGCCGGAGGTCGAGGTAGCCGGGCGGGTCCGGCACGGGGTTCTCGATCACGCCGTCGGGGTCGACGTGGGCCAGCCCGAGGTGGCGACCGGGGTGCAGCCCGAGCGTGAGGTCCACGCCGATGGGACGAAGCAGCCGCCATCGGTGCAGGAGACCCACGTCCGCGACGTTGTTCCAGTAGTCGTTGCGGATGTCCTTGATGAACCGCCCCTCGACCAGCGGCTGCCAGGCGACGGGCCCCGTCACCAGCCAGGTGGCGCCGAAGCGCCCGCGGGCGAAGAAGAACACGTTGTGCTGGAAGCGGCTGACGTAGGTCACGTCGCCGTAGAACTCCGCGCACGCCAGCAGCTCGAGGCGCGCCCCGCCGGGCTGCGGTTCCGGGTTGCAGGTGGGCGTCGACGGCCCCACGTACGCCCCGATCCGGAGATCCCACGTGACCGGGGTGCGCCCGTCCCGAATGAGCTTCACGGCCAGGGCGATCTGCGCGTAGACGCCCGCCTGCTGCCGCCAGAAGCGGAACAGGATGCCGCCGCCCACGAGCAGGGCGTTGTCGTTGAGGATCAGCGCCGTCTGGCTGGGGTCCGCGATGCCGCGCGAGCTCACGTCGCGGCTGAACTGCAGGAAGATGTACGGCTCCAGGTCGAGCCACGGGATGGGGCGCACGAAGCCGCGGATCCGCAGGAAGCCGATCAGGTTGTCGAACCGCTGCGGGGTCAGCCGCGAGTACCCGTACAGGTCCGCGTAGAGGTCGCCCCAGAAGAGCCGCGGCATCACCTGGAGCTGGTCCCGAGCCGCCGTGGCGTGCCGGGGGTCGTCGCCCTTCTTCGCGTCTCGGAAGTGCTTGCGGGCGGCCGTGAGGTTCCCGTCGGCGAGCTCGAGGTAGCCGAGCTCGAGGTCGATGACCTGCTCGTCTCCGCCCATGTCCCGGGCGACCTCGTAGGCCTCGCGCGCGCCGTCCAGGTCGCCGAGGCGACGCTGCACCCGCGCGTTGGCGAGCCAATGGTCCGACGTCCAGCTCTTTCGCCCGCTCGGAGGGAGCCCGTCGAGCTTCTCCTGCGCCTGCTTCGTGACCTCCTCGTCCCGCCCCTCGCGCGCCTTCGAGAGGTACTCGCGGGCTGCGTCCGTCCACTTGCGGGCGTCCTCGAGGGCCGCGCGGTACTCCGCGATGATCGCCTCGTTCGCCTCCGGAGCTCCGCGCCCCAGGTCCAGGGCCCGGACGGCGCCGTCGTAGTCGCCGACGCTCGCCAGGAAGTGCGCTTCCCCGATCCAGTGGTTCCCCGTCCACTCCTCACGGACCTTCGGATCGCTGGACGCCAGGCCGCGACGTCCGCGCACCTCGTACTCATCGGCGTCCTCCGCCAGCACCATGCTCAGGTAGTGCTCCCGCGCCCCGTCGTGGTCGCCGCGGTTCTCCGCGATGACCGCCAACTCGAGGGCCACCGCGCGCTCGTCGGCGCCCCGCTCGCCCGCCGCGACGAACGCCGCCTCCGCCTCCTCGATCTTCCCCTCGCGCTTGAGCCGATAGGCCTCGATCATCCAGTGGCGCCCGCTCCACTGCTCGGAGTCCTCGGGGGGCAGGAACTCGAGCTGGGCCGCCGCGAGCCGCACCAGCTTCTTGTTGTCGCCCTTGGCCGCCTCGAGGAACTGGCGGCGGGCCTGCCCGAGGTTCTTGCGCTCGAGCTCGACGAAGCCGATCTCCATGGCGATCGACTGCGGATCCGCCCCCGCGTCGGCCGCGAACCGGAACGCCGCGATGGCTCCCTCGTAGTCGCCGCCGCGCTTCATGACGTAGGCCTGGTTCAGGAAGCGCTGGGCGAACTCCCGCCGCTGCTCCTCGTGGATGCGGGCCTGCTCCAAGGCGAGGACCTCCTCATCCGTCAGCTCGGGCTCCACGGGGATGTCCTCGTCGGGCTCCTCCTCGGCCGCCGCCGCCGCCGCTTCGGCCGCCGCCTTCGCCTCCTCCTCGCGCTGCTTGCGCCGCGCCTCCGCCTCGCGGGCGGCCTGCTCGCGAGCCTCCGCCATGGCCGCCCGGACCTTCGGCGTGTGCGACCGAAGCTCGAGGGCCGTGAGGCCCAGCTCCCACCGCGTCTGCTGAGGCTCGGAGCCCGCGTCGTAGGCCCGCTGATAGGCGACGATCGCCTCCTCCCAGCGGTCCTGGTCGCGCAGGGAGCGCGCCTCGGCCAGCATGCGGTCGCTCTCGGTGAGCTCGGTGATGCCCGGGGGGAGCGCCGCCAGCGCCCCGGCGGCCTGCTCGGCCATCCGCTCGTCCGGGCCCTTGGAAGCCGCGACGAACGCCGCGCGCGCCGACTCCATCCGCTCGCGGTTGAGCTCGACGTAGCCCAGCTGCAGGTCGATGGCCTGCGCGTCCCAGCCCGCCGCTCGCGCCTCCTCCAGGGCCTCCACCGCGAGGTCCCAGTCCTCCATCTCGATGTGCTCGTAGGCCCGGGTCATCGCCTGGTGGGCGATCGTGCCCTCGGCCCGGCTCGAGCGGCCGAGGTTGCTCATCTCGAGCTCGGCCTGCTCCTTGAGCTTGTGGTTGGGGCCGCCCTTGGCCTTCGTGAACTGCGCCCGCGCGGCCTCTATCTGGCCCAACTGGGTGAAGACGTAGCCCATCTCCATCGCGAGGAACTGGGGGTCGCCGCCCGCCTTGAGCGCCTTGTCGAACGCGGTCAGGGCGCCTCGGAAGTCGCGGTCCGCCTTCCGCTTCCAGCCCTCGGCCGTCCACCGCTCGGCGTTCCATCCGCTCGTGTCTTCGGCCTTCTCGTCCGCCGCCGCCACCGGGGACGGGGTCGCGAACGCCACCGCCAGGCCCAGGAGGGCGACGGTCAGGAACCCTGCAAATCGCATCCTCATGGCGCCCTCAGCAGCGCGATCGAGCTCGTGAACCCATGCACCCGGGTCCTCCCTCCGACGGGTCCGATCTCCCCGCCGCAGAAGAAGCCGCCGATCGGCAGCTCACCCAGGTGCTCGACAATCATGCCCGAATCGTGGCCCGGCACGCCGTAGAGGCCCTCGCCTCGGCCCAGGCACGAGAAGAGGAGGGCCGCGGCGGGCACCTCGTCGGCGGCGTGGTCCTGGCGACGCTTCAGCATCGCTCGGAGGTCCACGGCGGACGCGTGGGCGTCCCTCAGGTGGAACTGCACGAACTGCTGCGGGCGCATCTCCGAACCGACCGCGACGATGCCCAGCTGGGGATCCACACCGACCAGATTCCGGATCAGGAACGCGCCGTCGGCCACGTGCTCCGGGTCCGACTCGAGGGACACGCCGAGGCACAGCGACGTGCGGAAGCGGCGCTGGTCCTCCTCGGGCAGCGACTCGAACAGCTCGACCAGAGCCTTGGCGGCGGGGCGACCGTCGAACTCGTGGATGAGGTTCGCCTCGCACCGCGTGACGGCGAGGGGGGCGCCGATCGCGCGGCACCCTTGGGCCACGACGGTGTCCACCAGGATCTCGCCCCGGAGGGTGACCGCAGCCGTGCCCATGCGGTGCATGGCGTCGTTCACGAAGAGGACATTGAGCCCCGGGGCCGCGGCGCCGGACGCGAGACCGCCGATCTTGACGGCCTTGGGGAAGCTCTCGTCGAGGCCCGCGAGCAGGGCGTCGATGTCCATGGTGAACGCGTCGGGGAAGAGCAGGAACTGCGGATCGCCCACGGGCTCGATGCCCATCAGCGCGTGCCAGTCCTCGGGCTCGGCGTGGAACCCGGGCAGGTCGGCGCCGTCGATGTGGACGGCCCGGACCTCGACGTCCGGCAGGACCGCGCCGATGAGCGCGATGGCGGGGACGTGCTCGAGCTCCCGCCCGCCGCCCACGACGCCGCCCGCCGCGCAGCCCGCGATCGAGGCGTCGGGGAACGCGGCGCGCAGGGCGCCGGGGACGCGGTGGTAGTCGTCTCCGTAGCCGGGGGTCACGAAGACGAGGAGCAGGTCGGGCTCGTCGCCGTCCAGCTTGCCGACGAGGCGAGCGATCGCGCCCGTGAAGGCCTCATCGAAGCCGCCCCCCGTGGCGAGGGTGGAGGCCCACTTCATCCGCGCCCCTCCCCGGTCGGGTCACCCGTCTGCATCCACTACCCCTCGTAGTAAGCGTCGCACAAGTCGAGCCCTCGGTCGATTATCGCGAACCCGCGGCGCAGATCCTCGTCCGAGATGCACAGCGGCGGGTTGCACATGAACGAGCCCCAGCGAACGAACGTGAACAGCCGCTCTCGGCGGAAGTGCGCCCCCAACTCCTGCATCGCGGGGGAGGTGCCGTTGTACGGCGCCATGCGATCTCCGGCTGCGTTCTTCTGCAGATCGACCATCCCGAACATCCCGATGTTTCGGGCCTCCTTCACGCAGGGATGCTTCTCCGCGAGCGCGTCCATCTCGGCGCGCATCTTCGCCCCCATGGTCACGGCCCGCTCCACCAGGCCGTCCTCCTGCATGACGCGGATGACGGCCTCCGCGGCGGCCAGCCCCACGCCGTGGGAGTTGTAGGTGAGCCCGCCCCAGAAGACGTTGCTGCGGAAGTGCGCGGCGATCGCGTCCGACACGCCCATGGCGCCGAGCGGGACGTAGGACGACGTCAGCCCCTTCGCCATCGTGACGATGTCCGGGACGATGTCGCCGTGCTCGAACGCGAACCACTTGCCGGTCCGCCCGAACCCCGCCATCACCTCGTCGCAGACGAGCAGGATCCCGTGACGGCTCAGCAGGTCCTTGAGGCCCCGCAGCCAGCCCGCCGGCGGCGGCATGATCCCGTTCGTCCCGATCACCGATTCGATGAACATCGCCGCGATCGTCTGGGGGCCCTCGTACATGAGGACCTCCTCGAGGTACCGCAGGTGGTTCTCGCTGCGCTCGGCGTCCGTGTCGCCGAAGGAGTAGTCGTAGGGCACCGGCGGCATCACCCGCAGGAACCCGGGCGCTCCCGGCTCGTTGGCCCACCGCCGCGGGTCGCCCGTGAGCTGCATGCAGGCGTGCGTGGCGCCGTGGTAGCTGCGGAGCAGGCTCACGATCTTGTGGCGACCGGTGTAGAGGCGCGCGGCCTTGATGGCGTTCTCGTTGGCCTCGGCGCCGCCGAGCGTGAAGAAGAACGTGTTGATGTCGCCGGGGGTGATCTCCGACAGGAGCTTGCCCACGCGGGCGCGCACGGCCGTCGCGGTGCCGGGATAGACGTACGTGAACTGGTCGAGCTGGGCCTTGATCGCGTCGAGGACCCGAGGCTCGCCGTGGCCGATGTTCACGGACATCAGCTGGGAGTTGAAGTCCAGGACGCGGGTGCCGTCCGGCTGCACCATCCACACGCCTTCGGTGCGCTCGATGGGCATCGGGTCGACCGCGTCGCCGCGCGTCCACGTGTACATCGTGTGCTCTTTGCAGAGCCGGATCATCTCTTCGGGCGTCATGCCTCCTCCAGACATACGAGTCCCAAGGCTACTCGATGCTCGGCTCGGGTGACGGGGCCGACCCCGCGACGAGCCGGTCGCCGGTGGGGGACTCCGCGTCCAGCTCGGCGTTCGGGGTGGCGTACAGCTCGAGCGTCACGCCCGGGCCCGGGACGTCCGGGAGCGCGAACGGATGGGGGCTCGCGCCGACCTCGGGATCGACGACCAGCGGGCCGATTCGAGTCGAAACATCGCCGGAGCGGAGCCACAAGACGAAGGTCGTCTCGGGCGGCGGCGCCTGGGTCGGGGGGACGATGAGCGCCCGCTTTCGCGGCCAGTCGAGCACGGCGCGCGCGCGGGCGAGGTCCGCGTCGTCGTACAGGTCCACGACGATGGACGTGGGGTCGGCCACGAGGCTCGCGAGGGCTTCGGCGGGCACCAGGCGCTCTCGGACCGCGCGGTAGTCGGCGGCCATGGTGCGCGACTGCGCCTCCGCGGCCCGACGGGCGTCCACCGCCCACGCCGTCTCCTCGGCCTTGCGCTGCCCCCACCACGCCGCCGCGACGACGGCCGCGATCATCAGGAAGACGAGGGTCCACAGCAGGCGACGCTCGTTGGTCTCGGCGTAGACGATGGCGGGATCCGGATCGAGCTGGGGGGTCTTCTCGGCGACCGCGCGCAGCGCTTCGGCGGAGCCTTCGGGGAGCGCGACGGGACCGAACGCCGCCGGGATCCCGTAGTACGCCTCCAGGACCCCTTCGAGCTCCGCCGCGCACGCCGGGCAGCCCTCGGAGAGGTGAAGCCGGACGCGGTTCGCGGGACCCGCCCCCACGGTGCCGAGCGCGACGTCCACGAAGTGCGGCCGGATGTCTCGGCAGCGGTCGACGTCCATCATTCGTCGGCGCCTCGCCCCTTGGGGGGGGGCCCCGCGGCGACGAGGTCGCGCAGGGCGTCGGGGCCCCGATCCGGTCGCGGGACGTCGTTCCGCCAGCACGCGATCACGGCGGCGCGGTCCTCGTCGGAGAGAAGCGCGAGGGGATGACCGCTCGCGATCTCGTGGTCCGGCATGGAGACCCGGCGATCCCCGCCGATGAATCGGACGGCGGCCTCGCGGGCCGCGGCCATGGCCCACATCAAGGGGCGACCGAAGTGCCGGTCGTAGTGCGGAGCCTCCTGCCACAGGCCCACGAAGACCTGCTCCAGCAGCTGCTCCCCCGTCACCCCGCGACCCACGATGTGGACGATCGCGCCGTAGACCCACGGACCCGCAGCGGCGTGGAACGCCACCAGACCTTCGACGTCGCCCGCGGCCATGGCCTCGACGTGGGTCAGCAGCTCCTCATCGGACGGCACCTGCACCCCCGGATGGTACCGCGTCGGCGGGATCGCGACCCGGGAGTGGCCGCTGCATGGGCCGAACCCGTCGCCGTCGTCGTCGAAGTCGGGGCCGCGTCCGTCGCAGTTCATGTCGGGGCCGCCGCACGGCTCCGGGACCCCCGGGTGGACGGTCGGGTCCGCGTCGTCGCAGTCGCCCGCGCACTCGCTGGAAAGGTCACCGTCGTCGTCGGTGGCGGCGCCGTCGCGCTCGTCCTCGCCCAGCTCTCCGTCGCAGTCGTTGTCCCGGCCGTCGCAGAGCTCCTCCGCACCGGGCCGCACCCACCGGGACTCGTCGTCGCAGTCCCCCGCGCACACCCGCACGCCGTCCTCGTCGCGATCGAGCTCCGAGGAGGGGACCACGCCGTCGCAGTTCCCATCCACGCCGTCGCACTGCTCGGGGGCCTCGGGGTGGAAGGCCGGATCGTCGGGTTCGCAGTCGAGGGCGTCGACCCAGCCGTCGCCGTCGCGGTCCGAGGGCTCGGCCACGGTGCCCGGAGGCGGAGGCGGACCGTCCTCGCAGCCCGCGGTCATGGCGAGCAGAACGGCCGAGAGCGCAGCGAGGCGACGCATCACGGCGTGGGGGTGAAGCCCGCGCCGGGGCACCAGAGCCCGGCGACGGAGCCGTCCAGGACGACCTCGCCGCACGAGTCGCAGTTCGAGGCGCCGTCGAACGCGATGGAGGCGGTGTACAGCGGGGGCGCAGCGGGGGACGGGCGCACGACGACGTCGACGGTGCCCTCTGCCTCGGTCGCGCAGTTCAGCGGCTGGGTCAGGCTCCAGGACATCTCCCACGGGGTGTCGGGGTGGGCGACGACGCTCCCGGACCAGGCTCCGTACCAGCTGTGGTACGTGACGATGTTCTGGGTCGCGCCGTCGAAGAACGACGACCAGAGGTGCGACCGCTCGCCCTCGGAGTCGATGGAGACGACGCCCGCGGGGAGCAGCGAGCCGCCCGCGCCGGTGCCGACCTCGAGGTCGACGTCCCAGCTCTCGGTCACGTTCCCCCACGGGTAGCTCGTGAAGACCCCGTAGGGCAGGTACACGAAGTCGATCGCGCTGTATCCGAACCCGTCGAGGGCGGCGGCGACCGTCCCGTCCGCGGCGAGCACCTGCGCGCCGTCCGAGACCAGCCCGACCAGGGTCTGGTCCATCACCTCGCCGCCGGTGGTGAAGCAGAAGTTCCAGCCCGCGTCTCCCGAGACCGCGTGGTACCAGCCGACGAGGGACGGGGACCCCGCGGCGGTGCCGTCCGCGATGGCGAAGGCGTGGTCGGCGGTCATGTCCCAGGGCACGCCGTTGCCGCCGCCGCAGGGCTCGTCCTCCAACGGGAAGGCCGGCCAGTCGAGGGCGAAGCCGGCGGGCTCGGCGGTCCCCGGGAGGCCCCGCGCCGCGTCCATTTCGGCGGTGACCGCGGTGAGCAGGTCCGCGTGTTCGTCGTACGTCGCGGTCGCGAAGAGCGCGGCCCACTCGACGGCGGGGACCGCGTCGGTGACGGTCGGCGCGCCGGGGAAGGGCCCGTCGACGCAGTCGGTGCACTGCACGGCCGCCACCGGCGCGAGGAGGTCGTCGTCGCCCTGGCAGGGGATCGAGCCGTCGAAGTCGAGGTCCAGCTCGTCGACCGCGATCTCGGTGCCGGCGCAGTCGTTGATGAGGCCGTCGCAGACCTCCGGGGCGCCGTAGTAGCGGGTGGGGTCCTGGTCGTCGCAGTCGGCGAGGGCCGGAGGGCCGCACAGGAAGTGGCCGTCGCCGTCGTCGTCGGTCTCGTCCGGGAGGACCGCCCCGTCGCAGTCGTTGTCCAGGCCGTCGCAGATCTCGGGGGCCCCGGGGTGGACATCCGGGTTCGTGTCGTCGCACTCGCCCGAGCACGCGAAGGCCCCGTCCCCGTCCGCGTCCCGCTCGTCGCCGATCCCCGAGCAGTCGGAGTCCACCCCGTCGCACGCCTCGACCCTGCCGGGGAAGACGTCCGCGCGGAGGTCGTCGCAGTCGCCGTCGCAGGGCATGAAGCCGTCGCCGTCGACGTCCTGCTCCCGCCAGAGGTCTCCCTCGCAGTCCGCGTCCACGCCGTCGCCGCACGTGTCCGGGGCTTGGGGGTGGACCCTCCCGTCCACGTCGTCGCAGTCGCCCTCACACTCGCGCCACCCGTCGGTGTCCGCGTCCACCTCGTCGTCGGGGACCTCCTCGTCGCAGTCGTTGTCGATCCCGTCGCAGCGCTCGACGATCTCGGGGCTGCGGCTGCGGTCGTTGTCGTCGCAGTCGCCCGCGCACACCCGCGCTCCGTCCATGTCGGCGTCCTGCTCGTCGGGCGCCGCCCCGTCGCAGTCGTTGTCCACGCCGTCGCAGATCTCGGGGAGTCCCGGCGCCGATCGCGGGTCCTCGGGCGCGCAGTCGTCCGCGTCGGCCACGCCGTCGCCGTCGAAGTCCAAGGTGGCGGGGGGCACCACGTCCGACGGGCAGCCGGCCAGGTAGACCGCGAACAGCAGGGGGAGCGCGGACAGGAGGCGGGCCCGGGGGGTCACCCTCTCAACATAGGGGGAAGCGCGCTTCGGCGGCGTGGGAGAAGAACCTCTCATTCCGGGCCGAAGCGAACGTTGCTTCGGTGCGCAATGAGAGGTTCTTCTCAGTAGACGCTGAAGCGCCGGACGACCTCAGGCGCCGCGACGACGGTCGAGCCGCGTCTTCACCCAGCGGACCAGGAACTCGACGTCGGACCGGCCGAGGATCCAGGTCAGCCGCTCGTCGTCGGGCTCGTGCGTCCGGTACGCCCGGACGACCAGGAAGAGCTGCATGAGGTACCCGCAGACCTTGGCGTAGGCCGCGCCCGTCCAGCCCACGAGGGGCACGAGCACGAGCAGGATCACGACGTCCACCGCGACCCCCGCCGCGCCCGCGGTGATCACGCGCTTCTGGTGCCCCTGGCCGGTCAGGTAGGTCGAGAACTGGGTCTGGACGCTCTTGCACACCGCGGTGGGCATGAGGATGAGGAACGCGATGTACGAGTCCGTGAAGGCCTCGCCGAAGACCAGCGGAATGAGGTACCAGAAGGTCGCCGCGCCGCCGAGCACCGCCAGGGTCATGAACGGGAGCACCAGCCTCACGACGATGCCCAGCTTGATCCGACTGCCGCGGCCGTCCACGTCGAGCGCGGACTCGGCGAACATCATTCGCCCGATCACCAGCGGGACGACCGCCGCCACGTGGTTGAGCTGGTCGCCGATCGCGTAGATGCCCACCTGCTCGGTCGCCACGAACGCCGCCAACAGCAGCGCGTCGAGCCGGAGGAGCGCGTACTCGGCCGTGAGCGTGAGCGAGGCCTTGATGCCGTAGGGGATCGCGCTCGACCGCAGCTTCCGCGTCGGCCACTTCGGCCACCCCTCGGCGCGGACCATCGAGACGAACGCGATGGAGCCCACCACCATGTACGAGACGATCAGGTTGACCAGCACCCAGTTGCGGCTGTCTCGCAGGAGCAGGAAGTTCAGCGTGATGAAGACGATCAGGTTGCCCGTCTGCACCAGGTTGTAGGCGGTGACCCGCTGCACGCCGATGAAGTAGCCGCGGATGTACTCGCTGTAGTTCGCCGCCCAGAGCCCCGCGCCGCACGCCGCTGCGCCGAGCAGGACGTCGGACGCCGGCACGCCCCCCGCCCACGCGAAGATGCCCGCCGCCACGCCCCCGCCGACCAGCAGCGCGGATCCGGTGACACCGTGCATCAGGCCCAGAACCTCGCGCCGGTCGTAGCCCTGACCCATCGCCCACGTGGTCGCGTACCCGAGCCCGAGCGACGCGATCGACCCCACGAGGGCGAAGAAGGACTGGCCGACGGACAGCAGGCCGCGGGCGTCGGGGCCGCCGAGGCGCGCGACCACCACGCTCGAGACGAACGACAGGACCATCAGGCCGCCGGTGAAGATCACCGAAACGAGGATGTTGCGGCCGAGCCGTCCTTTGGGGGCGGAGGTCAGGACGGGTCCTCGGTCATGGGCCGAACTCGCGTCGGTAGGCCTCGTCCCAGCAGTTGTGGCTCAGGCCGGGCAGCTCCGTGAGCTCGACATCGGCGCCCGCCTCGCGCAGGACGTCCGCGGCCGCGCGCGACTCCTCGATGGAGATCGCCGGGTCCGCGGTGCCGTGGAAGATCCTGACGGGCGTGTCCCCCACGGCGTCCGCGAGGCGCTCAGCGAGGGGTCCGCGCAACCGCGGGAGCCGCACGAGCGGGGAGTCGAGGGCCCGCCATCGCTCGAGGTAGCCGCAGCAGACGACGATCTTCGCCCAGCGGCGGGGGCGACTCACCGCGAGCCCGTAGCACCCGTGACCCCCGTGGGAGAGCCCCGTGAGCGTGATCTGCTCGGGGTGGACGCCGTGCTCGAACACCACGTCCTCGAGCAGACCCTCGATCTGGTCCCCGTGGTCCTCCCACTCGCCGCCGCGCGGCTTCTGGGGGAACAGCACGACGTGCCCGGGCGCAGCGCCGTCCTTGAGCGCGGGCCCCATCCCCACCTCGAGCTGCTTGCCGTCGCCGTCGCCGCACTCTCCGATGCCGTGCAGGAACAGGATCGCCGGTCGCCCTCCGAAGGGGGGCAGGTCCCAGAGATCCGGCACGTGCACGACGCACGGCAGGCGCTGCGTCATGGAGTCGCGAGGCCCCCGAACGCGGACGTGAGCCGCTTCACGATGTCCCAGCGCTTCTGCGCGCCCCCGCCGTCCAGGCTGACGACGTAGCGGACGCGACCCTCGTCCTTCGTGTCGATGTACCCCACCAGCGTCTTCGTGACCTTGAGCGTGCCCGTCTTGCTGGGCGACCCGTGGCGCTCCCTGAGCAGCCCGCGGTGCGGCTCCATGAGGGCCAGGGCGGCCATGAAGCTGCGCGCGGTGGCCTCGTTGCCGTAGGCGATGCCGGACCCTTCCTTCATGGTGAACCCGGCGAGCTCCGGGTGCTTCGCGATCCAGGCCTCGGCCGCCTCGATCGATTTCTCGAGCGACGCCGGGGCCCCCTTCGCCGCCGCGCCGACGGCCAGGAACACCTGATTCGCGATGTAGTTGTTCGAGTAGAAGAGCATCGCCGCGCACGTCTCCCCGACGGTGCGGGTGTTCGCGTGCACGTGGATGGGATCGCCCGAGGCGACGCGGGTGCCGACCTCATCGCCGACCGTCACCCCCACCCCACGGAGCTTCGCCGCGATCAGCTCGGCCGCGTAGCGGCGCACGTCCTCGGCGGAGCTCGACAGGTTGATGCGCTGCTTGCCGCGCACGCCCTTGCGCCTGGCGACGGCCTCCGCGAGGGGCGTCAGCGGCGTCTGCTCTTCGGCCGACGTCACCGTGCCCCCGGAGACGTCCACGTGGATGGTGTTGAAGTTCACCGCGGTGGCGGAGTTGAGCGCGTCGTAGGGGTTGTCGGTGCCGCCCACGCCGGGGATGACGATGTCCGCGGCGAAGTGCGAGTCGTCCACGTACACGCCGGAGAGCGCGGCCCCGTCGAGCGCCTTCGCCAGCCCCTTCGCGGCGAGGTCGAGCTCCTCGGAGACGAGGAACGGATCGCCGCCCCCGCGCACGATCAAGGCGTCGCCGTCGAGGAAGAAGCTCGTCTCGAAGCGGGCGTCGAGGCCGATGTACTCGGCGGCCAGCAGCGTCGTCACGACCTTGAGTGTCGAGGCGGGCACGAAGGTCTCGCCGTCGCGCAGGCCGTAGAGCGTGTTCCCGTCGCCGTCGACGACGTAGACGATGCCGCTGCTCCCGGCGAGGGCCGCGACGTCGTCCTGCCACCCCGCGAGCGCGGTCTGCGGCAGCAGGAGGGCCGCGGCGAGGACCAGGTTCCGCATGTCTACTTCTTCTCCGGGGGCGCGGTCGAGTCGTCGTCGTCGGTCGAGTGGGCTTCGCCGGGTTCGTGGCCGCCGCCCTCGTCGGACGACGCCGGTCCGAGGATCGTACCGTCGGGCTCGATCGGCGCGGCGCGCTCCGCGAAGTCTTCGACGCTCAGGGCCGCGATCGTGCGCGCGGCCTCGTGATCCGGATCGAGCATCGCGCCCCCGGGGGGGACCTGTCGACCGGACACGATGCGGCCCGCCGCGAACCGCCCGTCGGGGTACAGGTCCACGAGCAGCAACGCCGAGAGGCCGTTGGCCCCGCGCAGGTTGAAGCCGCCGTACGTGATGAAGTTTCCGAGGCTGTAGGCGATGAGGCGTCCCTTGTAGATCTCCATCCCCCTCAATACGTGTGGACCGTGTCCGACCACGATGTCGGCCCCCGCATCCACCACGATCTGCGCGAAGAAGCGGACGTCGCCCCGATCTTCGCCCAGGAACTTCTCGGTGCCCTGGGGCGTGTGGGCGGCCTTCGCGCCCTCGGCGCCGCCGTGGAAGCTCACCACCAGGAGGTCCACCTGGGGCGCGAGATCCTGGACCAGCAGCTGGGCGGTCTCCACGTCGCGGAGGTCGGGGTATCCGGGGGACGTGGCGAACGCCAGGAAGCCGATGCGCTTGCCGCCGGTGTCGAGGATCGCGGGCTCGTGCACGGGACCGACGGGCAGCACCCCGGCGTTGCGCAGGGTCTTCCAGGTGGTCTTGCGGCCCACGTCGTCGAAGTCGTTCGCGTGGTTGTTGGCGGCGGAGACGGCGTCCACGCCCGCGTCGACCAGGTTCTTCACGTAGCGGACGGGCGTGCGGAAGGCGTAGCAGGTGGTGCTGCCCTCCTTGCACTTGCGGGAGTCGCCGTGGTCCAGGAGCGTGCCCTCGAGGTTTAGGAACGCGACGTCGGCCGCCTTCATGGTCTCGCGGTACGCGTCGAACAGGGAGCTGCCGTCGTCCTTGGGGAGCCCCGCGTTCGTGAGCGGGGAGCCCATCATGGTGTCGCCGCCCAGGGCGAAGCGGAACGTGGCGCCGTCGGCCTTGGGCACGTCGTCGGGGCCGAGCTCGGGGAGCTTGCGGGCCTCGGCCAACCGCTGCGCCGTGGCCAGGTTCGCGCGCGCCTCGGGGAGGTACTTGGGCACGTCGGCGTGGTCGGGATCGAAGTAGAGGACCCGCTCCCACACGTGCACGGTGTCCGCCCAGCGGCCCAGGACCCAGTAGGACCAGCCGATCTCGTAGAGCGTGGGCACGTGCTCGGGGTTCAGCGCCAGCGCCTTGCTGTAGGCGTCGATCGCGGCGTCCGTCTGCCTGGCGCGCTGGAGGGTCACGCCCTGGTCGTGGAGTTCCCTCACCTGGGCGGCGTTCGGGGTCTCCTGGGCGGTGGCGTGCATGACCCCGAAGCCGAGCACCACGCCCAGAGCGGCGAAGCCGAGCCACCGCGCGAGCTCGTTCGGCGGGCCGGGGGGCGTCGGTTCAGGGGGGGCGGGATCGGTCATCGGACGCAGGGTGCCGCAGGGGGGCTCTGAACGGAACCACGAACGCCGCGATCCCTTCCCTCGACGGGCTCCTCGCCGTCGATCGCGCCCCCTCTGGCGCGGGGATCCCGGACGTCTATAGTCGCAGCGCGGCGGACTGCGTGCGTGCAGGCGCCCCGGAGCGAACCATGACGGCTTCACGCCCCCCTCGGCTGCTGCGGCGGCTCTTGTACCTCTCCCTCGTCTTCACGTTCTGCGTCACGGTGGACGCATACGGCGACGACCACGACGACGTCACCGAGGAGGAGGACCTCTCCCCGGGGATCCGGCTGCGCATCGAGTCGTGCGGCTACAAGAGCCCGTCGGGACGGATCATCGCGGACGACGACGACTCCACGGGCGACGACGACGACGCCGTGGACGACGACGACGCCGTGGATGACGACGACGCCGTGGACGACGACGACGCCGTGGACGACGACGACGCGACCGACGACGACGACTCCGCCGACCCCAACCAGCTGCCCGAGGTCGAGATCACGGCCCCCACGGACAACACGACGGTGATCTCGAACACGGCCCTCTCCTTCATCGGAAGCGCCACCGACCCCGAGGACGGCAACCTCGGCGGCGGCGACCTTCAGTGGTCGTCGGACGTCGACGGGGCGCTCGGCGACGGCGCCGTCCTCACCGCGCAGCTCTCCTCCGTCGGCACCCACGTCGTGACCCTCACGGCCACGGACAGCGACGGCGGCGAAGGCACCGCCTCCATCACCCTCGAAGTCCAGTAGGAGACCGCCTCGCTCTCATGACCGGCGCCGCCGAGTACGAACAGTTCGGCAACTACCGCCTGACCCACCTGCTGGGGAAGGGCGGCATGGCGTCCGTGTATCGCGCGCTCCGGTCGGGCCCCATGGGCTTCGCCAAGGAGGTGGCGATCAAGCGTCTGCACGACGCGCTCACCGAGGACGAGAAGATCCTCAAGGCCCTGATCAACGAGGCGAGGCTCGGCGGTCAGCTCAAGCACCCCAACATCGTCGAGGTCTACGAGTTCAACAAGGTCGAGGGGAAGTACTTCCTCGCGATGGAGTTCGTGGACGGCTGGACCATCGACCGCATCCTCGCGTTCGCGAAGCAGTACGGGGAGCCGCTGCCCCCGGAGGTCGTGCTCGAGGTCTTCGCCCAGGTCTGCGACGGCCTCCACTACGCCCACACGCTCGAGTCGCTCGAGGGCCAGGACGTCAAGCTCGTCCACCGCGACCTGAAGCCCGCCAACATCATGGTCAGCCGCTTCGGCATCGCGAAGATCATGGACTTCGGCATCGCGAAGGCGGCCACGAACCTCTTCCAGACGACGATCGTCGATCCCGAGCACAAGACCACCAAGGGCACGCCTCACTACATGTCGCCCGAGCAGGTGGCGGGCGACCCGGACATCGGCTTCCAGTCGGACATCTTCTCCCTGGGCTCGGTCATCTACGAGGCGGTGGCCGGCGAGGTCCTCTTCTCCGGGGACAACCTCGCCACGGTGCTCTTCGCCGTCGTGAAGGCGGACGCGGCGCGCGAGCTGGACGAGCTCGACGCCCGGGTCCCGGGGTTGGGCCCGATCATCGCGAAGTGCCTCGCGAAGAAGCCGGAGAACCGATGGCAGAGCGCGTCGCAGCTCGGCGAGGCGCTGCTCCACCTGCGTGATCGCCTGCCGGGCACGGCCACCATTCAGGACTACCTGTACGCGCTCCGCGGTCACCTCGTGGGCAGCCAGAAGAGGCGCCAGGAGAAGTCGACGCTCGTCTCCGAGCTCCCCGAGTTCGCGACGCTGTTCGGTCAGCTCCAGCAGAACGAGGAGCCCACGGTCGATCGCACAGGCATGGACGAGGCCGTCGAGGCGGCCGAGCGATCGATCCGCGAGGGCATCGGTCGGCAGCAGATGGTCGACACGGGGGCGCCCACGCGCCCCGGCCTGGTGGCGGACGAGACGGGCACCGTCCCGCTGACGTCTCCGCTGTCGTCGGACGCCGCCCACCCGGACCTGCTCGAGACCCGCTTGGGGCCCGCGTCGCCCAAGAAGAAGGGCAGGAAGAAGCGGCCCTCGGCCCAGGAGGCGGCCTCGGCCCAGACCCGCGTGTATCCGCCGGGAGAGAGCCCGAAGGAGAAGCGCCTCGCGGCGGAGCGCAGGCGCAAGGCGATGATGGTCGCGGCGCTCCTGCTCATGGCCGTGGGAGTGCTCGCGGGCGTGGGCGTGTTCGTCGCGAGCAGCACGGAGAACACGCCCACCAACACCGTCGCGCCCGCGCCGACGGACGCGGGGACCGCCAAGATCGAGGCGCCGACCCCGATTCCGGACCTCCGTCGTCCGACGAACGAGAGGCGCCCCACCACGTCGCGCCCCGCGGACACCGTCGCCGCCCTGTCCGTCGAATCCACGCCGGCAGCGGCCACGACCGCGCCCGTCGAGGCGACGCCCGCCGAGGCCCCGACGCCCGTGCCCGTGGCGGCCCCAGCGCCCACCCCCGTGGCGGCGGCGACGCCCGCCCCCGCCCTGGTGGAGCCCCCCGTGCCGACCAAGCCGGGGCAGCTCTCCATCAAGGCGAGCAAGCCTTGGGCCCGCGTCCTGCTCGACGGCAAGGACATCGGCAGGACCACCCCCTTGATCGGCTACCGCGTCCCCGCGGGCAGCCACGACATCGAGCTGATCGGCTCGGAGAACGCAGGTCGCGTGAGCCGAACGATCACCATCGACGCCGGCGGAAAGCTGGTGCTGGGCTCGTACGACTTCGCGTCGAGCAACTGGAGCGAATGATGCTGAACCCCTGGTTCCAACGACACGTGATCGGCGCACTGACGGCCGCCCTCCTGGTCGCCGTCCCCGCCCTCGCGGCCGACGACGAGGCGGTCGAGCCCGACGCCCAGGCGCTCCTGCTCTGGGGCCCCGGCGCCCTCTCCGACCGCAGCGAAGAGGCCGCCGGACTCCTCGATCAGATGCTGCCCGCGGAGCTCGGTCGGCCGTCGCGGACGATGAAGGTGGCCGAGTGGTTGGGCACGGCCCGGTTCCGCCTCGGCGGGTCGGCGTCGTCGATCCCGTGCGCGACCGCCCCCGGCGACATCGCCATCCCGGACGACGCCCCCGGCG
Source organism: uncultured Rickettsiales bacterium (assembly GCA_964620495.1). Lineage (GTDB taxonomy): Bacteria > Myxococcota_A > UBA796 > UBA9615 > UBA9615 > CAZEKB01. The sequence continues at coordinate 17,702 of CAZUHI010000043.1, read as the reverse complement.
AGATCCAGGGCCTCAACAGCGTCGGCCGCAGCCAGCTCGACAACCTGGACCACGCGTCCTCGCTCGAGACGTTCCGCATCTCCCAGGGCCGAATCCCCTGCCAGACGGGCTTCGTGCCCCTCGAGGCCATCTGGGAGGCCTGGTTCTACGGCGGCATCGCCGCGTACTACTCCGAGGACACGACGGGCGCCCGCGAGATGTTCCGCAAGGCGGCCGCCATCGCCCCGAACCGCGAGTGGGACAGCTCCTACCCGCCCGAGCCGCAGTCGACGTTCCTGTCCGCGGTGAAGGACGTGATCGCGCGCCCCAAGGCCAAGGTCTACGGCGACATGCGCTCCACGAACTACCGCGAGGTGTGGCTCGACGGCGAGCAGCTGGACCTCACCAAGGCCTTCGAGAAGGCGATCCTCACGGGCGACCACCTCGTGCAGGCCGTCGACGACCAGGGGCAGTGGTCCACGTGGATGCGGGGCATGAAGGAGGGCGCGACGCTCACCTTCTTCTCGGCCGCGGGCGCCGAGCAGATGCTCCTGGAGGGCCCCGACGGCGTGCTCGCCAACGTGGCCGCGTCGAGCCTGTCGCGGCGGGCGCGCAAGGAGAACCTGACCTCGATCTTCATCGTCGCCTTCCAGGGCGAGGGGGCGGCGCCGAAGGTGGTGCGCTACGAGCCCGCGGCCGAGCAGTGGACGCGGCTCGAGATGGTCGACGGGGTCCTGTCCCAGACCACGTCCGCGGCCAACATCGAAGAGGACCTGAGCCCCGCCGAACGGAACCGCCGCATGTTCCTGCGCGACCCCGACTACCGGCACTCCGTGGCGGTCGGCTTCAAGTTCCAGCACCAGTTCCTGTGCACGGCCGCGGAAGCCGACAGCGCGGGCATCTGCCCGGACGGACAGGAGCGCACGGCCCGCTACATCGGCGGCCTCATCGGCATCGACGTCAACCTGATCAAGGGCCTCAACCTCGACATCCGGTTCGGCACGACCGTCTCGGACTGGGACCAGGGCGGCGTGCTCGCCCCCGAGGTGATGTTCGGGATCCGCTATCGCTTCCTCACGGGCGTCTTCCAGCCCTGGGTCGCCGTCGCGGGGGACGTCATCTTCGGGACCGTCCGCGAGGACCAGTTCTCCGACGATCAGTTCACGGCCTACGGGGGCGTCCTCGGCTACGGCGGCGTCGACTTCGAGTTCGGCGACGGCTTCCGCCTCACGTTCGAAGGCGGCTACGGCGTCCTCATCGGGGGCGAGGGTCGCATCCTCAACCGCCAGATGGGGCACTTCCTATTCGCCCTGGGTAGGTTCATTCCCTGAGCGTGGGGGAGGAGACCAGATGATTGAACAGCTGGCCGCTTATCTCGCTGCCGAGGTCGAGAAGCGAGTCGCCGACGGCCACATCGTCTACGGCTCTCAGGCCAGCCGGCTCCTCGGACCGGAGTATGAGAGGCGCGGGCTGCGAGTCGGTCCCGGCGTATTCCGAGGCGTCATCCGCCACGCGCACTCCACGGGCAAGATCCGCAGGGGACAGGTGGCGAAGGGAAACGGGACGGCGGACGTACTGCTACCCGGCGAGGGGCCTGTCCCGAGGGGCGTGGTCCTCGACCCTCCTCCGCCTCTGCGCACGGGCGACCCGCACCCCTCGGTCACAGCACGACTCGGCCTGGGTTCCGGCAACGCCGCCCTCCGACTGGACATCTACCGCGCGTTCAGCGGTCAGCGCACTCCCGCGTTTGCTCGTGTGGACATGCCTCCGGTTCTGGAACTCCTCGACATCCAAGCGCCCGGCGCGATCGCCGTCGAACCCGTCCCTCGGGAACGCCTCCTGGTTCTGTGGGAAGAGGCGGTCGCGAACGTCGACGCCGACCCGGTAGAGTCGAGCGACTTCGCCGCCCGCATCGAGGCCGCCGATCTGAGCAGGGCGTGGAATCGGGTGGAGGGGGGCGATCTCCCGAGCCTGCGGCCTGCGTTCCCCCTCTTCGCCGCGTCGAGGGTCGAGGCCGTCCGGGCTCAGTTGCGTTCCTGGGCCGACAAGCACCACCTGGACCTGGACGCCTACTCGTTGCTTCGGGTGGAGAAGGCGAGCCACCTGGAGCTCGGACAAGAACTCGACATCAAGGAGGTCGCGAGGCTCCGCGCACGCCTCAAGCGCGTCTTGGATCGCATGACCCTGCGTCAGCTCCGGGAGTTGCGTATCCCCGCCGAGTTCCTGATCGACGACGGTTGAGATGACGCAGCGACCGGATTGGCTCCTCGTCGCCGACGAGACGAACGTGCTCGATCGACAGCTGCTGCTCTGGCTCGGGTTTCCCGGCGCGGACCAGGGCCGGCTGTACCAACTCGCGGCCGATGTAGCTCAGTGGGCGTCGCCCGGCGACCTCGGGGACGTGCCGAGCGTAGACCCGAACGCGGCCAGCTTCTATTCGGCTGCGCGCAGCAAGGAGAAGCGAGGGCGGCAAGGACGCACCTATCGGCGGTGGAACGCCTGCATGGAGCCGAAGTGGATCGGGCTTCTGCAGGCCCTCCGCGACGAACCCGAGCGGATGGCCAAGACCAGCGCTGTCCGAGACCTTCTCTCCCCCTTGGCACGGCTGCTCGACTTTCTTCGGGGCCGAGTCCAACGCATCCTCGTGCTGGACAGACCCAGGTCCGGCCTGGGGGACCCCATCGAGGCGGCTCGATGCGTCGATGCGGTCCTGGGAAGGTTGAGCGACCCCGAGGGGCGACGGCTCGCAGAGGTCCAGGTCTTCGCCGACGTGTCCCCGGAACAGCCGCTCATGCGTGACCGGCTCGCGCGGCGCGGGCGACGAAAGACGCAACGAGGGCTGATGGCGGTCGCCTGCCGAGACAGCCCGCTCCAATGCGTTGAAGAACTCGAGCGACGAGTCATGGCGGGCGCGCTCGTCGCAGCCGCGCGAGGGTCTCTCGATGCCTTCGTCGGCGGACTGGAGCGCGGCATCGCGGATGAGAGGCTTCTCCGGCGGGTACGTCGTGGGCTTCCGGGGCTCGAAGCCGAACTCGACACCATGAGCGAGACCGGCCTCGACGTCCTTGAGCTGCTGTCGACCTGGCTACCCACGCTCCCGGGTTCGCCGAAGAGTCCCCCTTCGAGCGCGGCGGTCACGGCCTTCCGGCAGTTCGCGAAGACCTTCGAGTATGGCCACGAGCCCGAAGTTCGAATCGACGGGCCCCACCCCATCGTGCCGGAGCTGTCTCCGATCATGCTGGCGGCCGACTTCCTGGCGGGACTCGTGGCCTTCGGTGCCTACGGTCGGCGTGCGGTCGGCAGACCGGGTCGAGCGGGCCGCACTCGACTGGGCTGGAAGGACATCCGAGGTCTGACGAAGGTCTTGGGCCTGACGAGTTCAGGGAACGGGTTCGACTTGGAGTCCCGTCTTGAATTGTCACAGCCCGTGGTGTGGCTCCGGACGGACGAACTCGACCCAGAACCGCTTCGGGGGGCCTAAGCCCCCCGATTTGGTCCAAACTGGATCTCGATCGCTAGCAATCGCTCTCCCGGGTCCAGTGGCCGACTGCCGCCCTGGACGGGCTGGCTGGCCAGAAGCCCCGGTGGACCTCAAACACGTCGGAGTAAAGTTTTCCCCGCTCCGTGCCGAAGTCACCCTAACTGTGGTCCCGGATGTGGCCTCTGTCAACAAGCTCGGTGATTCACCGGCTCGCGGCTCGCTCCGAGCCTACTCCGGATACGGCCTCGCCTGCTTGATCACGAGCTCCGGCGCGCCGGTCGCGGTGGAGTCGATCTTGAACTCCACGTCCATGGCGAACCAGCCGCCGTCGCCGTACGCGGTCTGGAAGTACGTGTGCAGCGACTCGAGGGCGGCCCCCAGGTCGTTGACCTGCGCGGGAGTCAGGACGGACGCGCCCTCGGGCGTCTGGTTCGACCTCCCCAGGTAGACCGAGGGCCGCCCGTTCTGGCTCCAGTAGTAGAGGAGCTGGTCGGTGGTCACGCCCGGCTCGGGCAGCACGACCGACTCGCCGCCCGCCTGCACGTTCACGTAGAAGGCCGGGTTCACGCCGCTGCGGTCGAAGATGTTCCCCGTCACCGCGACGCCGTTCGCGTCCTCGCTCGGGAAGCTCCGGTGCACCAGCAGCGCCATGCCGATGTTCCGGTGCTCGATGCCGTAGTAGCTGCGCTCCTCGAACGCCCGCGTCCGCCACACCGACGCCCACACCTTCTTGATGGCGACGTCCACCGGCTTCTCCGCGTCGTTCGGGTCCCCGGACTTCGACGTGTACAGCCCCGCGCCGTTGAAGCCCTCGACGTCCTCGGCGTTGGTCGAGCTGCGGAACCGCATGCGGGTGTCCGGGTGGTGCTCGGCGAGGTACGCGAGCACGTCGGCGAGGAAGTCGGGGTCGATGGGCGCCTCCTTGATCGAGCGACGCAGCTCCTTCAGCCGCTGCGCCCGCGCCGTGGGGTCGTCTCGGAAGGCGGGGTCGTCGAGCATCGTGTCCACCTCGTCCCACAGACCGTGGGCCTCCATGTGCGCGTCGTACCAGTGCACGGGGATGGCGAAGGCGTCCGGGTGAGGCACGTCGGGCGCCAGGGTCAGCGCGCCGAAGTGCGTCGCCTTGCCGCCGAACGCGGGCACCGGGGCCGAGATCGCGTCGCGGAGATCGCCGTGCGTCTCCAGATCCACCAGCTCTCCGGCGGGCGTGAAGCGCGTGATGGACGTGTCCATCATCCGCACGTCGATGGGGTCGGGACGGAAGCCCTCCCACCAGGCGTCGGCGGCCTCCTGGGTGACCTCGCGGATCGACCACTGCAAGCCGTCCACCTCGAGGGCGACCCACTTCCCGTCGAGGGCGCGCAGGTCGTCGTCCGTGAACGCCCCGCGCAGGCCCATGTTCGGGGTCCCGCGGTTGCGGCTGAGGACGTTGATGTGGGACAGCGGCGTCTGGAACTCCGCGGTGATGATCCCCATCACGACGGCGAGGTCGTTGGGCACGCGGTCGAGCACGAGGATCTCGCGGAACCAGGGCGGGGCGTCCTCCAGCGCGTCCGCCTCCTGGAAGCGGAGCCGACCCATGGACGTCGCCGGGTTGAGCGGCTGGTAGGTGATGCCCGCGAAGATCTCGTCCGTGGTGACGACCGGCACGTCGTCCGGCAGGTCCCGGGCCACGCGGGTGATCGGCTCGCTCGTCGGGTGGAACTTCAGCTTCTCGCCGAGGAACGACGCCTCCGCGATCGCCCGGAACGCCGTCGTGATCATCTCCGCCGAGGCCGTGTCGTACGGCGAAAGCTCCCACGCCCAGATGTCGGGCTCCTCGTAGTGGGTCAGCGACCCGAGGATGAACCGGCGGTCGGGGCTGAAGTACTCGGTGGCGTTGAACTGCGCGGGCTGGGGGACGATGGGGAGGTCCCCGCCGCTGAGGTGCGCCGACGCGAACTCGTGGTGGATCGCGTACTTACGACTGTTCTGGAAGTACAACGCGTCCCCGTCCACCCGATCGACGACGGTCTTGGCCGCCCGCGCGCCCGGAATCGACGCCTCCAGGGGCGCCGACGCGAGCTTGCGGAAGTCCGCCGCGCAGCCGATCTCCTCGCCGAAGTCGGGATCGTCGGCGTCGAGGCGGCACTCCCAGCCGGGCTCCGGGTCCGTCGGGCAGCCGAGGAGGGCGACGGCCAGGGCCGCGAAGATGACGACGACGCAGAGGGCTTCGAGCCTCTCGAGGGCGGTGCTCCTCATCGTCCCGCGTCCGCGCGCGGCCGCCCGAGGGCGCCGATGGAGAGGGCGAAGATCGAGTCCTGGTCCCGGGTGTTCACGTACAGCGTGCGCGCGTCGTACCCGCCGTTTCCGTGCCCGAACTCCATGTTCGGGACCCAGCCCGCGGGCAGGTTCGCGACGACCTCGAACTCGGCGCCCTGCTCGGTGACGCGCAGGATGTTGCCCTCGCCGCCCGCCTCGTAGACGGTGACGTACACGTACCCGCACAGGTCCACGGCGATCCCGTCCAGGCCGCCCGCGCCGAAGTCCTCGCCCCAGTCGTCCTGGTCCCAGTCGTCCCAGTCGTCGTCGCCGTCCCAGCCCTCGCCGGTGGAGGCGTACTCCTCGGCGGGGCCCGCGGCGCCGTCCTCATCGAGGGGGATCGCGTGCACGGTGCCGCCGCCGAAGCTGCCCACGTAGGCCGTCTCCCAGTCGGGGCTGAAGGTGACGCCGTTGGGCGCGAACAGACCCGTGGCGAGCACCACGAAGTCGCCCGTGTAGGGGTCGACGCGACGCACTTGCCCGGCGTCCTGCTCGGCCACGACGATCCACCCGTCCCGGTGCACCTCCACGCCGTTGGGGTAGGACAGGCCCGACAGGATCGGGCTCGAGCCGCCGGTCTCGGGGTCTACGAGCAGCAGGGCGCCGCGGCTCACGTCGGCCACGACCACCTTGCCGTCGGGCATCCAGGTGATGCCTGCGCTCTCGGTGGTGACGCCCGGGGAGATCACCTCGGGGCTGCCGCCGCCCGGCGGGTTGCGGATGAAGTTGCCGTCCTCGTCGATGCTGAAGAGGCCGCCGTCGGGGGCGAGGGCGAAGTCTTCGGCGCTGACGATGCCGTCGATGCGCTCGAACTCCACCGGCAACGCCTCGTAGGCGTCGGGATCGCAGCGCGCGGGCTCGGGGGTCGGGTCCGGCGTGGGTTCGGGCTCCGGATCGGTCGGGCAGCCGACGGCGAGGGGGAGCAGGAGGGTCAGGGCGAGCGTCTTGGTGTTCATCGTCCGGGTCCTTCAGTCGATGCAGGTCTGGTTGGGGATGTCGCAGGTCTGGGGGTCCGGGCAGTCGTCGTCGGACGCGCAGGGCGTGTGGCCGTCGACCGCGACCGAGAGGCGGACGGTCGACTGCACGCGGAGCTCGGTGCAGGTGTCGCCGGTCTCCATGGAGTCGACGGTGGCGCGGGCGAGGCTCCCGTTCGGGTAGCCGGAGATCCCCGCGCTCATCATCTGGTCGATGAGGGCGGCGGGCACCTCGGCGGCGCCGTCGTCGTCGAACGTGCAGCGCAGGAGCAGCGGCGAGGTGCCGTGCTGGTCGATGGTGAACTCGAGGTCGATCCGGGCTCCGTCGACGGCGGCCGCCGCGTCCCAGTCCAGCGCCACGGGAGACCCTTCGCGCACGACGATCGGCGCATCGGGCCGAGTCAGCGGGGGGACACCTCGGCCCTCCAGCCTCAGCTCGGCGTAGCCCCCGCTGCTGTCGAGGTGCACGGCGGCGTCGGGGTCGAAGCCGGGGTGGGGCAGGCGGGCGTGGAAGTAGCGGTTGCCGGGCACGACCGGCTCCATGGCGACGTGCTCGGCGAGGCCCCAGATGCGGGCGACGCCCACGTCCTGGTTGCGGGGCTCGGCGATGCAGGAGCCGTCGTGATCGCAGGTGCTGCCCGACGTGCAGGCGGGGTCGCAGAAGGGAAAGCGCTTGCGCAGCAACATGCAGCCGCCCTCGCTCGCGACGGGCTCCCGAACCTCGGCGGGCCACACGGAGTCGCCGACGTGTCCGTCGATCAGGGAGAGGTCGGGCTGGAGGGTGACCTGGAAGCGGCCCGCGCGGTCCTGGTCGGGACAGGGTCCCGCGAGCTCCACGGGGCGCTCGGGGGCGGGGGGGATGGGCGGCGGGGTGTCGTCGTCGTCGGCGTCCGTGGGGCAGCCCACGAGCACGAGAGCAGCGAGGACGGAGGCGACGAGGGCGAGCAGGGGGCGGGCAGCGTGCATGGTTTCTCCTGGCCCGCGGTGGGCGAGCAGGAGAGAAACGGGGCACCCGCGAATTCGGGGCGGCTTTTTTCTACGCGCCCAGCAGACGCTCGACGGCGAGGACGTCGGCCATGCGGCCCAGGGCCTGCCACTGCTCGGCGGCGAGGGTCCACGCCTTGCGGGCGCGGCGCGTCTGCTTGGCCGCGGCGGCCAGATCCCCGGCCAGTCGGGCGGAGCGGGCGAGGTCGGGATCGACGAACCCGGTGCGGGGCAGCGCCTCGGTGATCGCTGCGTACGCGGCGTCGAAGGCGGCCCAGTCCTGGAGCCCCGCGGACGCCGCGAAGACGACGCTCTCCCCGCTCGTGGCCAGCAGCCCCCGGCCCTGGGACGTGAGCGCGTCGACCGCGGCCCGCGCCTTCAGGCGAGCCTCGGAGTAGCGCCTCCGCTCGAGGAGCACGAAGCCCAGGTTCACGCTCATGACCGCCGCCCCCGCGGAGACGCCCAGGGCCTCGTAGAGCATCGCGGCCGCCCCGTAGTGCCGCTCGGCGGCGCGCAGGTCCCCCCGCTCTCGGGTGAGCTCGCCCAGGGCGTTGCGGTCGCTCGCCAGGCGCATGCGCTGACCGTCTCGTTCGGCCTTGGCGACGCGCGCCAGCAGCGGCTCGTAGGTCTCCTCCCCGCGGCCCTGGTGGCGCAGGGCGAGGAAGAGGGTCGACTCGGCCCGCTCCTTCTCGGCGGCCATGCCGAGCTCGTCGAAGATCGGCAGGACGCTCCGCACCAGTGCCTCCGCGTAGGCCAGCTCGCCGAGCTCGAGGATCATCGTCGCGAGCTCGTAGCGGGCCCGACCCAGCACGGCCTCGTCCCCCGAGCGCTCGGCGACGGCGACGGCCTCCTCACAGAGCTGGACCGGGTCGGCCTCGCCGCCGGTCTCGCCCTCGTCGTGCACGAGGCGGCCGTGGTGCCACAGGAGCTCGGCGAGGAGCGGATCGGGCAGCGGCTCCTCGGCGCGGCGGGCGAGCAGGCGCTCGAGCTCGGCGCGGCGGCGGACCCCGTCGCTGAGGCGTCGGGAGGCGCCCAAGCGGAGCAGGTCGTTCTCCACGCGGCGCAGGTCCAGCGCGTCCGCCCCGAGCCGGTCGACGATCGCGTCCCGGCGGTGGGCGAGGTCGCGCACCTGGTGGAACTCCCCGGCCGTCAGGAGCCGCCGACCGACCTCCAGGAGCGTGTCCAGGGCCGCCTCCAGGTCGCCGGCCTCCACCAGGTGGGAGGCCACACGCCCGCCGGGCGCCCCGCGCTCCGTCAGCACCTCCGAGATCAGTCGATGGTCGCCGGCCGCGTGCACCGGATCGACGGCGGCGGCCCGCGCGAGGTCGTGCTCGAAGCGCCACCGCGGTCCGTCGCTCCGCGCCAGGCCCGCGTTGAGGAGTCGCTCCAGCAGGGCGCCGGGATCGACGGCGGCGGCCGCGCACACGGCGGCCCACTCGTCGCGGTTCACCTCCACCCCGAGGCAGGCCGCGAGGCCGAGCGCCCGCGCCTCGCTCTCGGGGCGGCCCTCCAGGATGCGCTCGAAGGACGGACGCCACACGTCGCGCAGGTCCGCGGCCGAGTCGAGGGTCGCGTCGGGGTCGATGCCGAGGGAGCCGTCGGGGCCGTCGTCCAGGAGCCCGCGGGCGACCCAGTCGTCCACCGTGCGGACCGCATACATGGGGTTGCCCGCGGCCCGACGGAGGACCTCCACGCAGAGCCGCTCCCCGAGCCGGAGGTGGTCGCGCGCCAGCCGCGTCATGGCCGCGGACCCGAGGACGTCGAGCGTGCAGGTCGACGTCGAAGGATGAGCCTCCAGCGCCTCCAGGCGCTCGGCCACGAGCCCCGCGTCGACGGGCCGCGTCGTGACCACGATGAGGACGGGCAGCTCTGCGTGCTCGAGCAGCTCGAGGGCCAACCCGAGCGAGTCCGCGCCCCACTGCACGTCCTCGAGGACCAGCAGCACCGCCCGCCGCTCCCCCGCCGAGGCCACCAGGCGACGGGCCAGCGTCCACCGCTCCGACGGAGACGAGAACTCCACGCCCGGCTCGCCCGCGAGGCGCTCGATGTCGGTGCGCGGGTGGGCGAGCTCCAGGTAGGCGTTCGTCTCCTCCGGGGGCAGGCTCAGCACCGGCAGGAACTCGTGGATCCGGTACCGGGCCCCCTTTCGGGACAGGCCCGTGGTGCCCAGGAAGTCCGCCGCGAGCGGGGCGAGGCCGTGTCCCAGGCCGCCGGTGGCCTCGTGACGAGCCTTGAGGATCTTCGTCGCCCCCGCCTCGTACGACTCCTCCTCCAGCCACTGGACCAGCCGCGACTTGCCCCGGCCGACCTCCCCGCGCACGAGCACGGCGCGGGGACTTCGGGACTCCCCGACCTCCCGGAGCCGGGCCCACAGGAGCTCCTGCTCGGCGCGGCGGCCCACCAGCGGCGGGATGCGCAGGCCGTGCATGGCGACCCCGTCGAGCGCGTGCTCGGCGACCTGCGCGGGCTCCTCCGGAAGGGCGGGGAGCGGGGGTGGCCCGACGCGGTCGGAGGCCCGGGACCAGCCCTCGTCCAGGGCGTCGAGCGCCGACCTGGCCTCGGCAGCCCGTCGGAACCGGTCGGCGGGGTCCTTCTGCAGCAGCCGGCGCAGCCAGCCCTCGAAGCCGATGGCCACCGCCAGTCGCGGCCGGTACTTCGGGGGGTCGTGGTACAGGTGCCCGAAGATGACGTCCTCCGTGGACTCCGCCTCGAACGCGTGCCGCCCCGTGGAGAGCCGCCACCCGAGGGCGCCGACGGCGTACAGATCGGTCCACGGGCCCTGATCCCGGGGGCGCGCCTCGACCTGCTCGGGGGGCATGTAGAGGTAGGTGCCCACGACCACGCCCTGGAGCCCGGCGTCCACGGGGTCGTGCACCCCCCGCGCCGCCCCGAAGTCGGTGAGCTTCAGGCGCCCGTCGCACCGGAGGACGTTCGCGGGCTTGAGGTCCCGATGCACGATGCCGCGGGCGTGGGCGTGGCCGAGCGCGTCGAGGATCTGCCCCAGGGCGTCGCGCAGGCTGGGCCAGTCGTCGTACCGGCGGGGGAGGATGCCGCCCGTCGCCAGCTCCATCGCGAGGTAGGGGCTGCCCTCTTCGAGGCGGCCTCCGGCGGCCCGTCGCGCCGTGGCGTCGATCCGGCCCTGGTCGAAGATGCGCACGATGCCCGGGTGCCGCAGCCGGGCGATCGCGCGCACCTCGGTGCGGAAGCCCTCCAGCGCGACCGGCTCGGCGAGGGCGGCGGCGCTCATGACCTTGACGGCCACGGGCACCCGGCGCTCGGAGTGCACGCCCTGCCACACGCTGCCCATGCTCCCCCTGCCCACCGGCGCGTGCAGCACGAAGGGCCCCAGGGGCACCCGGTAGGGAGCCGGACCGTCGCCCCAGAGCCGGGGGGGATCGCTCACTTCCCCATCCTGCCGGCGACGGCGACCTCGATGTCGTCGACATCAGAAGCCGACGGACGTCACCTCGACCTTGCCGCCGTTCCCGCGCTCGATCGCGACGGATCCGGCCAGCTTCACGGTGACCGTCCCGGACCACACGGTCATCCCGCCCGCCCGCAGCTCCACGCGGTGAGAGCCTCCGGACGCCGCGATCTGGACCATGCCCTCCGGCGCCGACTCACCGACCTCCTCGCCGTCCACGAACACCACCACCCCGTCCCGGGCGTTGTTCACGACGACGATCTGGCCGACCGCGCTCTCCGCGTCGCCCACCGACTGGGACACCGTGGCCCCGCCCGCCCCCGACTTGCGGTACGACGAGTCCACGCTGCCGTCCTCGCCCACGTTCACCCGGTAGTCGAAGGACTCCATGTCCTCGTACCGACCGTCGTTCATGGCGTCGACGTTGCCCTCCATCGTCTGCGCGGCGTCGACCCCCTGGGCGGTGGCGGTCGCGGCCCCCTGGGCGATCGAGGCGCCCCGCCCGATGGCGGTCAGCACGTCCAAGGCGGACGGCTTCGGCTTGCGCTCGGCGGGCCGCTCTTCGCTCTTGGCCCCCCCCGAGGCGACGCGACGGCCCTCGGCCTTGGGGGTCGCGTCGGCGACGGTGTCCGCCTCCTTCGGGCGCAGCGCCTTGGGCACCTCGGCGCCGTCGCACGGCCCGATCTGCAGCCCCGAAATGCGCCCCCCCGCCTTCTCGAGCTCGACGTCCCACCGCATGGGCGACCTCTTCCAGGTCCGCTGGGCGACGTACATGGGGCCGAAGGCCGCGCCGTTGACCTCCACCAGGGCGTCCTCGCCGTCGAAGCTGAGGCGCACGACGTTGTCGTCGCCCTTCTCGTTCCAGACCGACCCGAGCTTCCACTTCAGGGTCTCGGAGCCGTGCACGATCAACTTCCCGTCGTCGAACTCGACGTAGAACTTCGGGTCCTTCACCTCGAAGTGGACGCGACCCTCGTCCGCGGCGGGCACGAGGTACTCCATCACGAAGGCGCCGCCGGGGCCGTGGTCCTCGAGCAGGTCGTCCAGCTTCTCCGCCTTGGCGGGGCCCACCTTGCCCACGGTGCAGACCCCCGCGCCGGCGTCGACAGCGAGCGTCGCCCGGGCCGCCCAGGCGCCGTCGTGGGACGCGCGCTCATCCAGCTTCCAACGGGCCTTGCCGTACCCCTTGACCCGGAGCTTCACGTCCTCCAGCTCCGCCGTCGGGTCCCAGGTGCGGTACGAGAACACCACCCGGTATCGGCGGCGGGTGTAGTCGTCGTCCTCCACGCGACCGCCGTCGAGCTTGCCGTCGGCGTCGTCCATCGGCTCCACGTGGAACGCGCGGAAGATCCGATCTCCTCCCCGGAGCCCGAGCGTGAGCTCGATCACCATGTCGTCCAGGGCCGAGTGGTCCTCCTGGTCGTCGACCATCTCCACGACGACGGCCGACTCGCCGGTCGCCGGGTCCACGGCGAGGGTGTGAAGACAGACCTGCGGTCCGCGGTCCTTCTTGCGCAGGTCGACGGGCGCGACGCATTCCCACTGCTTGCCCAGGACCCCCTCGGCGAGCGCGTCGAGGGCTCCCCCGGGGATCTGCGGCGTCTTCTTCGCCGCGGCCGGAGCCGCGAACAGGAGAGTGGAGAGGAGGAGGGTCAGGATTCGCAGCGTCATGGGCACACTCCCGGCCACGATGGTATTGGATCCACCTACGGAGGACCCCGGATGGAACGACGCATCGCCCTCATCTCGACGGGCGGCACCATCGAGAAGACCTACGACCCCCTCGAGGGGGTCATGGAGAATCACCTCAGCGTCCTCGACGTGATGCTCGCGCAGCTCATCCTGCGCGGCGTCAAGCTCGTCCGCATCCCGTTGATGAACAAGGACAGCCTCGACATGTCGCCCGAGGACCACGACCTCATCGCGTCCACCGCGGCGTCCTTCGCCAAGAACCACGACGGCGTGCTCATCGTGCACGGCACCGACCGACTGCACCTCACGGGCGAGCGCATCTGCGACCAGTTCGTGACGCCGGTGCCCATCGTGCTGACGGGGGCGATGAAGCCCTGGGAGCTGCGCACGACCGACGCGATGCAGAACCTCACGGAGGCGCTGACCGCCGTGCAACTGTTGGGTCCGGGGGTCTACCTCGCCATGCACAACCGCGTGCTGGCGTTCCCCGGCGTGCGCAAGGACCCCAAGCTGGGGACGTTCGTGAAGGACTGAGGGGCTCTACCCCCGGCGACGTCGAAGGGCGACCACGCCGAGCAGCAGCCACGCGAGCGACCACGACGAACCGTCCGCCGCGGCCACGCTGCCTCCGCAGCCCGCGCAGCCGACCGTCCCGGCGCCGCCACGACCGCCTCGGTCGTCGTCGTCGTCGTCGTCGTCTCCCGCCGCCTCGATGACCAGCTCCAGGATCACGACGTTGTCGGCCTCGTCCGGATCCGCCGGGGACGCGGCGATGGCGACCTCGATCGTGACCGTCCCGGCCTCGCCGTCCACGTCGATCGCGACCTCCAGCTCCGCAGTCGCGCCCGAGCCGACCTCGCCGACCTCGCAGGTCACGTCGCCGTTGCCGTCGTCGCTGCACCCGGAGTCGTCCGGCAGGGTCACGCCGTCCGGGAGCGCGAGGGTGAGGGTCGCGTCGTCGACGTCCGCGGGGCCGAGGTTGTCGATGGACGCCGAAACCGTCGCCGAGCCGCCCGCGGTGACCGCGCCGGGATCGAGCGAGGCGGTCAGCACCAGGTCGGCCACCCGGGCCACCAGCGTGTCCTCGGTCGCGTCCTCGTCGCCCTCGGCAGCCTCGGTGCCGTCGTGCGACACCGACACCGACGTCGTCATCGTGCCCTCGGCGGCCGTCGCCGTGGTCTCGACCTCCACCGTCTTCACCTCTTCGGGCGCCATGGACTCCCACTGGCACACGAGGCCGAAGTCGTCCGTGCAGCCTTCGGGCACGGCGGTCAGGCCCGCGCCGTCGGCGAGGGTGATCTCGGCGACCACGCCCGTGGCGACCGAGGGGCCGTTGTTCGTCACCTCGACGATGAACACGACCGGATCCTCCGGCTGCACCGGGTCGGCGTCGTCGGCGAGGGTCACCGCGAGGTCGGACGCCACGTCGATGTTGGTCGGCTCCGTCCAGGACTCGTCGCCGGGCGCGGTCTCCTCCGCGGAGGAGGCCACCGCGAACGTCGCCTCGATGGTCCCGGGGAGCTCCGCCGGATCCAGCCCGACGGCGTAGGTCACGACCGCGTCGCCGCCCGCCGCGACGGTGCCGACCGTGCACGTGGGCAGCCCGTCCGGATCCTCCGCGCAGCCGGCGGTCACGACCACGTCGTCGAGTCCCTCCGTGATCCCCATGGTGATCACGACGTCCGACGCGTCCGACGGACCCGCGTTCGTGATCGTCGCCGTGTAGGTCAGGACCCCGCCCGCCCAGGCCGGGTCGGGGTCGTCCGTGACCGCGATCTGCAGATCCGCCTGCTGCACGACCGTGGACTCGAGGGAGTGCGAGTCGTTGGTCGCGTCCCCGTCCGGCTCGGTGGCCGACACCGTCGCGGTGTTGACGACGGTCACCGTGGGATCCCAGTCCGCGGGGACCAGGAGCACGACGTCCACCGCCGTGGTGGTGAACGGGGCCATGTCCGTGAGCGTGCAGGGGAAGCCGCCGATGCAGTCCCCGGTCGCGGACACGAAGGTCAGCCCGGCGGGCGTCGGATCGTCGAGGGTGATCCCGGTCGCCGTGTCCGGCCCCAGGTTCTCGACCATCAGCGTCCAAGTCTCCTCGGCCCCCGCGACGGCGGGCTCGGGCCCGGTCACGGTGACGGCGAGGTCGGCGGTGCACACCGCGGCGTCCACGGTCACGACCACCTCGGTGCGCTCGTCACCGCAGCCGCCCACGACGATCTGCCAGTCGTAGAAGAAGTAGTAGTACCCGGTGAGCGCGTTGATGGCGCCCGTGATGGAGACCTCGCCGCCCGCCGAGGTGTACGGGTACGCCGCAGAGTTGTTGTTTCGGTAGAGGCCGCCGGTGGTGGTGCCCACCGCGTTCAGCTTGTGGCCGGTGCCGATCGGGACGCCGAAGCCCAGGGGGATCACCGTCGCGCCGGTCGTCGTGACCGGAACCGTCGCGGTGGCCAGGGTGTTGTCGGCCGAGTCGAGCAGGTTGACGACCACGTCGCCCGGCCCGCTCGGATAGACCGTCACGCTGGTGAGCGTGAACGCGGCGGTGGCGTCGAAGACCAGCCCGTCCGGCAAGAAGGTGTAGTTGGCCCCTCCGCCGAACGTGTTGTCGACGGGCCCCACGGAGCCGGAGGTCGCGACGCGATCGACCCAGAAACTCTGCGTGGCGGGCGCCGCCGAGAGCGGGCCCGTGGTGTAGGTGTCGCCGGTGCCGAGGGAGTTGCCCGCGGTGGACGCGTCCCACCACTCGTACGTCACGCCCGCCTCGGTGGGCGCGGTGAGCGTCGCCGTGGACAACGGGCAGATGGTGGGCACGGCAGCCACCGCGATCTCCGTGGGGGCGATGACGATCCCGGCGGAGGTGACGGCGTCGTTCGAGGTGTCGCTGTCGCCGACCAGCATCGCCGTCGCGGTGACGTCGATCGTCGTGGCCGAGAACAGGTCCACGGGGCCGATGACCGCGGTGTCCACGGCGCCGCTCGCCAAGGGCCCGGCCAGGGTGCCGCTCACGGTGGCGGTCACGTCGCCCGAGACGGTGACGTCGATCGGGATGTTGGTCTGCGTCGCCCCGCCGACGTTCTCGATCTGGACCTCGATCATGGAGGCGGTGAGGCCGCACTCCCCCGGCACCGGCGAGACGATCGCCAGGGCGGTGACGTCGTTCGGGGGCAGCAGCCGCAGCTCGATGTCGTCGAAGGAGTACCCGTCGGTGGAGTTCAAGCTCGCCGCGGGGTGCGTGTCCTCCTGTCCGAACCGGACCTGGAACGTGCTCGTGAACGACTGACTCGCGGCCGCCAGGGCGCTGCTGACGTTGAGGTCCACCACCGCCGTCCACACGCCCGGAGAGCCGTCCAGCGTGCTGAGGTTCCCGAGCTCCACGTACGTGTCCGTGGCCGACCCGCGGACCCAGACCCGGTCGTTCGGGTGGGCCTCTTCGCCGTGGTTGTTGATGAAGAAGTCGAGGATCACGCCGTCGTTCGCGACCGCGTAGTTGCTCATGTCCAGCGTGAGCGTCAGGTAGTTCGTCTGCACCGCCCCGGACGGGTCTCGATCCAGGGTCGCCGCCGCGGTCCCCGAGTTGGGGAAGGCGGACGTGCGGAGGCGCCCGGACGCGTCCGTGTTCGAGTAGTCCCACTCGGGCGCGCCCGTGAGGCCGATCGTGGCGGTCGTGTACGTCTCGCCGCTCGTGCCCTCGAAGCCCTCGGTGAAGGGCAGCGTGACCTGGGCGGACGCGGTGACGGGGAACAAGCTGAGGGCGAACGCGGCGACGATCGCCGCGCGGATGAGGCCGGACATCGGCGCTCCTATTGCTGGGTGTTCGGGTCGGTGAGCGTGTCGGTGCCCCACTGGAAGTTGTCCAGCAGCACCGTCGAGTCGTAGATGCCGTCGGAGACGTCTCCGATGGTGAATTCGAGGGTGATCGTCTCGCCCGAGACCACGGGCGACGTGGTCGTGAGCCAGCCCGTGCCGCCGCCCACGCCGCCGTCGAAGCCGGTGCCCGCCAGCGCCGACGACGACGTGACGCTGAAGAAGGCGTTGTTGATCTCGATGGGCGTGCCGTTGGCGTCGAAGGAGATGTTCCCGTTGAACGCCTGGGACGTGAGGTTGGCGAAGAAGAAGTCGTTGAACGCCGTGCCGACCCACTCGGGGTACTCGGCCGACATGAAGTTCAGGTCGAAGCTGAACGACGTGGCCCAGGCCGGGACGGCGAGGGTGAGGGTGAGGGTGGTGGTGTCGCCCGCGGACAGGAACCCGCCGAAGTCCGTGCCCGGCTGCACCGACCCGCCGATGACGCCCGTGCTCAGGGCGATCATCCGGCAGGTGCCGCCGCGGGGCCCGTACAACCCGAACGCCGTCTGCACGCCGGACGACGGGCCCGTGATCGTGGAGCTGACGAGGCCCTCGCACACGTCCATGGCGAGCGGCAGCGAGCTCACGCTCGGGCAGTCGCAGATGGGCTGCTCGTCCACCGCCCCGTCGCAGTCGTCGTCGATGCCGTTGCCGATGATCTCCGAGGCCCCCGGCGACACGGTCGGATCGAAGTCGTTGCAGTCGCCGTCGTTGTCGGTGAAGCCGTCGCCGTCGTCGTCGTAGTCGTTGGTGCCCTCGTCGATCACCCCGTCGCAGTCGTTGTCGACCCCGTCGCCGTTGCTGGTCCCCGCGCCGCCGTCCTCGGGCGCCCCCGGGTACGTGGTGCCCTCCTGGTCGTCGCAGTCGCCGTCATTCTCGGTCCAGCCGTCACCGTCGTCGTCCTGGTCGTTCGGGTCGATGACGTCGTCGTCGTCCACCGCGTCGTCGTCGTCCGCCGCGTCGTCGTCGTCCGCCGCGTCGTCGTCGTCCGTCGCGTCGTCGTCGTCCGTCGCGTCGTCGTCGTCCG
>CAZUHI010000042.1:0-65018 GCA_964620495.1 uncultured Rickettsiales bacterium | reverse complement strand
CTAGGTCAGCACTCTCCTCAGCCCGATGAGGGCGACCGAGACGACGACGACGTCGGCGATCCCGAGCGCCCAGCTGCCGAGCAGCAGGTGGCCGGGGGCGAAGATCGCGGCCACCAGGGCGACGGCCCCCAGGAACCAAGCGGCTCCCATGCGCCCCAGGGGCGCCCCCTCGCCCCCTCCCGACGCCTCCGCCACCGGGCCCCAGAATCCGGGCGGCTTCACGCGCGAGTGGAAGGCACGCAGGACCTCGAGGTCGGGGGGGCCGAAGTGGAAGATCGCGACGAGCGACGACACCGCGCCGGCGAACACCGCCGACCCGAGCAGGTACTCGTACTTCAGGTCCGGCGCCCAGAGGCTCAGCCCCGCGGTCACGACCAAGGACCCCAGGGCCCCGAAGATCTCGGCCTGGGCGTTCACGCGCCACCAGATCCACCGCAGCAGGACCGGGAGGCCCATCCCCGACCCCAGCGCCGCCACGAACTTCCACGCCGCCTCGACGGACGAGATCCGCGTCGCCATGAACACGGCGGCGAACGCGAACACCAGCGACATCACCCGGCCGACGAGCACGACCTCCCGCTCGGAGCAGTCGGGGCGCACGCGGGCCCGCCAAATGTCGTGAGCGACATACGACACCCCCCAATTCAAGTGGGTGTCGATGGTCGACATGAACGCGGCGAGCAGGGACGCGAGCAGCACCCCGAGCAGCCCCGGAGGGAGGGTGAGCGCGGCGATCACCGGGTACGCCATCTCGCGATCCGCCGCGACGGCCGCCCCGGCCGCGTGGATCGACGTCTCGGCGCCGGGGGGGAAGAGCACCAACCCCGCGAGCCCCACCAGGATCCAGGGCCAGGGCCGCACCACGTAGTGCATGACCACGAACACGCCCGCGGCCGTGCGCGCGTCGTCGTCGCTGCGGGCCGCCATGAGCCGCTGGGCGATGTAGCCGCCGCCGTCGCCCAGGGGATGCGCCCACCACCGCACGAGCAGGTACACCCCGAACGCCTGAATCGGGAGGTACGAGAGCTCGCCCGTGAGCGGCGGCACGAACGCCAGCACCTCCGAGGCCCGCTCGGCGCCGAGGACGTCGTGCAGGGCGGGGACGAGGCCCGCGAGGCCCCCCGCGGCGTCGACGGCGAACCACGCCAGGGCGAAGGCGCCCACCAGCGCGAGCCCGAACTGCACCAGGTCGGTGAAGACGACGCCGCGGAGGCCGCCGAGGGTCGAGTAGAAGGTCGCGAGCGCCACGAGCGCCACGATCGTGAACCCCTCCTCGGGGCCCCCGAGCATCCCCTCCGGCCACGCCGCCTCGAACGCCGTCCACACGCCGCCCGGCAGCCACTCCTCCCAGCGGGCGAACGGCTCGGAGATCTTCTGCATGGCGCGGATCACCCAGCCGAGCACGAAGGCGTTGTAGAGCAGCGCGAAGAACACGGCCTTGGCCGACCGCAGTCCCCGCCCCGCGGCCCCGCCGTAGCGCCGCTCCACGAAGTCCGCGTCGGTGACCGCCCCGGACCGGCTCCACAGCCGAGACCAGAACAGGAACATCCCCACGTGGGCGATGCCCATCGACCACCAGAACCAGTTGGCGGCGATCCCCTTGCTCGCGACCATCCCGGAGATGGCCAACGGGGTGTCCGCGGCGAAGGTCGTCGCCACGATCGAAATGCCGACCAGCCACCCCGGCAGGGACCGTCCCGCGAGGAAGTAGTCGTCGCCCGACCGCCCCGCGCGACGCGACGCCCACACCCCCACGGCCGCCGCCCCCAGGATGTAGAGCACGATCACGGCCACGTCGACCGGATGGAGGGAGGCGATCACGCCACGATGTTATCGGCCCCGGGGAGACCCGGGACAGCCGCGCGAGGTCGGGGGATACTCGCCTCATGCGTCCCCTGCCCCGCTCGCTCGCGCTCTCCGGTCTGTTGGCGATCGGCGTCGTGGCCTGCGATCTGGGGTTCGAGGAGCCGCCGCCGGACGCGTACCTGCCCGACGACGACGACTCCAACGCGGACGACGACGACGACGACGCGATCGACGACGACGACGGCGCGGGCTCCGATCGCCAGGCCGAGGGCGTGCTCGTGGAGATCCGGGAGACGGCGGGCGATCGCTGGGTGGGTGCGCTCAGCTTCCACGACGACGACGGCGAGGCGTTCGAAGAGTTCCGGGCGGGCGACCTCGACCCGCTGCCGGGCGCGTCCCTGCATCCGGTCCTGATCCCCACCGGAGCACCCGAGTGCGTCGTGCTGAGCTCCGACGACCGGGCGCGCCCGCTGCCGGCCGCGGACCCCGTGGGGGGCGTCTCGCTGTGGGTCTCGAGCACGGGCACGGACCGCACGCTCGAGTCGGGCGCCGGAGCCTACGCCGGCGAGGGCGAAGGCGCGGTCGAGGCAGGCGCGTCCTGGGACGTCGAGGTGAAGGGCGGCGGGGGGTGGCCGTCGGGCGCGCTCGAGGCGGACCTCGAGTCCCGCCCGTTCCTCGCCGACATCCTCCCGGGCGAGGGCCTGCTGGGCAGCCTCGCGGAGATCCACTTCAGCTGGTCGAACCCGCTGCCCGGAGGCGTCGAGATCCTGCTCCGCCGCTCCACGGGCGGAGACGACTGGATCGCCGTGCGCTGCACCTCCGCGGACGACACGGGCGAGCTCCGCGTGCGCGCCGACGCCCTCGCGCCCGCCACGGGCCCGGTGCACGTGTGGGCCACGCGAGGCGACTGGACCGCCCGCCCTGCCGACGGCGACGCCGCCCGACTCGACCTGGGCGTCGTGCGCACGCTGCACTACGAGTTGACGCTGTAGCTCGCGCGGCCCTGCGTCGCGAATCGGGCGCCGTTCGTCCCGAGCACGGCCGCGAGCGCGACCCCAGGTTCAAGACAGCAGGGAACAGAAGATCGCCTTCAGGGGTCTTGTTTCCGAAGGGTCGGGGACTCCGCGAGGAGCCGCGACCGAGAAAAAAGTAAAGAACCCCCCGGGGAATCCGTAATAGAGGGAGACGGACACACAGGAGGACAGAGCACAGGAGACCGAGATGACCAAGACGCTCCGACATCGCATGACCGCCCCGCGCACCTTCGAACGTGCCCTGGGCGTGCTCCTGGTCCTCAACCTCCTCGACGCCGCCTTCACCCTCGCCTGGGTCTACTCCGGCGTGGCCACCGAAGCGAACCCCGTCATGGCCGGCGCCATGGTGCTCGGCCCCGGATTCTTCGTGGCCACCAAGGTCGCCCTCGTGACCCTCGCCGCCGCGCTGTTGTGGCGAAACCGCGAGCACCTCACGGCCCGCTGGGCGGTGGTCCCCGTCGCCCTGCTCTACGCCTTCGTGGCGGGCGGACACATCGGGTTCGCGATCCTGAGCACCATGCACGGAGGCCCCATCCCCGTCGCGATGATGTAGCGACGGTCAGAGCGTGGGACCCACGTACTCCAGTCCCTCGATCTTTCGGGCGCCGGAGAAGCGGGTCTTCACGCTCGCTTGCGCCGTCGCCGCGGCCTCCGCCAGGTCCTTGGCGATCACGATGTACTGCTGCTGCACGCCCGCGAGGCGCACGAGGTAGGCCTCGGTCGCGCCCCTGCGCCGGGCGGCAGGCCGCTTCGTGGGCTCGGTCTCAGTCCCCCGAACCGACGTGATCGCGCGCTTCTTCCGATACTGAGCCACCGCGTAGCGCGACACGCCCGCCTTCTCGGCGATCTCCGCGTCGGCCAAAACGCCCAACTCGTGCTTGTACGCCGCGAGCTTTCGACCGGCCCTCTGCGCCTGCCGGTTGCCTTTCGCCCCTCGCTGCGAGCGTCGCGTGACGCCGGTGCGCTTCATGGCCCGTTGCAACGTGATCTCGGCGACGCCGAAGCGTTTCGCCAACGCAGCCAAGCTCTGCTTGTCTTTGCGCTCCAGGAAGTCGGGCCACCAGTCGCGGGCCTCGATGCTCCTCGGATCGGGCGTGGTCGTCGCCGCGGGCGCGGCGTCCGAGCGTGCGCGCACGGTGCTCCGGCTGACGCCCGCGCGCTTGAGCGCCCGGCTCAGCCCGTTCACGCTCACGCCGTACTTCGCAGACAATTCACGAAGGGACAGCGAGTCCTTCTCCGCGAGCAAAGCGGGCCACCAGTGGCTGCTCTCGAGCCGTGGTCTAGGCATGTTTCCTCCAACCCGCCCCGCGGGTGATGGAGCTTAGACCGGACCACCCTCGAACGGAACCAAGTGACCTGATCTGGTCATTTCTTGTTCCGGAACCGGCGTAGGCAGCGCCCCCCCACCTGCTCGCGTATGCTCGCGCACATGCTGACGGAGGAAGCAGCGGCCTTCGCCCGAGCCGCGCACGATCTCGGGCTGCTGGACGCGGGCGCGCTCGTCCGCGTAGCCATCGAGTGGACGAAGTACGGCGCGGGCAGCTCGCTGCAACGCTACTTGGTGGACACCGGCGAGCTCACCGAGGAGGAGGTCCTCCGCGCCGCGCGGGCCGCGGGCAGCGCGGAGCTCGAGCCGCGACTCCGTGGCGCTCGTTACATGTTGGGAGCCGAACTGGGCCGGGGCGCGAACGGCGTCGTGCTCTCGGCCGCGGACAGTCGGTTGGGGCGCACGGTGGCGATGAAGCTGCACGGCAAGGGCCTCGCGGCGGACACCGTCGAGTTCCAACGGTTCACCCACGAAGCCCAGGTGACGGGCCAGCTGGCACACCCGGGGGTCGTCCCGGTGCACGACCTGGGTGTCCTCCCCGACGGCCGCTGCTACTACACGATGAAGCGCATCGAAGGAGACACCCTGCGGGAGGTCTTCTCGGCGCGGCGGCGGGGTGAAGAGGCGGCGTTGGAGGCCTGGCCGCCCGCCCGGTTCGCCGTCGTGCTGCTCCGGGTCGCCCAGGCGCTGGCTTTCGCTCACGACCGCGGCGTCGTGCATCGGGACGTGAAGCCGGCGAACATCATGGTCGGCGACTACGGCGAGGTGCTGATGCTCGACTGGGGGGTCGCGCGGGTCCTGGGCTCTGCCGTCAACACGCAGGAGCCCGTGTCCACTTGGCGGTGGGAGGCGGGATCGGATCTGACCATGCAGGGGACCGTCGCGGGCACGCCCGCGTACATGCCCCCCGAGCAGGCGAACGGGGACATCGCTGCGATCGGACCCGCGTCGGACGTGTACGCCGTGGGCGTCGTGCTGTACGAGTTCCTCGCGCACAGCCGTCCCTTCCGGGGCAAGACCATCCGCGAGGTGCTCAAGGCCGTCATCGAGGACGAGGTCGAGCCCCCCAGCGCCCGACGCCCCCGCGACTGGATCCCCCCCGAGCTGGAGGCCCTCTGCCTCAAGTGCATGGACCGCGATCCGGCCGGCCGGTACCCCGACGGTCGGGCCCTGGCGGCGGCCCTGGAGCAGTTCCTCGACGGCTCCCGTCGCCGGGAGGAGGCGCGGAACCTGGGGCGTCGCGGGCTCGCCAACTCCGAGGCGTACGTGCGCGCCGCGGAGGCGACGGCGGCGGCCGAGGATCGCATGCGCGCCCAGCGCGAGGGCCTCGCCCCGTGGGCGGAGGCGACCCAGCGGGAGCGGGTGTGGACGTCCGAGGAGGGCTTCCGAGAGCTCCGCCAGCTGCGGGACGACACCTACGACGAGGCCATCGCGCTCCTGCAGGCCGCCGTGGAGCGGGACTCGGACCTGCCGGAGGCGCGGGCCGGGCTGGCGAGCCTCTACCTCCGCCGCATGGAGGAGGCCGAGGCCCGGGGCGAGCACGGCGCGGCGCGTTTCTTCCGCCGCCAGGTCATTCGGTACGACTCCGGGGCCCTGAAGCGCGTCCTCCAGGGACCCTCCGAGCTCGCGATCCGGGTGGAGCCGGCCGACGCGACGGTGTACGTCGCGCGCCTCAAGGAGGAGGCGCGGGTCCTCACCCCGGTGGCGAGCAAGAAGATCGAAGCGAGCGTCGACGAGCCCCTCACCCTGGGGCCCGGCGTCTACCTCTTGAGCGCGAGCGCGCCCGGCCGCTCCCCGGTGCGCACCTCGATCGCCGTGGACCGACCGGCCCGGATCGCGCCGACGCTGCGCCTCCCTCCGGGCGAGGCGATCGCCGACGGGTTCGTGATGGTGGCCGGGGGCCGCTTCGAGACGGGCGGGGATCCCCTCGCGATCGACGGCGCGGCCCGGCGCACGGCCGAGGTCGACGACTTCGCGATCGGCCGTCACCCCGTGACGCAAGCCGAGTACCGCGCGTGGTTGGTGGCCGAAGGAGCCTCCGCCGGACACTCGGGGTGGAGCGGCCCCGACGCGGATCCCGACGCGCAGGCGGAGCTGCCCGCCCTCGGGGTGTCCTACGAAGCGGCCGTCGCCTACGTGGAGTGGCGTTCCCGAACCGAAGGGCGCCGATTCGCCCTGCCCACCCACGAGCAGTGGGAGCGAGCGGCTCGGGGCGGCGACCGCCGCGTCTTCCCTTGGGGCGACTCCTGGGAGCCTCCGTACTGCAACGGCCCCGAGGCGGAGCAGGGCGACGCGAGGCCCCTCCCCGTCGGCAGCAAGGAGCAGGACCGGGGCCCCACCGGGGTGATGGACATCGCGGGCGGCGTGCATGAGTGGGTCCAGGGCGACGTCCCCCACCGACCCCACCAGGCGTGGCTGCGCGGCGGGAGCTGGAACGCCCACCCGGGGCACGCCCGAATCTGCAGTCGCCTCGCCCGCCCCCGCAGCAGCCGCGGCGGCACCCTCGGCTTCCGCCTGGTCCAACTCCTCGACGCGTAGCCGGCCGAATTCGGGCGAGCCCGCCCCCCCCCAAAGGCACGCGCGGCCGTCAGCGGACTCGGACTTCGATGGGCCGGTTGGCGCTGCCCAACCTCACGTCGCCGGGCTCGGCGACGAACCAGACCTGCAGCCGATCCTGCTTCAGCTCGCGCGCGGGCAGCGAGAGCGTGAAGTCGCCTCCCGCCCCCCGGAGCGTACGCTTCCGTCGCCCCGACGCGCCCTCGGACCGCCACTGGTAGTAGACGGACACGCGGTCCGCGTCGAACCCGTCGGGCCGCACCCGGAGGTCGAGGTCCGCGCCCAGCGGCTGCTCCCGCGCGGAGACGAGCTTCAACGCGGCCCCGATGCGCTCCTCCGGCTCGGGGGTGGGGTCTACGCCGCGGTCGCGACCCACGCGCCGGTACTCGCCCAGCTCCTCTACCGGCTTCCGCCCGATGATGTCGCCCTCGGCGAGGCGCTTGGGCGTGGGCTCCGGCGCGGCGTCGCTGAACATGTCGCGCTCGGGCGTGGGCTCGATCCGCGCGACCACCTCCACGGGCTCGCGGCCCGCGTCGGGCGGGGTCGGCTGCGCCTCCGGGGCGGTCTCGTCGGGGGTCTCCTCCGAGGCCTCATCGGGGGTCTCATCGGCGACCGCGTCCGGGGTCTCCTGGGGCGTCGCCGCGGCGGCGGAGTCCAGATCGAACTCGAGCGCGCCCGGGGCGGTCACCGACGGGACGGCGACGATGTCGGGGTCGGGATCGTCGGGCACGACGCCCACCACGTCCGAGGTCAGGACCGCGCGGGTGGTCGCGATCAGGGCACCGACGAGCAGGATCGCCACGACGCCGGTGACCCACTTCGATGAGAACATCGACTCCGCGGGCGGCGGGGCCTTCTTTCGACGTCGCGGGCGCGGGCCCGGGGCTCGCCGAGTCGTGGCCGACGGGCCCGGCATGGGCGGGGGCCCGGGGGCCCGGGGATGTCGGGCGGGCGGCCCGGCGGGCACGTGGAGGACCGGCGGGGACGTCGGGCGGGCCACGGGGACCAGCGCGCCGGCCGGGGCCGTGGCGGGCAGCGGGAGCGTCGCGTCCGCGGGGATCTCGTCTTCGTCGACGATCTCGACCTCGGCGGGGACCGCCTCCGGCTCCCCCTGCTCGGGGTCGCCGAGATCGATGTCGGGGATGCCCATGCCGATCCCGAGCGGCAGGGTGCGCGCCGGATCCGCCTCCCCGAGCCGCGCCTCGAGCTCCTCCTCGGTGAGCAGCAGGGCGGGCGTGGGGGTGGTCTCGACCGGAGCGTCGAGCTCGATGTCGTCGGGGAAGACCTCGGGGACGTCGGGGAGGATCTCGGGGTCCGCGGATCCGTCGTCCTGCACGACGCCGGGCGTGAGGGACACGGACGGCGGGGGCTCCGACTCGACGGAGATGCCGTGCCACGAGTCCGACACGCCGGCGGCGCCGGGGCCGCCCGTGTTGTCGCCGGTCCAGGACGGCACGCCCTCGGGGCCCAGGGTATCCAGCGACGACAGCCCGTCGATCTCCGCGGCCGCGAACTCCGCCAAGGCGGGGGGCGTCCCGAGCTGCGCGCGCTGCACGCGGAGGGCGTGAGCCGCCGCCGCGGCGTCCGGGTAGCGCTCGCCGGGCTCCGGCTGGAGCATCCGCATGAGGATCGGAGCGAGGGGATCGGTCGCGTCGAGCCGCAGCATCGCCTGGGACACGTCGCCCGCCACCACCCGGGCGAGGACACCCGTGGCCTTTCCGTCCCCCCAAGCCCGCCGCCCGGTGGCCATCTCCAGGATCAGGAGGCCCGTCGCGAACTGATCGGTGGCCGGCCCGACGGGCTCCCCGCGCGCCTGCTCGGGGGCCATGTAGGCGATGGTCCCCCGGAGCTCGCCCGCCACCGTGCGCGCCTCGTCCTCCAGCCGCGCGACCCCGAAGTCCATGACCTTGAGCTGACCCTGCCGGGTGAGCATCACGTTGCCGGGCTTCACGTCCCGGTGGATGAACCCCTGGGCGTTCCCCTCGGGGTCCGTGAGCGTGTGGATGTAGTGGAGCGCCTCGAGCACGCCCGCCCCTACCTCGAGCACGACGTCCCGCGGGAGCTCCAGCCCGTGGCGACGGCGGAGGATCCGGCGCAGCGTGATCCCGTCGACGTAGTCCATGACCAGGGCGATCTCGCCGCGATGCCTCAGGACCTCGTGGATCCGCACGAGCGACGGGTGGTTCACGAGCCCGCCCAGCCGCGCCTCGCGGTGCAGGTACTCCTCCACGTCGCTGCCCGGAGCGTGCTCCACGCGCAGGCGCTTGAGAGCGTAGTAGGCGCGGAACCCGGAGTCCGCGTCCTTGCGCGCGAGGTAGACCTTGCCGAAGGCGCCTTCGCCCAGCTTCCGCAGGATCTCGTAGCCGCCGATGTTCAAGGGTCGCCTCGCAGCACGCGGAGAAAGGACGTCGCGGTCACCGCCGCGAGCGGACCGGGGGCGTCAAGGAGATGGCGAACCGGAAGGTCATCGGCGGCGGGCGGCCGCTGAGCCGCCACGGGCCCGGCAGCCATCCCTGCATGCCCCCCAACCTCGCCTGAGCGCCGAGCGTCACGGCGCCTCCGCCGAGGGTGAGGCCGCCACCGATCCCCGCGAGCACGAAGCCCGCGGTCTGGACGTTCTGGGTGGTGCGCTCCCGGCCGTCTTCGGTGTCCGCTGCGTAGCTGCCGAACGCGATGGCGATGCCCGCGAGGGTGGCCGCCACGCCGCCCCCCAGGGTAGCCAAGCCGACGTTTCGGGCGGCCGTGGTGCGCTCCCAGACGAGGCCGACGGGGGGCAGCTCGAGGTCCGCGCGCACCGAGTCCAAGAGCTCCGCCGTGCGCACGTGCTCCACCGTGGGCAGCTCCTCGCCCATGAGGGTCAGCAGCGTCTCCTCCGCGATGGCGGGCTCGCCGTCGACCTGTTGGAGCCGGGCGCGCTCGTAGCGGATCCGGGGATAACCGGGCTCGATCTCTTCGGCTTGATCGAGGAACCGCTCAGCGGCCGTCAGGGCGCGATCGCGCTCGGAGATCCGCCCCTCATCGAGGTGTCGGCGGGCCTCGTCGATGGCGTCGGCCGCGTCGTAGACGAGGTCCGCCGCAGTGGCCGAGACGCCCTGGGCCCGGGCGAACGACGCGCCCGCCGTCGAGACGAGCGCCGCGCCGAGGACCGCGGCGAGGCCGACGCGGAGGAGCGACGGGGACGTTCGAGCTCGGCGATCGAGGGGGGACACAACCCCCGAATCCTATCACGCACGCCGCCCCGCCCCACCCGCGCGCTCGCGCCGGGGAGCCGGGTGCCGTAGCATGGGCGCCGCCCCCCCGGGGGCGAGGAGGACCCCGAATGTCGGACGCTGCCGCGGCGCTGGCCGAGAACCCGAACTTCTCCATGCTCACTCGCGAACAGGCGGCACGCCTGATCGAGCGGGCGAACCACCGCTCCTTCACCGCGGGCAGCCTGCTCATGAAAGAGGGACGCGACGGCACGTCGATGATCGTCCTCGCCGAGGGCACCGTGGACGTCCAGCGCGGCGACAAGACCATCGCCACCCTGTCGCCGGGCCACACCCTCGGAGAGATGGCGTTGCTCGATCCCGCCCCGCGGTCTGCGAGCGCGCTCGCCAAGACCGACGGCAGCTTCTACGAGCTCGACCGGGCGGCCCTCTGGGGGATGCTCGCCGAGGGCGACGAGGCCGCCATTCACGTGCTGCAGGGCATCACCTCCACCGTGTGCTCGCGGCTCGGGCAGGTGAACGGCCTGGTCCAGCAGGAGGTGCTGGCGCCCAAGGGCAACGTGTTCAGCCGGCTGTGGTCCAAGGTCGGCAAGCTGGGGAGGAAGTAGACATGGCCATCGATCCTCGTGTCCTCGAGCAGTTCTCGGACCTGTCCGACCTGTCCGCCGCCGACCGCAAGATGATGGCGGCCGCCCTCAAGGAGTCCCGCTTCCGGGCAGGCTCCCAGATCTGCCGTGAAGGCGACCTCGGCGACTGCTGCTGGTTCCTCGTGGACGGCGACGTGGAGGTGATCAAGGTCCTGCCCGACGGCCGCCGCGTGAAGCTCGCGACCCTGGGCTCGGGCGTCACGTTCGGGCAGTCCGGCCTCGTGGAGGGCCAGGCCCGCACCGCCGAGGTCAAGGCGACCGAGAACGTCTACATCCTCTCCCTCACCCAGAAGTCCCTGCGCTGGGCCCTGGGCCGCGGCGAGCAGTGGGCGGTCGCGGTGCAGGCCATCGTGGCCATCAACCTGGTCCGTCAGCTCCGCTCGGCCCTCTCGCGGCTGTCGGAGCTTGCGGCCGCGGAGGACGCGTCCGTCGCCGTCACCGGGCGCTCGCGCGACGAGATCATCCAGCCGAAGAGCCTCGACGCGGACTTCTCGAAGGTGCGCGCCAGGCAGGCAGCGGAGGCCGCCGAGGCCGCCGCCCCCGCCGTCGAGGTGGACCACTCCAACGCGGCCGAGGAGGTCGCCGCCGAGCTGGCCGAGTACGAGGGGCAGGTCGGGGCCCAGCCCATGGGCGACCAGGGGCTGCTCAACCTGCTGCGAGACACCGAAGCCGCCCTCTCCGGCACGAACTTCGCGCTCGACGACGTCGAGTTCGTCATGGACGAGGACATGAAGCGCACCGCCCAGGCGCGCGGCCACTGATCGTCAACCCGTGGGCTCGCTCGCGGGCTTCGGGGCGGGCTTCTTCCTGCGCTTCTTCTTGCGCTCGACGTAGTCGGGGTTGTTGAGGGCGTAGCGCACCTGCTTCGGCAGCATGGGCTTCACCTTCTTCCCGAAGCCGCGGTTCTGCACCAGCACCTCGCCGATCTTGTTGACGATGAAGAAGTGCGGGACGTTCCGGCGGCTGCCCTTGTAGGCGCGCAGCACCTCGGGCGTCGGATCCAACACCACGGCGTCGAGGCCCGCTCGGCGCACGTGATCCGCCTCCTCGAGCCGGCCCTCCCGGTCGTCGTCGGTGGCGAGCAGGACGATCTGGAGATCGTCCCCGTGCTCGGTCTTGAGCTCCTTGAGCGTGGGCAGCGACGCACGACACGGCCCGCACCAGGACGCCACGAAGCCGATGATCGCGGCCCGGGTGGGCTCCGTGGCGCGGGGCCCCAGGTGATCGGAGAGGCGGTACTCGACGTCCGTGAGCAGGTCCGTCAGCACCAACTGGGGGGCGTAGTCGCCGTTGTCGAGGCCCTTGGCCTTGAACGGCACGACCTCCGGCTCCGGGAGGCGAGGCGTGCCGGGGGCGGCGGCAGCCGGGGTCGCGGGCGGCTCGGCGGGGGCCTGCTCGACCGACGGCGCCGGGGGCGGGGCAGGCGCGGTCCCGGGATCCGCGCCGGGGTCCTCGCCCCCGCACGCGACGCACAAGGCGACCGCGAGCGCGACGACAGGACGCATCAGAGCAGCCCGTCGATGACCGGCGTGACCGCGTTCCAGGTCTTGTCGTCCCGGTTGGACCAGCCCACGTGCTTCTTCCGAATGATCCCCTGCTTGTCGACGATGTAGGTGCTCGGCATCGAGGTCACGTCGAAGAGGCCCAGGATCTTGTTGTGGGGGTCCACCGCGACGGGGAACTTCGCTCCCCACGCCTGCGCCGCCGCGCGCGCCTTGTCCGCGTTCGTGTCGACGCCGATGGCGAGGATCCGGAAGTCCTTGCCCTCGTAGCGCTTCACCATGCGGTTCAGGCCCGCGAACTCGGCCTTGCAGGGGCCGCACCAGGACGCGAAGAAGCTCAGGTACGTCACCTTGCCGCGCAGGCTCTCGCTGTCGACGACGGTGCCGTCGAGCATGTCCGCCGTGAACTTCGGCAGGCGCTTGCCCTCGAAGCCCTCGGGGGCGGCGGCCGCGACCGCCTCGCCCGACGGGTTGGCGACGTTCGCGTCGGCGCAGCACCGGAACCCCATCGTCTTGTTGCGGTGGCCCGCGCCGAACGTCTGCACGGGTCGGAAGCAGGCGGCCTTCTCCTTGGCGTAGAAGTGCCCGCCGAGCAGCCGCGCGGCGTCCTGATCCGGCCCGACCCACTCCGAGAGGTTGCCCGCGAGGTCGTAGATGCCCGTGGGCGTGGCGCACCGCGGGCGGATGCCTGTGGCCGACGCCTGCCCCCCGTCGTTGGGCCCCTTCGACTGGTCGTTGCACCACCCGCGCTCGTAGTAGTCGGCGTACGGGAACTGGTTGCCCTCGACGTAGTCGTCGCCGAACTGGCCGTTGCCGTCGTCGTCCACGGCGGCCGTGCCCTGGCACGCCGTCACCCACTCCTCGCTGGTGCAGACGCGCTTGCCCGCGGCCTCGCACGCCGCCACGGCGTCGTACCAGTTGACGTTGGCGGGCACCGCGCCGTGCAGGGACAGGGCCCTCCCCTCGCCGTCGATGCTCGCCTCGAACGTGTCGATCCAGAAGGGCTCGGAGCCGTCGGTGATCTGCACCATCGTCGGCGCCGACTTCGCCGCCTCCGCGTCTACCGGCACCGCGGCCTTGCGCTGCGGCCTGGCCCCCGGCTCCACGCGGCCGAGCTCGCGCTCGATGAAGTGCTGGAGCGTCTCCTGGGCGACGATCCCCTTGAACAGGCGACCGTTGATGAAGGTCCGGGGCGTGCCGTTCAGGCCCATGAGCGTGCCGTGCTCGGTGTCCTGCTTCAGGGCCGCGCGCGCGGACGAGCCCTTCTTCATGCAAGTACGCCAAGTTCCCATGTCTGCGCCCGATTCCTTCGCGTAGTACGCGAGGTCTTGGCCCTTCAGCTTGTGCTGGTTCTTGAAGAGCAGGTCGTGCATGGGCCAGAAGCGGTCCTGCTCCGCCGCGCACTGGGCCGCCACGGCCGCCTCGCACGCGTACCGGTGGCGGTTGTTCTTCACGCCGGCGTTGCACGTCGGGCTCATGGGGAAGTGCTTGAAGACGAACTTGACCTCGTCCTTGTACTTCTTCTTCAGCGGGTTCAAGGAATAGAACAGCTTTTTGCAGTAACCACACTGGAAATCAGCGAATTCAACCACCGTGACCTTGGCATCCGCGGGGCCGGAGAAGGGGTCGTGCGCGTCGATGGGCACGTCCCAGACGTTCTTGCCGATCTCCTCGCCGGTGCCCACGACGCCCTTGCCGAGCGGGCCCACCGCCTCGGGATCCACCGCGCTCGACGCGACCGCCGGGGCGTCGGCCGGGGAGTCCGCGATCTGGGCGTCGGCCAGCTCGATCTGCTGCTGCACGAGGCTGCTCTTCCACATCGAGTGGAACCCGAGCAGGACCACGAAGAGGCTCGCCCCCGCCGCCAGCGCGAGCTTCGAGGGTCGGCCGAAGGAGCTCGCTCCCGCGGCGCCCGGGCGGCGCAGGGCGAGGACGGAGACCACGAGCGTGACCACCGCGGCGGCGTCCATGGCGAGGCAGAAGGGGCAGTAGACCTCCTCCACGAAGCGCATCACGTAGAACAGCTGCAGCCCGTAGAGGACCGAGAGCCCCGAGCCGATCGCGAGCAGGCGCACCGCGCCGCGCGCCCCGTCCCCGCCCTGGCGGGCGACGAAGACGAGGAAGGCCATGCCCAGGTAGGCGCCCAGCGCGAAGAGGGTGATGGGGATGTCGGTGAGCGCGCGCACGCCCGTGAGCAGGGTGATCTTCCCGTGCTCCGAGGTGTTGAGGCGGTCGCAGTCGAACGTCTCGCTCCAGGAACACGCCGACTCGAAGCCGGCGGGGCCGTAGCTCTTCAGCATGAACCCGTAGAAGAGGTAGAGCGCGGCCACGCTCGCGACCGCCAGGGAGGCGCCGATGATCGCCGCCCCCGCCTTCGAGAGGACCTCCGTGGTCCCGTCCTTGTTGTCGTCCGACATTGGTCTCTCCAGAACACCCCGCTCGCCGCGGCGGCGGGAAGATATCAGGTAGCGTCTTTCGCGATGCACGCGTCGGCTCGGCCCATCCCGACTCGCATGGTCGGCTCCCTCACCTCCGTCTTGCTCGCGGCCGTCGCCGCGTCCCCTACAACCGCTGAAGCCGCCCCGGTAGTCCTCTCCGCGAGCAGCGGCGAAGGATCGGCCCCCGGACCGGCCGACGCCGCGGTCGTGGCGAAGGAGCAGCTGGGCGACGTCGAGGTGATCCTGGGCGGCGCGAGCACCCTGCTGAACCTGGCCGCGAACCCGGCGCGACTGCCCGCCGCCCCGCCCGTGGGCTGCGCGGGCTCCCCGGCTCCCCGGACGCAGCTGGAGGGTCTGCTCACGACCGCCGTGGACGCCCTGGACTCGCTGGAGTACGCGGACAGCCTGCGCGCGGCCACCCAGGCGCGGGACCTGCTGCCCTGCGTGCAGGACGTCGTGGGCACCGACTCCCTGTACCGGCTGTACTTCACGGAGGGCCTCGCGGCCTTCTACAACGACGACGCCACCAGCGCTGCGGCGGCCTTCCACGCGGCCACGGCCGTCGACTCGACCCGGCCCTGGAACGACGACTACGCCCCCGAGCCCCAGGGCGTCTTCCTCGCGGCGCTCCAGGGCGTCCTCAAGACCCCGGGCGCGCCGGTGGACGTCGATCCGACGCTCGTGAATCCCCACATCGACGGTCGCCCCGTGAGCGGGCGGGTGGACGACCTCCCGGCCGGTCCGCACCTCGTCCAGGTCGGGGCCGCGGGCAGCGCGCGGGGCGTGATCGTCTTCGTGCCGGGAGGGGCCGAGCCCGTCCCCCTGCTGGGGCCCGCCGGCCTCGAAGCCGCGCTGGCCCGGGGGGACGAGGCCGTCGCGGTCGTGCTCGCCGCCGCCGCGCGGAGCGAGGGCTGGACCGAGTCGATCCTCATCGTCTCCGACCTCGGTTGGGTGCGCTTCGAGCCCTCCACCGGCCGCTTCGAAGGCCGGAGCGGGTCGGTGAGCGCCGCGCCCGCCGCCTCGCGCCCTCCCCTGCCCCTCGGGATCGCGCTCATGGCGGGAGGCGCGGGCGTGGCGGCGGCGGGGTTCGCGGCGAACCGGGTCGAATTCACCCTGGCTGCGAACGCCGGAGACGCCGAAGAATATCGACGCAGGTACCAGGACCACCTCGGGGGCTTCGCCGCGGGGGTCGCCGGGTGCGTCGCGGTGGGGGTCGGCCTGGGCGTCACCCTCGCGGCGACGGTGGGACCGAAGCAGTCGGCGTCGCGCGGGCCCGTGGTCCTGCCCTTCGCCTTCGCGGCGCCGGGGACGGCGGGCGCGGGCCTGACCGGGAGGTTCTGACGTGAGACTGCTCTCCCTGCTGCTCGTCTTGCCCGTCGCCGGGTGCCTGCTCACGGTCCACCCCGACGACTGGGCGCCCCCCGACGACGACGACGCTGTGGACGACGACGACGCCGTGGACGACGACGACGCCGTGGACGACGACGACGCGGTGGACGACGACGACGCCGTGGGCTGCAGCGGCCCCGACGAAGACAACGACGGGTGGCAGACCGGAACCGGGCGCTGCGACTGCGACGACAGCAACCCCACGACCTATCCCGGCGCCATCGAGCGGTGGGACTTCGTGGTCAACGACTGCGACGCCGGCGCCGAGGTGCTCTCGGCCTCCGTCGGGTTCGGGTTCGGGGGTCCCGCGCTCATCGCGGGGCTGGACGCCGAGGGCGACGACCGGTTCGGCGAGTCCTACTCGATCGGCGATCTCGACGGCGACGGCGCCCCCGACCTGTGCGGGCGCACCGCGGGCCCGGCCTCCGTCATCTACCTCTTCTTCGACTTCGAGAACGCGCTGCGCGGGGCTCCCGGCGGCTACCTCAGCACCCGCGACGCGGACTCCGTGCTGCGGGACGTCGGCGGCGACGGTCGGATCGACTGCAGCGGGGACCTGAACGACGACGCGTACACGGATCTCGTGTTCACGAGCTTCGACTCGAACGTCCTGTGGGACAGCCAGGCCGAGGACTTCTCGGGGGTCGGGTTCGTCCTGGGAGGGCCCCGGGAGACGTTCGCCGCCGAGGTCGCGCCCGACACGATCCAATGGCTGCAGGCCCCGGCCGCGGACCAGCACATCGGCGAGTGCCTGGGCGTGGGCGCGATCCACCGACCGAGCGGCGACAACGCCCTCGTGGCCTTCTCGTACCGGCTCCCCGAGTCCGAGGAGCACCGCATCCTCGTCATGGACCACCTCGGGAACTGGCACGGCGAGATCGCGGTGCCGAACAGCGCGGGCGACCTGTTCTGCACGGTGGTCGACGACGTGACGGGCGACGGCGTGGACGACATCGTCGCGTCCACCCAGAACGACACGCACCTGTTCCTGTCCGACGACGCCGACTGGGACCTGGGGGGCGGCTCGAGCTTCGATCCCTGGGGGGCGCTGGGCCCGATCACGCTCCCGGGGGTGTCCGCCCGGGACGCGGTGTCCGGGGACTTCGCGGGCGGCGACGGCCGGGAGCTGGTGCTCGCCGACGAGTGGTTCGCGGCGGACGACATCCCCGGGGCGGGCGAAGCCATCCTCATCTACAGCCGCACCGGGAGCGCCAACTGGACACGTCCGATCTTCGACGGCAACTCCGTCGACCCGCTCGAGGCGGCGGCGCTCGTCGGCTGGGCGCCCAACGTGAACTTCGGCAGCCGCATCTGCAACCTGGGGGACGTGGACGGCGACACGATCCCGGACCTGGGCGTCGGCGCCTCGGCGGCCAACCAGGACGACGCCACCGGGCAGTTCCTCGTGTTCCGCGGGCGCTCGACCCAGGACTGGATCGCGGACCAGCCGCTCGAGATCGGCGAGCAGGTCAGCTTCTTCGAGCCCCTCCCCGACGAGTTCTACTTCGCGGGCGCGCCGCTCTGTCAGGCCCCGTGGCCGCGCGACACGGAGAACCCCACGGGGGTCGTGCTCGCGGGCTGGGGCGTCGACGGATCCGGTCTCCTCTACTGGTGGCCCAACGCGCTCGTCACCCCGGTCGGTCCCCGGTAGCGGAGGACGTGCAGCCAACGGCTGCATCGCGCCTATCACGCGCGCGTGATATTCGAGGGGCCGTGTCCACCTCTCCCCCCGCCGTCGCCGCCTCTGCGCTCGGCCGCGCGTATCGCGATCGCTGGGCGCTCGCGGACGTGTACATCGAGCTCGCGCCGGGCCGCTCGCTGCTGCTCGCGGGCCCCAACGGGGCGGGCAAGACGACGCTCCTTCGCCTCCTCGCGACGGCGATTCGGCCGACGACCGGCACCCTCTCGATCCACGGCCTGGACGCGCGCAAGGACCCCGTCGAGGCGCGTCGACGACTGGCCCTGCTGTCCCATCGCGGGCACCTCTACTCGGAGCTGTCGGCCCTCCAGAACCTGAGCACGGCCGCCGCCATCTCGGGCCGCGAAGGGGACCTGCTCGGGCTGCTCGACCGCGTGGGCCTGCACGCCCGGGCCCACGACGCCGTGCGCACCCTCTCGGCGGGCATGCGCAAGCGCCTCGCCTTCGCCCGGCTGCTCCTCCAAGAGCCCGACGTCGTGCTGTTGGACGAGCCCTACGGCCAGCTGGACCCGGCGGGGTTCGGGCTCGTGGACCGACTCATCGGCGAGCTCCAGGACGAGGGCCGGACGCTGGTGCTGTCGACGCACCTGGTGGAGCGAGGGGCCGGGATTCTGCAGTCGGGGATGGTGCTCGTGGACGGGCGCGTGACCTGGGTCGGGCCCGCGAGCGGCACCCCGGCCGCCATGGCGGAGATCGCCTGATGGGCGTCTTCGCGCAGACGCTGGCCGTGTTCCGCAAGGACGTGCTGCTCGAGTGGCGAGGGCGCTCCCGCGTGTCCGCCGTCGTCTTCTTCTCGACGATGACCTTGCTCCTCTTCTCCTTCGCCGTCGGTCCCGGTCGCGAGGTGCTCTCCCGGCACGCCGCCGGCTACCTGTGGCTGGCCCTGCTGCTGTCGTCGGTGCTCTCGCTCGGGGAGTCGTTCCGGGTGGAGACGGAGGACGAGGCCCTCGAGGGCATGCGCCTGCTGCCGGTGGACCCTCGGGCCCTCTTCTTCGGCAAGGCGTCCAGCAACTTCCTGCTGCTGCTGGGGCTCGCGCTGCTGCTCGTCCCGGGCTGCCTCGTGCTCTACAGCGCCGAGATCCGGGGTTCGGCGGGGTTGCTCGTCGCTTCCCTCGCCCTGGGCACGGGGGGACTCGCCGCGCCGGGCACGCTGTATGCAGCGATGACGGCGCGGGCGCGGGGACGCGACGTCCTGCTCCCGCTGCTGCTGTTTCCCCTGGTCGTGCCGGTCCTGCTCGCGTCGGTGAAGGCGACGAGCCTCGCAATGACGGGCGACCCCATGAACCAGGGCCCATCTTGGCTCGGCGTCCTAGTGTGTTTCGACGTCGTGTACTGGTCGCTGCCGGCCATCCTGTTCGGACGCGTCATCGAGGATTGACCATGGATCGAGAACACTGGCTGGGAATCGCGGGGCTGCTGCTGCTGATCGGCGGCAGCGTCTTCGGGCTCCTCATCGCGCCCCCGGAGAAGTACATGGGGGACGTGGGGCGGATCCTCTACATCCACGTGCCCACCGCGTGGAACGCGCTCCTCATCGCCACGGCGGCGTTCGTGATCGCCATCGGGTCGCTCGTGAAGCGGTCCCCGAAGTGGGACGCCGCCCTGCACGGGACGCTCGCCACCACGGCGCTGCTCACGGTGATGCTGCTGATCCAGGGCGCGATCTGGGCGAAGCCCACGTGGGGCGTCTACTGGGACTGGGACCCGCGCCTGACGACGTCCGCGATCATGGGCGTGTCGTTCGCGGGGCTGCTCGCCCTGCGCGCCTCCCTCGACGACCCCGAGCGCCGCGCCACGTGGACGGCCGTGGGCACGATCATCGCGTACGTCGACGTGCCCATCGTCTACATGTCCATCAAGTGGTGGCGCACGCTGCACCAGAACTTCAGCACGCCCGAGACGGTCAACGAGATGATGGTCATCCCGCTGCGCATCAACGCGTTCGCCATGCTCTTCATCGGCATCTGGCTGTCGGTGCGCATGGCGAGGCTGTCCCTGGCCGAGCGCGGGGCGGCGGTCCCCACGGCGCCGGCCTCGGCCGATCCGCTGATCGCAGGGAGGGCCTGAGCCATGGAAGGAGTCATCGTCGGCGGATGGGGCTACGTTGCCGCGGCCTGGGGAATCTCCCTGGGGCTGTTGCTGGGGTGGGCGGTCGTACTTAACGTCCGGCTCGCGGCGGCCCGGGCGGCCGCCCAGGACGAAGGAGCGACCGATGCCGGATAAGCGCTGGATCCTCGGGATGATCGCCGTCGCGGCGACCGCGCTGGGCGTCTTGGCGTTCGGCAGCCTGGGCGACAACCTCGTCTACTACTGGAACCCGACGGAGCTGATCGCTGCGGGCGACAAGGCCTACGGCGCGACCATCCGCCTGGGCGGCATGGTCCAGGCCGACAGCGTCGAGTTCGACAACAAGAGCACCGACCTCGCCTTCACGGTCGGCGACGGCACCACCACGGTGCGGGTCGAGGGCAAGGGCATGCCGCCCCAGATGTTTCGCGAGGGCATCGGCGTGATCGTGGAGGGCACCCTGCGCAAGGACGGCGTGTTCGAGTCGCGGGAGCTCCTGGTGAAGCACAGCAACGAGTATCAGGCCCCCGAAGACGGCGAGAAGCCGGACCTCGACACCCTCGACGGCGAGGCCGACGCCAAGTGACTATCGCTCTCCTCGGGCGACTCCTGGTGCTCGCCGCGCTGGGGGCCGCCGCCGCCGGCGCCGTCGTCGGGATCGCCGCCGGCCGCAGCCGAAGCGAAGCCGGGCTCCGCCTCGCCCGCAGGCTGGTCTACGCCTTCTCCGTCGCCTTGATCGGCGCCAACCTGCTCATGGTCTACGCGCTCCTGGCGAAGGAGTACTCGGTCTCCTACGTCGCGCAGGTGGGCGGGAATGCGGTGCCCGCCCGCATCGCCATCGTCTCCCTGTGGTCCTCGCTGGAGGGGTCGATCCTCTTCTGGGGGCTGGTCCTGGGTTGTTACTGCGCCGCCTTCGCGTGGCGCACCCGGGACAAGTTCACCGACGTGATGCCGTGGACGCTGGCGACGGTCCACCTCGTGGCGGTGTTCTTCGCCTTCCTCATCGCCGGCCCCGCGAACCCGTTCCTGGACACCCCGGCCCCGATCCCGACGGACGGCCCCGGACCCAACGCGCTCCTCCAGAACCACCTCCTCATGATCGTGCACCCCCCGATGCTCTATCTGGGGTACGTCGGCATGACGGTGCCCTTCGCGATGGGGGTCGGGGCGCTCGTCGAGGGACGCCTCGGGGCGGCCTGGATGAAGGCGACCCGCACCTGGATGCTCGCCCCTTGGGGCTTCCTCTCGGTGGGGATCATCCTCGGCGGCTGGTGGGCCTACGAGGTGCTCGGCTGGGGCGGCTACTGGGCGTGGGACCCGGTGGAGAACGCCTCGTTCCTGCCCTGGCTCACGGCCACCGCGTTCCTGCACGCCGCCATGCTCCGAGAGCGCCGCGGGATCCTCAAGGGCTGGACCATCGTCCTCCTCATCGCGACCTTCTCGCTGACGATCCTGGGCACCTTCATGACGCGCTCGGGCGTCTTCAACTCGGTGCACAGCTTCACCCAGTCGGCCATCGGACCCACCTTCCTGGTGTTCCTCGCCATCGTGCTGGTCGCCTCGACGATCCTGCTCGCGATGCGCGTACACCTCCTCGAGGCCGAGGGGGAGATTCGGTCGGCCGCCAGCCGCGAGTCGATGTTCGTCCTGAACAACCTCTTCTTCGTCGCGTTCACGTTCACGGTGCTGGTGGGGACGGTCTTCCCGCTGCTGGCCGAGGCCGTGCGCGGGGTGAAGGTCTCCGTGGGCGGCCCGTTCTTCAACCGCATGTCGGTGCCGATCGGCGTGTCGATCGTGTTCCTCATGGGCGTGGGCCCGGCCCTCCCGTGGGGGCGCGCGAAGCGGGACGAGGTGCTGACGGCGCTGGCCGTCCCGGTGGGCGTCGGGGTGCTGCTCACGGGGCTGGGCGCCGCCCTCGGCGTGCGGTCCTTCTGGCCCGCGGTCACGCTCTTCGCAGGCGGCTTCGCGGGGGCGGTGTCGCTGCGGGACATGGCCGTCCCGGTGCGGCTGCGGCTCACGAAGGGCGAGGCGGTCGGGGACGCCGTGGTCCGCGCGTTCGTCCGTGGTCGCAGGCGATACGGAGGCCAGATCGTCCACTTGGGCATCGCGATGATCGCCATCGCCATCGCCATCTCCCAGAGCTACCAGCTGAGCGAGGAGACCATCCTCGAGCAGGGCCAGGCCGTCGGCATCGGCGACTGGACGGTCCAGTACGAAGGGACGCGCGAGGAGGTCACGCCGAACCGTCGGTCCACGATCGCCACGTTCGGGATCGCGCGCAACGGGGCCCCGGCGGGGACCCTCGAGCCCCGCATGAACGTCTTCCGCGGGAGCATGCAGCCGATCGGCACGCCGGGGGTGCGCTCCACACTCACGGAGGACCTGTACCTCTCGGTGATGAACATCGACTCCGAGGCGGGCGTCGTGGGGCTGCGCGCCTTCGTGAACCCCCTCGTGTACTGGATCTGGAGCGGGATGTTCGTGATCGCGCTCGGCTGCCTCGTGGCGGCCTGGCCCTCGCGCGCCGCGGCCCCCCGGGAGGCCCCGGCGTGACCCAGCCCCGCGTCTCTTGGAAGGTCCTGGCGCTCGGGGCCCTGTTCCTGGTCCCGCTGCTGGTGGTCCTGGGCTGGGGCTTCCTGATGGACCCCCACGAGATGCCGTCCCCGCTGGTCGAGAAGCAGGCGCCGGGCTTCGATCTCGCCCGATACGACACGAGCGAGCGGATCGCCTTGGCCGACCTGGCGGGCAAGCCGGTCGTGCTGAACTTCTGGGCGACGTGGTGCGTGAGCTGCCGGTACGAGCACCCGCTGCTGGTGCAGGCCGAGAAGATCTACGGCGACCGAGTGCAGTTCGTGGGCATCGCGTACCAGGACAAGTCCGCCGAGATCGAGGCCTGGCTCGAGAAGCACGGCGGATCGACCTACCCCACGGTCGTGGACGTCGGCGGCAAGACGTCCATCGCATACGGCATCTACGCCGTGCCCGAGACCTTCTTCATCTCCTCCGACGGCGTGATCCAGTACAAGCAGACGGGCGCGATCGACGGCCCGACGCTCAAGCGCGAGCTGGACCGATTGCTGTGATGCGCGCGCTGCTCCTCGCCGTCGCCGTCGCCCTGCTCGCCGCCCCCGCGGCCGCGCAGGACACGGGCACCTTGGCCACCGAGGCCGAGCTGCTGGAGCTGGGACCGGACGTGGCCGCGACCGTCGGACCGCCCGCCTCGGCGCGCCCTGCCTCGGGGGACGTCGAGCGCCTCACGGAGGACATCGCCGCCCTCATCCGCTGCCCGAGGTGCCAGGGGATGTCGGTGGCCCAGTCGCCGTCGGAGTCCGCCCGAAACATGAAGCACCAGGTCCGCGCGCTCGTGGCGGCGGGCTACGACGAGGGGCAGATCCTCGCCTACTTCGAGTCCTCCTACGGCGAGTTCATCCGGCTGGTACCCCGGGCGACCGGCTTCAACCTGCTCGTCTGGGTGCTGCCGCTCGCGATGTTCGGCGTGGGCCTGCTGTTCGTCATCGGCTTCCTCAAGAGCCTGCGCGGCGAAGGCGACCCGGCGGCCCCGGTCGTCGTCGAGGCGTCCGGGGGAGACGCGGCCGACGGCGAAGAGGGAGTGGACCCCTGGATCGCGCAGGTGCGCCGGGAGCTGGCAGATGGGTGAAGTCGACTGGATCCCCGGCGTCGTCGTGGCCCTGATCGGCGTCGTCGGGGGCGTGCTCCTGGCCCTGCGCGCGGGGGCCCGCGCCGCCGCCGCGCCCTCGCCTCCCGTCTCCGAGCGCCGCGCGGATCTGCTGGCCCGCAAGGCGGCGCTCTACGAGCAGCTGCGCGACCTGGA
Source organism: uncultured Rickettsiales bacterium (assembly GCA_964620495.1). Classification (GTDB taxonomy): domain Bacteria; phylum Myxococcota_A; class UBA796; order UBA9615; family UBA9615; genus CAZEKB01. The sequence goes on along the minus strand of CAZUHI010000042.1, from coordinate 41,512 downwards.
CGACATGGGCGAGCGTCGTCCCGAGGCGGCCACCGAGCGCGCGGTCCTCGAGCGTCGGGCGGCGGACGTCCTCAAGGCCCTCGCCGCGTCTGGCGACCCCGAGCCCGCCCCCGTCCCCGCCGCCGAGGCGCCCCCGCCGCCGCCCCCGTCCCCGTCGGGCGGGCTCCCCCCCGAGCTGCGCGGCGGCCTCATCGGCGCCGCCGTCGTGGGGCTCCTGGCGGTCACGATCTGGGGCCTCCAGAACTACGCCGGCGAGCGCCCCGAAGGCGGCATCGCCACCGGCGGCGACTTCCTGCCCTGGGGGACGACCGACGGCGCCGCGGCCCCCGAAGGAGCGACCCCCGCGCCCGGCCGCGCGGGCGGGGCCGTCCCCGGCGTGCCCCCGTCCCTGCAGCCCAAGCCGAGCCCCGCGGTGGACGCGGCCCGCGCGATGGTCGGCGCGAACCCCGGCAGCGTCGAGGCCCACGTCCAGCTGGGCTGGGCGCTGCTCGACGCCGAAGGCTGGATCGACGCCTACCAGACCGCCGAGACGGTCCTGCGCATGGACCCGACCAGCCCCGACGGCCGCGTGATCTCGGCCGCCGTGCGCATCGTGATGGGCATGGAGACGGTCGCCCGGGAGCTGATCGACGAGGCGCTGTCGTACGACCCGAAGCACATCCAGGCGCTCAGCTACTCGGGGATGCTCCACTGGCGCGCCGGGGATCGGGCGGCGGCGGAGGCCGCCTGGACGACGGCCAAGGCGGCGGGCGGAGACCCCGCGTCCTTCGACCGGCTCATCGCGATGGCGCAGAACGCCCCCCTCCCGGGCAAGGGACCGGCCCCGCATCCCGACGGCGACCCCCACGCCGCGGGCTCGGAGGTCATCAGCGGCACGCTTTCGCTCGGCCCCAACGCGAAGCCCCCGGCGGGCGGGCGCATCTTCGTGATCGCGCGACGTCCCGGCGTCGCGGGCGGTCCCCCGGCGGCCACGGCGATGCTGCCCGCGAAGCTCCCGACGACGTTCCGGATCGGCCAGGCGAACGTGATGATGGGCGGCCCCTTCCCCGACGAGGTGGAGCTCACCGTGCGCTGGGACGCCGACGGCGACGCGATGACCAAGGGCGACGACGACCTCTGGGGCACCGCCGACAGCGCCGTCGCCAAGGGTACGTCGGGCGTCGCCATCGTGCTGCACTGACCCCGGGGAGCTTCCCCGTCGGCGCTACTCGAGGCCGCGCCAGTTCGCGCGGGGTGTGTCCTTGCCGGACGGGTGCCCGCCGGGCGTGATGATGTAGACAGCGCGGCGGTTCACGATCTCGTCCGTGTTGTCCGGCGTCTCCTTCGCGAGGGCGGTCTCGCCGAAGCCCTGGTAGCGGATCGTGACTCGGCCCGCCGCGCGCTTCTTGAACCACTGGGCGATCGCCAGGGCGCGGCGCTCGGAGAGGCTCTGGTTGCTGGACGCGTCGCCCACGGTGTCGGTGTAGCCGCCCACGTACAGCGTCGGGTTCGGGATCCACTCGCCGTACTTGTCGAGGGCCTTCACGATCTCCTTCCACGCGTCCTGGAGCTTCGGCGCCTCCTCGGCGAGGATCTCGTGGGAGCCGGTGGGGAAGTTCACGTCCTCGTGAGGCACGACCAGCGACCAGGGGATGATCTCCACGCCCGCCCAGTACCCGTACTCGTCGAACGCGCGCACGAGGATGCGGAAGACCTCGCCCTCGCCCTGCTGCTCCCAGGTGACCCGCACCGGGCTGCCCTTCTTGGCGTCGGTGACCGCGAAGGTGGACTCGCCCAGGGTCGAGAGATCGTCGGCGATGACCTCGATCTTCACCTCCTCGGGGGGGTGGTTCGTGACGAGGCTGAACCACTTGTTCTCGAGGTCCACGGAGTTGACGGGGATGCTCGCGGTGATCGGCGGCGCGGACGAGACGAAGACCTCCGTCTCCTCGATGTAGTGCTCCGCGGCGTGGTCCACCATCTCCACGCGGATGGAGTACATGACGGTCCCCTCCTTCTGGGACCACGTGTAGCGAAGCTCCTGACCCGCGGAGACCGGCTTGATGTGGTGGGTCTTCGAGTAGCCGTTCTCCCCCGTGATGTCGATCTGGGCCCGGAAGTACTTCTCGTCGAAGCCGACGATGAGCGTGGGGACCTCCCCCTTGGAGGGGTCGACCAGGTCGGCCTCCATGCCCATGAACACACCCGCGTGAGCGGGAGCGTCGGCCGCGATCGCGGCGGCGAAGACGAAAGCGGCGAGTACAGTGCGGGACGTCATTCGGAGTTCTCCTGAGGCACGGCGAACAGGTAGACGCCGCGACCCCGGGGGTCGTGGCTGCAGCGCGCGGCGATGTAGTAGCCGTCGCCGCTGATCTCGGCTTCGGCGCAGCCCGCCGGGAGCGTCATCCAGTCCCGGCCGGTGCGCCGGTCGTGAAGAAGGACCGATCGCGACGACGGATCGGACTGCTCGTAGAGAAGAAAGCGCCGCTGATCGTCCAGGTCGACGTCCGTGTAGCACCCCTCGGACGTGCCGGTGATGTCGCTCCGGCGGCGGGTCGTGAGGTCCGACCAGAACAAGCCGCACACGCCGCCCACGCGGGTCACGAACACGACGGAGTCGACCGACGGGTGCATGACGCCCGCCTCGACGTCGCCCTTCCGGGCCCCGAGATCGGTGTACAGCCCGCGCGTCGAGTCGACCAGCAGCAGGCTCAGGGCCCCCGCCGGATCGGCCCGCACGAGGACTCGACCGTCGTCCGACACCCCCGCCACGGAGGCCCCCCGGCGACCCCGCCAGGCCACGACGCCGGTGTCCGCGTCGTCCGGCACCACGACCGCCACCGGATCGCCCCCCAGCACCGCCGAGAACGCGACCTTCGTCCCCCGGGCGGACATCCTCACATTCGCGAGGCGCTTCCAGTTGCCCGTGACGCGGAGGTCCTCACGCTCGGTGAGGTCGAGAATGCGCAGCGTCCCCCCGCCCTCGGCCGCCACCACCACGACGCGGTCGCCGTCGGCGGACAGGGACGGAGAAGACCCCTCCAGGAGGGCGCGCGGGTAGCGCTCGATGCGGCGGCCGCGCAGGACGACCAGGTGCTCGTCGCGGGTGCGCCTCGGATCGAGCCCCCGACACACCACGGCCACGGCGGCGGCGGTGCCGGCCAGGGAGGGGGCGCGGCAGCCGGACTCGTCGATCTCGCCGTCGAAGAGCTGCCACGGTCCCACGCCGCTGCGCCCCTCGAGGGCCGTGTCCGTGGCCAGGATCCTGGCGAGGAAGCCGCTCCCGCCGTCGCGCCGGGCCAGCTCGGCGGACTCCGCCGTCGAGAGGTGGGTCCCCCCCAGGCCGCCCGCGATGAGGTCCACCTCCGGGTTGTCGACCTTCTCGACCCCCACGTCGGCCTCCGCCTCGGCCTCGGCGAGCGGGGCGAGGCCCTCACGGATCAGGTCCATGACCAGCCGCTCGGGCTCCAGGACCAGGGGCGTCGACTCGGCGCTGTGCTCCTCCCACTCGGGGAGCTTCTCGGCCGAGGAGGCACCCAGGAGCAGCGACACCAAGGGGGCGAGCAGGATCGTTCGCGACATGAGGCCGTGAGCCTAACGCAACCCGGGCGAACGGGGCCCCGAGGCGCCGCCGCGGCCCGGTGATAGGGTTCGCCCGTGCGACGCCCCCGCCCCCTCCGATGGACGCTGATCGCCGCGCTCGCGGCCTCCACCGCGTGCCCGACGGAGGACCCCGGGTTCGGCGTGGACGACGACGACGCGACCCCCGCCCCCCCCTCCCAGCTGGACTTCGGCCTGCCCGAGGACTCCCTGCTCGGGGACGAGATCCTCGCCACCGTGCGGGTCCCGGGCTACGGCGGCGCGGCGAGCTTCTTCTACGTGGGCGGGGAGCTGCCCCCGGGCCTCCGGGTCTCGGCCAACGGGGTCATCGAGGGCCGCCTCGAGGCGCGGGGGACGTACACCTTCTCGATCCAGGCCACGGAGATGACGATCCCGGACATCGTCGACGAGGCGTCCATCACCGTGGAGCTCGACGGCGCGAAGCTGCACCTCGGCGTCGTGCACGACCGGCCCACCACGCTCACGGCGGAGCGCGGCCTGCAGTACGACCCGTGGATGCGCATCCAGGCCGAAGGCGCGCCGGAGATGACCGAGATCACCCTGGACGTGGGCACCTACCACCCGGGGTTGAACGGGGAGAACGACGGCGGCTGGGTCGACGACATCCGCATCGAGACCGTGCCGATCTCGGCCTGCACCGTGACCCTGAGCGACTGGGTCGTGCCCGACGACGCGGACTGCAACGAGAACGACCGCCCGCCCCACTGCGTCGACGACGACCCCATGACCTACGCGGGCGACGGACGGTTCGTGACGGGGGACGACACCGGCCACTACGAGGTCCACCTGGACTGCGCGCCCTACGGCACCGCCGACGTCCGCGTCCTCGCCGTGCCGCCCGGCTGGTGTCCCCTGGGCGACCACTACGGCGGGCCTCCGTGGCAGGCTCCCGGCGCCTGCGAACCCGGCTGAGACCTCCCCCATGACCGACCCCACCGGCGGCGGCGTCCTGCGCCTGCACGCGCTCGGCACCCCCCGCGCGAGCTGCACCAACTGCGGCGCGTCGTGCTCCAGCTACCGCATCGGGCCGCTCACGTCCGAGGACGAGGCGCGCTTGGAGGCCGCCCTGCCCGCCGTCCGGGAGGCGTTCCCGGACGCGGATCCCGAGGACCCCCGCGCGCGGGTGCGGCAGGGCGAGACCGAGCGCGTGTTCCTGCGCAAGCGAGACGGGTACTGCGTGCTGTGGAAGCGCGGCGTGGGCTGCACGGTGCACGCCGCGGCCGGGGCCGAGGCGAAGCCGCTGGTGTGCCGCCTCTTCCCGCTGCAGCTGATCCGCACCGAGTCCGGCATCCGAATCGGCATGCGCCCGTCCTGCCTCGCGGACGTGGAGGCCTGGCACGACGGTCCGGCGGTGGCGCCCGAGTTCATCCAGGCGATGCTCGAGCAGCCCTTCGGGACCATCGAGCGGAAGAAAGAGGCGGGGGAGGATGTTCTCCTCAAGGTGCTCGCCCTGCACGACCTCGACACGGCCACCGTGCTGTCCTTCCTGGCCCAGCGTCCGACCCGCGACGATCCCCCGAACGTCGAGGCTTGGCTCGAGGCGCGCCTGCGCGCTCTGTTCGAGGCGGCGGACGCCGTCGTGGGCGGCGAGTTCCCCGAGCAGGCCCAGGGCCCCCTGCACCCCGCCACGTCGACCGCGGGCGGCTTCCGCATGCTGCGAGAGTTCGTGGAGGCGGGCCGCGGGGCGCGCGACGGGCGCTGGCCCGAGGTCGACGCCGGGTTCCGACCGTTCCTCCGCGACGCCCTCCGTCGCCTCGTCTACCTGCGCCAGACGTCGCTGTTCGGCACCCCCGCGTGGGCCCTCATCGGCTACGTGGCGGCCGCGCGGTGGGCCTCGAGTTGGGCGCGGCACGACGGCGGGGTCCCCGATCCCGTACGGTTCGGCCGCATGTTCTCGACCCTCCTGATCGTCCTCCAGAGCCCGCGCATGCAGCAGGCCCTGACGGACGGCGGCCCGCCGTTCGCCTGATCGTGTCGCGCCTCCTCCTCTCATCGGCCGCGGTCCTCGCGGTCCTGCTCTCCGTGCCGTCGGCCGAGGCGCAGATGTTCCGTCGCCTCGCGGGGTCGATCTCGGACCCCGTGCCGCCCTTGGGGCGCGCGATCGACGAGGCGCTCCGCGAGCACTCGGTGGGGGGCGTGCCCCTGGGCGAGTACCTGCCCGCGCTGCAGTTCACGGGGTGCCTGGACGACGTCCGCGCCGAGCTCGTGGAGGGCTTGGGCGCCCTGCGCAGGGTCCACGTGAACGCCGTGGAGCGGCGACGGCTGCCTCAGGTCTGGCGCACGTGGGAGCGCAAGCTGTCGGACCTGTCCCCGGACGCCTGGCTGCTGACGACGGCGTGGCTCGACTCGCCCGAGGTCGCGCGCCGGCTCTACATGTGCGACGACGGGCTGCCCCCGTCGTGGAAGGCGCTCGACCCCGACGGCTACGTGCGGGAGGCCGTCGTGTGGTTCGACGTCGCCGTCGCCGAGCGCGAACAGGCCGTCCTCAAGGGCGCCCCTGCGGACCGTGAGCTCGCGATCATGGAGCTGCTGGAGCTGCAGGAGGCGCTCGTGGATCGGTTCGCCACGACGTACCCCGCGGAGGCCGCGTACGCGGGCGCGAGGGAGCGTCTGGACGAGCGCCTCGACCTCATGTGGAGGGTCCTGGTGGAGCCCCACCACTACGGGTTCACGCCCCGGGCGCGCACCACGGACCCCGAGACGACGGGCGACGCTCACCGGCGTCGGATGCCGCAGAGCCCGTTCATCGGGATCTCCATCCCCGACCCCCAGGACAGCCGCGCCCGGGACCGCGTCGTCGAGTCCTGGCGCCGGCAGCGCCGCATCGTGGACGCCGAGATCAAGGTGCGCACCGCCGAGCTGGAGGAGCTCACGACCGAGATGGCGACCGCCCGGGGCGAGGAGCTCCAGGATCTGGTCCGCGCCGCCGCCCGCCTCGAGGCGCAGGTGTCCAACGCGCGCGTCGACCTGGTGCGCATGCAGAACCGCGTCCGCCACTTCAGCACCGGCAAGCCCTGGATCGACTCGATGCTGTCGGCGGGGTTCCGTCGCCGGAACGTGAAGAAGCTCGACGCCCGGGACGACACCCTCGAGGCCCAGTCCGTCGCCCTGCGCGAGGCGGTCGAGGAGGCCGTGTCCCGAGGGGCGAGCCCCCCGCCCCGCTGGGACGGGACCGAGGGCGGCGGCGGCGAGGAGGCCGTGGCGGCGACGCGGGTGGAGCGCGGCACGCCCGGCCCCGGCAACTGGCTCGCGGGGCTGCCCGAGGGCACGGTCTCGGCCGCCGTGCCCGACGCCGCCCCGGGCATCCCCGAGGGGACCGGCGCCGTGGAGCGCGTCTACGAGGGTCCCCTTCCCCTCCCGTCGGCCGTCTGGTCCCTCGATCTCGTGGACGAGCTGGTCGCCGCCCACCCGACGCTCGACCGCACGGACGTCCGCATCCTCCTGGGGCTCGTGAAGGCGGCCTACCGCGAGCTGCCCGACCGGGCAGCCGTCGAGGAAGCCGTCCGCCGCACCCTGGACGAGGGCGGGCTGCGCATCCGCGGCGAGGAGTCGACGCTGTCGGACCTCTGGATCCCCGGGCGAACCCGCGGCGATCAGCCTGTCGTCACGTTCGTTCTGACCCTGAACTTCTAGCTCTCGCGGCCTGTTAAGGTCCCTCGCTCTTTTCGGAGGACGCGCCGTGATCCCGTACTGGGTCCCCCAACCCATCCAGATCTTCGACTTCCGCATCGACTGGTGGATCTCGCTCATCGTGGTGGGCATCGCGGCGGGCACCGAGTGGGCCCGGGCCCGCGCCCTCCGGGAGAACCTGTCGGTCAAGATCACCGTCGACTGCACGCTGTTCATGGTGCTCAACGGCTTCCTGTTCGCGCACCTGCTGCACGTCCTCGGATACAACTTCGACCGATTCCTCGAGGACCCGATCATCCTCGCGCCCTGGTACGGCGGCTATTCGTCCACGGGCGGCTTCCTGGGCGCGGCGATCGCGATCCCGCTCTTCCTCAAGTGGAAGAAGACGCCGGTCTGGGCGTACGTGGACAACCTCTGCATCGGCTTCACGCTCGGGTGGGCCCTGGGCCGGTTCGGCTGCTTCACGGCTCACGACCACAAGGGCATCCAGACCGACTTCTTCCTCGCCGTCGCGTTCCCGGAGCGCCTCGGGGGGCCGCGGCACGACCTCGGGCTCTACGAGTCCATGCTCGCGTTCACGATCTTCTTGACGCTGATCACGTTGGACCGCCTCGACAAGGACAAGCGTCGCTTCCACGGCTTCTACTCGGCGATCACGCTGTTCATGTACGCCCCGATGCGGTTCGCGTTCGAGAACCTGCGGGCGAAGGACCTCGAGGAGTTCGGGGGCAAGTCGGACATCCGCTGGTTCGACGCCCTGACGCCCGCCCAGGTGGGCGCCGTCCTGCTCTTCGGCCTGGGCATCTGGACCTGGCGCTCGCGCAGCCGCGCCGGCCGCCTCGATACGCGGCGGGAGATCCTCCGCGACTTCCCCGCGGGCGACATCCCGGACGCCGTGCGCGACAAGGTCAACGCGATGCTCGCCGAGACCGGCGAGAGCCTGGACGGCCCGCCTCCCGAGCCCGAGCCCGAGCCCGCCGAGGGCTGACCGCTACTTCAGGAAGGTCAACAGGATCCCCGCGAGGAGGATCAGCAGGCCGACCGTGACCACGACCACCGCCGACGTGGGCGGGGGCGGCCTCACGGTGGGGTCGCGCACCGACGGAGCGGCGCGCTTCTTCGCCTCCTTCTTGCGCGGGCGCTTGCCGCCCGGCGAGGTCTTCCGCCGCTTCTTCTTCGGCCTGGCGACGGGCTCGGCGTCCCCCGTATCGAGGGTCGGCAGCTGGTGCCGCGGGACCGCGATGGTGGCGGCCGTGGGGGCGGGCGTCGGCGTCTCGGGCACGGAGATGTCCCCCACCGAGTTCAGCGAGCTCGTGCGGATGTCGGCGGCGGTGATGCGCGGCGCGGACGTCGTATCGGCGACGCCCCGATCCGGAGCCATGGCGCGGGTCGGGGGCGGCTCCGACCGCTTCGCCGGCGCGCTCTTGGGGGGAGACTCCTCGGCCGCGCTCTCCCCCACCGGGAGCGCGTCGGGGCGCGGCGGCGCGCTCACGGCGGACGTGGCGGGCTCCGTGCGGGCGTCCTCGACGGACACGGAGGGCGGCGGGGGCCGGGTGCCCGCGACCTTCGGGGCGGGCGCGGGGGTGGGCTCCGCGCCCGGGCCGAGCGACGCGGGCCGCGGGATCACCTCCGAAGGGGTCGGCGCGTCGTGGCGCGGGTCGCTGATGCGCTTGCTGGGGCGGCTGTTCTCGCCGCTGCGCAGGCTGCGGGGCGCCAAACGCTCGACCACCGGCTTCACGCCGCGCAGGAAGCTCTTGAAGTTGTCCCGGGCCGCGAGCGTGTCACGGACGTCCCGCAGGTCGTCCGCGAGGTCGATCGCGACCTGGTAGCGACGGTCCGGCACCCGCTGGAGCACCTTCTCGAGGATCGGCACGAGGGCGGGGGCCCGCTCGGCGGCGTGACCGGCCTCCTCGGTCGGCTTGCGGCGGGCGACCTGCTCGGCGATTCGGGCGAGGTTCCGGCCGGTGAACAGCCGCTTGCCCACGACCACCTCGTAGAGCATCGCGCCCACCGCGAACAGGTCCACCGAGGGCCGGAAGTTCCGCGTGCCGCCCCACACCTCCGGGGCGATGTATCCGGGGGTCCCCTTCACGATGCCGCGGGTCGTCGACTCGATGTTCAGGGTCGACTTGACCAGCCCCCAGTCGGAGATCTTCACGAGCCCGCGGCGGTCCACGAGCACGTTCGACGGCTTCAGGTCCCGATGGATGATCGCGAGGGGCGAGCCGTCGTCCTCGCAGGCGTTGTGGGCGTGGTCGAGCGCCTCGCAGAGCTCGATGCACAGGTCGATGCCCGCCCCCAGCGGGATCTCCTTCTTCTCGGCGCGCAGGGCCTCGAGCAAGGAGTTCAGGTCCGGGCCGTCGACGAACTCCATGGCGATGAAGAGCTCGCCCGACTGTTCGCCCACCCGATACACGTCGACGATGCCGGGGTGCCCCAAGCGGCCGCAGACGCGGGCTTCGTTGATGAGGGCCTTCTTCTGGGCCTCGAGCTCGCCCGGCGGGGGCCGGAGCAGCTTCAGCGCCTGACGCTTGCTGAACCCCATGTCGCCGGTCTCGACGGCGAGCCACACCTCGGCCGCCGCCCCCCGTCCGAGCCGCCGCTCGAGCCGGTAGGGGCCGAAGACTTCACCTGGCTCGTGGGGGTTGGGGACCTGGGTCATCGAGGGGCCTGAGGGCCCCGAAATCTAGCACGGCGCGGGCGTCGAAACCGACGCGCCCCTCAGTCCTGGAGCGCCAGGAAGACGGGGTTGAGGTCGGCGTCGAGGGACGCCGTGAGGCCGTCGATCGCCGCCCGGACGTCCCCCCACGTCTCCGCTTCGTCCCCGCCCACGGGGATCGACTCGTGGAAGCCCCAGCCCCCGCGGCCCGGGAGGTACAGCCCCACGTGGAGCGTGCCGCCGGACTCGGTCTCGGGGTCGGCCACGAAGCGGCCCAACAGCACGGCCCGCGCGTCGACCTGCGCGGCCGCGACGGCCAGGCCGTCCCACACGGTCGAGCGACGCTGGGAGCGCGGCGCCTCGAGCGCGCCCTGGACCGTCTCCTGGAAGCGCACGCTGTTCTGGACCGCCATCGTCAGCACGACGTCCTTCTCGTCCTTCGGGCGGATGCGCACCTCCTCGATCGCGTCCGCGTGGCCCGACTTGCGGCCCACGACGCGGTACACCCCGGGGGGCAGCTCGAGGGTGAGGGAGCCGTCGTAGACCATGCCCTGCTCGGTGCCGTGCACGAGCACGCGCACGTCGGGCTCCGTGGCGGTGAGGGTCAGGGTCCCGGTGGGTGCTTGACTGCGGCGCGAGTCGACCTCGTCGAACAGAACGAGGAAGCGCGGGTGCTCCACCTCGCGTCGAGGGGTCCAGGACGGGTCGAGGCCGAGGGCGGCCTGCAGGGTCATGGAGGCCCCGCCGGCGTCGCCGTCGGCGAGCTGAATGCGCGACTGCAGGATCTTGAGGTCCCGCATGAAGGCCTCGGGCAGCCGCTCGTCGGGGTACGGGGCCACGAGGTCGATGGCCTCTTGGACCAGGTCGGACGCCTCGCCGTACTCACGGCCGCGGAGCGCCGTCCAAGCCGCCTCCTGGCGACGCACGGCGGTGTGGATGGCGACGGAGATGCCTTCGCTGGGCCGGACCTTCGGGAGGAAGTCGCGGTCGCGATCGGCGACCACGTCCGGCACCTGCACCAACGCGTCGGCGATCTCGCCGTACCAGCTCGCTCCGTCGTTGCGGAGGACGTCCGTCGTCTGCAGGTCCCACACCGCGACGGCGGGGGGGGCCTTCTTCTTGCCGAAGGGGCCCGCGTCGGCGGACGCCGGGCAGAGCACCGCGGGGATCAGGGCGACGAGTACTGCGAGCGAGGTGCGCATGCGGGCTCCGTTTCCGGGTCGAGCGACCCGTGATGGGGCCAACTTGCTCCTCCCCCGCGTGCGCGACAAGCGTCTTCCCCGCCCGTCACAAAACTTCCACACCTCCGCCAAAGCCGCCGCCCCCGGGCGTCCGCACCTCGAGCCGATCGCCGGGCTCCAAGGAGCGCGTGAAGCGGCCCCCCAAGGCCTCGACGCCCCCCGATCCCGCGCGCAGCGAGGCCACGCCGGGGGCCCCCGCACCGCCGCCGTCGAGCCCGAACGGTCGGGTGTCCCGACGCTCGGACAGCAGCGACACCCGCACCGGCTCGAGGAACTCCAGCTCCCGCACGACCCCGTCCCCGCCCGGCCAAGTCCCCGTGCCCCCGCTCCCCGCGCGCAGGGCGAAGCGCACGAGGCGCACGGGGCACCGCGTCTCGAGCACCTCCACGTCCGTGATGCGCGTGTTCGTCATGTGGGTGTGCACGCCGTGGGCGCCGGGACGCCCCCGCCCGGCCCCCGCGCCCCCGCCGATCGTCTCGTAGTAGCCGAACCGCCGGTTGCCGAAGGTCAGATTGTTCATGGTGCCCTGGGCGGCCGCGGCCACCCCGAGCGCCCCGAAGAGCACGTCCACCACGCGCTGGCTCGTCTCGACGTTGCCCCCGACCACCGCGGCGCCGTCCGGGGGATCGAGCAACGAGTCCGCGGGGATGCGGACGTCGACCGCGTCGAGGCAGCCCTCGTTGAGCGGGATGTCCCGGCCCAGCAGGCACCGCAGGACGTAGAGGACGGCGGCCCGCGCGACGGCGGGCGGGGCGTTGAGGTTCCCCGCCGAGGCGGGCCCGGTGCCCTCGAAGTCCACGACGAGCGTGGCGCCCGCCTCCCTCGCCTCCACGGCCAGGGTCACGACCACGGGGGTGCCGTCGTCCATTCGGTCCTCGAACCGTCGCGCCCCCGGAGGGAGGCCCGCGGCCCACGCCCGCACGACCGCGGCCCCGTTCGCCTGGATGTGCCCCATGAACGCGCCGGCGACGTCCCCCTCCCGGGCGAACAGCTCCTCGATCAGCCGGACACCCAGGGACGCGGCCGCGATCTGGGCCTCCAGGTCGGCGGTCACGCCCGGCACGTCGCGGGCCGGATGAGGTCCGGCGCCGAACGCCTCGGCCACCGCCCCGCGCAGGACCTCCCCGCCACGCGCGATGCAGAGGAAGTCGAGCCGCACGCCCTCCTCCGCGAGGGAGGTGGAGAACGGGGGCATCGAGCCCGGGGTGACGCCGCCGACGTCCGCGTGGTGGGCCCGGGAGGCGACCCACGCGACCGGGGCCGCAGACGACGGGAGGAAGACCGGAGAAATGACCGTGATGTCCGGTAGATGCGACCCGCCTCGGAAGGGATCGTTGATGGCCCACGCGTCCCCCGGCGCGGGGAAGTTTCCTGATGTATCACCTTCAAAGTGATATATCAGGGATCGCACCGTTTCGCCCATGGCGCCGAGGTGTACGGGGATGTGAGGAGCGTTCGCCACGAGCCGACCGCGGGCGTCGAAGACGGCGCAGGAGAAGTCGAGCCGCTCCTTGATATTCGGGGACCAGGCGGTGCGGCGCAGGTTCTCGCCCATGCGGGTCGCGATCGACATGAAGCGGTTGTGGAAGAGCTCGAGCCGCACGGGGTCGGAGCGCAGGTCGCGTGCGCGCTCGGGGAGGCCCGCGGCGGGGCGGTGGAGGAGGTGCAGCACGCCCTCCCGCCCCACCACGACCGTCCAGCCGGGGTCCACGACGACGGTGGTGGCGGCCCCCTCGATCAGGGCTGGCCCGCGGAGGCCGTCGCCCTCGACGAGCGCGGCCCAGGAGACCGTCGGGGTGGGGAGCACGACCACGCCCCCGCGGCCGTCGGGGTGGCCCACCGGGGGGGCGGGACCGAGGAGCGCGGGGTTCACCGGCCGGACGGCGTCGGTCGGGGGGACCTCCGCGGGCCCGGCCGCGGCCGCCCTCGCCCGGGCCTCCACGACCACGCGGGCGACCTCCACCGCGCGATCCGGGCGCACGAAGCCGAACCGACGGAGGTGCCGGGCCGCGAAGTCCGCGCCGTCCCGCGCCGCGAGGCTCCGGGACGACCCCGCGTACCGCAGCTCCCAGCGAACCTCCACGTCCGCGGGCTCGCCCACCTCGGCCCGCGCCTCCGCCGCGAGGGCCTCCACGTCGGGCGCGAGCGCCGCGGGCAGATCGTCCGTCCAGGGCCGCCCCAGGGGCCGCGCCCGGAGCGCGTTCTTCCGGGCGCGGGAGATGCCGAACGCGGACAGGACCGAGGCGTGGGGGTGGGCGACCACCCGCGTGATGCCCAGCAGCGCGGCGACGGCGCACGCGTGCTGCCCGGCGGCCCCCCCGAACGCGAGCAGCGCGTGGTCTCGGGGATCGTGACCGCGGGCGGTGGAGAGCTCGCCGATCGCGGCCGCCATCGCCTCGTTCGCCACCAGGAGGAAGCCCGCGGGATCGGCGTCGGGGCCCAGGGCCTCCAGAGCCGCCCGCGACGCGCCGGGGTCGAGCGGGCGGGCTCCGTCCTCCCCGAACAGGGCGGGGAACGACGTGGGCCGCACCCGACCCAAGGCGACGTTCAGGTCCGTCACGGTCGCCGGACCGCCCCGGCCGTAGCAGGCGGGGCCGGGGTCTGCGCCCGCCGAGTCGGGGCCGACCCGCAGCCGGCCGTCGCGCACCGCGAGGATGGAGCCTCCCCCCGCGGCCACGGTGTGGATGTCGAGGCACGGGACGCGGATCTCGGTCCCCGCCACGACGAGGTGGTCGCGCCGCACGGTCTCCCCGGCCCAGCGACACACGTCGGTGGACGTGCCCCCCATGTCGAACCCGAGCACCCGCGGCAACCCCAAGGAGCGGGCGAGGGCCTCCGCGGCCACCCCTCCCCCGGCGGGCCCCGAGAGCACCGCGTCGACGCCCCGGAACGCGTCGCGGGAGGCCAGGCCGCCGCCGCTCCGCATCAGGAGCACGTCGCCGGGCAGCGCGCCGGTCCAGCGGGTCACCACCGGCCCCACGAACGCGTCGGCGGCGGCCGTCCCCGCGCGACCGACGTAGCCCACCTCGGGGCAGATCTCCGAGGACAGCGAGACGTGCCCGATCCCCGCCTCCCGCGCCCAGGCGCCCACCCGGCGCTCGTGGTCGGGGAACATCGCGCCGTGCACGAACGCGACCGCCAGGGACTCGACGCCCTCGGCCGCGAGGGCAGCCAGGGCCCCCCGGACGGCCGCCTCGTCGAGGGATGTCGCCACCGTGCCGTCCACGTGGACCCGCTCCCGGACCTCCACGACGCGGTCGACGAGCGGGGCCGTCTTCGTGACGAAGAGCTCGAAGATCCGCGGCCGCGCCTGGTGCCCGATGCGCAGGACGTCCTCGAAGCCCTCGGTGACCAGCAAGGCGGCCGACGCGCAGAGGCGGGTCAAGAGGGCGTTGGTGGCGACCGTCGAGCCGACCCTCAGCTCGCGGACGGGCCCGGAAGGGAGGGCGGCCAAGCCCCGCGCCACGGCGTCGGGACCCGACAGGACCTTCCGGATGACGATCGAGCCGTCGGGGGCGCGCGCGAGGACATCGGTGAAGGTGCCGCCGCGGTCGACGGCGACGAGGCGTCCGTCAGTCGACGACACACGGCCCGCCGCACGGGTCGATGATCTCGCCCTCCCGCCCCAGGGCGAAGAAGGCGACCGTCTGGACCTTCTGCACGTCGGTGTGCCGCGGCACGTAGTGCGAGTCGGTCTCGGGCGCGGGGCGGTTCGTGTCCGGCGGGCGGGGGAGCAGGCTGTCGAACTGCGCGACGGCCTTCGAGCCCGGGGGCAGCGGCGCGGCGGCCGTCTCCAGCCCGTCCACGGTCTCGATGAACGGGTCCAGGATCGGCACGCCCAGGGTGCGCGCGAGCGTCTCGGCCGTGAAGTTGGGGACCTGGTCGTCCCCCATCGACAGCTGCCACAGGCCGGGCCGATCGCCGAGGTGCTGCACGTAGTGGATCGGGTCCACGGGATCCCACAGGAGCTGCGACACCGCGTAGATCCGCTGGCGGTCCGCGGCGTCGAGCACGGCGTCCTCGATGAAGGTCTCGAAGTCGCTCCAGTTGCTGGACCGCTCGAGCATCGTGGACCACACCGCGCCGGGGACGTGGAACACGGAGGCGTCGATGACCTCGCTCCGCGCCGCGACGACCGGGCCCTCGATGCCCCCCAGGGAGATGCCGTAGTAGTGCACCCGGTCCGGGTCCACGAGCGTCGCGCCCCCCGGATCGGTGCCCGCGCGGAGGAACTCCTGGTCCACGAACGCGGTGGACGCCAGCCTCCCCATGGCCAGCTGGTTGGAGACCGACTGCACGAGCTTGTCCGTCAACAGCGCGAACCGGGCCGGGTCCCTGGCCACCCGCACGGCGTCTCCGATGTCGCGCTCCGTGAGCCCCCGCCACTCGGTGCCCAGGACCACCGCGCCGAGTCGGTTGGCGAGGTCCACCACGTCCTCGGGGTCGTCCGACGACGCGAGGTAGTGCTGCGGGTTGCGGAAGAGCCCGTGGCCGAAGACGAGCCAGGGGGCGGACGCCGGATCGGCCCCCTGGAGGGACTCGGGGACGATGAGCGTGAAGTAGGCGGGCGCGTCCCCGTTGAGGACGGGCAGCGCGTCGTCGCCGAGTCGGAACAGGCCCTCGTCGTCCTCGGGATCGTCCACCCCGGGCTCGGCGAACAGGTAGTGCGGCAGCGCCACCGAGCCGCGGACCTCGCGCCAGATCCCCGGCGGCGGGTTCGGGAGGTCGTCGTCCAGGGAGTCCTTCAGCGAGGTGATCGTGATGGCCGGCTCGTGGGCGGGATCGAGGGGCAGCGCGGCCTTCATGGCGGCCGTGACCGTGTCCAGGGGCGCCGTGAGCGAGGCCTCCGAGGAGGTGCGGAAGTCGAACGCGAGGACGAGCCCGGCGCGGTCGACGCCCAGCTCCTCGAGGCGGCGCAGGAGGTGCTCGTAGTGGGAGCGGACGGCCGGGGAGACGCCGGGATCGTCGCCGTCGCGCAGGGCCGCGAAGTCGGCGGGCGCCGGGACCGCGCCGCCCGCAGCGTCCCGGAGGGCCCCCGTGACCACCACGGCGATGCGGCGGCCGAAGCCCAGGTGCTCGAGGGGGCGAACGAGGAGCGATCGCGCCTCGTCGCGGGGGATCGGGTGCGCGTCGACCTCGGCGAAGTGCCGCAGGCGTCGCCCGTCGTCGAGGTCCCAGAGCTGGACCGAGGCGTCGGCGGCCAGGGACGCGTCGGGCGCGCTCACGGGGGGCAGGGAGGTCGCGTCCAGGGCCACGCCGAGCTGCATCCACACCGTCCCCACGGGCGAGAAGCCGTCGCGTCGATCCAGCGGGGCGGTGTCCCAGGCGCGGCCGTCCACGGCCACCGGGAGCGTGCCCGCCGGGACGGTCACGCCGCAGGCCTCGCCGCCGGTCATCGCGTGCATCGACGGCCACGGATTGAAGACACGGTCGTCGATCAGCCCGGGCTCGCCGCCCACCGAACACGGCTCCGGCTCGGGGACGTCGCAGCCCGCGAGCAGCGACGCCGCGACGAGGGCGGCCACGCCCCATATCCTCCCTCCGTGGCGAAGGACCCCCCGAAGCGGAGCTTCCACGAGCGCGTCTACGCGGTCGTGAGCACGGTCCCCCCGGGGTTCGTGACCACCTACGGAGACGTGGCCGCCGTGATCGGCTCGCCGCGGGCCGCCCGGCAGGTGGGCTGGGCCCTCTCCGCCCTGCGTCACTCCGACCGCGCCGACGTGGTGCCCTGGCAGCGCGTCATCAACGCCCAAGGCCGCATCTCGGCCCGCGGCGACGTCCTCCGCGCCACCGAGCAGCAGTCGCTCCTCGAGGCCGAGGGCATCGTCTTCAGCGAGGCGGGAGCGTGCGATCTCGAAGGGCATCGGTGGATGTATCCGAACGAGCGCGAAGCAACGCAAGCGCCCCAAGCGCGCGCAGCGGAGCGAAGCGAAGCGGAGTCCTGAGGCGGCAGAGCGGGGCCCCCGGCGACAAATCTCTGATTTGTCGAGAGGGGTGCATCAGAGGGTGCGCTCAGGCGGGGTGATCTCCTGCTCGACCCGGTACACGGGCACGGGGCGGGCCTTGCCCTTGAGCGTCGCGGGCGGCAGATCCGACACGATGACCCGCTCGCCGCAGGCCTCGCGCACGGACTGCGACACGATGACGTCCCCCGCGCCTGCCATCTGGCACAGCCTCGAGGCGACGTTCACGACGTCCCCCACCACCGTGTAGTCCATCGTCTTGCGGGAGCCGATGGGGCCCCAGATGCAGTCGCCCACGTTGATGCCGATGCCCATGTACAGGGGCTCGTCGCCGCGCGACTGACGGACGCGGTTCAGGGACCGCAGCGCCGCCTGCATCTGGAGCCCGCAGCGCACCGCCGCCATGGCCGCGTCGTCGTCCGACTTCGGCACCCCGAAGAGGCCCATGACGGCGTCGCCCATGTACTTGTCGAGCGTGCCCCCGTGCTGGAAGAGGACGTCGACCATCACCTCGAAGTACTCGTTGAGCAGCGCCGTGACCTCCGAGGCCTCGAGCTTCTCCGAGAGGCTGGTGAACCCGCGGATGTCGCTGAACAGGACCGCCGCGTTGCGCTCCTCGCCGCCCGGGCTCAGGTCGAGCTTGCCGTGGACGACCTCCTCCACCAGGTTCGGGGACAGCAGTCGGCCGAGGCGGGCGCGTGTCTCGGACTCCTTCTGCACCTCCTGGATGAGGCGGGTGTTCTTCAGGACGACGGCCGTCTGCCCGGCGATGGCCGAGAAGAGGGTCAGGTCCTTGGGCATGAACGCGTTGCTGCGCTCGCTGCTGTCGACGTGCATCGCGCCGTAGATGTCGCCGTCGAAGAGGATCGGCACGCACATCGCGGAGCGGATGGAGAGCTGGACGATCGACTTCGCCGCCTCGAAGCGGCCGTCGGTCGCGGCGTCCTGGGACAGCACCGCAGCCTTCTTGCTCAGGACCTCGTTGAGCACCGTCTGGGACAGCTGCATCTGCTCCGACGGCTGCCCGCCCCCGCGCTCCATGACGACGCGCGGCTCGAGGGTCTGCCCGTCGTCGGCCATGAGGAGGATGGCGCAGCGGTCGGCTTCCAGGAGGTCGAAGACGCGGGAGGCGATCTGGGCGAGCAGGGTGTCCACGTCCTCGTCCAGCCGCAGCGCGGCGTTGAGCTCGTGGGCGATGCGCAGCTTCTCGTAGTCCCGCCGGAGCGCCTCGATGTCGAGGATCGAGTACGCGGGCTGGAAGGTCTCGTGGCGCTCGCCGATCTCGTCCGCGAGGGCGATGGCGGAGCTGGTCCCCTGGGTGAAGGCGACCGCCGCGCGCCCGGACGTCGACTGGCCGAGCAGCGTGAGGCCCTTGCCGCCCACGAGCCCGCGCGCGATGGCCGCGGTCACCGGGCGCACGCGGTCCACGGCGAAGCGGAAGCGGACGGTGCCGAAGACGATGTCGCTGCCGTGCCGCAGGGGCCCCTTGTCGACCCGGCGGCCGTCCAGGTACGTGCCGTTGCGCGAGCCGAGGTCCTGCACGACCCAGGAGTCGTCCGGCGCGCGGAGGATCTGCGCGTGGAACTTGCTGACGGACCGGTCGGCGATCTCGATGTTGTTCTCGGGGTGGCGACCGAGCGACGTGAGCGCCCCGAGCCGGTGCCGTCGCAGAGGCTCGCGTTCGGGGACGAGGTAGGCTTCGGCCATCGGTCGCAGGGTAGCTACCCGGGCCCCTTGAGAAAAGCCCGCCGGCCCGCAACCGCCCGGGTCGCCGGCACGGGGTTTGCGACCGCCCGAGCCATGGCCCGAACCCTCCTCCCCCTCGTCGCCCTCCTCCCCGTCCTGGCGGCGGGCTGCGACGCGGCCTGCGATCCCGGCGATCTGTGCGTCTACATGGGGGACGGCGCCCCGGGCGTGGCCGCGGAGGGGGACCTGCGCACCGGGTCCGGCCTCTACGGGCCGGTGGACCTGGCGTTCGACCCCGAGGGCCGCGCGGTGATCGTCGAGCGCAGCAACCACCGCCTGATCCGGGTGGAGCTCGACGACACGATCGTGCCGCTGCTCGGCACCGCGGGAGCTCCAGGCCAGGGTCCCGACGGCCCCACCGCGGACGCTCGGCTCCGCGAGCCCACGGACGTCGCCTTCCGGCCGGACGGCACCCTGGTCGTCGCCGCCTGGCGCAACTGGCGCGTGGCCGAGGCGGAGGTGGGCGGGGAGTTCCAGTTCACCTGCGGCACCGGCGACCGCGACGGCTACGGCGACGGCGGGCCGGCCTCCGAGGCGGCGCTGGACCTGCCGTCGTCGGTGGCCGTCGACTCGGCGGGGAACGTCTACATCGGCGACCAGGCGAACCAACGCGTCCGCGTGATCGACGTCGGCGGCGTCATCGAGACGTTCGCGGGGACCGGCGCCCACGGCTTCGACGGGGACCTCGGGCTCGCCACCGAGAGCATGCTCGCCGCGCCCGCCTTCCAGCAGACCACGCCCGCCCTCAAGATCGCCCTCGACGAAGCCCGACGCCGGCTGCTGGTGGCCGACACGCACAACGGTCGCGTGCGATCGATCGACCTCGACACGGGCGTCATCACCACGCTCGCGGGCCGCGGACGGACCGAGCCCGACTCCGGGCCTGCCGACGGCTGCGTGTCGGGCTGCGGCTTCTCGGGCGACGGCGGACCGGCGACCGAGGCCGAGCTCACCTCCCCCACCGACGTCGCGGTGGCGTCCGACGGCACGGTCTACATCGCGGACCCGGGCCTCGACTGCGTGCGCGCCGTGGACCCCGACGGGACGATCCGCACCGCCGCCGGAGTCTGCGGCGAGCAGGGAGACGAGGGCCTCGCCGGCCCCGCGGACGAGGCGCTGCTGGCGGGTCCGTTCGGAGTGGCCGTCCACGACGACGTCCTCTACGTCGCCGACTCGTACAACCATCGCGTCCTCCAGGTAGAGCCGTAGGAGGGGCCTCGGGGTTGCGCCCGCGGCGTTCCCCTCGTAGACCCCTGCCCATGTCCGAGCGCCCCCGACCTGCGACCCCCACCATCGACATCCACGAGCGCGGCGCGCCCCGGGACGGCGAGCCCCAGGCCGTCGATCGTCGGCTGTTCGTCCAGCTCCTCGTGTTCCGGGTGGAGCCGGGGTCGGTCAAGCGACCCGCCCAGGTGCTGGCCCGCGCCGTCGAGCGCGCGGGCCTCCCGTCCGTCGTCTACGAGGACCTGAGCGACCCCCGGGGCGTCGGCCTGCTCGTGTGGGACGAGGACCCGGGCCGGTTCATGACGCGGGTGCGCGCGATGCTTACCCGAGACGAGTTCGACGCCTTCGAGGTCGACCCCGACTTCACGATGATCGGACGCACGTACGCCGTGGGGTACGAGCGCGACGTCGCCGACTGGATCCTGGAGCGCCCGAAGCGCAACGCCCTCGACCCGAAGTGGGACTGGGCCGTCTGGTATCCCCTCCGGCGGAAGGGCGGCTGGGGTCGCCTCGAGGGCAAGGACCGTCGCCGGATCCTGGGCGAGCACGCCGGGATCGGGCGCGCCTACGGGACCGCGGGTCACGCGACGGACATCCGCCTCGCCTGCCACGGCCTCGACCCCAACGACAACGAGTTCGTCATCGGCATCCTCGCGGCCGACCTGCACCGCGCCTCGCACCTCGTGGAGCGCATGCGGTCGACGGAGCAGACCGCCGAGTGGATCGAGTCCCTGGGCCCGTTCTTCGTGGGGCGGGTGGCCCACCGGCAGGCCTGACGGGCGCCGAGGGCGGTCACCCGCGTGACCGGGCGTCCGTCTCCACGAAACCTCCACATCTGCACGACACTGCGGGCGCACCTCCGCGCGACGGTGGGCCCATGAAGCTCGTCGCCGCCCTCTCGCCCGCCCTGCTCCTGCTCCCGGGTTGCTACACCCTGGACGACTACCGCGTCGCGCCCGAAGACGTCGACATCGCCCCCGCGGACGAGACCCCCGAGGAACCCGAGGTCGACGACGACGACGCGAGCGAGGACCCGCCGGAGGTCGAGCAGGACGTCGCCCGCATCGTCGAGGCGGAGCTCCCCACGGCCTTGGCGTGCGGGGAGTCGTTCGAGGCGGCGATCACGGTGCGGAACGAGGGCAGCGCGGACTGGACGCGCGAGGCCGGGTTCAAGCTCGGCGCGCTGGACGACTCGGACCCCCTGTACGAGGACGGGGTGCGGGTCTGGCTCGAGGACGACGACCTCGTGACGCCGGGGGACGAACACACGTTCGAGTTCACGCTGACGGCCCCCGACGAGGCCGGCGTGTACCGCACCGACTGGCGAATGGTGCACGAGGGCGTGAGGTGGTTCGGTCCGAGCGCGGCGAGCGACGTCGCGGTCGCGTGCCCCGGGCTCCCCCCGCTCGATCTGGGCGCCGTGGACTGGCTGCACGCGGACGTCTCGGGCTGGACTCAGACGGCCACCCTCGCCTCCGTGAGTGTGAGCGGGGGAACGATCTGCCTGGACTACGACCACGCGAACGTGTGGCCGATCGACGTCATCGGCGACGGCGTGGAGGTCGTGGGGAACCCGTGGATCTTCATCTACGAGGACGACCGCTGGTACGGCGCCACTTGGGAGTGGCTGCGCCCGGGGCAGACCTGCAAGAACGCGAGCAGCGTGGCCGGCGACCACATCAAGCGGGCGCCCTTCGACGCCGCCTCGGGCTGGACCCCGACCTCCGGGACCACCTACTGGTTCATGGTGAGCGGGCTCGCCCGGGCCTCGGAGCGGAACGCGCTGGAGCGAACGAACGTCGTGGAGTTCGTCTGGCCTTGACGGCTCAACCAGAGAGGCCGAGGGCGCCCTGCACGAAGCTCTTGCTGATGCCCGCGGCGGCCTCCATGCCGCGGCGAAGCTGGGCGGGCTCCTTGATGCGGCCGAGCGCGAACTTCACGAAGCTCGGGCGGAAGTAGAAGGCCAGGTACATCTCGGTCACCAGCTGCTGGATCTCCTCGTCGCCGAGGTCCGTGTCCAGGCGCTGCACCGGGTTCATGTCGGTGCCGTGGAGGACGTGTTCGCGCCACGGATCCCGGCCCGTGCGCGCCATCAGCTCCTTGTAGATGGGCGTCTTCGGGAGCGGGAACAGGCTCGCGACCTGGACGAGATCGATGGGAAGGCTCGTGAGCAGGCGACGGGTCATGCCCACGGTGCGCCGGGTCTCGAGGGGGTTGCCGATCATCACGAAGGCGAGCACCTCGTAGCCGCGCTTCTTGCTCGCCCGCACCACCTCACCGATGTGCTCGGTCGAGTTCATGCGCTTGTCCACGCGACGCAGGATCTCGTTGCTGCCGCTCTCGATGCCGTAGCAGATGCGGCGGCAACCGGACGCCCACATGCGATCCAGGACCTGAGGGTCGATGGCGTCCGTGCGGGCGCGGATGGACCAGATCATCCCCTTGAGGCCCCGGCGGTCGATCTCGTCGCAGATCTCGAAGACCCGCTGGCGGCGGATCGTGAAGACGGGGTCGAAGAAGTCCATCTCCCGGATGCCGAACTCGTGGTAGCAGAACTCCATCTCGTCGACGATGGAGCGCGCGGACCGCTGGCGCAGGGCGTCGCCGCGCAGGATGCAGAACTCGCATCGGTACGGGCAGCCGAAGTTCGACATCGCCGCGGTGAAGTGCTTCTCCGTGGAGACGATCGAGAAGTGCTTCTCGACGGGCCAGAGCTCCCGGGCCGGGAACGGCATGTTCTCGTCCGTCCGGGGCCGCGGCGGCTCGGGGTTCACCTGGACGGTGCCGTCTTCGCGTCGGAACACGGCGCCGGGGAGGTCGTCGAGGGACTCGCCCCCGGCGTGGCGGGCGATCAGGTCCACCGCCCCCATGTCCGCGTGTCCCACGAAGCCGAGCTCCACGCAGTCGTGGGAGAGCGTCTCCTCGGGGTAGAGCTCCATGTGGATGCCGCCCACGAGGATGTGCGCGTCCGGCAGCTCCTTCTTGAAGCCGTTCATCCAGGCCAGGGAGCTGGACCAGTCCACCGTGGCGAGCGTGAACCCGACGTAGTGGGGCCGGAAGGTGCGCACGACCTCCACCGCCTTGGGCAGGCGCATGCCCAGCGTGGGGCAGTCCATGAGCAGGACCTCGGCGCCCGCGCGCTTGAACACCGCGGCGACGTAACCGAGGGACAGCGGGGGGATGGCGCCAAGGAACCGGGCGTTGTCCTGGTGGCTGGCGAGCTCCACGTCCAGGAACGTCGGAAAGACGAGCGCGACGCGGAGGCCGTCGAGGCGACCGGCGTCGGGGTGGGGGGCGTCGGGGCTCACGGCGTCAGTCTAGACGCCCCGCGAGGCACCTGCGCCGACGACCGTCGCCCGGGGTCCCGGGGAGGGGCGACCCCGGCCTTCAGTTGTAGGCGAGGGGCTCGGACAGCTCGAAGCGGCCGACCTCGGCGTCGAAGGCGCGGCCGTCGTCGTAGACCATCTGGTAGGTGCCGCGCATGGACCCCGTGGGCGTGGGGAGCGGGCAGAAGGACGTGTACTCGAAGCCCTGGCCCGGCTCGAGGCGCGGCTGCTTGCCGACGACCCCGGGGCCCTTCACCTCTTCGGTGCGCCCCGCCGCGTCCTCGATGATCCAGTGACGGCTCACGAGGCGCGCGGCCTCGTCCCCGCGGTTGGTCACCCGCACGGTGTAGATGAAGAAGAAGTGGCCCACCTCGGGGCGGCTTCGCTCGGGGACGTAGGCGGCCCGCACGGTCACGCGGATGCCGTTCGTGGTCAGGTCGGAGTCGAACACGCCTCAGTCCCCGGTCGAGTCGTCGTCGTCGCCCTCGCACCGGATGCCGCAGACCCAGGTGCCGCAGCACCCGTCGTCCTCGCAGTCGATCAGGCCGTCCGAGTCGTTGTCGACCTGGTCGCTGCACTCCCGGGCGTGCTCGCCCTCGAACCCGGAGCAGCCGGCGAGCGTGAGCGTGAGCATGAAAATGGAGAGACGGAAGCGACTCACGCGTCCTCCTGGTCGAAGGCGTAGAGCAACCCGCAGGACCCGGTGCTCACGAGGCGACGGTCGTCGCCCGACGTCTCGATCACGAACGGGATGGTCACCATCGCCCCCAGCTTGCTCTCGCGGAGCTTCGTACTGCCGGACTGGATGCGGCAGCTGTACTCCCGGTCCAGGGCGATGGGCTCGAAGAAGGTGCCCTTCTGGCGCAGGTGCACCCACGTGCCCTTCCGGTCGGGCGGCTGCATGGTCTTGAAGGCCTTCTCCAGCGCGCCGGTCATGCCGAGGACGACCATCATCGGCGGCACGTCCTCTTCCCCCGAGACCGCGGACGGGCGGGTGATGCCGTCGTAGTCGGCGAGGTCCTGGGCGCCGAAGGAGTAGACGTCGCCGGGCACGTCCGTGTCCGCGGGGGCCCAGGCCTCGGCCTCGGGCAGCTCGGGGGCGGCGTCCGTGGGGACGAAGACGAAGTTGGCGGGCTTCACGACGCCCCGCCCGTCCTCGTGAGTGACCGCGAGCCCGACCTTGACCCCGGCCTTCGTCTCCTTCGCGGCGGAGTCGAACGACAGCTTCTCGCCCGGCAGCACCGGGTTGGCGAACCGGATGTCGATGGTGCGCAGGACCGTGCCCCCCGGAGCCGCCGCGTGAGCCGCCCGCGCCGTGGCGCCGAGCACGTTCATCCCGTGAATGATCACGGTCGGGAAGCCGGCCCCTCGCGCGTGCTCCTCATCGAGGTGCACCGGGTTGTAGTCGCCCGAGAGGCGGGCGAAGACGGCGGGGTTCTCGGCGGTGGGGGTCCAGGTCGGCAAGGACATCGGTCAGGGCTCCGGATCAGGCTCGTGCGACCGGGGCACTGTAGGGGATCCGCCGGGGGCGTCCAGCCTCGGCGGGGGGGAGGGCAGGAGGTCCGGGCGAAGCGCCAACGCCGCCGGGGTGCCCCAGCGCACCCGCCAGGGCCGGGACCGAAGCCTCAGGATCTTGCGTGAGTGCACGACGGGAGCGCCTTGGCGGTTCCGCACGGCCCGTCGGATCATGGACCCCAGCGCCTCGACGGCGTGGGCGACGGCCGTGGCGAACCGGCCCCACGGGCTCCGGATCCGACCGAGGCTGCCGAGGAACAGCGACCGCTGCAGGGCGAGCGCCGTGGGCGGGTTCCCCGGCAACAGGAGCGCGATCCCGCGACCGCCGTCGGGCCGCGTCCAGCGCATGATCTCCGAGGGGCCCTCCCAGGGCAGGTGCGCGGGGAGCCGGAGCAGCGAGCGCGCCGTGGGGTTCTCTCGGTGGAAGGCCGCGATCGCCGCGTCGCCCACGAAGTGATGCACGCCGTCGTCGTGGCCCGGGCCGGCGCCGACGCAGATCACCGTCGGCGGCCAGCGCTTCAGGGCCTCCCGGGCGTCGGGGTCGTCGCAGGAGGCGGCGAAGCGCTCGGCCACGAGGCCGGCCGAGGGATCGTCGTCCGCGACGCCGCTGCGGATGATGACCGAGGGAGGGATCCCGGTGGCCTCTTCGAAGGCCGCGACGGCCCGGCTCAGGCCGGGGGCGGGGGGGCCGAAGCCGAGGACGCGGTCCCGCAGCAGGTCCAGCCCCACGTCGCCCGCGACGTCGACCGACGCCGGATCCAGCGACCCGTATCCCCGGGCGGCGAGCATCCGGAGGGGCTCGCAGTCTCGCGGATCGATCCCCAGCAGCTGCGCCGCCACCACGTCGTGAGCGAGCGCGTCGTTCGCGACGATCAAGGCCCGCAGCGGGCGGCCCGCCTGGGTCCGCCGCGCGCCGCCCCAGCCGATCTCCACCGCGTCCGTGATCACGAGATCCGGCCAGCAGGGCTCCGCCGCGTCGGCGACGCTCCGAGCCGCGTGAGCGCTGTACGTCGCCGACTCACGCCCGAGGGATGCGAGGGACGCCACGGCTCCGGCCAGGCCTGCGCGCGCGTCGCCCGCGAGCTTCGGGAACGCGACCACCGTGTCCGCGTGATACAGCTCCCAGCCCAGGGGGATGCGGTCGTCCCGCCTCGCGTCCAGGGGCAGATCCGGGTCGCCGCGACGGGCGGGCGGCGTCCGCGCGCCGACGCTGAGCTGGTACCGATACCGGCGCGCTTCGTCCGCGGGCCGGACCGTCACCCGACCCGGGTGCCGTCGGGGGATCTCGAGGAACCCGCGTCGCATCCCTCGGCCGTGACCGGCGCGCGCGACGCGGCGGGTGCAGCGGCCCGGGGCGCTCCGCCCGGTGAGGACGAAGAAGAGGTCGGACTCTCGGCCGAGGAGGACGTCCAGCGCGCCCTCCACCACCTCCGGACGGGTGCACGCGGCCGTGGCCACCGACGACGCGTCCGTCCAGTCGACGATCCCGACCGCGTTGCCGCGCACCGTCCCGCCCACGTGCTCCAGCCCCCGCAGGATCCCCTGTCGAACCGCGTGAGTGTCGTACGCCTCCACTGCGGCGAGGTAGACCTTCGGTCGGATCACGGGGGGACTCACGGTCGGGGATTCGGGGCTCACGCGGGGGTGCTCAGGATCCGGACCTGGGTGAACTGACGGTGTCCCTCGGGGCCGCTGTGGAACCCGTACCCCGACTGCTTCGCGCCCACCCAGGGCGCCCCCCGCGCGCCGCCGACGCCTCGGTTGACGCCGATCATCCCGGCGTCGAGCCGACGCGCGACCTCCGCGGCGCGATCGAGGTCCCCGCCGAAGACCACGGCGCCGAGGCCGTAGACCCCGCGGTTGGCGAGCGCGACCGCTTCGTCGTCGTCCGAGAAGGAGGTCACGCACGCGACGGGGCCGAACGTCTCCCGGACCATGATGTCGAGGTCGGGGTCCACGTCGCTGAGGACGACGGGGGCGAGGAAGGTCCCGTCCCCGTCCAGGCCGTCGGCCCCGAGGAGCGGCTTCGCGCCCCCGGCGATGGCGTCACGCACCTGGCCCACCACGTGAGCGCGCTGCCGCGCGTTGATCATCGGGCCGACCTGGGTGCCCTCGGTCATCCCGTCGCCCACGGCCATGCTCTTCGCGACGGTGACCAGGGCCGCCTCGAAGTCCTCCCGGATCCGGTCGGCGACGAAGATGCGCTCGGTGCTCACGCACACCTGGCCGGCGTTGCGGAAGCTGTTTGCAGCGGCGAACTTCGCGGCCTTCGCCACGTCCGCGTCGTCCAGCACGACGAGCGGGTCCTTGCCGCCCAGCTCCAGGACGACGCGCTTCAGCCCGTCGGCGGCGGCGGCGAGGATGTGGCGCCCGGCGTCGCGCGAGCCCGTGAAGGCGATCATGTCGACGTCGGAGGAGACGAGGGCCTTTCCCTGCGCGTCGGCCCCGTGGACGACCTGCAGGACGTCCTTGGGGAGGTGCGCGCCCAGGACGTCCACGTACGCCTGGGCGATGAGGGGCGTCTCCTCGCTCGGCTTCAGGACGACGGTGTTCCCGGCGAGCAGCGCGGGCAGCACCATCCAGTGCGGCATCGAGATCGGGAAGTTCCAGGGCGTGATCGCCGCGCACACGCCGAAGGGATCCCGGTGCAGGGTAGTGCGCGTGCGGCCGTCCTGGAGGAGCTCGGGCTGGAGCGCCGCGACCATCTCGGCGAGCTCTTCGTCGAGCCCCGAACCGCAGGACCGCACCTCGCCCACGCCCTCGCGAAGCGGCTTGCCCATCTCCCGGGTCAGCAGCTCGCCGAGCTCCTCCGCGCGAGCGAGGAACACCGGGCCCGCCCGCCCCAACCGCCGAGCCCGCTCCTCGAGCCCCAGGGCCCGCCAGCCGGGCTGGGCCGCGCGCGCCGCGGCGACGACGCCGGGGATGGCCGAGACCGGGGTGATCTGGACCTCGCCCACCACCTCTCCGGTGGCGGGATTCAGGGAAGACAACGACACGAGACCTCCGACACGAGGGGGCGCACCGGGGCCGCCCGCGGGGCGCGCAGTCTACCCGGCCCGGGCCCCCGTGCGACGGTCCCGCTCAGGCTAGAATCGGAGCCGTTGAAGTCCCTGCGTGACGAGATCGCCGCCCTCATGAAGGCCCGCACCGGCGGAGGGGCGGACGCGCAGCCGCTGGCGGTGGACGTGCTCACGACCACCGGCATCCGCGCGGATCACCAAGTCCCCGAGCACATCACGCTCGACGCCCCGACGAACCCCGAAGGAGCCTGGCCGATCTCCCCCACGGAGGTGGGCGAGCGGTACGTGGTGGGCGGACGGCTCGGCGAGGGGGGGATGGGCGTGGTGGACGTGGCGCGGGACCGCAACCTCGGGCGGGACGTGGCGCTGAAGTCGATCCCCGCGGGCAAGATGGACGCGCGGCGGCTCGCGCGGTTCGTGGCGGAGGCCCGTATCACCGCGCAGCTCGAGCACCCGGGGATCGTCCCCGTCTACGACCTGTTCGTCACCGGAGAGGGCGAGGTCCACTACTCCATGAAGCGGGTCTCCGGGGACAGCCTCCGGGACGTGCTCGAGTCCCTGCGATCGCGCGACGGGGCCGCGATCGCCCGCTACAACCTGGTCCACCTCCTCAACGTGTTCCTCACCGCGTGCCGCGCGGTCGCGTACGCCCACAAGCGCCGCGTCATCCACCGAGACCTCAAGCCCGCGAACATCATGATCGGCGACTTCGGCGAGGTCATGGTGATGGACTGGGGGGTGGCGCGGCTGCTCGACGACCTGGGCTCGGACGAGAGTCTGCTCGACGGCGACCTCATCGAGTCCACGAGCATCGTCCAGACCGCGGACGGCGTGATGGTCGGCTCTCCCGCGTACATGGCACCGGAGCAGCTCGAGATCGGCCCCCGTCGGATCGGCCCCGCGGCGGACGTCTACGCCCTCGGGGTCATCCTCTACGAGATCCTCACGCTCTCGCGGCCGTACCAGGCCGAGAACGTCGCGCGGCTGCTCTACCTCGCCGCCAAGGGGCACTTCCCGTCCCCGTCCATGCGGGCGCCGAGCCGGGACATCCCGCCCGAGGTCGAGTCCACCTGCCTGCGGGCCCTCGCGCTGCGACCGGAGGACCGGTACTCGGACGCCGGCGAGCTCACGCGCGCGCTCGAGGCGTACCTCGAGGGTGTCGGACCGCGGCGGGAGGCCGACCGGCTGGTGGCCCAGGGGCGCGAGCTGCACTTCGTCTTCCAGCAGAAGGCGCGACGCGTGGACGAAGAGCGGGTGCGGGTGGCGAGCCTGCGCAAGGAGCTGAACCCCTGGGATCCCATCGACATGAAGCGGTTGGCGTGGGACGCCGAGGCCGAGCTGTCGGACGCGGTGGCGGAGATGGACACCGTCTTCGGAGACTGCGAAGGGGCCTTCGAGTCGGCGCTCTCCCACGTCGCGTCCTACCGCCCGGCCCTCGACGGGCTGGCCGAGCTCTACTGGATCCGCTTCCTCCAGGCCGAGTCGGAGCGGAACGCGCGGGAGCTTCGGCGCTGGCGTCAGCTGATCCTGCGCTACGCCGGGGAGCGCTTCGCCCCGCGCTTGGAGGGCGAAGGCACCCTGTCCGTAGAGGCGCAGGCCGACGACGCGCGCGCGGTCCTCCACCGCCTCGAGGAAGCGGACGGCCGCCTCGTGTCGGGGCGTCCGCGTCCGCTGGGCCGGCTCCCCGCGAAGAGGGTCCCCGTGGGCATGGGCTCGTACATCCTCGAGATCGAGGGGCGGCACCTCGCGCCCTGTCGGCGACCGGTGGTCGTGGAGCGATCGGCGAACGTCGCCCTCACGCCGTGGCTCGCGCAGGCTTCGGGCGTGCGCGGCGGGTTCCTGCACATCCCGGGGGGCTCGGTGGACCTCGGCGGCGATCCGGCGGCCATCAGCGGGCTCCCGCTGCGGTACGCGGAGGTGGGGGACTTCGCGATCGCGCGCTACCCCGTGTCCGTCGCCCAGTACACCGCGTTCTTACGGGACCTCGCCGCCCGGGACCCCGACGAGGCCTTCGAGCACCTCCCGCGCACGCGCGGCGGCCTCGGCGTGCGCCAGGAGCCCCTCTTCGAGCTCGACACGGGGGGCGACCTGTCCCTCCCCTTCCGCGATCGGGACGGGCACCAGTGGCGCGGGGAGCAGCCCGTCGTGTCCATCACGATCCACGACGCGCGGGCCTACGCGGAGTGGGCCTCGGGGCTCAGCGACGGCCCCCCGCTGCGGCTGCCCACCGAGTCGGAGTGGGAGAAGGCGGCCCGGGGCGTGGACCGGCGCACCTTCCCCTGGGGGAACCGGTTCGACGCGGGCTTCTGCGTCATGGCGGAGTCGAGCCCTACCCCGCCTTCGCGCTGCATCATCGGCGAGCAGCCCATGGACGTGTCGCCCTACGGCGTCCGCGACCTCGCGGGCGGGGTCCGTGACTGGGTGGAGTGGGACCCCGACGGGGACCGGCTCGAGGGTCGCTCGGTGCTGCGCGGCGGGAGCTACGGCACGGTGGAGATCTACTGCCACTGCGCGTCGCGCTCGGTGGTGGAGAGCTTCTACGTCGGCTCCCACGTGGGGTTCCGACTCGCCCACGACCTCCGCTAGTACGAGACCTTCACGATCACGAGATCGGCGGCGTCGCCCTTCTTGATGGCCCACACGGTGGTGGCGCCGTTCTTGAGCGAGAGCGTGGTCTTGTGGTTGTCGATCACGACCTCGGTCTTGCTCTTCGACCCGTCGAGGGAGACGAGCGTGACCGTGAGCTTCCGCCCGCCGAGGTCCTTCGACTCGGACTTGCCGAGCGGGACCTTGAGCGAGCCGCCCTCCTGGTAGGCGAACCCCTTGTACTGGGGCGCCTGGTCGAGGATCGACTTGAAGCGGGCGGAGCGCTTGTCGGCGCCGGAGCCCTCCTTGGTGGCTCGGATGACGTCGACCCGCACCGTCGCCTCCGCGGCCTGAGCCTCGGCGATCGAGAGCAGCGGCCCGTCTCCGGGCGCGAGCAGGAACGCGGGCACGAACAGGGACAGCGCGAGCAGCATCTTCATCAGCGTCTTCATGGGGTCTCCTCGGGCGGGCAGGCCCGACTCCTCAGCTTTCCTCGGATTCGGTGATCCAGATGATGCCGGGCACCTCGGCGCTCTCCTGCGTCACCATCACCATCAGGCCGTCGGAGTCGATCTCTTCGATCTCCACGGTGTGGTCCACGTTCGTCGCGATCGCGGGCCCGCTGGGCACCGAGGCGTCCAGGCCGAAGGTCCCGGGGGCGAAGAAGGCCACGAGCACCGCGAGGGCGCCCGCGGTCGCCAGGCCGGGCCCGAACAGCATGCGCCAGAGCGACCGACGAGGCGGCGCCATGGGCACCTCGGTGACCACGACGTCCCCGGCCGCGGCGAAGGCGCGATCGCGCTCCTCCCCGGTCTCGAGGGTGAGCGGGCCCTTCGGCAGGCGCTCGTGGATGTCCGTCCAGTAGGACGAGAAGTCCTCTTCGGCCACCGCGAGGGCGATGTCCGTCTGGATCGCGTCCGACATGGTGCGGAGGTGCGCGAGCAGCTGCCGAGCCTCGGGGTCGGCCTCCAGCAGGGCCTCCGCCTGGCGTCCCTCGTTCCCGAGGGTCTCGCCGTCGTAGTACCGCTGGATCAGCTGGTCGCGCTCTTCAGGCGTCATGATCACAGTCATCGTTCGTCCTTCAGGATGCTCTGCAGCTTCTTGCGTCCGTAGTACAGCCGCGACATGACCGTGCCTTCGGCGCAGCCCATGGTCTCGGCGATCTCTTTGTAGCTCAGGCCTTGGATCTCTCGCAGGACGATCGCGGTGCGCTGGTCCTGCGGCAGGGTGTCGATGGCCTTTCGAATCTTCGTCCCGAGCTGCTTCCTGTCGTAGTTTTGAGAGGGCGTCGCCAAGGGGCGCGGGCCCGTGTGGTGGGCGTCTTCGGGGGTGATGCGGGCCTCGTCCAGGACCGTCTCGCGGCCGCGGTAGGCCTTGCGACGGAAGTCGATCGCGAGGTTGACGGTGATGCGGTAGAGCCAGGTGTAGAAGCTGGAGTCGCGCCGGAACCCGGGGAGGTTGCGGTAGGCCTTGATGAAGGCCTCCTGCGTGACCTCGCGGGCGTCCTCTCGGTTCTGCAGGACGCCGTACGCGACCGCGTAGATCTTGCCCTGGTAGCGCTCCACCAGCAGCCGGTACGCCGACTGGTCGTTCTGGATGACGCGCTCCACGAGGGCCGCATCCTCCGCGCGACGCTGAATGTGCTCCTGCTTCTGGGCAGCTGCACCCATACGCTCTCCCGACTCGTCCCCGTCGCGCTTCGACAGGAAGGTCGAAGCCGGGACCGTGATTCCGCTCGCCGCAGCGAAGCTTGGTTCACGGAAAGAGACGGGGGTGCCCCCCAGGACATTCACGAGACCGTCGAAAAAATCTCGAAGAGCGCGCGCCAGGTGCAGCCCGCCGGGCATCAGGAGACCAGCGCGAAGCTGAGCACGACCTCTCGGTCGTCCGATCCCGGGGCGCCGTGGACGGCCATGCGTCCGCGCTGCTTGCGCACGATCTCCCACGCCGCCATGAGCCGGACGTCGCCCGTGCTCCGCTCCGCGTCGAAGAAGGCGTCCACCACGCCCTTGAAGGACGCCAACTCGTCCGCGGGCGGGTCACCGATCCGCATGCGCAGGACCGCCTTGGGCACGGTGTCGCCGTCCTGGGACCACACGGTGCGGGGCATGTCCTCGGTGCGCACGACCACGGACACCGGCCGCGGGCCGCCCGGGAAGGCGTCGGAGAGCAGCGCGAGCGCGCGCCCGAGGTGCGTCGGATCGGCGCGGGTGATGAGCCCGTCCTCGACGGTGAAGGAGTCCCCGTCTCCCCGGCCCGTCGCGACGCGCCAGGCGGAGAAGCTGCGGGCCACCGCGCCCAGGTCGGAGGGCCCCGCGCCGGGCCCGAAGTTCGCCTGACCCAGCCGCTGCACGGCGCGGGTGATCTCGGCGACGCGGTTCGCCTGCGAGACCATCATCTCCGCCGCGTCCGCGCCCCCCCCGTACTGCAGCTGGTCGGCCCCGAGCAGGAGGTTCGTGAGCTGGTTGTTCAGGTCGTGCGCGATCGCGTTCAGGAGGTAGCCGAGCGCGGCCACGGACTCGAGGTCCCGCGTGGCGGCGGCGAGGTCGGCTCCTTCGGGCGCATCCGACATCAGTGGGCCTCCTGCCAGTTCACTCCGACCCCGACGTCGACCTCGAGGGGTACGACGAGGTCCATCGCCGACTCCATCTCTTCTACCACTCGGCTTCGAACCGGGTCCACAAGGCCGTCCGGGACCTCCAGGACCAGCTCGTCGTGGACCTGAAGCAGCAGCCCGACCGTGGGAAACTCCCGGTTCAGCATCGCGTCCACCCGCAGCATGGCCACGCGGATGATGTCCGCCGCCGAGCCCTGCACCGGGGTGTTGATGGCGACGCGCTTGGCGGCCTCGCGCTGGTTGTAGTTGCTCGACGTGAGGTCCATGATCGGGCGACGTCGCCCCATCAGCGTCTCGACGTAGCGGTGCTCCGAGGCGAAGTCGACGATGCGCTTCATGTACCCGTCGACCTCCGGGTACTGCTTCTTGTACTTGCGGATGTACTTGCTCGCCTCGCGCCGCGGGATGCGCAGCACCTTCGACAGCCCGAAGGCGCCCTGCCCGTAGACCAGACCGAAGTTGATCGCCTTGGCCGCGCTCCGCATCTCCTTGGTGACCAGCTCCTCCGCCACCTCGAACACCTCGGCGGCCGTCGCGCGGTGGATGTCCTTCCCCTCGGCGAAGGCCTTCGAGAAGCCGCCCTCGCCGCCGCACAGGTGCGCGAGGACCCGCAGCTCCACCTGCGAATAGTCCGCCGACATGAGCACGCAGCCGTCCGCGGGCACGAACGCTTCTCGGATGCGGCGGCCCGCGGGGGTGCGGATCGGGATGTTCTGCAGGTTGGGGCTGTCCGAGGACAGGCGGCCCGTCTCCGCGCCCGTGAGCTTGTAGTGGGTGTGCACGCGCCCGGTCTCAGGGTGTACGAGCGGGGGGATGGCGTCGACGTAGGTCGACTTGAGCTTCGCGAGCGACCGCCAGCGGATGATCCCGGCGGGCAGGTCGTGCTGCTCGGCGAGCTCCTCCAGGACCGCGTGATCGGTGGACGGCCCGGTCTTCGTCTTCTTGATGACGGGCAGCGCGAGCTCATCGAAGAGGATCCTGCGGAGCTGCTTGGGCGAGCCGACGTTGAACTCCTCGCCCGCCAGCTCGAACACGGTCTGCTGGGCCGTCTCGATGTCTCGGGCGAGCTCGGCCCCGTACTCCTCGAGGAGGCCGACGTCCACGCGGATGCCGCGCCGCTCCATGCGGGACACGATGGGGATCAGGGGCAGCTCGAGGTCGCGGTACAGCGCCCCGATCTCGTTCTTCTCGACCGTCTCGACCATGCGGGGGTGCAGCAGGTGGACGACGTGGGCGCGCTCCCCGAAGAGCTGGGTCGCCTCGGAGATGGGCAGCGCCTGGGCCCCGTTCGCCTTCTTCAGCATGGCCTCACGGTCCCCCATCTTGTGACCGAGCAAGGACAGCGCGTGATCCTCCAGTTTGTGGGTCCTGCGCGCGGCGTTGAGGAGGAAGCTTGCGATGCGGGTGTCGCCGCCAATCGCCGTGATGTCGAGACTCACGCGCTGCAAAGCACCATGTGCGCTCTTCACGTCGTGCCCCAGCAGAGCGACGTTCGGGTCCGAGAGGAGCTCGGCGAGGATCGGCAAGGCCGTGTCCATGGGGAGCTGGGTGCCGGAGTCGTGTCCCAGCGGCACGTACCAGACCCGGGCGTCGTCCGCGCACAGGGCCACGCCCACCACCCGCGTCGCCCCCGGACCGTCGGCCGCCACCGCCACGTCGAAGGCGGGCCGCGCGGCCGTCCGCATGCGCCGCACGGCGTCTCGAAGGGCCGCCTCGTCCGTGATCGCCCGGTAGCGGCCGCGGTCGAGCGTCTGCATGTCGCCGCCGAGCTCGGCGAGGAAGTTGTTGAACTCGAGCTCCATGAAGACCCGGCGCACGGGGACCTTGTCCGCGGGCGGCCACGCGTACGCGAAGTCCTCGAGGTCCAGGGGCACGGGCGCGTCGAGGGCGATGGTGGCCAGGCGCTTCGAGAGGACGGCGTCGGCGTGCGCTCCTTCGGCCTGGAGCGGCTTGCGGCCGCGGCCCTTCACCTCGTCCACGTGGGCGAAGAGGTTCTCGACGGTCCCCCACTCCTGCACGAGCTGCGCGGCGCCCTTCTTGCCGATGCCCTTCACGCCCGGGATGTTGTCCGAGCTGTCGCCCATCAGCGCGAGGATGTCGACGATGCGCTCGGGCGGGACACCCCACTTGTCGACCACCTGGTCGGGCCCGATGCGCAGGTCCTTCATGGTGTCCAGGAGGGTGACGCGGTCGCCGTCGACCAGCTGCATCATGTCCTTGTCGCCGGTGACGATGGTCACGTCCACGCGGTCCTTGAGCCGGGTGGCCAGCGTGCCGAGGACGTCGTCCGCCTCGTAGCCCGCCAGCACGTAGTGGGTCAGGCCCAGGGCGTCGGCGATGACGGGGAACTGCTCGATCTGACGCCGCAGCTCGTCGGGCATGTCCGGCCGCGTGCCCTTGTAGTCGGCGTACCACTCGTTGCGGAACGTGCCCCCGCGGGGGTCCCAGACGAGGCACAGGTAGTCCGGCTTGTGCTCCTTGAGGAGCTTGAAGAGCATCAGGCAGTAGCCGTAGAGCGCGCCGGTGGGGTCGCCTTGGTTGTTGGTCAGCCCCGGGAGGGCGTAGTGCGCGCGGTAGGCGATGTTGGGCCCGTCCACCATGTACAGCGACGGGCGCTTGGGCGGCGGCTCGGGCGGCTTGCCGTGATCGGGAAACAGAGAGAGGGTCATCAGCCTTCCTGGAGGTGCCGAGCGACCTCGGTGGCGTGGTACGTGAGGATGCCGTCCGCGCCCGCGCGGGCGATGGCGGTGAGGTTCTCGACGGCGACGCGCATGCCGTCGATCCAGCCGTTGGCGGCGGCCGCCTTGACCATCGAATACTCGCCGCTCACGTTGTAGGCGAACAGCGGGAGGTCGGTGGTCTCGCGCACGCGGCGCACGATGTCGAGGTAGGCCAGCGCGGGCTTGACCATGACCATGTCGGCCCCCTCGGCGATGTCGGCGGCGACCTCGCGGAGGGCCTCGCGGCCGTTGGGCGGGTCCATCTGGTACGCCCGGCGGTCGCCGAAGGCCGGGGCCGAGTCCGCGGCGTCGCGGAACGGTCCGTAGTAGCCCGACGTGTACTTCGCGGAGTAGGCGAGGATCGGCAGCTGGTCGAAGCCGGCGCCGTCGAGGGCCGCGCGGATGGCGCCCACCCGGCCGTCCATCATGTCCGAGGGGGCGATGACCTCCGCGCCCGCCCGGGCGTGGGACACGGCCTCGGCCGCCAGAAGCTCGAGGGTGGCGTCGTTGCGGACGGCGCCGTGAGCGTCGAGCACCCCGCAGTGGCCGTGATCGGTGTACTCGCAGAGGCAGACGTCCGTCATCCGCAGCATGTCGGGGACATCCGCGGCGAGGCGTCCCAGGGCCCGCTGGACCATGCCGCCTTCGTTGTCGGCGTGGCTGCCGACGGCGTCCTTGGCCTCCGGGACCCCGAACAGGATCACCGAGCGCACCCC
The DNA here is from genome assembly GCA_964620495.1 of uncultured Rickettsiales bacterium. Classification (GTDB taxonomy): domain Bacteria; phylum Myxococcota_A; class UBA796; order UBA9615; family UBA9615; genus CAZEKB01. Next base: position 4,949 of record CAZUHI010000042.1, on the reverse strand, counting down.
CAGCTCGAACGCCTCGGCGGCGGGCTCCGAGATGCGGTCCACGGACCATCGAAACTGCCCCGGCATGGACGGGATCTCGTCCCTCACGCCCTCGCCCGGGACCACGAACAGGGGCAGGACGAACATGTCGGGTCGCAGGTGCGTCTCGCGGACGAGGGCGCGCAGGGACTCGGTGCGGCGCAGGCGGCGCAGGCGGACGGTGGGGAAGCCGGGCGAGTCGGACATGGCGGGCATCCTAACGGCCGCCCGGCGGGGGTGCTCTACAGGTATCCCAGGCTGCGCAGGAGCTCGATCTTGTCTCGGTCGGCCGCGTCCGACGGCGGGGGACGCCGTCGGGTCCCCTCCCCCTCCCAGGTGGGGATCCGGCGCGGCTCGGAGGCGCCGCGGGCGGCATCCCACACGCGGCCCGGCATGTCCTCGCCCGCCGGGAGGCCGAGCAGGTGCAGGAGCGTCGGGGCGACGTCGAACACGGTGGCGTCGGCCTCGGGGGCGGCCCCCGCGAGGGGTCCTCCGGCGGCGATCAGGATGCCGTCGCGGCGGTGCGTCCCGGTCACCCGGGGACTTCGGTTCTGGACTCGCTCCGCGGGGCCGAAGCCGTGATCGGACAGCACGACGACGACCCGGTCGTCGCTCACCCCCCCGAAGGCCTCCACCAGCCGCCCGACCCAGGCGTCCTGGCGCCGGTAGACGGCGTTCACCACGTCGCCGTCACGCTCGAGCTCCGCTTCGGTGGGCTTCGGGTGCTCGGGGCCCGGTCCGAACCCGGCCGCCCAGTAGTAGTGCGAGGCGATGTCCACCGCCTGGAAGTACACCATCGAGAGATCCGGCCGCCCCGCCACGAGGCCCCGGCCGATCGCGCCGTACGTGTCCATCGCCGCGAGGGCCACGCGCAGCTCGGACGGCGGATCGTGCTCGACCCAGGCGTCCCCCGGCGGCACCAGCGGATCGTCGACCTCGGACGGCGCCACCACGAGGTCGCGGACGACGCCGTACCGGGTGGCGGGGGTCACCTGGCCCACCTCCACCTCGCGCGCGGACGAGGACGCGTTGAGCCGCTGGTAGCTCACGCGATCGGAGACCTGCACGCCGAACACGTCCTCGGCGGGCCACGTGCCCCACCACCCGACGGTGACCACCGACTTTCGCGCCGCCGTGGCCTGGTTCCAGATCGCGGTCACTCGACGGTCGAGGGAAGTGACCGGGAGGTCCTCCAGGCTCGCCCCGGGCACGATCCGGAGGAGCCGATCGAGGCGCGGATGGGGGGCCATCGCCGTCACCGGTCGCAGCGGAGACGAGAAGCGCAGCGTCGACGAGAGGAAGCCGTCGATGCCGTGATCCTCCGGCGCGCGCCCCGTGGCCACGGTGGTCCACACCACGGGCGACGACGTGACCTCCAGGGACCGCAGCGGGAACGACGTCCCGGCGCGCTGCAGGGCGGCGAGGTGAGGGGCCTCGCCCGCGTCGATCAGGGGCTGCAGGACGTCCCAATCCGCCCCGTCGACGGCGATGACCAGGACGCTCAGGCCGTCGTTCGCGACCTCCGGCCCCGGCGCGACGGTGGGTGAAGGCGGAGCGGACGGACCCAGACCGACGAGGAGGACGGCCCCGGCGAGCGAGCCCAGCGCCGGGACCAGCCACCTCCCGAGGCCACGAAGCGCGAACCCGAGCGCGGCGAAGAGGGGCGCAGGGACCAGCGAGGCGTGCGCCGCCAGGGCCGCGAGATCGCCGAGCTCCCAGGCGTGGGGGAGGCCGAGGATGAGGGCCACCCCGATCCCGTAGGCGACGCCCACCAGGGCGCCGAGCGCCGCGCCGCCCCCCCGGGTCACGACGTCAGCGGCGGCGACGGACCGCGAACGGCAGGACCGCCAGCAGCCACCAGCTGGACGCGGCCCGCGGGCTCTCGGTGCAGCCGCAGTCGGGGCCGTCGGTGTCGTCGTCGTCGTCGTCGTCGTCGCCCGGAAGGATGACTCCTTCGTCCAGCACGAGCGACCGGGCCACGGCCCAGGCGGACGCCGCCCCTCGATCGTCGACTGCGCGCGCCGACCAGTACACGGTGCCGGAGCCGTCGAGCTCGGCGAGCCAGGAGGTCTGGTCGGCGGTGCCCTCGGGCCCCTGCCCGGCGGCGACGCCGGTGGTCTGCGCGAGCACCTCCGAGAAGCCGAGGTCGACGCCCACGCGGAGGTCGTAGAGCACCCCGTCGCCCTCGACGTCGGTGGAGTGGGCGATCACGAGCACGGACGCTCCGTCGGACGCGGCGCCGTCGTCGGGAGCGAGCAGGACCGGGACGCTGGGGGCGTCGTTCTCGCCGCGCACGAAGAACTCGATGGTGTCCCAGGCGGAGGCGAGGCCGTCGGCGTCCTCGGCCCGGACGCGGGCGTGCCAGGACGCGTTCTCGGCCAGCTCGATGCCCTCGGCGGCGAGGTCCCAGGTCACGGAGCCGGTGCCCGAGTGGGCGACGTCGGCCTCCTGGAGATCGCCGGAGTCGAACGAGTCCACGGAGTCCACGCCGAACCGATAGGTCACCTCGCTCCCCTCGGGATCGACGGCCTCCGAGGCCTCGAGCGCGGGGGACGCGCTCGTGATGACGTCCGCGTCGAGCGGATCGAGGAACACGACGGCCGTGGGGGGGGCGTTGTCGGTGGTCACGAAGAAGGGCTCGGACGGGAAGTACCCGCTCGCGAGGCCTTCGTCGTCGACCGCCTCGGCCTGCCAGGCGTACCAGGTGTCCTCCACGAGGGGGACGTCGACGGTCCAGGAGACGTCGCGCGCGGCGGCGGGGATCGTCGCGGTGGTGACGACGTCGCCCTCGGCGGTCTTCACGAGGACGTTGTATGCGACGGGATCCCGGTCCGGGTCGACGGAGTCCGACCACGTCAGCTCGGGGGTCAGCGTCCCGACGACCTGCTCGTCGATCGGGGCGAGCGCGGCCGGGACGGACGGGGCCTCGTTGGTCTCGTTGACGAAGAAGGGCTCGAGATCGGACCACGTGCTCGCGATCCAGCCGTCGTCGGCGCGCACCCGCCAGTAGGCGTCGGCGTTCTCGGGGAGGACGACGTCCACGTCCCAGTCGAGATCAGCCGTGCTCGCGCTGGTGAGGAGCGTCGCGAGGGCGGCGTCGGCGTAGACCTCCACGTCGTAGGTGAGGGCGTCGCCGTTGGGGTCGTTGGCGGGATCCCACACCAGGGTGGGCTGCGCGTCCGCCACCTCGGCGCCGTCGATGGGCGAGGTGGGGACGGGCGTGTCGGGCCCGTCGAAGACGTTGGGATCGGTCCCGCCCAGGAACTCGTCCAGGTTGGACACGCCGTCGGCGTCGGGGTCGCCGGTGGCGTCCGTGGGGTCGGTGGGGTCGAGGCCGTTGGCGGCCTCCCAGGTGTCGGACATGCCGTCGCCGTCGTCGTCCACGAAGCTCACGACCAGGGTGAAGGTCTGCGCGTCGGTGCCGCCGTCGCCGTCGTCGACGGTGAGGGTGACGACATGGGGCCCGGCGTCGGCCAGGCCGGGGGTCCACTCGAGGAGGCCGGTGGCGGGATCGACGGTCATGGCCGCGGGCCCGGAGACGCTCCAGGTGAACGTGTCGGCGCCGGGATCGACGGCGGACGGGGCGTACGACCAGAGGACCCCCTCGGTGGCCGTGAGCGTGGGCGAGGAGTCGATCGTGGGCGCGACGTTGGAGATGGCGACGCTCAGGGTCGCGGTGTCGGCGGCGCCCTGGGGGTCGGTGGCCGTGAAGGTGACGGTGTAGGTGCCCTCGTCGGTCCAGGCGTGCTGGGCGGCCGAGCCGGTGCCCGACGTGGTGTCGCCCCAGTCCCAGGTGTAGGCGAGGGCGACGGCGTCCACGGGCGAGGGGTCGGTGGCGGCGCCCGCGAAGGTCAGGAGATCGCCCTCGTTGCCGGTCGCGGGGCCGAGGGTGGAGGTGACGGTGGGGGCGAGGTTGGACACGACCAGCGTGCCGGTGCTCACGGTGGTGTCGTCGCTGTCGTCCACGGTGACGGTGACGGTGAAGGTGCCGTCGTCGGGGTACACGTGAGTGGGGTTCTGGGCGGTGGAGGCGAAGCCGTCGCCGAAGTCCCAGAGGTAGGTGAAGGTGTCGGGGCCGGGATCGGTGGCGGTGACGGAGAAGGAGACGGTGTCGTTCTCATCGGCCGTCGCGGGGATGGTCGCGGTGACGGTGGGGGCGACGTTGGTGACGGTCACGGTCGCCGCGTCGTCGTCCGAGACACCCAAGCAGGTCGTCTGCACGCCGACGCTGGTGGAGGTGGGGCCGTCCAGGGTGCCCGCGGCGAAGGTCGCGGTGACGCCGGTGGCGTCCGTGAAGGGGCCGTTCCCCGTGCCGCTGGTGAGGTCCCAGTCGTAGCCGGTGATGGTGCTGCCGGTGGCGGTCGAGCCGGCGGCGGTGACGGTGGTCGAGCCGCCCTCGGCGACGGTGTAGGGGCCGCCGGCGTCGGCGACGGGGAGGCACAGCTGCACCTCGAGGTCGTCCCAGCCGAGGCTTCCGCCGCCGGTGAGGACGTACCGGACCTCGTCGACGGACCCGCTCGGGAAGCTGAACGTGGTCCCGGTGGCCCCGGTCTGGGGCGCGGTCCACACCACGGCCCCGTTCAGGTAGCCGGTCCACGTGGCGAGGCTGTTGTCGTCCTCGATCAGGTACTCGACCATCACGAACGGCGACCCGTTCATGTCGATGATCCCGCGCTGCGAGCAGCACCCGCTGTGCCCGTAGATGAAGTAGTCCGGCCCCGACCCGCCCCGGTGCCAGTGGCCGTTGGTGCTGAAGTTCGTCGTATAGAACCGGTGACGCACCCCGCTCTCGGTGTACGAGAACCCGGTGCTGCCGGACAGAGCGTCGTAGTTCACGACGACCGCGGACGCGTCCGCCGCCGCGAGAGTGACCACCAACGCCGAGAGGAGAGCTCCGACCAGTCGCATGCTGCCTCCAACCCCCCGGGGAG
>CAZUHI010000041.1:0-68392 GCA_964620495.1 uncultured Rickettsiales bacterium | reverse complement strand
AGGCGGCCATTTTAGAGGCGGAAGTCGGTCATCAGGAAGCCGCCCGCCTCGGGCTCGCCGTCGGCCCCGTGGAGGGGGCCGGGCGCGTAGATCCACACGCCCGCCGAGACGCTGAAGTTCTTGATCGGGGTCACCTTGACCTCCACGTCCGTCTCCACCCCCGCGAACGCGCGGTCGGCATCCGCGGGCGCAGGGGCGGCGAACGCGTGGACGTCGACCTTGACGGCGAGGCCGTCCACGGGCTTCACCCGCCACGAGAAGAGGCCGTCCACGAGGCCCTGGCCGGCGGTGTGCTTCGGCAGGGCCAGGTAGCGGTCGGCGTGCCCGTAGAACTTGTGGTTCGTGGCGTAGAGCGTGTCGAACGTGTGGATGGCGTCGTCGGTCGGGTCGGGGTCGCCGGAGACGAGATCGAGCCCGCCGCCCACGTACATGTGCGCGGCCTCGGGGATCGCCGCCCCCGCCCGCACGCCGAACAGGTACGCCGCGACGGTCGAAGCGCCGCGCGTCCCGGCCTGCCCGTACCCCTCGATCTCGTAGCGCAGAGGCCCGACCTCGCCCTTCGCGTGGGCGCCGAACGTGCCGAGGACCTCGCTCGCGGCGGTGTCGATCCGCACGATGGCGAGGCCGTCGAGGGTGAGGGCCTTCGCCACCCGGGGGCCTCCCCGCACGGCGAGCAGGTGCGTGTCCTCGAGCGGCCGGCCGTCGTCTTCGGCGCTCACGGGGCGGTCCAGCAGCAGCGCGTAGAAGAACTCGGCGCCCGCGGGCGTGCCGTCCCAGCGCAGCCGCACGGCGTCGAACGAGCGGCCCTGGTGGGTCCATCCCACCGCGCCGATCAGCCGCTGGCCCTGCCAGTTGATCTCCTGGCGCCCGATGCGCAGCTCCAGCCCGAAGGGGCTCGTGAGCGCGCCGTACGCCTGGTGCACGTCGAGGCCGTCCGCGCTCCAGTCGAACAGCGTGCCTTCCCCCTGGTTCGCGGGGTTGAACTCCGACCCCCACCGACGGACGTCCTGGATCTGGACGAACGCGGACACGGGCCCCAGCGCCGCCTTCACGCCCACCCGCGCGCGGTTGCCGATGGACCAGCTGCCCGCGGTGGAGGCGTCCCAGTCGAAGTCGGGCGTCCAGTCGAGGCGAGCGCGCTCCTGGAGGCTGAAGGTGAACGTCGGCACCGGCGGGGCCTCGTCGGCGAGGGCCGGGCCGGCCGTGGACAGGAAGAGTGCGAGGGCGAAGAGAATCGGAAACGTCTTCATGGCGGCCGGCGTTGCACGGGCCGTGCCTGGCGCGAGCCTTGCACCCGAAACACGGCATGCGCGCTCGACTCCTGCTCCGTGGCGAGACCCCGGCTCCCGAACCCGGCCCCTGGTGGACCTCGCGGCATCCGCTGTGGGCGAAGGGGTTCCGTCCGTTCTTCGCCCTCGCCGCCCTCGCCGGGGCGATCGCCCTCCCGGCCTGGCTGGCCGCCTGGCGCGGGGTGCTCCCGGTCTCGTCCCCCCTCCCCCCGATCGCCTGGCACGCGCACGAGATGCTCTTCGGGTACGCCGCGGCCGTCGTCGCCGGGTTCCTGCTCACGGCGGTCTCCAACTGGACCAAGCGACCCACCGCCGTGGGGCCGGCCCTGGTGGGCCTCGCCGCGCTCTGGGTGGTCGCCCGGGTCGCCGCGCTCGTGGGCCCGCGGGGCCCGATCACGACGATCCTGGCGACGGCCTTCCTGGTGGCGCTCGCGGGCGCGATCGCGCGGCCCTTGATCCTCGCTCGGGACCGTCGCAACTACGGGTTCGTGCCCCTGGTCCTGGTCCTCGCAGCGGCCCAGGCCGCGATGCTCACGCGCGTGACCTGGATCCCGTGGGCCCAGCAGGTGGCCCTGGACGCCGTCGTCGTGCTGATCGTCGTCGTGGGGGGACGGGTCCTGCCCATGTTCACGGGCAACCGCATCGGGGGCCGTATCGTCCGGCGTCCGCGGTGGGAGCGCGCCTCCACGGCGGCCGTCACCGCGCTGCTCGGGGTCGATCTGATCGGCTGGACGCAGGCAGCGCCCGCGATCGCCGCCGTCGGGGGGATCGCCCTGCTGGTCCGCATGAGCGGCTGGGGCAGCCTCCGCACCGGACGCGTCCCGATGCTGTGGATCGTGCACCTGGGCTACGCGTGGGTGGGGCTCGGCCTGCTCCTGCGCGCCGCGGCGGGCCTCGACCTCGTCCCCTCGTCCGTGGCCGTGCACGCCCTGACCGCCGGGGCGATCGGGGCGTTCACCCTGGGGATGATGGCCCGGGTCGCGCTGGGCCACACGGGGCGCCCGATCCGGGCCGCGGCGCTCACCACCGCGGGCTTCACCGCGATGGCCTCGGCGGGCGCGCTGCGGGTCTTCGGGCCCTGGCTGGCGCCCGGCCACGGGGGTTGGGTGGAGGCGTCGGGGGTGCTCTTCGCCGTCGCCCTGGTCGGGTTCCTGACCGTCTACGCCCCGCTGCTGACGGCGCCCCGCAGGGACGGATTGGCAGGCTGACAAGTTCGGCGAGGCTCGGGCCGGCCCGCGCCTTGCAACCCCTTCGGTCGAACCCCCGCCGGAGAACCCATGAGCACCTCGACCCACGACCATCCCCCCCGCGAAGAGGACCCCTGGTCCGCCGACACGCTGCGAAACACCTTCCGGCTCACCATGATCGGGGCCGTCCTCTTCGTCGCCGTCTCCTTCTTCATCGGGTTCGGATCATGAGCGCTTCTCGCGCCGAGTTGTTTCATATGACACATCCTGAGAACACGGTCGGGGGTGCTCGCACAACCGAGGCGGTGGAGAGCATTCCGACCATCCGCGCGCTCCCGTCGCGGGTCCGATCCGCGGTGTTCGATCGCGCCGTCGTGCGCACGTTCCTCCGCAACGGTCCGGTCTTCTGGCAGGGCGACGTCCTCCGCCACCTCCCCGTGATCGTCAGCGGGCACGCGAAGCTGCAGCGCAACACGGAGCACGGCCGCGAGGTGGTCGTGGACGTCCTCGGGCCCGGCGACGCCGCCTGCTGGGACTCCGTGCTGCACGCAGAGCCGGTCCCCGGCTCGCTCATCGCCCTCGAGCCCGTGGAGATCGCCTTCCTGCCCTGCACGCCCGTGCGCATGGCCGTCTCCACGGTCCCCGGGTGCGCGCTCGCCTACACCCGCCAGGCCTCCGAGGGGCGCCGGCGACTGATCGACCAGATCGCCGCCACCCGCGCCGCGTCGGTGCCCGCGCGCGTGGGCGGCCTCCTCCTCCACCTCCTGGGCCTCCACGGAGACGCGGCCACCGGTCGACTGCCCGTGCGCCTCAGCAGGCAGGACCTCGCCGACGCCGCCGGGACCACCGTCGAGACCGCCATCCGCCTCATGCGGCGCTGGGAGGCCGAGGGCCTCGTCATCTCGGGGCGGCACGGCTTCGAGATCCGGGACGCCCAGGGCCTGGCCAGGGCCATCGAGTAGCGGGCCTCGGGCGCCTGTGCTATTCGGCACAGATGCGCATCGAAGACCGTCTCGGAGACGTCATGGACACCCACCACCACTTCGCTGAGCTGCAGCGATACGTCGGCCTCACGGCGGAGGACGAGGCGCGCATCGCGGCCCTGGTGGGCCCGCTCCAGCGCGTGGTCGGAACGGTCCTGGACGAGTTCTATACGACGATCCTCGCCCACCCCGGCGCCTCGGCGGCGTTTCGAGACCCCGAGGCCCAGATCCCACGCCAGCGGGGGCAGCTCGAGCGGTGGCTGCGCGAGCTGCTCCAGGGCAACTGGGACCGCGCGCACTTCGAGAGCACGGTCCGCGTGGGGAAGGCTCACGTCGTACACAAGCTCCCCGCGCGGTACATGCACGGCGGCATGAACATCCTGCGCCGGGGCCTGGCGAAGCTGGCCTTCGAGGTCCACGCGGGGAACCCGGACGAGATCCTGGCGACGATCCACGCCGTGGACCGCGTCCTCGACATCGAGCTGTGGGTGATGCTCCGCACCTACCACGACGATCTCCTCCTGCAGATGCAGCGGCGGGAGCGACTCGCGACGGTGGGGGAGCTGTCCGCCGGCATCCACCACGAGCTCAAGAACCCGCTGGCGTCCATCCACGCCTCCACCCAGGCCCTGGCCGAGCGGCGGGCGGTCCGGGCCGACTCGCGGAGCTCGGACCTCGTGCGCAGCATCGGTCAGGACGCCGAACGCGCCTCCGAGATCGTGACCGACCTGCTCAGCTTCGCTCGGCTTCGAGAGCCCCGGCGCGAGCCGGTGTCCGTGGACGACCTCGTCGGGCGCGCGGTGGGGCGCGTGTCGATCCCTCCCCGCTGCCGCATCGAGTCCGACCTGGATCCAGCCCTGCCCCATGTACACGTGGACGCAGCCCAGGTCCTCCAGATCCTCATCAACGTCCTCGAGAACGCCGTCGAGGCGTGCCCCGGCGAGGGCACCATCCAGGTCGTCGCGCGGTTGAAGGACGGCGCCGTGATCCTGCGGGTCGCCGACGACGGGGTCGGCATGGGGCCGGGGGAGCTCAACAAGCTGTTCGAGCCCCTCTACACCACCAAGCCCGACGGGGTGGGCCTGGGGATGTCCGTGAGCCTGCAGCTCGCGCAGGCCAACGACGTGAGCCTCGACGTCTCCAGCGAGTCCGGCGAAGGCACCACCGTCGCGCTCACGCTGCCGACCGCGGCCCGCTGAGCCATGCGCGTCCTCATCGCCGACGACAACCGGAGCCTCGCCGAGTCCCTCGCGGCGCTCCTGCGGACGCGGGGCGCGGCCCCCACGGTCGTCGTGGACGGGGACGACGCCGCGGGCCGGGTGCGGAGCGGGGGCTTCGACGCGCTGCTCGTCGATCTGCGGCTGCCCGGGACGTCGGGACCGGATCTGCTCGCCATGCCCGAGGCGTCGGGGCTCCTCCGGCTGGCCATGACCGGCTACGACACCAACGAGAACATCGACCGCGCCCTCGCCGCGGGCGCCTCGGCGGTCCTCCGCAAGCCGTTCGCGCTGCCCGAGCTCTACGAGGCGCTCGGGCTCGGAGAGCGAACCGCGCCCACGGGCTTCGACTTCTCGCGGGTGGCGGCCTACGGCGTCCCCCCGTCCCGGCGGGGATCCCTGGACGCGGTGTGCACGATCACCTCCTTCGGGGACCCCGAACGGTTCCGCTCCGCCGTGGCGGAGACGCGCTGGGACGCCGCGATCGTGTCGCCCGGCCCCGAGGAGGACGAGCTGGTCGAAGACCTGCACGGCCTCGATCCCGACCTCGCAGTCGTGCGATCCCCGGACGCCGCGCGCCTGGTGGACGCCATCCAGCGGACGGGCGACGCGCGGGACCGATCCGACCGCCTCGTCGAGCTCGAGGACGCCTTCGCGGGGGGGACGACCGCCCGCCTGCTCGTGGACGACACGCCGCCCACCCTGCGACGCTGGAACGGTCGCGCCCAGGGCCTGCTGGGCTTCCACCCCGAGCAGCTGCGCGCGGCTGCCCTGTCCGAGCTCGACGCGGACCCCGCGCGCGAGACGCTCGACGACCTCGTGGGCCGCGCCCGCGCCTCGGGCGAGACCGAGGTCGCCGAGGTGCGGGTGCGTTCGCTCGCCTCCGGCGACCTCACCGTGCTCGCCCGCGCTCACGTCGTGGGCGCTCGCGACGCGACGGTGCTGGAGCTGAGCGATCCGCCCACCGCGGACCGACACCACGAGGCGCTCCAGCTGCTCGGCCTCACGGCGGCGGGGGTCGCCCACGAGATCCGCAACATGCTCGGCGGCGTCTCGGGCTCCCTCAAGCTCCTCGCCGACCGCCTGGAGCCCGAGTCGGAGCCCTCGGAGCTGCTCGGCCGCGTGCGGGATCGGGTCGCCCAGGCCAGCGCGGTGGTCAACGATCTGCTCGACTTCGCCCGCCCCGTCACCCTCCGCATGCGGGCGGTGCCGGTGACCATGCTGCTCGAGGCGGCCGCCGCCGACGCCCGCGACGCGGCGGGACCGAACATGACCGTCACGGTCGACGTCCACGATCCCTCGATGCGGATCCTCACCGACCCCGCGCGCCTGCGCATGGCCCTCACGGACCTCGCCCACAACGCGATCCGCGCCACCGGCGGAGAGGGCGCGCTGCGGTTCGGCTGCAGACGTCGGGGGGCGTGGGTGGACGTGGAGGTCGCCGACGACGGCCCGGGCGTCCCCCTCGAGGCGCGAGATCGAATCTTCGAGCCGTTCTTCACGACCCACTCCACCGGCTCCGGCCTCGGCCTCGCCAACGTGCGCAAGGTCGCCGAAGCTCACGGCGGGTCCATCGCCCTCGCCCCCGGCGACGCGGGCGCCCGGTTCGTGATCACCCTGCCCACCCGTCCCCGAGGAGCCGAGTCGTGAACCACCATGGAGCAGGATCCCGAGTCCTCGTCGTCGACGACGAGGACCTCATCCGCTGGTCCCTCACCGAAGAGCTTCGCGGCCACGGGCACGAGGTGCTCGAGGCCGCCGACCTCGCGTCGGCGCGAGCGGCCTTCGAACAGCACGACCCCGAGCTCGTCATCCTCGACATCCGCCTCCCCGACGGGACGGGGACGGAGCTGCTGCAACAGATCCGGGCCGAGGACGAGGACCTCCCGGTGGTCATGATCACGGGGCACGGGACCGTCGCGACGGCGGTGGAGGTGACGCGCATGGGCGCCACCGAGTACATCCCGAAGCCCTTCGACCTCGAGGAGATGATGCTCGTCGTGTCGCGGGCCCTCGGCGCGGGGCGTCGTCGCCGTCACCTGCGCGCCCTCAGCCGTCGCACCGTGGCCGCGGGCTACTCGGAGATCGTGGGTCAGTCCCCGGCCATGCAGCGGGTGTTCGAGCTGCTGCAACGCCTCGAGGCCGCCGACGCGCCCACGATCCTCGTCACCGGCGAGAGCGGGACCGGCAAGGATCTGGTGGCCCGCGCGATCCACCAGCGCTCGCGTCGGGCGGACGAGCCGTTCCTCGAGGTGGACTGCACGGGGCTCTCCGACACGCTGATCCAGAGCGAGCTGTTCGGCCACGAGCGCGGCTCGTTCACGGACGCGAAGGCGCGGAAGCTGGGCCTGTTCGAGGTCGCCGGCCGCGGCACACTCTTCCTGGACGAGCTCGGCGAGCTGCCCCTGCAGACCCAGTCCAAGCTCCTGCGGGCCCTGGAGAACCGGCGCTTCAAGCGGGTCGGCGGCACCACCGACGTGCACCTCAAGGCGCGCATCGTGGCTGCGACCAACCGCGATCTCGCGGAGGACGTGGAGGCGGGGCGGTTCCGCAAGGACCTCTTCTATCGGCTCGCCGTGATCCCCATCGAGATCCCCGCGCTCCGCACCCGTCGAGGCGACGTCCCCCTTCTGGTGGAGCACTTCCGGCGCAAGCTGGCCGCGGACCTGGGTCGGCGTGTCGACTCGGTGGAGCCGCGGGCGATGGAGCTGCTGGACGCGTACGCGTGGCCCGGCAACGTCCGGGAGCTGCGGAACGTCATCGAGCGCGGCGTGATCCTGTGCCGGGGCGGCGTGATCTCCGCCGCGGACCTGCCCGCGGAGATCCGACGCAGCGAGCCCGTCGCCGAGGGCGGCGCCTTCCAGCTCCCCCCCGAAGGCCTCGACCTCGCCGAGCTGGAGCGGGACCTCGTCCGACAGGCGCTCGAGCGCGCCGAGGGGAACCAGAGCGGCGCCGCCCGCCTCCTCCGCATCGGCCGCTACGCGCTGCGCTACCGCATGGAGAAGATGGGCCTGCTGCCCGGTCGCTCGGGGGCCTCGGAGAGCAACAGCGCCGAGGCCTGAGCGGCCCCCCGCCGTCATGTCAGTCCTCGGGACGACGGCGTACGACGAGCACCGGGCACGGGGCGATGCGGGCCGTGTGCTCGGCCACCGACCCCAGGACCAGCCGCTTCACTCCGCCGCGGCCGTGCGAGGCGATCACCACCAGGTCGGCGCCTCGCTCCTCCGCCACGCGCGCGATCGCGGTCGCGCCCGGGGCGTCCACCAGGTGAGTGGTCACCTCGGCGCCCGCGTCGCGCAGGTTCGTCGCCTCCGCCTCGAGGAGGTCCCCCACCAGCCCGGCGATGCCCTCTCCGCCGAAGTCGAACCCGAACGGCGCCCCCGACACGAGCGGCAGGGAGTGCACGAGCTCGAGGGTCGCCCCGAACCTGCTCGCCAGATCGCGGGCCACCTCCACCCCGCTCTCGGCGGCGTCCGAGAAGTCCGTGGGCGTCACGATCCGCGCCGGAGGAAACGTCGGGGCGGCGGTGTCGGGCCCCGAGCGGACGAGCAGCAGGGGCCGCTCGCACATCCGGAGGGTGCGCTCCGCCACCGAGCCCATGAGGGCCCGCGCGACCCCCGAGCGGCCGTGGGTGCCCATCACGACGAGGTCGGCGTCCTTCGATTCGGCGAAGTGGATGATGGCCTCGGCGGCCTCGCCGTCCCACCAGTGGAGCGACACGTCGTGGTCGTCGGCGAACGGCAGGACCTCCGCCAGCATGTGTTCCCGACCGACCCGCTCCCGCTCCCGCAGCAGCTCGGTCATGTGATCCGCCGCGGCGAGGGTCGTGGCAGGCACGCCCACCCCCACGGGCACCACCGGGATCGGCGTGCCCGCGTGCAGGACGTGCAGCGAGGCGTCGAACTCCGAGGCGACGCGCACGGCGTAGGCGAGGGCGACCTGGGACGGAGGCGAGAAGTCGAGGGGGACGAGGATGCGACGCGGGGGCCAAGTCGACATGTGCTCTCCGGGAGGCGCCCGGGGGGGCGTCCTCGCTCTCCTGGAGTCGCAATCTTCGTGCCGGCCCCTGGTCAGGGGGGTGGAGATGCCGTGTACACGTGTAGATCGACGGTCAGGTCTCCGCGGACGAACCAGCGGTAGAGGCCGCGGCTCCCCTCGGCGCGCACCGGGACCACCCCGCTCCAGGACGCGTGAGGCTCGGCCCCCTTTCCGGCCGGCGCTCGCTCGAAGCCTCGGGAGAAGCCGACGGGGCGGCGCTCGCTGGTGTTCGTCCCCCGCAGCGTCACCTCGATCGTCCCCTCGAACCCCACGGTCCCTGCGGCCCCCACCGACGCGCCCTCGGGCACCGTCCCCGCCGGGAGGCGGATCCGCGGCGTGAACCCGACCCCGAAGTCCCCGTCGAGGATCGCGAACGCGGCCCGATCGAAGTCGAGCGTCACCCACGTGCGAAAGGGCACACCCCCGGCGTCCAGGACCGGGCCGACGTCCACATACCCGGGGGTCGCGGGGTACTCCGCGGAGCCCACGACCTCCCCGTCCCCCCACAGCGCGAAGCAGCCCAGCGCGCGGGTCGCGGCCTCGAAGTCCATCCCCACCCGCAGGGGCGGGTCCGCCGGGGGCGTCGCCAGCAGGGCGATCAGGAGGGCAATCGACGTCACCGGCCGATCCTAGGTCGCCGCGCGGGGGGCCGCTGGTACCATCCCCGGCGATGTCGCGCATCAGCCTATGCACCGCCTCCGCGCTCGCGGTCGTCACCGTCGCCGCCACGTTCGGCTGTCGCCCGGACGAGCCCGCGGTGACGCCCGAACCGCCCACCATGCGGCGCCTCACCGGCGCCCAGTACGTCAACTCGATCCACGACCTCGTGGGCGACGACGTGTTCGTCCCCGGCGCCATCGAGCCCGACCAGCGCCTCGGCGGGTTCGAGGCCGTGGGCGCGTCGACCACCGCGGTGTCCCCGCGCGGCGTAGAGCAGTACGAGGACGCGGCCTACGACATCGCCGAGCAGGCGCTGGCCCCCGAGCGTCGCGACGGGATCGTCCCCTGCACCCCGGCGGGCACGGTGGACCCCGAGTGCGCCACGCAGTTCGTCTCGAGCTTCGGACGGCGCGCCTGGCGACGGCCCCTCACGGACGAGCAGACCACCCGCCTCGTCTCCATCGCGGGCACGGCCGCGGAGACGCTGGGCGACTTCCACTCGGGCCTCGAGTTCGCCATGGCCGCCCTGCTGCAGTCCCCCGACTTCCTCTTCCGCGTGGAGCTGGGCGAAGACACCGCCGACGGCCGTCGCTGGACCGACTTCGAGATGGCCGAGCGGCTCAGCTACCTCTTCTGGAACACGACCCCCGACGACGCGCTCCTGGACGCCGCCGCCGCGGGCGAGCTGACCACCGACGAGGGCCTCACCGCTCAGGTCGATCGTCTGCTGGAGTCGCCGCGTGCCCGGGAGGGGCTGCGCGCCTGGTTCGCCGACCTCATGCACCTCGGCGAGCTCGACGCCCTCTACAAGGACCCGGGGGTCTTCGCCTACATGAGCGACACCCTTGGGCCCGCGTCGCGGGAGGAGACCCTGCTCGGTTTCGAGCGCCTGGTCTTCGACGACGACGCCGACGTCCGGGACTTGATGACCACGCGGACGGCGTACGTCGACCGCGAGCTGGCGGCGCTCTACGACGTCCGCGCCCCCGCCCGGGACGGGTTCGCCGCCGCCGAGCTCCCCGAGGACGGGCTCCGGCGCGGGCTGCTGGGACAAGCGAGCTTCCTCGCGGGCCAGTCGCACCCCGTCAGCTCCTCCGCCACGCTGCGCGGGCTCTTCATTCGCGAGGTGCTGCTCTGCCAGGTGATGCCGGGGCCCCCCGCCGGCGTCGACACCTCCATCCCGCCGGTCACGGAGGTCGCCCGCACGCTTCGGGAGCGCGTGGCGAACCACCTCGCCGACGAGTCGTGCGCGGGCTGCCACATCCTCATGGACCCGATCGGCCTGGGCGTCGAACACTTCGACGGCGTCGGTCGGTTCCGCGCCACCGACAACGGCGCGGTGATCGACGCGAGCGGCGACATCGACGGCGCCGTGTTCAACGACCCGGTCGAGCTCGGGCAGGCCGTCCGGGACCACGACGCCTTCGTCCCCTGCGTGGTGAAGAACCTGGCGCGCTACGCCAACGGCGCCGTCGAGGGCGGCGGACAGTTCGAGTCGCTGGCCTGGCTGGCGGACGAGCTCGCCGCGGACGACCACCGCCTCAAGACCTTCCTGCCGATCCTCGCCGGCTCGTCGCTCTTCCGAGCCGCGGGAGAGATCGAGCCCGGCGAGCCGGAGGACGTGGAGTGAAGCTCTCTCGACGCACCGCCCTGCGCGGCCTCCTCGGGGGCGCCGCCATCACCGTCGGGCTCCCGCCCCTGGAGGCCATGTTCAACGGCTCCGGCACCGCCTACGCGGACGGCGGGGCCCTGCCCGCGCGCTTCGGGACCTGGTTCTGGGGCAACGGCATGCTCCCGATCCACTGGACCCCCGTCGGCGAGGGTGAGGGCGACGCGTGGGAGCTGAGCGACCAGCTGTCCCCCCTCGCGCCGGTCAAGGAGCTGGTGACCGTGGTCACGGGCTTGGAGGTCCGGGTCCTCAACGCGATCCCGCACACGTCGGGGGCCGCGGGCTTCCTCACCGGCGTCGCGCCCATCGGCGAAGAGGGCGACCACACCTTCGGCGGCCCCACGGTCGACCAGGTGGTGGCCGCGGAGATCGGAGGCGACACCCGGTTCCGCTCGCTGCAGACGGGCGCGCGCCCGGGCGGCGGCATCTCCTTCAACGGTCCGCACTCGGTCAACCCCGCCGAGTCGTCCCCCCTCGCCCTGTTCGAGCGGCTCTTCGGCGAAGGCTTCCGGGCCCCCGGCGAGAACGTCGAGCCGGACCCGCGACTGGCCCTGCGTCGGTCGGTCCTGGACGTCGTCCTCGACCGCGCGAACGACCTGCGCGGCCGCGTGGGGGCCTCCGACAAGGCGCGCATCGATCAACACCTGGAGGGCATCCGCGACCTCGAGCTGCGCCTCGCGCGCATGGAGGAGGATCCTCCGAACCTCGAGGCGTGCGAGCGCCCGGGAGCGCCTCCCGGCGAGGAGGAGATCCTCACGCTGTCCACGCGCAACCGGCTCCTCACGGACCTGCTCGTCATGGCGCTGGCCTGCGATCAGACGCGGGTCTTCACCCACCAGCTGACGCACCGGGTGGACAACTGGGTCTATCCCGGCACGGACGCCGGCCACCACCAGCTGACCCACGACGAGCCGGATCCGCAGCCGCAGGTCAGCGAGGTCGTGCGGCAGGTGATGGACGAGTACCGCTACGCCATCGAGGCCATGCAGGCCGTGCCCGAGGGCGACGGGACCCTGCTCGACAACACGGTGATGGTGGCGACCAGCGGCGTGTCGCTCGGGCGCACCCACGCGCTCGACGAGTTCCCCTGCGTCCTCGCGGGCAGCGCCTGCGGACGCATCAAGCAGAACCTCCACTACCGCTCGGCCACCCGCGAGAGCGCCGGCACGGTGATGCTCTCGCTCATCCGCGCCATGGGCATCATCCGGCCCGAGTGGGGCTCCGAAGACGCCCGCGTCACCGACGGCCTGGGCGCGATCGAGGTCTGAGATGCGACGTCTCCCCCTCCTCGCCTTGATCCTCGCCCTCGGTTGCACGGGCACGCCGGAGGAGCCCGAGGTCGCCGTCGTGCAGACCCTCACGCTCCTGCGCGGAGACGACGGGGAGTCCATGGGCTGGGACCTCGACGGCGTCGTCAGCGACGCGGAGGATCCCGCGGGCTGCTTCATCGACGACCAGACGCATCCGGACGGCAGCCTCGGCATCGACAACTCCTTCGGGGCCCTCCTGCCGTCGATCGAGGCCACCCAGGGAGCGGCGCTCGGGCCGCTGATCCAGGCCGCCGTGGACAGCGGAGAGCTCCTCCTCCTCCTCGAGCTGACCGACCAGGGCGGCGGCTGCCTCGACTTCAACGTGATCCGGGGCGCCGGCGCGCCCGCGATCGGTGGGCACGGGAAGATCCTCCCCGGCCAGACGTACGACGTGGACCCGACCCAGCCCGGCTACGTGGGCGAGTGCGCGGCGACCGACAACGGGAACGTCGTTCGGCTCGCCGACTTCCGCATGCGCCTGCCGCTGCAGATCTTCGACGAGTCCATCGACCTCACGATGCTGGACGGTCGCTTCGAGATGCACCGCCGGGACGACGGCGCCTACCGCGGGATCTTCGCCGGGGGCGTGGCGACGTCCGAGATCCGAGCCAACATGGCGGTGATCGACGGCATCGGCGACGACATCCGATCGCTCATCGACACCGCCATGGACAGCCGCGCAGACCTGCTTCCGGACGCCAACGGCTTCTGCAGTCGGATCTCCGTCGGCTTCACGTTCGAGGCCGTGTCCGCCTACCTCTTCGAGGAATAGCGAGCAGCGCCAGGAGCGCCCAGGGCGCGGGGGTGCCGCGGGCGTTGGAGCAGCCGTCGCAGCCCGGGCCGACCTCTCCATCCGGAGCGTCCACCGGCTCCGCGCACTGCACCTCGCTCGGCTCCGACCACGACGTATCCCCCGCCTCCACCACGGCCACCCAGCAGGTGACGTCGAAGCTGTGGGCGCGGAAGACCCCCTCGATTCGCGGCCGTAGGGACGAGTCCACCCCGGCGCGGCTCGCCCGGAGGCTCTCGTCGCCGTTCTGCCGAAGGGCCTCCCGCCACTCCGCGGGGGACGCGTCGACGAGGTCCGCGGCCCGGGTCGGGACCCCGTCCTCGTCGGTGCGGACGACGTGCACGATCGACTGGGCGTCGGCCCCCGCCTGGAGCGTCGCGGCGAACCCGAGGTGCATGCCGAGCACGGGCGAACCGTTGATGAGGACCTCGTCGTCGCGCAGTCGCCGCAGGTCCAGGTTCGGGGCCTGCGGGGGCGGCACGGGGCCCACGTAGACCGGCACGGGGAGGACGCCCGCGTCAGGATCGCCTTCGAGCAGGAGGCCCTCCTCTCGGGGCTCCCACTCGGGGGGCGTGACCACGACGAACAGGGGCTCGGGGGGGTCGTCCCCCGTGGCGCAGAGGCTCGCGAGCGGCAGGTCGAAGGCGCCGGTGGGCAGCCAGAAGAGCTCCGAGGGCACGTCCACGGGGTTCGCGACGGTGCCGCCTGTGAGGTCTCCGGTGACGAGCCGCGCCTCGGACCGCAGGTCGGGGGCGTCGCAGAACTCGAACAGGTCGGCGGGCAGCGGCAGGCAGCGGCCTCCGCCCACGCCCCAGGACGACGGCGGAGGGTGGATCAGGAGCGGCTCGGGGTCGCACGGCGCGAACGCGTCCTCCTCGGCGGAGGCGACGGAGGGCACGAGCAGGGCGAGCAGGAGGAGTCGGTGCATGGTTCGTCCTTCAGCATGCCCCGTGCGCGACGACCGGGCTCGCGCGAACCCGATCAGGCGGCGTAGGCGGGACCGGCCGAGCGCCCGTCGTGGTCGTGGTCGCCCCGCAGGCCCTCCCGAACCTCCTCGACGATCGTGTAGACGACGGGCACGAGCAGCAGGATCACGACCGTCGCGAAGAGGATCCCGAACCCGAGGCTGATCGCCATGGGGATGAGGAACCGGGCCTGCACGGAGGTCTCGAAGATCATCGGCACGAGGCCGAAGAACGTCGTGAGCGACGTGAGCAGGATGGGCCGGATCCGACGGACGGCGCCCCCGACGATCGCCTCGTACGCCGAGACCCCGGTGGCGCGGATGCGGTTCGTGGTGTCGATGAGCACCAGCGAGTCGTTCACCACCACCCCGCTGAGCGCGATGATCCCGAACATGCTGATCAGGCTCAGCTCGTAGCCCATGATCGAGTGCCCGAGCACGGCCCCGACGAGCCCGAAGGGGATCGCGACCATGACGATCAGGGGCTGCAGGTAGCTGCGGAACGGGATCGCGAGCAGCGCGAAGATGGCGATCAAGGCCATCAGGTAGCCGCGGCCGAGGGCCGCCAACGACTCGCCCTGCTCCCGCTGCGCCCCGGCCATCTCGAGGGAGAGGCCGTCGTACTTCACGCGCAGATCCGGGAAGACCTCGGCCTTGAGGGACTCCAGCGTCTCCCGCGGCGACGCGACGCCCGCCGCGAGGTCCGCCGTCACGTTGACGACGCGCTTGCCCGCGTCGCGATCGATGGACGTGGGGGCTCTGCCCCGGGAGAAGGTCGCGACCGTGGAGAGGGGCACGTCGCCCCCCGCGGGCGTGCGCAGGAGCATGTCTTCGAGGTCGAACTCGGAGCTGCGCTGGTTCTCGGGCAGGCGCACCATGACCTTCACCTCGTGCCGTCCGCGCTGCTCCCGCAGGACCTCGGCCCCGTAGAAGGACGCCCGCATCTGCCGGGCGATGTCGTTGGCGGTGAGCCCCAGCGTCGCCGCCGCGGGGAGGATCTCGAAGTCCAGCTGGGGCTTCCCGGACGCGTATCCGTTGTTGATGTTCGCGAGGGACCTGTAGGACCGGAGCGCCTCCGTCAGATCGGCGGACGCAGCCGCGATCACCTCGGCGTCCACGTGGGACAGCTGCACGTCCACCGCGGCCCCGCTGCCCGGACCGGTGGACGCCGTGAACCGCAGGGACTCGACGCCGGCCACGGGGGGCATGGCCCTGCGCCAGGCGTCGGCCACGGCCTCTGCGGTGACGTCGCGCAGATCGCTGGGCACGAGCGCCATCTCGACGCTGACCACGTGGCTCCCCTTCTCGGGCCGCTGGGGGCCGGGGCCCTGGATGGGCGCGGCCTCGCCGACGCGCGTGAACATCCCCCGCAGGATGACGTCGCCCCCGGTCTCTTCGATGGCGGTCTCGGCCGCCTTCACCATCTGGTCGCCTACGGAGCGGGTGAGCTCCACGGGCACGCCGTAGGGCAGGCGCGCGGTGGCGAGCACGATGTCGCCCTCGATGATCGGGAAGAAGTTGAAGGGCTGGGCCCCGGTCGCGAGGGCGGCGATCGTCAGCACGAAGGAGGCGATGGCCGCCACCACGACGGTCCCGCGGTTGCGCAGCGAGGCGAGCAGGAGCGGGCGATAGACCGTCTCGGTCAAGCGCGTCAGCTGCCGACTGCCGAACCCGTGGATCCGGTCCAGCACCCGACGGATGGGTCCCGGGGCCTTGTCCTTCCCGTGGGCCAGGTGGGCGGGGAGGATGAAGAAGGACTCGAACAGACTGAAGAGCAGCACCGCGATCACAACGGCCGGGAAGAGCCGGAAGATCTTCCCCATGACGCCGGGCACGAAGAACATCGGCGAGAACGCGGCGATCGTGGTGAGGATCGAGAAGGTGACGGGCACCGCCATCTCCCGGGCGCCCTTCACGGCCGCCTCCTCGCGAGGCATGCCCTCCTGCATCTTCGAGTAGGCGTTCTCGCCCACGATGATCGCGTCGTCGACGACCATGCCGAGCGTGATGATCAGGCCGAAGAGGGTGATCATGTTGATGGACAGATCGAGCTGCGGCATCAGCAGGAACGAGCCCATGAACGAGATGGGGATGCCCAGCGCGACCCAGAAGGCGAGCCGCGACTCGAGGAAGAGCCCGAGCACGATGAGGACGAGCACGCCGCCCATCAGCGCGTTGCGCACGAGCAGATCGATGCGGCCCTCCAGCATCTCGGAGTCGTCGTTCCACGTGACGACGTCGATGTTCGGCGGCAGCTCCGCGCGCAGGGTGGTCGCGTACTCCTTGACGGCCGTCGCCACGTCGTTGGGCGTCTCCTTGCCGACGCGGTACGCGGTGACGCGCACGGCCCGACGCCCGTTGAAGTAGGACTCGGCGTCGGTGTCCTCGTAGCCGTCGATGACCGTGGCGATGTCGCCGAGGGAGACGGACGCGCCCGCGAGGGTCCCGCGGACGGTCACTCCCCCGAACTCCGCGGCGAGCCGCTTGCGATCGGCGACGCGCACGAGGAACTCCCCGGACTCGCCGTCGATCCCGCCCCCGGGGAGCTCGACCGAGGCCGCCCGCACCTGCCGCGCGATCTGCTCGAGGGACAGGCCGTAGGACCGCAGGGTCTCCCGGGGTACCTCGATGGCGACCTCCAGCGGACGGATCCCCTGGATCTCGACCTGGGTGATGTCGTCGCTCGTGAGCAGCTCGGTCCGGGCGTCCTCGGCGATCCCGTGCAGCGTGGAGAGCTCCTGGTCGCCCGAGATCACCAGCGAGATCACCTGGGACCGGCGCGTCGCGAGGGCCACGGTGGCCTTCTCGGCGTCCTCGGGGAAGCTGCGGATGCGGTCGACCTCGTTCTTCACGTCGGCGAGGACCTTGTCCGGGTCCGCCTCCAACAGCAGCTCCACCGAGATGTTCCCCGCGCCCTCGGCCGACACCGACGTCACGCGCTTCACCCCGTCGAGGCCGCGCACGGCCTCCTCCACGGCGAGCACGATCCCCTGCTCCACCTCCCCCGGTCCCGCGCCCGGGTAGGCGACGGTCACGTTTACGAAGTCGAGGGTGAACTCGGGGAAGACCTCCTGCTTGATCGTCAGGAGCCCCAAGGTGCCGCCCGCGAAGATGGCGAACATGAGGAGGTTGGCGGCGACGGTGTTCCGCGCCATCCAAGCGATGGGACCCTTCATCGGGCCACCACCTCGACGGCCATGCCTTCGATCGGGAGGGCCAGGGGGCTCACGACCACGCGGGCGCCGGGCTCGATGCCGCCCGCCACGTAGAGCGCATCCGGGTCTCGCCAGGTGACCTCGAGGGTGCGCAGGGCGAGCGTGTGCTCGGCGGTGACGACCCACGCTCGGTCCCCGTCGATCACGGCCGCGCGGGGCACCGGCAGCACCTGGGAGACGATCCGTCCCTGGATCTCGATGTCCACGTAGCTGCCCGGGAGGAGGGGCGGGGCCCCGGGGGGCGAGTCGAGGGGGCCGGCCACGCCGAGGATGAGCTGGGCGGTGCGGCTCTGGGCGTCCAGGGTGCCGACGAGCCGCAGGACCGTCGCCTCGCGCTCGACGGTGGTGCTCCCGAGGTCGTGGACGACCGTCGCGCGGCTGCCCGCTGCCCCGCCGCGGCCGGGGATGTCGATGAAGGGGAGCCGATCCACCGGAACCGCCGCGCGCACGAAGACCTGGTCCGTCCCCACCAGCGTCGCGATGCGGGTGCCCGCGCCCACGACCTGGCCGACCTCGGCCGACTCGTCCGTGACGATCGCGTTGAACGGCGCCCGCAGGGTGCTGCGCTCGAGGGACAGCTCCGCGCGCGCCAGACCGGCCTGGGCCGCGGCCAACGACCGCTCGGCGGTGGCCATCTGGGGGACGCGCAGGGCCAGGGGCGCGCCCTCGCCGTCGTCCGCCTTGACCGCCGCCCACTCCCGCTCCGCGACCTGCTTTCGGCCCTGCTCCAGCTCGACCTCGAGCTCCGCCTGGCGGACGCGGCTGCGCTCCTGCTCCACGGCCAGGCGATAGTCCCGGGAGTCGATGTTCAGGAGCACGTCGCCTTCGTTCACGCGCCCGCCCGGCACGAGCTCGGGGCTCTGCGCGACGATGCGGCCGCCCACCTCCGGCATGACGACGACCTTACGGGCGGCCTCGACGCTGCCGGTCACCCGCACGACGGCGGGCACGTCGACGGCCTCCACCACCTCGACGCTGACCCTCGCCACGCGTGCCGGGGGCGCCGATCGCTCCGCCTCGGGGGCGGAGAACTTCATGGCCGCCACGAGCGCCATGGTGGCGAGGACGATGAGCGGGGGAGCGAGGTACTTGGGATTCATCGTCGGTCTCCGGCGTGGAGGGAGCGCGTCCACGAACCGCCGAGGGCGGCCCGGAGGCGCATGTCGGCGCCGATGAGGGAGCGGCGCACGTTGATCTCGGAGAGCTCGTCGGCGAGCAGGGAGCTCCAAGAGGTGAGGAGGGTGAGGTAGTCGTCGAGCCCGGCGCTGAATCGGTCCTCGGCGACCCGGAAGGCGGTCCGGGACGCGGCGAGCTGCCGCTGGAGCGCAGCGAGCTGGAGGGCCAGCTGCTCGCGCTGCACGAGGCCCTGCTCCACCTCTCCCACGGCGGCGAGGATCTGCTGGCCGAGGGCGTCGCGGGACGAGAGCTCGGCCGCTCGCGACTGGCGGGCCCCGCCGATGGTCGCGGCGTTGAACAGCGGGATCGTGAGCGAGAAGCCCACGCCCCAGGTGGTCTGGTCCTCCACGTCTTCGTCGTCCGCGCGGCGCCACTGGAGGCCGCCGGAGGCGTTGACCCCGAGGCTCGGCGCGAACGCCGCTCCGGAGGCCATCCGGCGGTGTACACCGGCGTCGTGGCGGGCGATGGCGCCCCGCAGATCCGGGCGACCGGCGAGCAGATCGCGGGGCGTCCCGGTGGGGGGCGGCTCCAGCAGGGCGGGGAGGGCCGCCGGGCCGTCGACGGTCTCGCCCGGCGACCTCGCCAGCAACACCGCGAGCCGGCTCCGGGCGACCTCGAGGGCCGCGCGGGCGGGGGCCAGGGCTCCTCGGAGCGCCTCCACCTGCCGCCTTTGCTGAAGGACGGCCGCGGCGGTGGAGCTGCCTGTGTCGTAGCGAGCCTCGACGCCCTCGAGCAGCGACGACCCCAGGGCCAGCTGACGTTCGAGCACCGCCAACTGCCCGGCGGCGGCGGCCGCGTCGAGGTAGGCCTCGGTCACCTGCACCCCGAGCCCGACGGCGAACTGATCGCGGTCCTGCTCGGCCGCGACGGTGTCGGCGAGGCCCGCCCGGAACGCCAGGAGTCGGGCCCCCGCGAGGTCGAAGGACCAGTTGGCGAGGAGCAGCGCGTTGCCCGTCCAGAGGATGTCCGGCGGGTCCTGGCCCGGGGGCACCGACGCGCCGACCACGTCGCCGGGGCCCACGTTCGCGCCCACGGAGGCGGAGAGGATCGGCAGGTTGGGACCGAGGGCCTGGAGGGCCAAGGCGTCCGCCTGCTCGATGCGACGGACGGCCGCGGAGAGGTCGCCGTTGGCGCGCAGGGCCTCGGAGACCAGGCCGTCCAAGGTGGCGTCCCCGAGCTGCGACCAGGGGGCCTCGTCGACGCGGTCGCCGGGGATGGTCCGGGTGAAGCGGGCCTCGGGAGGAAGCTGGATGTCGACCTGGGCCACGGCGGCCGCGGGAAGGAGCCACACGAAGAAGACGAGGAGGCGACTCATTCCATCGCTCCGTTCGGGGCGATGCCGGACCACAGCGAACGGACGACCTGGCGCGCGTAGGCCTCGGGATCCGGGAGCTCCTGCGTGCACTGGGGCGCCGCCGTGGGCGCGATCACGCCGAAGAGGAAGGCCCGGAAGTGCAACGAGCCCATGATCATCATCGCGGTGGCGTCCGGCTCCACCTGGGGCGCGAGAGCCCCCGCCTCCTTCGCCGCCGCGATCCACGCGGAGAGGGCCCGCAGCACGCGGATGGGGGGCGGGACCTCGTACCGCTCGCGCAGGGCCTGCCGAGGGTCGATCCCCGCCGCGTGCAGGATCGAGATGCGCGGGATCATGCTCTTGAGCAGTCGCACGATGCCCGTGCTGATGCCCACCAGCTGCTCCTGGACCTCTCCCGGCACGGGAGGGCGCTGCAGCAGCCCCATGAACGGCGGCTCCTCGGGCGGCATCACGGCCGCCAGCAGGAGCTCCCGCTTGGTCCCGAACCGCTTGAAGAGGGCCGCGTCGGAGAGCCCGAGGCGCCCCGCGATCATGGACACCGGCGCCCTCGGGCCGTGCTCCATGAACACCTCGCGCGCCGTCTCCAGCACCTGTTCGTCCGTCACCTGTCGAGGTCGCGCCATCCGCTTCTCATCCGAGTTAGTTAGTTGGTGGTTACTTACTTACTAACTCAGACGGAGTTTCGCAACCTTCGCGGGACTTTTCTTCGTTACTTGATGACGCGGAGGTGCGAGCGGCCGGAGGGGCTCTCGTCTGCGGGTCCGTCGTTGCCGGGCTCGTCCGGCAGCTTGGGATCGTCGTCGCGCCACGGCGTGCCCAGGAAGGGCAGGCCGACGCCGATGAACGTCACCGAGCTCCAGGGGATCCTGCAGCGGGTGATGGTGCCCTGGAACGCGAGCGTCATCAGTACGCGGGAGGGGTCCGAGTCCAAGTCGAGCTCGAGGGGCATCGAGGGGTCGAGCTCCAGGGGGATCCCCTGGGAGAAGCGCTCGAGGATCGACGGAGGGAAGCCCGCCCCGTCCGCCGGCAGGAGCCCGGGGTCGACGATGATCTTGGTCGTCTGCTGCCCCTGCACCACGAGGGTCCGAAGAACCTCCCGCTTGGTCTGGAACGATGTCGGCGCGTGCCCCATGGGGCGGTTATAGCAACCGCGTTCCGAGCACTGCTTGGTCACCTTGCGACCGAGCATCGCGAAGAACCGGGGTGCGGAGGCGATGAACAACGAGGAAGCGTGTCGAGACACGCGACGAGGAGTGAAGAAGCCGCCCGCGCCGCGGAGCGAGCGGGGCGACCGAGCCAGGTGACCAAGTAGTGCTACGGGGGAGTCACCACGAACACGAGCTCCCACTGGGCCAGGATGACCGGCGCGGTGCCGGGTCCGCTCGTGCCGTACAGCGTGGTCGGGACCGTCCACACCGTGGAGCTGAACATCGTGGCCGGGGTGCCCACGTCGGGCGTCAGCGTCATCGTGAACTCGACGTTGTTCAGGGCCGGGACGTCGTTGCAGAAGGACTCGATGCCGGTGGGCGAGCACGACGCGACGATGTTCGCGACGGTGCCCGTCGGCGGGTTCGCGACGATGGTCAGGTCGTAGGTGACGAGCGTGGTGAACAGCTCGATCCCGTCCACCACCAGGTCGACGATGTTGTAGGTCGAGCTGGGCCAGACCATCCACTCGTTGTCGTTGACCCCGTTGCCGTTCATGTCGAGCCAGCTGTCGGTCCACCCCGCGATGGACTGCATGGCGCCGAGGGCGTCCTGGGTCCGCGCGGTGATGCCGATGGCCTGCGCCGACATGGACTGGAAGACCGTCTGGAGCGCCGCCGGGGAGGCGTCGTTCGCCGCGCAGGTGGTGCCGCCGTTGGGGCCCTGGTTGTAGGGCGGGTTGGCGTTCCGCACGGTCGCGTCCGTCGTGTAGACGAAGATCGGGACGGCGCCCTCGCGGAAGCCGTTGCCGCCGATGGTGCCGGCGCCGGGGTCCGTCGCCGAGAAGCCCGACGTGGAGCCGCCGAAGGCGTCCAGGGGGTTCGCAGTGAACGGCTTCACGTCCGTGCCCGCGTCGTACACGCCGTTGCAGTTCTGGTCGTAGCCCATGCCGGTGGACGCCTGCCAGAGCGCCTCCACGGTGGACTCGGGCCAGTCCCAGCCGCCGCCCGCGACGAGCGCGTCGAGCGCGTTCTGGGCCGCGGCGAGGTTCGTGGTCTGACTGACGCCGTGGTGGAACGGCCGGTCGCTGCCGGCACCCATGGGGGGCGTGTTGTAGTCGTCGAAGGAGGCGACGCCGTAGGTGACGTCGGGGATGAGCGCCGAGATGTCGGCGGCCACGTCCGAGAAGTTGCTCGCCACGTCGTCGAGCGTGCCCTGCATGGAGCCCGTCTCGTCGAGGATGAACATCACGTCGCCGAGCTGCACCTGGGTCTGGTACGGGATCGTCAGCGTGGTCGCCACGCCCCCGGGCAGCTGCTCGGTGAAGCCGTCGCAGGTGTCCAGCGGGTCGAGCGGGTCGCTGCCGCAGATCTGCTCCTGCAGGTCCGTCCAGCCGTCGCCGTCCGTGTCCTCGTTGGCGGGATCGGTCTCGTCGCCCGTGCCGGGGACGCCGTCGGGCCCGTTGATCTCGTCCTCGTCGAGGATGCCGTCGTTGTCCGAGTCGGTGTCCATGGCGTCGGGGATGCCGTCGCCGTCCGTGTCGGTGGAGCCGCCCGGGTTGTTCGCGTCCCAGCCCTCGTCGATGTTGGAGATGCCGTCGCCGTCGTAGTCGTCGTCGAGGCCGTCGGGGATGCCGTCGCCGTCGCTGTCTTCGTCCAGGAAGTTCGGGATGCCGTCGCCGTCGATGTCCTCGTAGCCCTCGTACTGGTCGTCGATGCCGTCGCCGTCCGAGTCGTCGTCGAGGTAGTTGGGGATGCCGTCGCCGTCCGCGTCGTCGTCCGTCTCCACGATGTCCGGGATGCCGTCGCCGTCCGAGTCGCTGTCGAAGAAGTTCGGGATGCCGTCGCCGTCGCTGTCGAGCGGCGTGGTCGTGTCCGGGCCCCACTCGTCGACGTTGGAGATGCCGTCGCCGTCCACGTCGTCGTCGCCCGCGCCCGCGGGGGTGCCGTTCGCCTGCTCGATGGCGCCGTCGCCGTCGCTGTCGGTGTCGATGAAGTTGCCGTCGCCGTCGCCGTCGATGTCCTCGTACCCCTCCCAGGCGTCCGGGTAGCCGTCGCCGTCGGAGTCGTCGTCCAGGAAGTTCGGGACGCCGTCGCCGTCCGGGTCGCCGGAGCCCTCGATGGAGTCGGGGATGCCGTCGCCGTCGCTGTCCAGGTCGAACAGGTTGGAGGTGCCGTCGCCGTCCGTGTCGCCCTCGCCCTCCACGTCGTTGGGGATGCCGTCGCCGTCCACGTCCGGGTCGATGTCGTCGGGGATGCCGTCGCCGTCCGAGTCCTGGTCCAGGTAGTTGGGGAGGCCGTCGCCGTCGATGTCGCCCGTGCCCTCGACGCTGTCGGGCCAGCCGTCGTCGTCGGAGTCGGTGTCCATGTAGTCGGGGGTGCCGTCGCCGTCGCTGTCCACGGGGTTCAGCGGGTCGTCGCCCACCTCCACGGAGTCGGGGATGCCGTCGTTGTCGGAGTCCGCGTCGAGGAAGTTCGGGAGCCCGTCCTGGTCGGTGTCGATGGGGTTGTTCGGATCGGGGCCGGCCTCGACCTCGTCCGGGATCGTGTCGTCGTCCGCGTCGAGATCCAGGTAGTTGGGCGTGCCGTCTCCGTCCTGGTCGTCGGCGGTCTCGACGCGGTCGGGGATGGTGTCGCCGTCGGAGTCCTCGTCCAGGTAGTCGGGGATGCCGTCGCCGTCGGAGTCGCCGTCGCCCTCCTGGTCGTCGGGGATGCCGTCGCCGTCGGAGTCGTTGCCGTCGTTCCGGAAGTCGGTCTCGTCGCCTTCTCCGAGGTCCCAGCCCTCCCAGCACCCCGAGAGGAGCAGGGACGCGCTGAGGGCGGCGGCGGTGATGATGAATCGAGGGCTCATGATGGTTCCAGAACGCAGGAGGTCCGAATAGGTCAGCAGACTAGAGTCCGACCGCACAAGTTGTCAACGAATTGTCAACCTCATGTCAACGACTGCCGACACCAAGGGCGGGCGGCGGGGGTTCAAGGCGGAGGCGGTGCCGGACCACGACCTCGCTTCGGAGGGGCTCGCCCGGGCTCCAGCGCCCACAGGGAGAGTACGGGGAAGCCGCCGAGATCGATCGGGCGGCGCTCCACGACGGGCCGGAACCCCATGGACGCGATCGCCGCGCGCTCCTGGTCGCCGAGGTCGCGGTCCAGGACGACGTGGGTGGACCGCTCGAGGTCGAACGCGGCCGCGCGCTCGGTCAGATCGACGTGGTTCCCCCGCCCCACCACCACGGTCGCGTTGCGCGAGTAGAAGGCCCAGCCGAGCGTCGTCATCACCGGGAAGAGGGGCGTGACGTCCAGCGAATAGGTCACGACGTTGCGCTCGCGCCCCGCGAAGCTCGGGTGCGCGACCACCGCGTCGAGGCCGGCGTCGTAGTCGTTCGGTACCAGGCGCAGGTCTCCCGGGAAGGCCGCACCCGTGGCGGGGACGAGCGCCGAGGCGACCCCCCCGAGGAGCAGCGCGGCGACGATCCCCAGGCGGGCGACCCCCCTCGTGGCGAAGCGCCGGGCGACGGGCGCGGCGGCGAGGGCGGCGACCATCGGGAGGGCGGGGAGCACGTACCTGAGCTCCTTGTGGGGCACCGCGACGTGGACGAGCAGCACGGCCGCGGCCGCCGCGAAGAGGAGGGCGCCGTCGCGACGATCGGCGCGGACCTCGAGGCCCCGGGCGGCGACGATCCCGGCGACCGACAGGCCGAGCCCGGGGGCGCCCAGGGCCGTCACGACGACGCGCGGATAGAAGAGCAGCGCCCCGATCGGATCCCCCGGGAAGGAGGGCTCGTCGCCCGCCCCCGCGAGCACCGCGGCGGGATCCGCGGCCGTGAACCACCACGCTCCGAACGTCGCGAGCCCGATCAGCCCGGCCGTCACCAGGCGGCCGAGGCCCCGCGCGTCTCGACGCGACAGGAAGGCCGCCCCCAGCCAGGGCCCGAGGGCGTACGCCGCGAAGCTCCACTTCGCCAAGAGGCCGGCCCCCAGGAGGACCCCCGCCAGCGCGGGCGGACCGACGCCCGGGGCCCGCATGCGACGGAGGGTGAGGACCCAGGCGAGCAGCAGGACCGCGTGCAGCGGCTCGACCCCCGCGACGGTGAAGCGCCCCGCGACCCCCGGCATGGCCAGCATCGCGGCGACGGCGAGGGGGCCGGCCGAAGCGCCCGCGAGGGCCGACGCCGCGCGCCACACCAGGACAGCGAGGGCCACGAGCAGCGCCGCCTGGACCCAGGCGAGGAACTCGGCGTCGAGCGTGGTCCGCCAGGCCCCCAGCGCGGGGACGCCGCCGTACCAGAGGGGCGGCTTGAACCCGTCGCGCAGCACCTGCTCCCACCAGTCCCAGGCGAGGTGACCCCGCAGGCCCCAGTGATAGAACATCACCCTCTGGAGGTCGGCCGCTTCGGCGTTCAGGGCCGGGCGCGCGTGACGGGCCGCCAGCCATGGCAGCCGGAGCGCGGCGAGGACGACGGCGGCGACGGCCAACAGTTTCGTCGCTCGGGCAGCGTTCATGCCCCCGGAGGATAGTCGATGGCGTGCCTCCCTCCTTCGGCCCCGCGCGCCGGACCCGCGCCCGGTCGTCCGATTCGTAGGGAACGGAGCCTCGCGTCCCGGGGGGATCGGAGGCGCGCGTCGGACAAGCAGAGCAGGGCCGCGTCCACCTCCCCGGGAGCAGGTCGCGCCATGCGAGCGTAGGCGTCCCCGGGGCGCCTCCCGAGGTAGTCGCACAGCGCGGACGTGGGTCTGCCGAGCGCGCGGCCGATCACGAGGAAGAGGTCGACGGCGCGGGCGGGAGGCTCGCCGTCCGCCTCCACGCTGCGAACCGACGCCGCGGCCGCCCGGTCGATGTCCTCGAGGCTCGCCCCCAACGCGCCGCCGACGAGGCGCGGGAACGGGCTCGGCCGCCCCCTGCCCTCGGCGGACACCTCCTGGTGGAGTCGCTCGGCGAACCGGGGATCCGACCGCCCCGACGCCGCCGCGAGCCGGGCCGAGGTGACCCAAGGCCGGGCGGTCGCTCCCACGACGTCGCGATGCGTCGAGAACAGCCACTCGAGGGGATCGTGCACGCCCGGCACGTCGCAGGGGGAGGAGGCGACGTCCCGCACCCCCCGCTCCAGCTCCCCCGGCCGACGGAGGACGACCGACGGATCGAGGATCCAGGGGCCCGACGGTCGAGGGCCCCGACGCAGCCCGTCGAGCAGCGTGCGCAACCTCCCCGCCGCGTCTCCCGGGGACGCCGCGGGGACCACCAACCTCGCCGCGGACGGGAGCACGACGGCCACGAGCGCGAGGGGGAACAGGAGCCGAAGGCGGGCCCACAGCGGGGCCGCGAGATCGGGCGGGAGAGGGGTCCCGGAGTCGTGCCGGGCCGAGAGGAGGAGGTGCATGTCCCCCTGTGGAGCAACTCCCGTGCCGGTCCGGCGCGGAGCTCAACCGTCCGGAATCACTCGGGTTCCGGAACGAGGTGTCCGGGAGTGTCCGTCCGGGAGTGTCCACATGTGTCCATCACTGTCCGGGCCTCAGCGCCCCCCCCGAAGGTCCCGGAGGACCACCCCCTCGTCGGACACTTCCAGCCGCCACGCCGGCTCCCGCGCGGGGTTGTGCGCCGGCCCCACCGAGCTGGGGGGGCGGCCGCTCTCGATCACGACCACGGGGTGCTGCTCGGTGGTCACGACGTACTCGTCCAGGGGCCGCTCGCCGAGGCTGCGCGCCGCTTCGACCAGCCCCGGGGGCAGCCGCTCCTCGCGCGCCTGCACCCACGCGCGCGGCACCCCGAAACCGACGATCAAGAGGACGATCCCCGCCGTCGTCCATCGCCGCCCGTCGCGGCCCGGGAGCGCCACCGCCGCGACGATCAAGAACACCAGCAACGGCGCGAGCATGCGCGGGGACCGCGGCTCCAGCGCCCCGATCGACGTGAGCACCTGGTCGAACACCAGCAGGTACCCCGCGGCCGCGGCCGGGATCCACTCCCGGCGCCGCACCAGCGCCACGACCCCGACCAGGGCCACCAGCAACACCACGCCGCCCGCGGGCCCCGCCAGCTGGTCCGCCGCCGCCCGAGGCAGCACCCCGGCGCCGAGCTCGCCCCCGAACTGGGCGGCGTTCCTCCCGACCTCGTCGCTCGCGACCCGCGCGAAGCCGATGGGGTCCCCGGAGTGCCCGAGCGCGCTCACAACGAGGTGGAGCGCGGTGCTACCGAAGCACGCCACGGCCCCCGCGAGTCCCCGCCGCCCCCCCGCCACGAGCGCGACCCCGACGGCGATCAGGGGCACGACGCCCATCGCCTCCAGGCGCACGAGGGGCGCCGCGTTCGCCGCCACGATCGCCCACCCCCAGCGGCCCTTCATCAAACCCAGCGCGGCCCCCGCCAGGGCCAGCGTGAAGGCCGCCTCCTCCCCCACCACGACGGCGCCGCGAACCAGCCCCGGCACGCAGACCAGCGCCACCAGGGCCGCCGCCGCGGTGGACTCGCGGGGATCGAGCTCGCGCACGACGCGCAGGATCACCGCCGCCGCGGCGACCGCGAACAGGAGCGACAGGCCCCTCCCGAAGGCCACCGGCGGGAGCCCGAGCGCCTGGGGGATCGCGTACAGGACCGCGCTGCCCAGGGGGAAGTTGGCGTCGATCCCGGCGACCCCGTCGTGCCACAGGCGCGCCCCCAGCATGAGGCGGTCGTAGGACGTCGACTCGGCCAGGGAGTGCAGGTTGTCGGACCGCGCGAAGAGCGCGAGGACCCACCCCGCAGCGGCGACCGCGGCGACCCGAAAGGAGTATCCTCCGCCCATGCGCTCAGTCTCTCCGATCGCCGCCCTGCTCGTCGCCTCCGGGCTCCTCATCGCCTTCGCTTCGGGCTGCAACGACGCCTGCGACGGGGACGGCGACGGGTTCTGCGCCCCCGAGGACTGCGACGACTCCGACGACCGCGTACACCCCGACGCGCGGGAGATGTGCAACGGCTTCGACGACAACTGCAACGGGGGCCTCGCGGCCATGGAGCGCGACGACGCGGACGGCGACGGCAGCCCCGACTGCTTCGACTGCGCGGAGAACGACCCCCTCACCTTCCCCGGCGCCACCGAGCTCTGCGACGACCGCGACAACGACTGCGACGGCGAGGTCTCCGCCCGCGAGACGGACGCGGACGGAGACGGCTACCGCGAGTGCGACGAGTGCGACGACACCGACGCCGACATCTTCCCCGGGGCCGAGGAGGTCTGCGACGGGGAGGACTCGGACTGCGACGGCGTGCTCCCGCCGACCGAGACGGACCAGGACGGCGACGAGTTCTACGAGTGCAACGGGGACTGCGACCCGAACCGCGAGGTCGTGTATCCGGGCGCGGACGAGGTGTGCGACGGCCAGGACAACGACTGCGACGGCGAGCAGCTGCCCGAGGAGCTGATCGACCTCGACGCGGACGGGACGCCGGGCTGCGTGGACTGCGACGACGACGACTTCAACGTGAACCCCGAGGCCGAAGAGGTCTGCGACGGGATCGACAACAACTGCGACGACGAGCCGTTCCTCGACCCGAAGACCGGCGACCCCATGGAGAAGGACGACGACGAGGACGGCTGGCTCGACTGCGAGGGGGACTGCGCGGACGACGACCCCGCGGTGAGCCCGTCCGCGTACGAGCTCATGGACAACGGGCTCGACGACGACTGCGACGGCACCGCCGACAACTTCCCCGGTTGGACGCCGCTGTTCGACGACGAGGCGACGCTCCTCGGGCAGCTCGACAGCGAGTGCCAGTGGCACTACGGCGCCCCCGCGGGCACGGTCGGGCTGGACGACGGCGCGGGCGTCGTGGGCGCGACGGTCCCGGGCCTCGAGTTCTCGGCCGAGCTGGGCGGCTCCCCGGTGGACGTGCTCTACACGTCGGCGACCGCGTACGCCGGGGCGGGCTCGATCGTAACGGACGGCCCCGTGGACTCGCTCACCGTCGAGTTCGACCTGCTCCAGGACACCGTCGTGTACGCCATCGAGGTGGAGAACCCGAGCTCGACGGGCGACTACTGGATCGACATCCTGCAGGCGGGCACCTCCCTCATCCTCGGGCCCACGTTCGGGGACCCCGCGGCGTCGGGCTGGAACGTGCGCGGCGCCTACTCCCACTGGAACATCGCGTACGACGAGATGGTCTTCCTGCCCGCGACCCCCGGCGAGGTGCTGCGCCTCGACGAGCTCTCCTTCTGCCGCTGACCTCGAAAGGGAACCCCATGCGCCTCTCCACGCTCCTACTCTCCCTCGCCCTGCCCGTTCTGATCGCCTGCGGCGGCTCGGATCCGGCCCCCGTCGACGCGCCCGCCGACGCCCCCTCCGACGCCCCGGCGGACCCCCCGGCGCCTGCGCCCGAGGCCACTCCGGACCCCGGCGCCGAGCAGACGACGGCGGCGCACTCGGTGGTCCTGGACGGGGCCGCGAGCAGCATCGAGTGGACGTCCATCAAGAACGGCGACGCGCCCGTGAAGGGCAAGTTCACGAAGGTCTCGGGCGGGCTCGCCCTCACGGCGGCCGACCTGGGCGCCACCACGGGGTCCCTCACCATCGACCTCTCGGGCATCGACTCCGCGCTCGAGCTGCGCGACATGCGCATCGCCGAGACCTTCTTCGGGGCCGCCCCGGACGCTGCGAAGCAGGCGACCCTCACCCTGGCGGGCCTCGAGGCCGAGGCCGCCACCCTCGAGCCCGGCGGGTCCACCGCGGCGACGGCCACGTTCACGCTCGCCTTGGAGTCCGCGAGCGTGACCCTCGAGCAGCCCGTGCAGGTCACGCGGGCCGACGCCAACGGCTGGACCGTCGCCACGACCCGCCCGGCGAGGCTCTCGATCCAGGACCTCGGTCTCTCGGACCGCCTCGCCGCGCTGATCAAGCTCTGCGCCCACCAGTCGGTGGACGACACCGTGACCGTGGACGCCTCCCTCACCTTCAAGGCGCCCGAATGAACCGCGTCGGCCCGGCGCTCCTCGCGACGCTGCTGCTCGGCTGTCCGAGCGGGGAGGACGTCGCCGTGCCCGAGCCGACCCCCGTGCCCGTGAGCTTCGAGGACGCGCGCGGCATCTTCTCGTCCATCGGCGACATCCCGTACACGGACGCCGAGGAGGAGCAGCTCGCCGCCATCATCGCGGCCCACAACGAGGAGACGGAGTCGGCCTTCCTCGTCCACCTCGGCGACATCAAGAGCCAGGGCTTCGGCATCTGCTACGAGAACCACTACACGACCGTCGCGGACCTCCTGCGGCCTTCGGCGATGCCCGTGTTCATCGTCCCCGGCGACAACGAGTGGAACGACTGCGGGGACCCCGATGAGGCCTGGCATTGGTGGTCCGCCTCGTTCCTCCGGTTCGACGAGCACTGGGAGTTCGGGCCGGACGTCGACCGGCAGCAGGACCGCGAGGAGAACTTCGCGTTCGTGCACGACGGCGTGCTGTTCGTGGGCGTCAACCTCCCGGGCGGCGCGATCCACGACGAGGTCGAGTGGGCCGAGCGACACGCCGCCAACGCCGACTGGATCGACGGCAACCTCGCCGCTCACGACCTCGCGATCGAGGCCGCCGTCCTCCTCGCCCACGCCAACCCGAGCAGCAGCCACGACGACTTCATGGCGCGGCTGGTGCCCTCGGTGGCCGCCTTCGAGAAGCCCTTCCTGTTCCTGCACGCGGACGGCCACGGGTGGATCGAGGACCAGCCGTGGGACGCCCCGAACCTGTACCGGATCCAGATCGAGGCGGGGGGCGTGCCTCCGCTGAAGATCGGCTACGACCCGGCCTACGAGCCGCCGTTCATCTACGACCGGGACCTGTTCGACGTGCCCCTGCCCTGAGGCGCGCGACGCCCACCACCCGCCCGAAGCGCGGCATGTAGTGGACCCGCTCCTCGACGCCCCACTCCGGCGCCCAGCGCTCGATGGTGCGGAGCGAGCGCAGCCCCCAGCGGAACCGGCTCCGCGTCTTGCGGACGGACGGATGGACCCGCCCCAGGAGGGCCATGGCGGGGTGGATGAAGTCGAACAGCAGCTCCGAGCCCGCGGGCAGGGCGCGCCCCGTCCGCACGAAGAACCGACGTACGTCGCCGTGTCGGAGGTACATCAGCACCCCCTCGACGATCACGAGGACCGGCCCGTCGTCGTCGAGCCCCGCGAGCCACTCCCCGTCCTCGATGGAGCCCTCCTGGAGGCGGTGGCGGGGGTGGGGCGCGACCAGCCGGCGCAGCGTCTCGACGACCGGCGGCAGGTCCACGTCCGTCCACCGCACTCGGCCGTCGTCCACCCGCTGAAACCGCGTGTCGAGCCCGGCACCCAGCGCGATCACGCGGGCCCCGGGGTGCCGGGCGAGGAACGTCCTCACGCGGTCGTCCAGCAGGCGGGCCCTCCGGATCACGCCCCTCATGGTCACGATGTCGCGCGTGAACCGACGGGGATCGAAGCCGATCTCTCGGGCGTACTCGCGGGCGTGGGGGTCGTCGAACGCGAGGTCCGGGTGGAGCCGGGGGGCCGACGCACGCGCGGCGAGCGTGATCAGGAGCGTCTCGCTGACCCCCTCGAAGCGGGGGCGGATCTCACGCCGTGGCTGCGACACGCCTCACATTGTCGCGGAAGACGACGACCGAGAGGGCCGCCCACCAGACGATGGACAGGCCCAGGGCGAGCGTGGGCCCCGGGGTCTCGTAGTACGGCTCGTGATAGATGGGCACCAGGATGCCGACCAGCATCTCGATCCCGTCGCCCCGTCCGCCCACCGCGAGGAGGATGACGGGCCCGATCGTCAGCAGGGCACCCCAGAGCACGTTGAGGATCCAGATCCGGCCCGGGGTCTTCGCGCGGAGCCCGATCGACATGCAGGAGAGGGCCAGGAAGCCGATCGCGACCGCGCCCCACAGCCCCGTCGCCCCCCACTTCCAGAGCATGGCCGTGGTCTCCCGGGTGCCGGACCCGAACTGGTCCACGAACGTGTTCATGCCCGGCAGCGCGAGGATGATCGCGATGATCAGCGCCGGACCGGAGAACGCCGCGATGGCCTGCAGTTTCCCGAACACCACCCCGCGGGGGCCGAGCTTGGTGCTGCAGATCAGCTCGAGCGTGCCCGCGCGGCGCTCGGTGGCCAGGGACGAGGAGGTGATGAGGATGGTCGCGAGGACCGAGCCGAGGCCGGCCCAGGCCGCGAAGAACAGGAGGATCTCGGGGCCCTCGGAGCCGTCGAAGAGGCCGAGGGCGAACATCCCCATGAGGCCGAAGATCAGCAGGAAGTAGCCCCGGAAGAGCACCCCGGTGAGGCCGCCGTGGGCGCGGGTGACCGTCTCCCGCCAGAACACGGGGTTGCCGCGGATCTCGCGGAGGAACCAGCGCTTCCGGGGGCGCCGTCGGGCCGCCTCCTCCACGTCGGCCTCGCGCCCGCTGAGGTTCCGGCGCCCGCGCAGCAGCGGGCTGACCACCGCGTCGGGGTCGGGGCCGCTCACGGGGGCCACGGTGGCGCTGTCGAGCAGGGAGCCCCACGCCTCGGCCTCCTCGGCGCGCTCGGGGCCCTCGTCCTGCGCGTACCGACGACGGCGCTCGTAGTCCTCGTCGTCCTGGAACTCCTTCGCCATGCGCCGCCACGAGACCTTCTTGCGCGGCGGGCGGCGCCTCCGGAGCAGCGACCAGCGACACCCGAACATGAACATCACCGTGCCGACCCACACGAAGCCGACGTTCCAGAACCACCCCAGGATCTCGCCGGGGAGGTCCACGGTCGTCAGCTGGTTGAGGATCCAGTCGATGACCGGGACGCCGATGCTCGTCGCGAACAGGAGCACCCCGAGGCCGGCGGCGTTCCGCTTGATCGCCTCCATGCGCCACACGGACGTGGAGAGCGCGCCGTATCCCCCGTCGGCGTCGTCGGCCCCGGAGGCCATGGAGCCGAAGGCGGCCGCCCCCGTCCGCACGATGCCCACGACGATCGGGAGGATGCTGCCCAGCGACGCGAGGACGTACCAGCCCTCGGCCTCCTCGATCGCGTAGATCGGGTTGTAGAACGCGAACCCGGTGTCACCCGAGAGCACGGCGGCGAGGGGGAGGGAGCCCGGGCCCCACAGGCAGAGCAGCCAGATCCAGGTGAGCGCGGCGGGCACGATCGGGCCGCTCGCGAAGAGGCCCAGGAACGTCGCCATGGCGCCCGCGCTGAGCACGAGGACGCTGGTCTGGAGGAGCACGTTCACCACGTCCAGGGGTGCGACCCCGCCCAGGGAGAGGCAGAGGGCGAGGACCGGCGTGCCCGCGAGGACGAGCGACGCCATGCCGAGCAGCCGGGAGAGCAGCTTCCCCCACAGGATCCCCTCGGGCGACAGGTGGGTGATGGCCAGCAGCTCGATCGTGCGCTCGTCGCGCTCCTCGATGACCGACTGCGCCACGAGGATCGGCGTGAGGATCGCGAGCGCCGTGAGCTGCAGGTAGGTGTAGCCCTCGAAGAGCTCCCGACCGATGCCCGCGAGGCGCCCTCGGTCGTATTGGATCGCGTACTCGACCTGGTCCGACCAGAAGGTCGCCAGGAGCGCGAGGAGCCCGGCCGCGAACAGGAACCGCAGCAGGTACGTGTTCCGACGGCGGGCGGTCCGCACCAGCTCGCGCTCGAGGACAGCCGCTCGGATCACTGCACGAGGCCCTTCGTCAGCTGCATGAAGGCGTTCTCGAGCGAGATGCGCTCCCGCTCCAGGTGCCGGAGGCCGATGCCGTCCGCGGCGAGGAGCTGCGAGATCACCGCCACGTCCTCCTTCCCGTCCGAGAGGCGGAGCCGGAGCGTGTCGGGGTCCTCGGGGTGGCGCTCGGCCTCGGCGATCGCTTCGTGGGCGGTCAGGGACAGCAGGGCGGCCGCGTCGTCGGTCGTGCGCACGAGGATGCGGACCTCCGTGCTCAGCTGCTCGAGGATGTCGTCGACCGACCCCTGCGCCACCAGCTTGCCCCGCTCCACGATCCCCACCCGATTGCAGACCTCCGCGAGCTCGCTGAGGATGTGCGACGACAGCAGGATCGTCTTCCCCATGCGCTGCAGCTCGCGGAGGATCTCGCGCAGCTCCACCCGGGCGCGGGGGTCCAGCCCGGCCGCGGGCTCGTCGAGGATCAGCACCCCCGGGTCGTGCACGAGGGCGCGGGCGAGCCCGAGGCGCTGCTGCATGCCCTTGCTGAGCGAGTCGACGA
Source organism: uncultured Rickettsiales bacterium (assembly GCA_964620495.1). Taxonomy (GTDB): domain Bacteria; phylum Myxococcota_A; class UBA796; order UBA9615; family UBA9615; genus CAZEKB01. Next base: position 34,272 of record CAZUHI010000041.1, on the reverse strand, counting down.
GGGCGTCCTCCTTGAACGACAGGTCCGTGAGCTCCAGGAGCCCGCCGCAGAGGCCGGTGCGGGCGGCGCGCGGGATGTCGTAGGCCGCCGCGAAGAAGTGCAGGTACTCGGTGACCGTCATGTCCGGGTACACCCCGAAGGCGTCGGGCATGTAGCCGACGATCGAGCGCACGGCCTCCTTGTCGTCCCACACCGAGCGCCCGTCGATGAACGCGTCGCCGCCGGTGGGCTCGAGCAGGGTCGTGAGGATCTTGATCGTGGTGGTCTTCCCCGCGCCGTTGGGGCCGATGAACCCGTAGATGTCCCCCGGCTCGACGACCAGGTCGATGCCCCGGAGCGCCTCGAAGTCGCCGTACTGCTTGATCAGGTTCTTCGTCTCGATCACGGGGTCTCCTCCGGGGCCTTCGGGGCCTCGCGGCGCGTCACGGGGATGCGTCGGAACGTGCGCGTCTGGGGCTTGAGGGTGAGCTCCCCCGACAGCGACGGGGGGTGCGCCGAGGCGGTCCAGCCCGCGACGGTGCCGGGGCCGCGCGAGAGGTCGCGATGCAGCCCGCCCTGGCCCGGCGCGGCGAAGGCGAGAGGGTGCAGGGAGCCGCTCCACCGGGCGCGGCCTTGGTCGGTCCACGCGGTCCCGCCGTCGTCCGGCACGGACGCGGACTCCCCCGGCGCGAGCGGACCCAAGGGCCAGAAGCGCTCGCCCCAGACGAACCAGGCCTCCTCGAAGGCGAGGGTGGAGTCGTTGCGGATGACGCCGTCGTCGAACACCACCTCGCCCTCGGCGCCCTCCCCGATCCACGCCGCGCGCAGCCGCGACAGGGACCACGGAGCGGTCTGCAGGCCCAACGACACGCTGCGACCGTCGGGGCGGATCACCACGTCCTCCCACGTCTCCGTCTCGCTCCAGGACAGGTCGGGATCGACCCACGGCGTCGCGATCCAGCCGCTCGCGTCGGGGACGGAGAAGACGACGTCGCTGCGGTCCGAGCTCCACAGGGAGCACCAGGTGGAGCCCCGGGCGAGGCCGGCTCGGGGCACCTCGTCCACGACCTCGACGCAGGCGATCTCCGAGCCTCCGCTGCGCCCCAGGCTGATCGCCACGATCGCCACGACGGAGAACAGGACGGCCGCCGCCGGGAAGGTCAGCCACGTCAGCGCGGGCCTCCCGAGCCGACGCACGAGGAAGAAGTCGCCGGGCCCGATGACGGCCAGGTAGAAGATCCCGAACACGATCAGGAACGCCACCGGCAGCGGCGAGAGCCCCTCGAAGGCCTTCTCCAGCACCTCGTGGGCCTGGGCGGCCCAGCCCAGCGCGGCCGGACGGACGGGGCCCCGGTGGCGCGGCGCGATGGCCGAGCCGGCCGCGAGCCGCGTGAGGACGTCGGCCTCGGGGGCGCCCTTCTCGGCCTCCTCCAGCAGCTCCGCGGCGGGCAGCTCCAGCCCCAGCAGCCGGCGCCACCAGCCCGCCCGATCCATCTCGCCCTTGAGCGCCTCGTCGGCCACGTCCCAGGGCAGGACGACCATGCGGCCCGCGCCCACGGCCTGCTCGGTCACGAGCACCCACCCGCCGTGCGTGAGCCGGACGTCGCCGCCGGACACGCTCACGGCCGTGAGCGAGGCGGGCTCGACCTCCTCATCCAAGAGCCCGCCCGCCAACACGGCGAGCGCTCCCGGGGCCTGTCCGAGCCGTCCGAACTCCAGTCCGGACACCCGCCCGAAGGCGCTCTGGGCGAAGCTCGGATAGGTCGCGTCCAGGGACACGATCAGGGTCCCGCCCGCGGCCATGAAGCCCAGGAGCGCGTCGACCTGCTCGGGGGTCAGCTCCTCCGGGTTCGGGCGACGCCACACGACGACGTCGGCGGTGGACCAGCCGTACCAGGTGGACGGGGCCTCGGTGGGGAGCAGCGTCGCGGAGACGATCGCCCGCTCGTTCTCGTAGCTCGCCAGGTGCGACTCCACCGCGTCGCCGTTCATCGATCTCACCAGCGTCCAGCCCAGGGGATCGTCCCCCAGCACCGCGACGTGCAGGGCGTCGTCGTCGTAGGCCTGGTCGCTCAGGAGGACCTCCGTCCGCACCGGGATCGGCGAGGCGACGGTGGGGGTGGGCTCCTCGGCGTCGACGGGGTCGAGGTCGCCCGCGTCGATCCTCACGTACCAGCCCGCCCGGTCGCGGATCACGACGTGGATGGGCGCGGCCCAGGAGGGCAACCGCACGGGCACGGAGACCTTGTGCGTCGAGCCCCGCCCCACCTGGATGGGCCGCACCGTCGGCGGCGTCTCGTCGCCCGTGGTCATCGTCACCCGGATCGTCCCGTCGAGGGGTTCGCGGGTGCGGATCTCGAACTCGAGGAGGAGGTGGTCGCCCGGTCGGGCCAAGGGCCGCAGGGGGACGCTCAGGGTGGCGTCCGATCCCTCCCGGTACTTGCCCGTGAGCTTGTTCTGACCGAGGGCCGGCGACGCCGTGAGGGCGATCACGAGGCCGAGCAGCAGGGCTCCGATGCGGATCCGCCGATCAGTCATCGCCGTCCTCCTCCGTTCGCGCTCGGGCCCGCCTCCGCGCCGCGAGCAGGCCGCCCACGTAGCGCTCGGTCGCCGTCTCCGGGGGGGGCTCTTGGACCGGCTCCGGCTCCGCTTGTTCCTCGAAGACCGGCGGAAGGTCGACCGGCGCGGGGGGCGGAGCAGGCGGCAGGGCGCGGGCGCGGCGAGCGGGCCGGGGCGCCGCAGGTCGCGGAGGAGCCGCGGGTCGGGCTCCGGCGGGCACCGGGCGCCCCCACAGAGGCCACTCCAGACGCCGGATCGCCGCGTCGAGAAGGAAGAGGAGCGCGGCCAGCACGACGAGCGCGGGCCACAGCGCGTGGGGGACGAGCCGCGGCGCGTCGGGCGGGGTGAACACCGAGCGCGCGTCGCCCGACGTGAGGGACCGACCCCGACCGACCCGGGCCACCTCCGCCAGCAGAGCCTCCCCGCCGCCTTGGGCCTTGTACTCGGGGGAGTAGGGCTGGGCGGCCTCCGTCACGGCGCGGCCGACCTCGTTGCCCTCGGAGTCCTCGAGCACGATCCCCACGAGGTGCGAGCCGTCCGCCTCCACCCGATCCCGGGCGACGTACCGGCCCGGCGCGGCCTGCTGCAGGGGGACCGAGCGCACGGTGAGGTCCGGGGCGATGACCCGCGCCTCTCCCTCCAGGAAGTTGCGGAAGCCGCCCTCGGCGTCGAAGGCGTCGACGGTGACGGTGAGCACCCCGCGGTCGAGGTCCGCGGACGCCTGCACGTCGGACGCGTCCCCGGTCGCCGTGAGCCAGCGGAGCAGCTGGGTGAAGGTCTGCGTGTACGCCTCCGTGCCCACCCAGTCCCGCGCCCACCGCGCCTTCACGTCCGACGTCCACGCCGCCGATCGCCCCAGGCCCACGCGCCAGGTCGCGAGCAGGGGCGTCCCCTCCGACTCCTGGGCCCACAGCGAGACGCGCGCCCGCGGCTTCGGCTCGGTGGCCACGAACCCGTGCAGGGGGGGGACGGCCACCGCCTCGAGGCCCTTGGTGACCGGATCCGGAGCGCCGAGGGTGGCGACGAAGGTCTCCTCCACGAGGAACGACCGCGTCGCCAACATCGCCTCCCGGGTGAAGATCCGCGGGATGTGCTCGGGCGCGCTCACGAGGTAGGAGCGGCCCCCGCCCCACTCGGCCCACACCTCCATGGACGCGATGTCCGAGTCCCCCCCGAACGCGACGGTCGACAGCGTCGTGTCCCGCTTCGCCCCCATCTTGATCATCGTCTCGAAGTCCGCGCCGAACGTGATCCCGTCGGACAGCAGCACCATGTGGCGCTGGGCGGAGTTCTCCTTCGCCAGGGCGCGGTAGCCCTCCTTGAGCGCGACGTACGCGTCGGTGCCCCCGCCCGCGCGCATCTTCGAGATCTGCTCCACGACCCGCGCCCGCTTGGTGAGCTTCGTCATGGGGACGGCCCAGGACGCCGCCGAGTCGAACGAGATGACGCCGAGGCGGTCGCGGTCCGACAGCAGCTGAGAGGACTGGATCGCGGCCTCCTTGGCCATCCCCAGCTTCTCCGCCTTGCCGGTGCCCCCCATGGAGCCCGACTTGTCGATCGCGAAGACCATGGACAGCGACGGGAAGAAGCGCTTGTCCTGGATGTCCATGCGCACCGGCAGCACGGCCTCCACGGGCGTGCGGTAGTACCCGCCGACGCCGAAGGACTCGTCCCCTCCCAGCATCGCGAAGCCCCGCCCGAGGTCCCGGACGTAGCGGTTCAGGACCCTCATCTGCCGCTCGGTCATGGCGTAGGCGGGGATGTCCGACAGGAGGACGGCCGCGTAGGGCTGCAGCGCCGAGAGCGTGGCGGGGATGGTGTCCTTCCCCACGACGTCGACCTCCAGCCCCTCGGCCTCGAGGACGCTCGCCAGATGGCCGGACGTGCCGGGCTTGCCCTCGGCGTACAGCACCCGCGGCCGCCCCTGGACCGCGATCGTGGTCACGGCGACGTTGTTCTGGGGGATGGCGTCCGCCTCGTCGGCGGTCTCGAGGACGGCGCGATATCGCAGCACGCCGGGCCGATCGGCCTCTTGGCGGAGCACGAACAGGTCGGACCGCCCGCCCGTCAGCTCCACGGGCAGCGACCCGAGGTGAGCGTCGCCCCGATAGAGGTGCAGGGTGCCCGGCGTCGGGCGCTCGGACCGCGCCACCACCCGGAGCTCGAAGGTCCCGCCCTCGGCCACCTGATCGGGCGCCGTCATCCCCTCCAGCAGGACCTCGTCGCCCCCGCGCCGCGCGTAGGGCAGGGTCCAGAGCTCGACGTCGCCCTCGGCGGACCCGGCCTGGGCGATCGCGTCGCCTCGTGTCTCCTCGCCGTCGGACAGCACGACGATCCGGCGGGTGCTGTCCGAAGAGACGAGCGCCTCGGCGAGGCGGATCCCCGAGGCGAGGTCGGTCTGATGCGGGGAGACCGCGCTCTCCACGGCGGGGAGCTGCAGCGCCCGCGCCGGTTCGCGCTCGACCATCGCCCCGTCGCCCACCACCACCACCGCCGCCCGGTCCGTGTCGGACATCGTGGACGTGGCCTCGTTGACGAAGGCGAGGGCTTCGCCGCGCGTCGCCTCGGGGAGGGAGGCTGACCGGTCGAGCACGAACACCACGCCGAGTCGGTCCGACGGCATGCGGATGGTGAGTCCGGCCGCGGCGAGCACGACGGCGAGGAGGACGAGGAGGCGCGCGAGGGCGGCGAGCCGAGGACGGCCGGCCGAGAAGGTCCGACGTCCGGCCGCGAGGTAGAGCGGGATGAGCAGGAGCAGGAGGAGCAGGTACTCCGGCGCCTCGAACGTCACGCCTGCAGGGATCCAGTCCAGCAGCGACACCTAGAGCCTGACCTGCGGGGGGCGCGCAGGTTCCGAGAACAAGATACCCCGCAGGGGTTCGGTCTATTGCCTTCGGCGGCGCGCCAGGGCGACGAGGCCCAGGAGGAGCAGGCCCAGCGGAGGCCGCCCGTCGCCCGCGAAGCTGCTCTCGCAGTCGGCGCACGCGCCCGCGCTCGCGGCCTCGATCGTGACGTCCAGGACGGTCCCGCCGTCGCCCACTGCGTCCGCGTGGGAGCGCGCGTCGATGGGGATGCTGAACGTGCCGAGCGCGTCCTCGGCGGCCACCATCTCCACGACCACGGCCGTGCTCTCGCCCGCGGGGAGGGCGCCGGGGACGTCGCACACCGAGTCGTTGAGGTCGTCGAGCGCGCAGTCCTCGACCACGAGCCCGGCGGGGGGCATGTCGAAGACGAGGGACACGTCGTTCACGTCCGACGGGCCCCGGTTCTCGACGCGCAGGCTCACGGCCACGGTGTCGCCGCCCGCGAACGGGCCCTCCCCGACCGTCGCCGTGACGGCCAGCTCGGCGGCGAACCGGTAGTCGAACTCGGCCGTCTGCACGTTGTCGTCCAGCTCGGGGTCCGGACGCTCGGAGCGCGCGGTGGCGGTGAGGGTGAGCGATCCGGTCGCGTCGGAGGCGGAGCGCACCGGCACCACCACCTCGGAGTACTCGCCCAGCGTCATCGGGTCCAGCCCGCACCGGAGCTCCGCGTCGCAGCCCGAGGGCAGCGTGGCGGCCTGCACGCCGTCGGGGAGCTCCAGCTGGACCGTCCCCTGGAGGACCGGGTCGGGGCCGCGGTTCACGGCGCGCAGCACGACGTCGAAGGTCCCGCCCGCGATCACGTTCTCGGAGAAGACGGTCATCGTGAGCTCGAGGTCGGCGCCGACGGCGAGCTCGGTCTCCTCCGCCCACAGCTCGTCGCCGGGCGCGTCCTCCACGGCGTTGGAGGCGACGCTCCACAGCGAGAGCACGGTCCCGGGTGAGGCCGCGAGCGGCACGTCCGCCTCGTACAGCACGTCCATGAACTCCTCGGGCCCGAGGAGCCCCAGCGTGCAGTCGGGGACCGCCTCTTCGCCCTCGGCGCAGGCGTCCAGCAGCGTGCGCACGGCGCTGAACTCCGGGGCGGGCTGCGCGTGAATCACCACCTCCGCCGCCGACGGGCCGGCGTTCTCCACGTGCACCAGGTAGCTGCCCACGCCGCCCACGATGAGGGGGTCGTCCTCCTCCGTGACGTCCAGGCGCAGGTCCACGTGAGGCACCACCGCCAGGGCCAGGGCGCCCGTGTCGTTGGCCGGCGCGGGGTCCGTCTCGCCGCCGGTGGGGACGCTCGTGACCGAGAAGTCGAGGGCGTCCGGGGAGGTGAGCTCCGGGGCCGCGTCGTACGCCGCCGTGATGGAGACGCTCGCCCCGGGCGCGAGGTCCGTGAGGCTGCACGGGAAGGCCGCGCACGCGCCGGTCACCGCGGGGTCCGTGAGCACCGCCGGAGCGACGGCCGTCACGTCGTAGGACGTGAGGGGGTCGGGGCCGTGGTTCCACACCTCGATCGTGTACTCGGTCGTGGTGCCGGGGACGATCTCCGGGGGGCCGGCCACGGCCACCGACAGGTCCGCGTCGCACTCCGCGATGCCGACCGGGACCACGACCTCCGTGCGCCCCTCGTCGCACCCGCCGGCGGTGATCTGCCAGTCGTAGAAGTAGTAGTAGTAGTCCACGAGCCCGTTGACGTTGCCCGTGATGGTCACCTCGCCGCCCGCCATGGCGTAGGGGAAGAGCGCCCCGCTGGTGTTGCGGTAGAGGTTCGAGACCGTCGTGCCCTGGGCGTTCAGGATGTAGCCCGTGCCCACCGGCAGATCGAAGCCGACGGCCACGACGTTCGCGCCCGCGGCCACGACCGTCGTGAACGAGTCCAGCACGAGGCCTGCGCCGTCCTCCAGGTTGACGGTCAGGTCGCCCGGCCCCTCCGCGTACACGAGCAGCGAGTCGAGGGATGAGGGGGTCGCGACGTCGAAGACCAGGCCGTCCGTGTAGTCCGGGAAGAAGCCGCCCGTGCCGATGGTGTTGTCGATGGCGCCGGCGGTGCCCGTGGTCACGGTGCGCTCGACCCAGTACGTCGCCTCGGCGGTGAGCGCGGGCGTGGTGAAGGTCGGGCCCGTCCCGAGGTTGGTGCCCCCGGTCTCCGCGTCCCACCAGGTGTAGACCGTCGCCCCCTCGGCCGCGGTCTCGAGCGTCGTGGGGTAGCCGGGACAGGCCCCGTCGATCGGCTCCAGGGGCACGGCGCCGGCGGCGAGCTCGATCGTCTCGAGGTACAGGTCGTTGGCGGGGTCGGTGTCCCCGGGGAGCATGGTCGTGACGGCGAAGTCGGTGAGGCCGCCCACGAACAGGTCCACCGGGCCGAGGGTGAGGGTGGCGGTGTCCAGGAACGCCAAGGGCCCCGCGACCGTCCCGCTCAGCGTGGTCGCGACGCCGCCTGCGTCCGTGGTGACCAGCTCCACGGGGACGGCCGACACCGTGTTGCCGCCGAAGTTGGTGACCTCGATCTCCACGTAGGTGAGGGCCGATCCGCACTCGCCCACCAGCGGCTCGATCACCGCGGTCGGGGCCATGTCGTCGGGGCCGATCAGCCGAAGACCGACGTCGTCGAACGTCATCCCGTCGCCGTTGGCGATGCCCGTGGAGGGCGAGTCGTCTTCCTGGCCGAAGCGGACCTGGAACGTGCCGCCGAAGTCCTGGCCGGCGGTGGCGAGCGCCCCCGACACGTCAAGGTCCTCGACCGTCGTGTAGGAGCCGATGGGCCCGGCGAGGGCGTTCAGGTCCGCGATCTCGACCCACGACGCCGTCGACGTCCCCCGAATCCAGACGCGATCGCTGGGGTCGGGGTCCTCGCCGTGATCCATGAACGAGAAGTCGAGCACGACCGTGTCCGTGGCGACGGCGTAGTTGCTCATGTCGCCGGTGAACGTGAGCAGGTTCACCTGGTCCGCGCCCGCCGGGGAGCGATCCAACGTGGCCGCGGCCGAGCCCGTCCGGGCGTACCCGGCGCCCGCGTTCAGGCGCAGACGGCCGGCGGGATCGGCGTTCTCGAAGGCCCAGTCCGGTGCCCCCGCGAGGGCGGCCGTGTCGGCCGTGTAGGTCTCACCCCCGGTGCCCTCGAACCCGTCCGACCAAGGCAGAACGATCTGACCGAAGGCCGGGGAAGCGAAGAGGACCGTGGCGGAGACGATGAGCGAGGCCGCGAAGCGGGAGGACATGGAACTTCCAGATAGGGTGCTGGTTCGGGCATTGCCAGACTATCGCGCTCGCGGCGAGGGCGCGACCCCCCTCCCCGACCCTGTCGCGGGGGGCTCAGTCCCGGTACCGCCGCTGCCACAGCCACCACTCGGAGCAGAGCAGCAGCGCGACCAGCAGGAGCACCGGCCGCACCACGGAGCGTCGCCCCACCACGGCCGTCGCCTCCACCGGGCGGCCCCCGGCGTCGATCGGGGTGGCGGGCGAGACGTCGAGGTCCGACTCGGCGTCGGACACCAGGTTGACGGCCACGCGCTCCTGCCGACCCTCGGGCCCCAGGAGGCGGTGGACGCCCGTGTGCACGAGCGACCCGAACCGCACCGTGCCGTCGCGCACGGGGGCCTGGACGTCGGTCCCGTCGGGGCGCTCGAGCCGCACCACGTCGCCGTCGTCGCCCCAGCCGCGACGCACGAGGGGCGCGCCCGCGGGGAGGGTCCGCGCCTGCCCCCGCGCCTCTTCTCCGGTGAGCCAGCCCAGCGAGTTGAGCACCAGCAGCGGGTACGCCACGCGCAGGGGAAGGTCCGAGGCCAGGGGGTCGAAGTGGAGGACCAGCCCTCGCATCCCGCCCGTCACGCCCGCGCTCAGCAGTGGACCGGCGTCGGACTCCAGGAGGGGGGCCCAGCCCGGGGGAGCCGACGGGCGCGCCTCGCTCACGAGGATCCCCGCGGGCTCCACGAAGCGGAGGACCGGGTGGGCGCGCTTCCACGACGTGATGCGGGGCCACGGGACGGGCTCGCCGAGGGACTCGCCGCCCACGATGGGGGGCCCGAGGGCCAGGTAGGGGAGCACCGGCTCGGCGGGCACGGAGACCTTCTCGTACAGCACGACGTCGGCGTCTTCGGCCGTCGGCGCCGCGCCCCCCGACATCTCGAGCTGGAACCGGTCGTCCGAGAGCACCGCGCGCGCCGTGAGCGCCGTGCAGCCGACGCACACGACCTTGCGCCTCCGCGGCGGCTCCAACCAGGCGACGGCGTCGTCGTCCACCGGCTGGGCGTCCCCCGTCTCCAGGTGCACCCGCACGATCCCGCCCTCGTCGCCGAGGTCTCGGTAGACCCGCGGGACCGGCGACCCCGGGGGGACCCCGACGGTCTCGGACGTCAGCAGCGCGTCGCCTTTCCACACCTCGACCCCCACCGGCCCGGGCTCCCCCCCGAAGCGGCGCAGGGTCACGAACAGCTCGGACTCCAGGTCCGCGGTGGGCGACCGTCGCAGGTCGAGGGCGGTGATCGCCACGTTCGTCGCGGGCTCGCCCACCGTCTCCACGGCCACGTGGGGGTGGCGCCCCAGGGCGAGGTCCAGGCTCCGGTCACTGCCGTCCGTCACGACGACGACGCCGCGGTCGGGCCGGGTGCGCGCCAGGGCCACCGCGAGGTCGACCGCCGCCCCCAGGGACGCCGGCGCCGACGTGGGCTCGAGGGCGCGCGCGGCGGACGCGAGCAGCTCCTTGTCCCGGCTGAACGACACGACCACCTTCGGCTCCGGCCCCGCGAGCACGATCATTCCCTCGTCGGCGGGCTCCAGGTCGGCGATCGCGTCCAACAGGAAGTCCTTCGCGACGGCGAACCGCGACGGGTTGGGCGCGGCCGCGGCCATGGACGCCGAGCCGTCCAGGATCCACACGGTGGACGCGCCGAGCCGGGTCGTCCCCGGCAGGGAGGGGCCGGCCAGGGCGAGCGTCAGCAGGAGCAGGAGCAGGAGCTGGAGCCACAGCAGGAGGTGCTTGCGGAACTTGTCCCACGGCCGCGCAGTGCGCTGGTTCTGCACGACGGTCGCCCACAGGAGGACGGACGGGACCTTCACCCGGCGCCGCCTCACGCGCAGGAAATACAGCGAGAGCAGCGGCGGCACCGCCACGAGCAGCCACAGCGCGGCGGGGTTGGCGAAGTTCACCGCCGCCTCCCCGGCGCCGCCCGCTCGGCTTCGCGGAGCCACCGCAGCAGGCGCTCCTCGAGCCCACCCTCGGACGTGTCCGCGACGTCCACCCGGAAGTAGCCCACGCCGGCGCGACGGGCCGCGTCGGAGCACCCGGTCAGCCACTCGTCCACGGCCGCGGCGTACCTCGCCCGGGCGTCGCGATCGAGGGTCACGGCCACCTCGTGGCCCGTCTCGACGTCCACGAGGGTGAGGTCGCCGCTCAACCCCGTCGCCGCGATCTCCCGGCCGTCGACGAGGTGCAGCACGTGCGCCTGCCCGCCCCGGTGTCGGAGGCGACGCAGCGTGCCTTCGAGGCCCGCGGGGTCCCAGCCGTCCGTGATCAAGACCGTCATGGCGCCCGCGCGGGCGGGAGGCAGAGAGGCGGTGGCGCGGGCCAGGGCGGTGCCCCCCTCGGGGGTCGTGCCCCGCAGGAACCCGAAGAGACGATGGATCGCCGACCTGCCGCGCACCGGACGACCCGCGGCCCGGAGCGTCTCTCCGGCGGCGAAGATCTGGACCCGGTCCAGCCCGCACAGCGACGCGTACGCCACGGCCGCGGCGGCCTTCCGGGCGGCGTCCCACTTGGCCCCCGCCATGGACCCGGACCCGTCCACCAGCACCTGCACGGTGCGGTCCTCGCGGGCCTCGAAGAGCTTGACGAAGAGGCGGTCGAGCCGCCCGAGCAGGTGCTGGTCGAGGTGGCGGATGTCGTCGCCGGGGACGTACTCGCGGTGGTCCGCGAACTCGAGCGACTGCCCCCGACGCAGGGAGCGGTGCCCGCCCGCGCGCCGCCCCGCGATCCGCGTACGCGACCGCAGCGCGAGCTTCTCCAGCCGCGCCAGGAAGGCGCCGTCGAGCAGGGTGTCGGGGGTGGGATCCGGCACCGTCGTACTAGGCTGCGGCGCCCAGGGGGCGGGGGACCTCGTCGAGCACCTGGGCCACCACGTCGTCGGCGCTCAGGCCCTCGCCCTCGGCCTCGAAGTTCAGGAGCACGCGGTGACGCAGGGCGGGCAGCGCGGCCTGCTCCACGTCGTCGAAGCCCACCTGCGGGCGGCCGTCGAGCAGGGCCCGGACGCGCGCTCCGAGGATGATCGCCTGGGCCCCGCGGGGGCTCGCCCCGTACCGCAGCCAGCGGGCCGCCGCGGCGGTGGAGCCGTCCCCCGAAGGGTGAGTGCCGAGCACGATCGAGAGGCCGTATCGCTTCACGGGGTCCGCGAGCAGCACGCGTCGCACCGTCTGCTGCATCTCGATGAGGTCCGCCGCGTCGAGGACCGGCTGCGCCTCGGGGGCCTCGACGCCGGTGGTGCGGTCGATGATCCCGCCGAGCTCGTCCAGGGTCGGGAACGGGACCAGGACCTTCGAGAAGAACCGGTCCAGCTGGGCCTCGGGCAGGGGGTAGGTGCCCTCCATCTCGAGCGGGTTCTGGGTCGCGAGGACGAAGAACGGGCCGGGCAGCTCGTGGCGCGTGCCGCCGGTGGTCACGGAGCCCTCGGCCATCGCCTCGAGGAGGGCGGACTGGGTCTTGGGCGTCGCGCGGTTGATCTCGTCCGCGAGCAGCACCTGGGTGAAGACGGGGCCCCGCCGGAACTCGAGGCGACGTCCCCCGTCCGGGTCGTCCACGAGCAGGTGCGTGCCGATGATGTCGGCGGGCATGAGGTCGGGCGTGAACTGCACGCGGCTGAAGTCGAGCTTCAGGGCCTGGGCGAGGCTGCGCACGAGCAGCGTCTTGCCGAGCCCGGGGACCCCCTCCAGCAGCACGTGGCCGTGCGCGGCGAGGGCGATCAGCACGTCCTCCACCACCTGCTCCTGGCCCACGATGACCTTGCCGACCTCGGCCTGAAGCCGTCGGAACTTCTCTTGAAACGCGGTCGTCGGATCGCTCACGGAACCTCCCGGACGCCTACTCGATGGCGTCGAAGTACGTCTTCACCTGTTCGCGGTAGATGCGCGGCACGCCCTCGCCCTCGATGGCCTCGTCGGCGGCCTCGCGGTATCCCTCGGGCGCCTGGACCAGGGAGCCCGCCGAGCGCTCGCTGCTGCCCGTGCGGCGCATGAACTCCACGTCCACGGGGCCGTCGCCGATGGGCACGTCCACGGTCTGCGTGACGGCCTGGATGCCTTCGAGCCGCTTCGCCTCGTGGTCCTGCCCGTACTCGGTCAGCCAGTCCCGGTGGAGGCCGTCCACCTGTCGGTTCATGACGCGATGCTGGTCGCCCTCGGGCCGGCTGCCCTGGTCCTCGTCGGTGTGCGTGGTGCCCGCGCCCCAGCCGCCGCCCCCCTTGCCGCCGCCCCGGCCTCTGCCCTGCTCCGGCTGCCCTTCGGCGGCCTCGTAGGGGTTCTGTCCGAGCCCGTCGAGGGCGGCCTGCATCCGGTTGGCCATCTCGCGGTTGGTCTTCGCGTCCCCGAGGGCCGCGCCGAGCCCCTGCGCGTCGAGGTCGCGGAGGTACTCGGCGAGCCCGTCCCCGCCCTCCTGCCCACCCTGAGGAGGCGCCTCGCCGGGTCGCCCGCCCGCGTCCGGCGACTCTCCGGGGAGGCCCGGGGACGGATTGGTGCCGTCCTCCTCTCCCCCTCCGCCGGACGGCTCGGACTCCCCGCCCTGGGCCCGGTCCGCCTCGTTCTGCAGGGCGTCGGCGAGCTCGTCGGCCCCCGCCTCGGCGGCCTCCTCGGCGGCCTTCTTGAGCGCGTCGGCGGCCTTCTCCTGCTCCTGGGGCGGGCGCTTCTTCATGCGCTCGCGCATGCGCTCCACGGCCTCGGCCGCGGCCTCCAGGTCGCCCTCCTTGGAGGCGTCCTCGACGTCTTCGGCGGCCTCCACGTCCACGTCCTGGAGGGCCTCGCTCGCCTTCTCCATGTCCCCGGCGACGGCCTCGCCGGACCCCTTCTTCATCGTGTCCAGCGCCCGCTCGAGCTCCTCGGCCTTCTTCTCCGCCCGTTCTCGGCCGGCCTCGCCCGCGCGCAGGGCCGAGATGAGGTCGTCGAAGGCCTGGTCCACCTCGGCGGGGAGCTCGGCGCCCAGCTCGCGCTCCAGGGCGCTGCGACGCTCGACGAGGCGCTCGGCCTCGGCCGCAGGATCGTCGGACGGCGCGTGGCGGCCGGGGCCGACCAGGGGCGGCAGGAACAGCGCGCCCACGAGCGCGACGACCAGGATCGGGAGCAGGCGAGTGCGGCGAGGGGGGACGAACCGCAGGCCGGCGGCGATGCGCGGATCGGCGGGGTCCAGGCCTTCGTCGAGGCGCTGCTGGAGGGCCTCCACCAGGTCCGCCGGGGCGTCTTCGGAGGGGAGGCCCACGGCGGTCACGGCGGCCTCGTCGGTGCCGAGCAGCCGGTCGAGCAGGAGGGCCAGCTCCTCGAGCCCGGGGAGCGGACGCAGGGAAGAGACGGCGGCCCCCGCGAGGATCGACGCCGCGAGCACGGCCGCCCAGGGCATCCACGCGTCGGGCAGCGGATCGCCGACGAGGCCGAGCTTGCCCGCCAGCACCCACGCCAGGCCCACCGCGAGGCCCACCCAGATGCCCAGCACGGCGCCGCGGAGCGCGCGCAGGAGCCTCAGACGTCGACCGACCGCGGCGAGCGCGGCGGCGAGGCGAGCGTCCTGGGGGGGTGAGTGGTCGGGCACGGACTCCGGGACACCGCGGTGGGGGCGGGGTTCCCGAACGATACCCGCCAGGGGGTCGAGTTATTGCCCGCGGGGCGTGATCTGCGGCGGGCGGAGCTTGCCGTTTCGCAGGCGCTCGACGATCCCCTCGCCCCGGGGGGCGAAAGCGAGCTTGATGCCCGCCATGAGGTGGAACGGCCGCCCCGGACGGGCCCCCAGGGGGCGTCGGGACACCATGTAGCGCGCGTCCGTGAGGTTGTTGATCGTCAGGTACACGGACGCGTGCCGGGTGACCCGGAGGCTGGTCGCGAGGTCCAGGACGGCGTGGGCCGTGATCTTCTCGGCCTCGTCGATCTCCCCCTGGCCGGGGATGTCGCGCATGGCGCTCTGGCCGGACAGCGACAGCTCCACGTCGCCGAACGGGTGCACGAACAGCAGCCGGGCCGAGCCCTGGTGCTCCGGCACGTACGGCAGCTCGTCGCCCACGTCCACGTCCCCGAAGTGCGGCGACGCCGACCGAAACGAGGTGCGGAACCGGGACCCCGTCCACGTGTAGGAGACGCCGGGGCGCAGCTCCATGTCCTCGGGCAGGCGGATGCGTTGGTCGTAGACGGCCTCCACGCCGTAGACGTGCACCGCCCCGCCGTTGTGCTGCTGGTCCACCAACCCCTCGTCGCACCCCGACGAGAAGGTGCAGGTGCCGGTGAGGTTGCTGTAGTCGTTGAAGAAGCCGACGAGCTCGACGTTCACGTCTCGCCACGTGAACCGACCGCCGAGCTCGACGTTCCAGCTCGCCTCGGGCTTCACCTCCGGCGCCTGCCCGGGGGCCACGGGGCTGAACCCGCGGTGGACGCCGCCGAAGACCGCGAGCCACGTCGTCGGCTGCACGTGGACGCCCACGCCGGGGAGGGGCGTCACGCGCGTCGCGGTGGTCGGTGGCGGGACCGTGCCGACCACCCTCGCCTCCGGGTTCACGACGTGCTCGAAGCCCGTCCGCACGACCTCCAGGCGCAGCCCCGGCACGATGCGCACGGGCCCGATCTTGAAGTCCTCCTGCACGTGGGCGGAGAAGGCCAGGGCTTGCCCGATGTTGTCCGTGGTGGGGCGATCGTCGCCGTCGGGGACGAGGACCCCGGACGTCATCGCGAACGGCTGCTCGGTGTGGGCGCGCTCGATCCGGTCGCCGTGCAGCCGGAAGCCCACCTCGAGGTTCGACTGCACACGCTCGCCGGTGAACCTCCAGCGCGTGAGCAGCTGGGCGCCGTACGCGTGGAACGTGCGCGTGTTGGTGCCGATGAGGAGGGCCTCGTCCGCGTTCGAGCTGTCCGCCTCGCCCCGCAGGATGGCGCTGTAGACGGCCGCCTGGCCCGCGTCCGGGTGTGCGAGCACGTCCGCCGCCGCGGGCCCGCCCCGGAACGAGTTGAACTTGCGCCAGGACCGCGCCTGCCAGTGGTGATAGCCCGTGATCTTGATCTGCACGCCCTCGGGCATGCGCAGCCGCCACGTGAGCTCCAGCTGCGTGCGGTCCCACTCCATGAGCCCCAGCGCCGAGGCGGCGTAACGCTGCAGCGGGTCGGCCTCGAAGTCGGCGTCCGTCAGCCCCAGGTACGTCTCGTTGCTGTTCTCACGGGCCCAGCCCGCCTTGAGCTCCAGGGACGCGACGAAGGGCCTCCCGTACGGCGAATTGACGGCGCCCTTGAACATGACCTCGGTCTTCTCGAAGCCGGTGTCCGCGCCCCCGGGCAGCGCCTTGAACCCGTCGCTCGTGAGGTGC
Source organism: uncultured Rickettsiales bacterium (assembly GCA_964620495.1). Classification (GTDB taxonomy): domain Bacteria; phylum Myxococcota_A; class UBA796; order UBA9615; family UBA9615; genus CAZEKB01. The sequence continues at coordinate 18,347 of CAZUHI010000041.1, read as the reverse complement.
ACGCCCTCGAGCAGGAGGCCGCCCCAGTCGGTCCGGAGGCCGCCCCAGCCGTGCAGCTTCAAGGTCGAGCGCATGCCCAGGGCCACGTCCAGCGCCGCCGACGACGTACCGGGGATGGGCCGCGTCTTCATGTCGATCGCGCCGCCCACGGTGTTGGGCCCGTGGCGGATGGCGGCCGGGCCCTTGAACACCTCGACGCCGACCATGCGGGTGGCGAGGGGGAAGAAGTAGGCGGCGGGCGCCGAGTAGGGGGCGGGGGCGAGGAGGATCCCGTCCTCCATGAGGGTGATCTTCGCGCTCCGGTCCGACGCCGCGCCGCGCAGCCCGATGTTGGGGCGCAGCCCGAAGCCGTCCTCCTCGCGGACGTACACGCCGGGGACGGGCGCGAGGATCCGGTGGATGTCGTCGTTCTCGCGACGCTCCAGGGTCTCCTCGCCCACCACGTGAGCGGAGCCCGCCACGCGCTTCACCGGCCGGGCGGCGCCCACCACGGTGACGTTCACGCCGTCCAGCTCCTTCGCCTCGCCGTCGGATTCGTCGTCGGCCTCGTCCTCGGCTTCGTCGTCCGGTTCGTCCTCTGCTTCGGCCTCGTCGGATTCCTCCGTCGTCTCATCGGGCTCGGCGGCGTCGGCGGGGGCCACGAGGGCGATCCCGAGCAGGAGCACGGAGGCGGCGGCGAGGGGACGGCCGAGCCCCCGCACGGGAGCGACGAGCGCCTCGATGAGGTCGTCCGGGGCGTGGTTGCGGTCGGCGGGGGCGAGGCCGAACTCGAGGTCGCCGTCCTCCGCCAAGGCCAACGTCCCGAAGGCCCAGTCCCACACCGCGAGCCAGGCCCCGAAGTTCCGGTCGTGGTGCGCGGGGGCGACGCTGTGGTGAAGCTGGTGCTGGGCGGGGCTGATGAAGACGTGCTCGAGGACGGGGCCCCAGGACAGCCGCACGTGCGAGTGGCGGAGGTTGCCGCCGAGCAGGTTGAAGACGAAGCCGACGGCGCCGACGCCGAGCAGCTCCCACGGGGACGCGGCCCCCCGGAAGGCCCAGAAGAAGACTCCCGTCACGAGGCCCGTGGCGAGGACGCCGCGAGCCCGGTAGAGCGCGGCCTCGACGGGGTGGGTCCGATAGAAGGTGACGGGCGTGAGGACCTCGGCCGAGTGGTGCACCTGGTGGAGCGCCCAGAGGGCGGGCACGCGGTGCAGGAGGCGGTGCAGGACGTAGCGGCTCGCGTCCCAGACCACGAACAGAGACACGGTGTACACCGCCGTGATCTCGGTCGTGGAGAGGCCGCTCGCCGGGGCCGCGCCGAGGCGGGCGTCGAGGGCCGCGGCCACGGCGGCGACCAGGGCGACGGTGGCGGCGCCCCAGGGCAGCAGGAACACCCAACGCGCCAGCGTCTTCAGCACCAGGAACTGGTAGTCGACGACGGCGGAGGGGTGCGTCCAGACGCGTCGGTCGAGCAGCCGCGGGCCGCCTCCCGCGAGGGCGGCGAGCACGAGCGCCGAGAGGAGGAAGGGCCAGAACGTCCGGTGGCTCGGGTCCCCCAGCGGGGCCCACAGCTCGGCCAGCGCCTGGATCGGACCCTCCATCAGTCGCTGTCGCTCGCCGCGTCCGAGGGGATATCGAGGAGGAGGGTCGTGGCGAAGTCGCCCTTGAGGATGTCCGTGAACGCCTTCACCCCGTCGTGGATCGCGACGACGGCCTCGGGATCGTCGGCGAGGAGGGCCTGGAGCGACGCGTCCGGCTCGGAGACCGTGTCCAGCGCCGCCGCGAGGGCCTCGATCAGCGCGGTCGCCACGTCCTCCCGACCGGCGTGGGCGAGCAGGTCGTCGAAGCCGAGGCCGTCGCCCCCCGTCACCACCTGCTGCGCGGCGAGCAGGTTGTTCCGCAGGTGCGCGTACCCCGCGTCGGCGAACCGCGACTCCAGGGCGTCGGGGCAGCGGGGGTCGTCGCAGTCGCGGAGGCCGAGCGGCTGGGCGAGCTTGCGGTCCTTGACCACCAGCTCCACGTACAACAGGGCCTGGAACACCTGGTCGAGCGCCTGCTGGGGATCCTCGTAGGGCGAGGCGGCCTCTCCCGCGGACGCGAGGACCGAGCCCCAGTCGCCGCCGTCCGGGTCCCACGCGACGATCAGCTCGTCGGTGAGCGACGCGACCTCCGCGAGCAGGGCCGCCGAGTAGGACGCGCGCGCCGCCTGCACCCCGGGGACTCCCGCGTCGTCCCAGGCGCCGCTCTCGATGATCTGCACGCCGTCGGCGCAGCGGCTCACGCCCTCGTCGGACCACAGCATGTGCTCCACCGCGTCGAGGCCCCGCACGTTGACCACCTCGTCCACGAAGAAGTCGGCCGAGCCCCAGGCGTCCTCGAGCGTCTCCTGGTCCACCCGGCAGGCGTTGACGGTGGGCCAGGAGTAGATGGAGTCGCGCACGTCCTCGCCCGCGATCACGGACAGCACCGAGCCGAGCGCGCCCACCTGCATCACCTCGAGCCGCTGCCAGGCGGCCATGGCGTCCCGCCACGACGTCTGCGCGGTGAGGCGCGCGTCGCGGCCGTCGGTGGTCTCCAGCGCGGTCCCCCAGGCGTCCACGTCGGCGACGAGGACGTCGAGGGCGCCCGCGAACTCGAGCAGCGTGGGGTGCACCAGGTCCTGACCGTAGGCCGTGAGGAGCGCCGCCGTGTCGAAGCCGTCCTTCGGGTCGTCCACCACGGGATCCACGCCGCAGCCGAGGACCCGCAGCGTGACCGCCGCCACCCCGCAGGCCGCGACGAAGCGCCAGGACCTACCAGCCGCCGTCGCCATTCGCGTCTCCGAGGGCCTCGGTGGGGAAGCCGTAGGCCGTGCCGAGCAGCGTGCGCGCGTCCCGAAGGCCGTCCGCGTAGTCGTCCCACGCGGCGTCGCCGGGGAGGGCCGGGGCGTCGCCGAGCATGCTGTGCAGGGCGGCGAAGGCGGTGTCGTCCAGGGGCGAGCGGCGGTGGAACTGCAGGCTCAGCGCGAACCCTTTGAGCTCGCTCCAGTGCTTGGCGTGGTTCGTATAGTCGTACTCGGCCGCGTGCATGTCCTGAAGCACGTCGTTGATGTAGTGGACCGCCGTGGCCGCCAGGGCCGCCTCCCAGGCCTGGACGGCGGCGTCCCGGTGGGCGACGAGCACGTCGCGCTGGGCGGTGCTGAGCTCCGTCCCCGCGGTGTCTCGGAGGAGGGCGCGCCCCGAGAAGAAGCCGCTCCACGCGTCGGCCGTGAAGTCCACGCCCGCGGCCGCGAGGCGATCGCGCTTGCCCGCGTTCACCGAGGCGCCGTGGTTCATCTCCCGGGCGATGTCGATGCCGCCGCTCTCGTCCGTGTCGATGAAGACGCCGTCCGCGAGGTCGTCGTCGGAGTAGTGCAGGTAGTCGCGCGCGGCGCCGAAGTACCCGAAGCCTTCGTCCCAGGCGTGCTCGAGGTCGGTGTAGTCGGCGCCGTCGACCACCGTCGTGTGGTCCGAGAGCAGCCCCTTGCCGTCGAAGTCGTCGTCCAGGTAGTCGTCCGCGGCCTGGGAGAAGGCGACGGCGCCGAGCAGGAACTTCTGGATGAGCTGCTTGTAGTCGCGGCCGCGGTCGTCGAGGTACACGGCGGTGACGTCGTCGCCGTCGGGGTCCTGCGCCACGGCGCCGTTCACCCACCCCCGAGCGAGGTCGTCCACGGTGCCGAACCACGCGTCCACGAGCTCCTCGGGTGAGGGCGCGCCTTCCCACCCGACGATCCCGACGTCGGTCCAGACCACGTGTTGTCCGTCCGGGTCGCGGCCCGCGATCTTGCCCGCGAGGTCCTTCGTGCTGCCGAAGTCCCCGAGGGACGTCTGGTCGGGGGCGGGGTCGGTCGTGATCCCGTGGTCGTTGCCCGCCCAGTCCTCGGTGTAGCGGAAGTAGCGGTTCAGCTCGTCGACCACGTCGCCCGGCTCGGGGGCCCAGCCCTCCTGGAGGCGCGTGGTCATGCCGCCCAGGCGGTCCGCCATGCTCGCGATGAGGACGTGGCGGAAGCTCTGACCGCCGTAGGACACGGTGTCCTCGCCCGCGTCGTTCAGGAACACGTACCCCTCGGGCGCGGCCACGTCGTCGTCGTCCGCGGCGTCGTCGTCGTCGACCGCGTCGTCGTCGTCCCCCGAACCCGGAGGGTTCGCTGCGTCGTCGTCGTCCGCGAGGTCGTCGGTCGGGCACCCCGCGCACAGGGCGAGCGACAGGGACAGAGGAAGAAAGCGGCGACTCATGAGACAGTGTTCCCGGGTCATGGGTCGGGTTCTAATGATAATGAAATTGAGAGTCAATCTCAATTAGAGATTTAGTCGAGGGCCGACCCCCACCGGTCAGTCGGTCAGTCGGTCAGTCGGACGAGGTGGCTTGGTCCAGCTCGCCGCGCCGCGCGCGCTCGGCGCGATCCAGGACGTGCGTGCGACGCTCATCGGCGGCGTCGAGGTCGGCCACCACGGGACGCAGGCGCCGGATCAGGGCGCGGAGGTGCTCGGCGACCTCGCGCTTCTCATCCTCCGGGTACTTGGCGAGGCTGTCTCGCACCCGACGCGTGTCCGAGAGCAGCGAGTCCGCCTCCGCAGAGGCCCGGCGGGCGAAGACCCGAAGCCGGGGACGAACGAACGGGCGGCGTCCGCCCCGCTTCGCCTCCGTGATGCGCCTCCTCAGCTCCGCGGTGCTCCAACCCTCCCCGGCGCACCGGACGGCGAGAGTCTCCCGCGCCTCGCGGTCGGGCACGCGGGACAAGACGATGTGTTGGGAGAGAGACAACTTTCGGGCGATCTCCTCGCCCAGGAAGTCGAACTGACGGCCCACCGCGAGGTAGTTGCCGAGGGTGGACTTCGACAGCCCCGCGCCCGCCTCGGCGACGTCCCGCACCGTGATCTCCCAGTCGGGCAGGTTCGCCGCCACCAGGATGCGCGCCACGCGCACGGCTGCGCCGAGAGGATCCCTCCTCTGATCGGCTTGCGTCGCGCGTATCTCCCCAACCACCCGGGCCAGCACGACGCCGCGGTCGTCTCCCACCATATGGACCAAGTCTACGCGTCGGGACGACCGCAGCGGGCCGCAGTTTTCGCCGATTCGGGCGCGTCCAACTGTTGGACAAGCCACCGGTTGGCCGACGCGATCCTCGACCGACGACCCCACGATCGGGGGACGTCGCTGGGGTCGAGGGAGCCGGCGGGGCTCCGATACAGCACACAGAGGCCGACGGGGATCGGTCTCCCAACAACCCGGAGGACCCAATGTCCGAGATCGTCACCAAGCCCTCGCCGGCCCCCACCCGACCCGCCCCCAGGCGCGCCGAGACCCGCTTCCGTCTCCCCCCCGACATGGAGGTCGTCGTGAACACGTCGCCCTCCGAGGGTGAACCCCGCGTCCGCGTAGAGCCGGAGGCCGGCGCGAAGGGGAGGTACGTCGATGTCCGCGGCTGAGAAGAAAGAGTGGACGGGACCCGATGCCGCCCCCGAAGAGGTGGCCCTGCGACGCGAGTTCCGCGTCCCTGTCGCCGACGCCGTGAAGGCTTGGCTCCATTTCGAAGGGAGACGGCAACGAGCCAAGCTGGGGGACATGTCCTACAGCGGGGCGTTCCTGCAGATCGCGACGGCCCCGCTGCGCCTCGCGGAGGAGGAGATCGTGCAGGTCTCCTTCGAGTCCCGGTCCAAGCGACGCTGTCGTGTCCCCATGGTGGTCCGCCACCTCTCCGAGATGGGCCTCGGCCTCGAGCTCTCCCGGGGGGCGGACAAGGACGCAGTCGCCGCGCTTCGAGGGATCGTGAACGAGGCCCAGCGCGACTTCATCCGCACCCAGTTGAAGTGACACGCCGCTACGGCAGCTCCTCGCGGTCGGGGGGGAGCCAGCCGTAGCGCGCCTCGGGGCTCATGAGCGCCTCCCGGGTCCAATACGTCAGCAGCTGCCGCTTGTCCCCAAGCTCCAGGCCCGCCCGCAGCGCCTGATCCTCGAAGGGCTCGTCCGCCCGCCTTCGGGCCAGGTCGCGCAAGAGCACCAGGAAGCCCCGCGTCACCGTCTCGTGGTAGCCCTGATCGGGGGTCGTCTCCCGGCCCAATACTTCCAGGAAGCCCTGCAGCGCCGCCCGCATCCGGACCAGCGCCCGGTCCAAGTCCATGTCGGCCTCCCGGAGGATCGCCAAACCGACGTGGAGGTGGTCCTTGTGCCCCCAACACGACAGATCCAGGGTCCCATTCTCGAGGTCCCGAAGCCGCCGCGCGATCGAGTCGGCCGTGGGAGGCGCGGGGATGGACGCCTCGAACACCGTGCTGCCGGGGGCGAAGCCGAGCCGACGGTAGAGCGCCTCGGCGTCGGAGCCCGCCTCCGCCGCGATCCACATGGGGGTCCCCGGTGCGCGGGCGTGGAGGTACGACGCCGCCCGAGACACGAGCGCCGACGCGAGCCCTCGGCGACGGTGACCCGGGTGCACGAACACGTCCTGGTAGCGAGCCGAGCTCGGCCCGGCGATGAGGGCGGCGGCGCCCACGAGGGCCCCGTCCACGAACGCACCCCACTGCCGGCCGCTCCGCTCGGCGCGCGCTCGCCGCCCCGCCAGGTCCCATCGCAGGTAGGCCTTGCCGGGCTCGTCCTTCGCGAAGGCGTGCACGGCGGCGGACAGGTCGTACAAGGCCGCCCAGTCGGCGTCGCTCTCGAGGGGCCGCAAGGCGACGTCCGGGGGGACCACCGCCGGGGTGGGCAGCCCCGTGAGGACGAGCCCACGGGAGACGGCGACGGCCACCCCCGGCGGGTGCTCCGGCGGGGCCGCGTCGGGGGCATCGACCTCCCACACCAGGTAGGCGACGCCGACCATCTTCCCGTCGTGGTGCGCTCGCCACCGCCGATACGCGGCCTGCCACCCCTCCCCCGCGGGCGCCTCGGCGAGCACGATTCGATGGCCGTAGAAGCTCTCGCGGCACGCGGGGGTGTCCGCGATCCGGTACCCCTCCTCCACCACGAAGGTCGTGTCGGCGGGCATCGCGAAGGCCTCGGTCTCGAGGATCGGGGTGCGCGTCACGCCCGCAGACTATCGTGCGCGACGGTGCACGCCTCCGCCGAGCCCTGGTCGTCCTTCGCCGTCGGCTCCCGGCTGCGTCGATACCAACGGCGCGCGGTCGACGAGGTGGTGAGCGCGTTCGAGCACAGGGACCGCATCTGCCTGGTCGCGCCCCCGGGCGCGGGGAAGACCCACTGCGCCCTGCACGTGGCCGCGGCGCTGGGCCGCCCCACCGAGGTGCGGGTACCGACGACCGCCCTCGTGGAGCAGTGGGAGGCCCGGGTGCGCGAGAACGTCGTGCTCGGCGACGGCCCGCCGCCCATCCGCGTGAAGACCTACGCCGGGCTCGGGGAGTTCGCCCCGGGCGCGCTCCTGGTGCTCGACGAAGCGCATCACCTGGGCGGGGCGTGGGGCCGAGACGTGACGGCCGCGATGGAGGCGGCCGGGGACTGCCGCGTCCTCGGGCTCACCGGCACGCCGCCCTTCGAGTCCAAGGCCTGGGCGGGGTTCTCCCGGCTGATGGGCGACGACCCGGTGCGTATCGACACCCCTCCATTGGTCCGCGACCGCCACCTCTGTCCCTACCAGGACCTGGCTTGGCCGGTGCTCGCCGACGACGACTGCCTCGGTCGACTGCGCGCCGCCGGAGACTCCCTCCGGGCCGTGGAGACGTCGCTGGGTCGAGCGCTGGAGGATCACCTCGCCGTCCGCCTCCGAGAGGACCTGTGGGAGCTCACCGAGGCCCGGTTCGCCGCGCGCTCGGGCCTGCTCGTGGCCCTCTGCCGGGTGCACCGCGCCGCGCAGGGGCGCCTCCCCCTCGACCTCCCCGCGGATCCGGAGTTCGAGGCCGCGCCCACGCTGCACGACCGAGCCCGGGTCCTGTGGGACTTCGGCGCCGACCGAGACGACGTGCGGGCGGCGGTGCGGGAGGCCGGGTTCCGCCCCGCGGGCAAGGGCCTCGTGCTCCACGACGACGTCGGTCACCGCATCCTCGCCGACGGCGCCGCCCGCCTCCGGGGGCTGCACGAGGTCCTCGGGGCGGAGGCCGCGCACCGCACGGACGCCATGCGCGCGCTCGTCCTGGTGGACCGCGATCGAGAGGGCGCCCGGCTGTCGGCGCGGCGCGTCCTGAAGTCCCTGGTGGCGGATCGGGCCACGGATCGCCTCGACCCGATCCTCGTGACGGGCTCCGTCTTCTGGGTGGACGACGACGTGTGGCCGCGCGTCGCCCCGCGCCTGCCCGACCTGCCCTGGCGCGTGGCCGGGGACCATCACGAGGTGGACGTGACGGCCTGGCCCACCGCGAGGCGGGTCGCGGTGGCCACGCAGCTGCTCTCCGACGGGGTCACGCGCTGCCTCGTGGGCACCCACCACCTGCTCGGGGAGGGCTGGGACTGCCCGGCCGTGAACGTCGTCGCGGACCTCACCGGCATCGTCGCCTCGGTGACCATCAACCAGGTGCGGGGGCGGGGCCTGCGGTGCGATCCGGCGGACCCGGCGAAGGTGGCGTCGCTGTGGGACATCGTCACGGTCGCGCCGGGGGTGGCGGGCGGAGACCGAATGCTCCAGCGCCTCGCCACCCGCCACGAGCACACCCTGGGGATCGACCCGAAGGGGCGCATCCGGGCGGGGGTCGAGCGCATCGACCCCGCGCTGCTCGGGTCCGCGGAGGCGGTCGCGCGAGCCGTCCCCCACATCCGGGAGCGCATGGTCGCCCGGGTGCGCGACGAGGATCGGGCGGCGGACCTGTGGGCCGTGGGGAAGGACTACCGCGACCGTCGCGTGTGGCGAATGGAGCGCCCGACGGACGTGCCGGTCGCCGGCGGCGCCCGCCCGGATCCGAAGAAGAAGACCCGCGCTGCGGCGAAGGCCTGGGCCCCGGCGCGGAGCCGTCGGACCGGGCTGCGGGTCGTCTCCGCGATCGTCGGGAGCGTGACGGCGACGTCGGCGGGGCTGGCGGCGGCGGCGGGGGTCGGGGGGATCGCGCCGTTCGCGGCCGTCGGGGCCGCGGCCTGGGTGCTGGGCGCCGAGATGTTCTTCCGTCGACGTCCCCTCGAAGACCGCCGCGAGGCGGAGGTCCGAGCGCTGCACGCGGCCTTGGTGGACGCGGGCCTGGTGGAGGGCGACGTCCGACGCGAGGGCGACGCCTTCTGGCTCGACGGGGACCCCGAGCACTCCCGACGCTTCGCCGAGGCGGCGGTGGAGGTCCTGGGCCGCATCCGCTTCCCCCGATACGTCCTGCTGGAGGACGACGGGAGCGTGCGCGCGGTGCCGTCTGCGTTGGCTGGAGACCGAGAGCTGGCCGACGCCTTCGCGCGCCGTTGGGCCGAGCACGTCGCGGGCTGCGAGGCCGTGTTCGCCCGCCGCGGCCGGGGCCGGGAGCTGCTGGTCGAGGCGTGGAAGCTCGGGGGCACGGACGCCTCGCTCGTCGAGGCATGGGAGTAGGCTGCCCGCCATGCACCGCCTGCTCGTCCTCGCCCTGCTCGTCCCCGCCCTCGCGTTCGCCCAAGGGAAGGACGACCCGTACGGCGACGCGCCGCCCGCCGAGGAGAGCGAACCCAGCCGCCTCGCCTTGGTGCCGGAGGAGGGCAGCGACCTCCTTCGCCTGCTCCAGCCCATCCGCTTCACCACCGGCTCCACCGAGATCGCGACGATCTCGAAGCTCGTGCTCGGAGACGTCGCGGCCGTGCTCAACGAGCACCCGGAGTGGACCAGGATCGACATCGGCGGCCACACCGACGCGGTGGGAGCGGACGCCGAGAACCTCGCCCTGAGCCAAGGGCGCGCCGAGGCCGTCAAGAGGGCGTTGGTGGCGCGAGAGGTCGCCGAGGGGCGCCTCACCGCGACGGGCTACGGCGAGACCAAGCCGATCGTGCAGGCGAAGGACGAGATCGGCCACGCCAAGAACCGGCGCGTGGAGTTCCGGGTCAAGTAGGGACAAGGTCCAGGTCGGTGCGGGGGAAGTCGTCTCCCACGCACAGGAGGGGCTGGGACAGGCCCTTCGCGGTGCCGTACGCCAGGCAGTCTCCGTAGTTCAACGCCGCCGGGTGACGGCCCTTGCCGTAGCGGGTCCATCCGTCCATGGCGCACTCGAACTGCCCTTCGTCGAAGACCACGATCTCGGCGTCGAGCACCCGCAACAGCCGGTGCAGCAGCGGCCTGGCGTCCCGTCCGAGGCGGGCGCTCAACACGATCGAGGTCTCCAGCAGGGTCGGCGCCCCGACGCCGACGCGCGCCGCCCCCGCGAGCGCGCGTTCGATGCCGTCCGCCCCCGGCTCGTCCATCACCAACGCGACGATCGCGGAGCTGTCGAGGATCACACGCCCTCCGGTCCGAAGCCCAGGATCGCCTCTTCCTCGGCCTTGGAGAGGCGAACCCCGCGCTGGTGGGCGGGGATGCTCGGTCGGGCCTCTTCGCGAAGGAACCGGGACAGCCTCGCCCCCCGGTCCATCGACGCGCGGATCCTCAGCCGCTCCAGTCGCTCCGCCAAGGCCCGACGAACCGCCTCCGTCTTCGTCTCCCCCGTCACGGCCGCGACGTCGGCCACGAGCCGTTCGACCGCATCGTTCTTGATGTTGAGCGCCATTCCACCTTGGACACTAGATTCCACCACGGTGGAAGTCAACGACGCCCGATCACCCGGAGGCGGACCCCGGTCTTCGGCGCAAGCGTGAGGTTCCTGCGCGTGATCGCCGGGGTCCCGGACTCGGCCGACTCGAGCTCGACCGTCTTGAAGATCGTCGCCAGCCCCAGCTTCATCTCGTACAGGGCCAAGGCCTCGCCGATGCAGCGGCGCACCCCGCCGCCGAAGGGGAGGAACTCGAAGGGCCCCGGCTTGCGGTCGAGGAAGCGATCGGGCCGGAAGGTGTGCGGGTCTTCGAAGGCCTCCTCCCGGCGGTGCGCGAGCACGATGTGGGCCCCCACTCGCTCCCCCGGGGCCACCCGGCGGCCCATCAAGGTGAACGGCTTCTGCGCCGTGCGGGCGACGAGCGGGACCACCGGGATCAGCCGCAGGGCCTCCTTGCAGACGGCCGTCAGGTAGGGGAGCGCCGCCTGGTCCTCGGGGGCGTCTCCCGCCGCGGCGACCTCCGATCGCAGCCGGTCCAGGACGTTCCCGTCCGCGTGAACGTGGTGCAGCGCCCAAGCCAAGGAGACGGCCGTGGTGATGTGCCCCGCCGCCAGGATCGTGACGAGCTGGTCATGCAGGTCCGCGTCGTCCATGCCCGCGCCGTCCTCGTCCCGGGCCGCCAGCAGCATCGCCAGGATGTCCTCCCGCTCGACCGTCGGGTCCGCGCGACGTCGGTCGATCCGGGCCTGCAGGAGCGCGTCCGCGGCCCGCGCACGACGCAGGTAGCGGCCCCACGGGCTCCAGGGCCCGAGGTCGCGCTGCAGGAACTTGAAGAAGACCACCCACGGCGTCATGGCCTCGAGCACGGACACGACGGCGTCCACGTGCGGGACCACCTGGTCGCCCTCGGCCCCGTAGACGGCGCGCACGATCACCTCGAGGGTCATCCGCTCGGTCGCGGGCAACGCGCGAACGACCCGGCCCGGGGTCCAGTCGGCCACGGCGGCGGCCGCCGACTCCTGGATGATCGTGCCGTAGGAGCGCATCCGCGCCCCGTGGAAGGGCGGCATCATCCACTTGCGCCGGCGGCGGTGGTCCGCGCCCTGGACCATCATCACGGAGCGCGCCCCCACGAACGGGAACAGCACGTGGGTGGGGCCCCCGGACGTCAGGACGTCGCTCGGGGCGGTGAAGATCTCCCGGACGCCGTCGGGGTGTGCCGTGGACCACATCGGCTTCGGGCCGCCGAGGTGCAGGACGAACGGGTCTCCGTGATCGGCGTACGTCTCGAGCAGGAACTCGAGGGGGTCCCGCAGCATGCGGAACGTCTGGGCGAACCAGGGCAGCGACGGCCCGGTGGGCCGCGCGAGGGCGGGGACGTTCACGCCCCGGAGGCTACTCGGCCTTCTTCTCGGCGGGCTTCTTGGACATCACGAAGGCCACGACGGCGGTGAGCTGCTCCTTGCTGAGCACGGCGCCCCAGGCGGCCATGAGGGGCGACTTGCCCACCGCGGCGCCGCCCTCGGTGACGACCTTGGTCACGGACGCCTCGTCGCGCGTCTTCCAGAACTCGGCGTCGGTCAGGTTGGCGGGCTTCGGGTCGAGGCCGGCGGCGGCCGCACCGTCGCCCGCGCCGTCGGCGCCGTGGCAGGTGGAGCAGTACGTCGCGAAGACCGTCTTTCCGTCTTCGGCGGCGGAGGCCGGAGCGGCGACGAGGAGGAGAGTCAGGGCGGCGAGGGCGGTGAGAAGACGGGTCATGAGGATCCTCGGTGGGAGAGAAGACGATTGTAGGAAGAGAAGACCGGATTCCGCATCCATTCAGGTCACCGCAACGATTCGCTGCCCCCGATTTCGCCGACGCAGGCCGGCGACGCCTGCCGCACGTCGGCCTACTCGTCCCAGCCGCACCCGACGGGCCACAGCGAGTCGCCCGCGGCCTCGACCTCGGCGCCCCACGTGGCGGCCCAGTCGTTGGCGCGCTCCACGAAGTCGACGACGTCTCGGTCCACGGCCATCGCTTCGGCCATCGCCTCGCCGTCCAGGTCGATGAGCCCCTGGGGGTTGCCGAGGCCGGGGACGCGCGACGACAGCCGCACGGACTCCCCCTCCGCCCAGGTGTCGGCGGGATCCGCCATGGGCAGGTAGTCGGGCAGGTCCGACCAGGCCTCGATCCACGTGATCTCGCCCGCGTCGTTGAAGGTGAACTCCTCGTAGATCGGGCAGCCGCGGCCCTCGTGGACCTCGTCCTCGTAGAAGAAGGTCACGTAGCAGCGGCCGAAGGGGTGCGTGTCGAAGCCGCGGCAGTCCCGGATCGGGATGGTCGACGGGTACAGCCGCAGCAGCCGGTCCGCCGAGAGGATGTTGTCGTAGCCGAACGCCGTGAGCTTGAGCCAGGGCGGCCACTCCCACCGGGCCACCAATTCGCTGTACGGCGGCTCGATGTCGCGGTCCGCGGCGGTGTCCATGGTGTCGAAGTACCCGCTGCTGTGCTGCGCGTAGTACTCCATCGTCTGCGTGGGCTGGAGGCACGTCGCGAGGGCGTCGTCGCCGGCTTCCTCGCAGGGGTCGACCTCGGCCGTGCATGCGGCCAGCGTCAGGCCGACGGCCAGGGACGAGATCGAGCGGCGCACCTACTTCTTGCCGCCGCCCGCGCGAGCGAGCCCCTCGAGCTCCTCCCGGCTGATGATGGGGAAGTTGGGCGAGTAGGGCTGCTTGCAGTCGCGGCAGAGGTTGAGTCCGCCGAAGTCCTCGCGGAGGACCTGGCGCCGAATCTGCTGCATGCGGGTGGAGGTCCACCACTGGTCGCCGAGGGGGCCGGACGTGACCTCGCCGACCTTCATCGTCTGCTGCACGTCCACCGGGCAGAGCATGATCTTGCCGTCCCAGCTGATGGTCGGCGTCTTCCAGTAGCCCGCGCAGGTGCGGCGCTTGCTGTCGTCCGGGGCGCCCTCGGTGGGGTCGAGCCCCAGCTCCGTCAGGGCCGCGACGTACGTCGCCTTGGCGCCGCGGATGCCCTCCAGGTCGGCAGGATCCGGCCGACGGAAGTGCAGCCAGTGGCCGTTCCCGGTGGGGATCCCCTGGGTCGCGACCTGGGGGTTGATCCCGTAGCTCCCGAGGTGGTTGGTCCAGAACTCCCGGAACTTCGCGACGTCGCCCGCCGTGGCGTCGGTGACCGTGTCCTGGATGACCAGCCGCAGCCGCGTGGGCTGCTTCTGCTGGATCTCGTGCAGCAGGTAGTTCACGTTGTCGAGGACGCGGTCCCAGAGCTGCTCTTCGTGGTTCTGGAGGTAGCTGTCCTTGTCGTGCGCGTCCGCCTGGATGACCCACGTGAAGGGCACGTCGCCCGCCGCGGCGGTGATCTTGCAGAAGTTGTGGTTGAGCAACGCGCCCGCGGTGACGATCTCGATCGACCCGCAGTAGGGCTTCTCGCGGTACGCGTCCGCCAGCCACCGGAGGATGTCCTCGACCTGCGGGTGCAGGAGGGGGTCGCCCTGCCAGCTGAGTCGCACCACGCCGTAGCGCGTCCCGGACCGCTGGGCGTCTCCGATCACCTCCTTGAGGATGTCGAAGTCGAGGAAACCGCGGCTGAAGTTGAGGTACCCCCGATTTCGGAAGTCGTAGAAGCGGAACGGGTCCTCCCGCACCGCCTCCCATGGCTCGGGGCTGTCCTTGAGGAGAGCCTCGAACCGCTCCCGCGGGACAGGGTTGTGCGACGTGACCACATCTCCGGTGTCGGAGAGCTGGAACGTGAGCACGGAGTCGGGGAAATCGGGCGCGGTGGTCGGCGCCGCGGTCGTGTACCGCTTCTTGAGCTCGGAGTACACGAGGCGGCTGACCCCGCGGGCGATTCGAATCGCGCTGTCGCTGCGTCGTCGCAAGTAGCAATCCTGGATGCAGGGGGTGGAGCAGTTCTTGACGTTCTGCCGGAGTTTTTCGATCTCCGGGCTGCGCCACATCTCGCGGATGGTCTGGGCGCGGATGTCGCCGAAGGAGCCGTTGAGGAAGTCGAGCTTGCCGTCGCACATGATCGCGGTGCCGTCGGCGTTGATGTACAGCTCTTTCCAGCCCGAGTAGCACTTGCCGTCGAGCGGCTCGAGCTGGCCTCGGTAGTACTTCTTGATGTTCTCGAGGTCGCCCACCGAGTTGGCGAGGCGGAACGCGTCGGTGGCCTCGTGCTGCTGGAAGCCGATGAGGAAGTCGACGAAGTCGTCGAGCTGATCGAGCTTCTCGTCCGCGATCCACAGCGACTGGATGTCGGGATCGACGCGGTTGCCGTGCCGGAACAGGTTCAGGAACTGGACGCCCTGGACGCCGAGCTCGTCGCGACACCAGAAGAGGAAGTCGGGGAGGTCGTCCAGGTTGTCGTTGTTGATGATGCAGTTGATGGTCGTCTTGCGGACGGCGTTGCCCGCCGCGGCGTCGGCCTCGCGCAGGTTCCGGTAGCCCCACACGCACTTGTCGAAGTTGCCCTCGCCGCGCCCGATGTCGTGCCACGGGTTGGGGCCGTCGATGCTGAAGTTGAAGTGCAGACGGTTGTGCGGAATCTTCGCGATCTCGGCCGCGCGCTTGGGGCTGATCAGCGTGCCGTTGGTCGTGAGCGTGATGTAGAAGTCCTTCGCGCAGGCGTACGCGAGGATCTCCTCGAGGTCCGGCCGCACGAACGGCTCGCCCCCGATGGGGTTGAAGCGCTTCACGCCCCACAACCAGGTCTGGTCGATGATGTCCTTGATCTCGCGGGTCGTGAGCTCCTCGCGGACCGGGTAGCAGGTCTTGCAGAACGAGCAGGCAAGGTTGCACTTGAGCGTCAGGTTGACGCTGACCCAGTCGGGCTTGCTCCACCCCTTGTTCAGGCCACGCGAGAGCCAGACGAGGGCGTCGTCGCGGTAGTCGTCCAGGGTTCGAGATTGCAGGGCCACGGGCGCACAGAGTAGCCGCAGAGCGGGGCGGTCGCTCCACGGACGGCCGGGAGGGTCCGTCGCGCGGGGAGGGCGGCGAGAGTCGAGCATATCGCGCGCAAATGCGGGATGTCGCCGGGATATGACCGCCGGGCTCAGAGCAGGTTGCCCGGGAACAGCGACCTCATGACGGCGCGGTCGGCGGCGTACTCCGGGA
This sequence comes from uncultured Rickettsiales bacterium, assembly GCA_964620495.1. Taxonomy (GTDB): domain Bacteria; phylum Myxococcota_A; class UBA796; order UBA9615; family UBA9615; genus CAZEKB01. Next base: position 2,673 of record CAZUHI010000041.1, on the reverse strand, counting down.
ACTGCGCCGGATCGCCGTAGAGCTTCTGCATGAGGCTCAGCATGACGGTCATGAACCCGGGGAAGGCCGCGTTGACGATCCAACGACGGGTCGCGTGCCCGTCCTTGACGTGGGTGCGGCGCTTCACGACGGCGTCGACGATCCAGTCCGCGGCCTTCCGGGGCGTCATGGCCCGGGTGTCCTGAAAGCGCTCACCCATCATGTCCGTGCGGACCCACGGGAGGTGGACGCCGCTGAAGCGGACGCCGTCGGCCAGCAGCTCGGCGGCCAGCGTGTCGGTCAGGTGGGACAGCGCCGCCTTCGACGACGCGTACGCCGCGAACCCCGGCGTGGGGAGGGCGACCCCGGCCGTCAACACGTTGACGACGTGCCCATCGCCGCGCTCCCGCATGCCGGGCAGGAAGCCTCGGATGAGGCGGATCGGCGCGAAGTAGTTGAGCCGCATCACGCGCTCGAAGTCGTGGAAGCGCTCGATGCTCTCGGCGCCGGAGCGGTGGATCGAGCGGGCGGCGTTGTTGACCAGCACGTCGACGGGGCCGTGCTCGGCCAGGACGTCCTCCACCAGCCGGTCCACCGCGTCGAAGTCGTTGAGATCCACGACGTAGTAGGCGGCCCCCGCCGGCAGCTCGGCCACGACCTCGCGCAAGCGGTCTTCGCGTCGCGCGACCAGGATCAGGTGCGCGCCGACCTCCCCGAGGCGCAGCGCGAGCGCCCGCCCGACCCCCGACGACGCCCCCGTGATCAGCACCCGCCGACCCTCGAAGCGCAGGCGCGCCGGGCCGTCGACGTCCAACTCCGGGTCGAGGCGCCGGGCCCAGAAGTCCCACAGCGCCGGGACGTACCGGTCCTGCGGCGGACACTCGACCCCGAGGGACCGCAGCCGCTCCGCCGTCGCCGCCCCGCCGTACGTGACGTCTCGGTTGAACGCGCTCGCGATCGACTGCGGCACCCCCAGGCGCTGGTAGGCCTGCGACCGCAGGAAGCCCACGCTCGCGGAGCCGGCGAGCAGGTCGACCATCCCCGGGACCAACCGCCTCACCGTCCCGCCCATCGTCCTCGACCGGGGCGCGCCGGCGGCGTCGGCGATCAGGTCGAAGGTCTCGCGGAAGTCCGGGGGCGCAGGGTCCACCAGGTGGAACGTCCGCGCATCCCCCGGCAGGTCGGCCGCCGCCAACGCGTCGATCGCGGCCGCCACGAAGTCCACCGGCACCATGTTGACCGACGTCGACAGGTTGACCGGCACCCGCATCCCGCTCGGCAGCAGACGACGCAGGTTCTTGACGACCGGGAACAGCGCATAGGGCCCGTCCGCCCGGAGCGTCGCGCCGGTCTCGGAGTGCCCGACGACGGCGGCGGGGCGGTGGATGCGGTGGTCGAGCCCGGACGCCCGAACCAGCGCCTCGGCCTCGAACTTCGTGCGGTGGTAGGCGTGCAGGGAGCCCTGCCCCTCGTCGAACAGGCCCTCGTGGAAGTCCCCCTCGAAGTCGCCCGCGACCGCGATGGAGCTCACGTGATGGAAGGCGCCGCGGAGCCCGTCGAGGGCCGACAGCAGACGCGCCGTGCCGTCGACGTTCACGGCCTGCAGGGCCGCCTCGTCCGCGTCGAGATCGTAGATCGCCGCCAGGTGGAAGACGAGGTCGATCGCCCCGGGGTCCACTCCGAGTTCGAGGTCGGGGTCCGTAAGGTCCGCGCGCTGCACGGTGAGGTTCGCGCCCCTCCCCCAGCCGTCGAGCAGCCCGCGGTGACGGTCGGGGTCGCGCACGAGGAGGTGCACGTCGTGGCCGCGATCGAGCAGCAGCGGGACCAGGTGACGGCCGATGAGGCCGGTGCTTCCAGTGATCAGGACGAGGGACATGGGCGCTCCAAACGATGAGCTCAACCTGCCGTCCTTCAAAGAAACAGTCAAGCCTGAATGTTTCTTGACTCCGGCGACCGACTGGAGGATGGTCGGGCCATGCGACGAACCCAGGGGGAACGAAGCGCCGGGACGCAGCGGCGACTCCAAGAGGCGACCATCGAGGCGCTCGCCGCGCTCGGGTACCGGGGCGCGTCGACGACCGAGATCTGCCGACGGGCGGGGGTCTCCCGGGGCGCCATGCTGCACCACTACCCCACCAAGTCCGAGCTCCTGGCCGCCGCCGTCGACCACCTGTTCGAGCGACGCCACGGGATGCTGCGGGACGCGCTGGCGTCCGCACCCCCCGGCGCCGACCGGGTGGGCTTGGGGCTCGCCCTGCTCTGGGAGATCTACGCCACCGACGCCCACGCCGCGTGGATGGAGTTGGTCGTCGCCGGGCGGACGGACCCCGAGCTGCGGATCCACCTGCGCCGGGTGGAGGAGCGCATGGTCGCGGCAGGGCGACGCACGTGCGCCGAGCTGATGGGCACCGATCCCGACGATCCTCGCACCGCCGCCGTCACGCGCATGGTGCTCGCGCTGTTCGAAGGGCTCGCCCTGCAGCAGGCCCTGGGCGGGCCGGAGCAGGACCAAACCGAGGCCCTGGGCGCGTTCGCTCGGCTCGTGACCACGAAGGAGACCTCATGACCCGCACCGCGCTCGCCATCCTCGTCGTCCTGCTCCTCGGCTGTCCTCCCGATCGGGGGGGCCCGCTCCCCGGGGACGACGACGACGCCACGGACGACGACGACGCCACGGACGACGACGACGCCACG
>CAZUHI010000040.1:0-70995 GCA_964620495.1 uncultured Rickettsiales bacterium | reverse complement strand
CGACGGACGACGACGACGCGGTGGACGACGACGACGCGGTGGACGACGACGACGCCGGCCCCGGAGGGTGGACGACCCTGTACGGCTCCGGCCACCCCGCGCCCTACCTCGTCACCCTCAGCCCCACGAACGGCGCCGAGCTGACGCGGGTCACGATCACGGGGTTCCCCGACGCCGTGGGCACCAACGGGCTCGCCTGGAACCCCTCCCGGACCACCCTGTACGTGGTCGTGCGGGAGGCGGCCGGAGGGCGCTCCCTGGCGACCCTGAACCCCGTCACCGGCGCGGCGACGCTCGTGGGCTCCCTGGCGGGGGACGTGGCGGACATCGGCTTCGACGCGAACGGGACGCTCTACGCGATCACGGGCCAGTCCAGCGGGGCCCCCCAGCTCTACACGGTGAACGTGAACAACGGGACGCTGACCGCGGTGGGCTCCCCCCAGGTCCACGACCAGTCGAGCACCGACGGGGAGGCCCTCGTCGTGAACTGGAACACCGGCTCGCTGTACCGCATGTCGGGCAACGGCACGCCCAAGGACCTCTACTCCCTCCAGCCCAGCGGGAGCTCCACGCCCGTGACGCTGTCCGGCGACACGCACGGGGAGGTGACGGCGATGGCGTTCAACCCGGACACCGGGACCATGTACTTCGTGGACCGGAACGAGACGCTCTTCAGCGTGACCACGTCGGGCGCCGTGACGAACATCGGCTCCTGGACGGGCGACGAGTACCTCAAGGGCCTCTCCTGGGGTCCCTGACTCCGCCTGCAGGAGGCCTTGCCGCGCCCGCGACCATCCGCTAATCACCGGGCATGGTCGCCATCCCCAAGTACGAGCCCCAGCACCCCGTCCGGGTGGTCACCGCCGCGTCGCTGTTCGACGGGCACGACGCCGCCATCAACGTCATGCGCCGCATCCTCCAGGCCACGGGCTGCGAGGTCATCCACCTCGGCCACAACCGGCCCGCCGCGGAGGTCGTGGACGCGGCGGTGGAGGAGGACGCCCAGGCGATCTGCCTGAGCTCCTACCAGGGCGGCCACGTCGAGTACTTCCAGTACATGAAGGACCTGCTCGCCGCGCGCGGCGCGAGCCACGTGCGCATCTTCGGCGGCGGCGGCGGCGTCATCGTCCCGCGGGAGATCGACCAGCTCCACGACTACGGGATCGACCGGATCTTCAGCCCCGAGGACGGCCGCAAGCTGGGGCTGCAGGGGATGATCAACGCCGTGGTCGAGACGGCGGACTTCGACCCCGTCGCGGCGGAGGCGGACGGAGGGGTCTTGGGTTTGGCGGACGGCGAGTTCACGGCGGAGATCAGCCCGCAGAACCCCGTCGCGGTGGCCCGGATCATGACGCTGGCCGAGCGTCGCGGGACGCTGCCCGCGGCCGTGGAGAAGGCCCTCGACGCCTGGATCGCCCGGGCGAAGCTTGCCCGGGGCTCGGATCCGGGGGCCCCCGTCTTCGGCGTCACCGGCACCGGCGGCGCGGGCAAGTCGTCGCTCATCGACGAGCTGCTGGGCCGGTACCTGCGGGACTTCCCGGACCGCACCGTCGCCGTCCTCTGCGTAGACCCGAGCAAGCGACGAACGGGCGGGGCGCTGCTCGGCGACCGCATCCGCATGAACTCCCTGAGCTCGTCCCGCGCCTTCATGCGGTCGTACGCGACCCGGGGCAGCGGCGGCGAGGTGTCCCAGGCGACGGCGGAGGGGCTCGACCTGCTGCGGTTGGCGGGGTTCGACCTGGTGCTCCTGGAGACGTCGGGCATCGGCCAGGGCGACTCGGCGGTGGTCGATCTGTCGGACGTCACGGCCTACGTGATGACGCCGGAGTACGGCGCGCCGTCCCAGCTCGAGAAGATCGACATGATCGACTTCGCGGACCTGGTCGTCCTCAACAAGTTCGAACGACGCGGCGGCCTCGACGCGGTGCGCGACGTGCGCAAGCAGTACCGGCGTTCCCGCGAGCTGTTCGGCCCGTCGCCGACGGACGAGGAGCTGCCGGTGTTCGGGACGATCGCGAGCCGCTTCAACGACCCCGGGGTCACGGCGCTGTACTGCGATCTCGTGGCCGGCCTCGAGAGGGTCGCGCCCGGCCGGTGGTCGTCGTCGTCGACGATCGAGCGTCCCCCCTCCCGCCTGTCCCCTGCGGCCGACGCGCTGATCCCCGCGGGTCGGGTGCGGTACCTCGAGGAGATCGCGGAGTGCGTGCGGGGGTACAAGGCGCGGGCGGGGGAGCAGGCGGACGTCGCTCGACGCCTCTCTGCGCTGCGGCTCGCCAAGTCCGAGGTGGACACCGCAGCTCTCGACGCCCGGATCGCGGAGCTCGACTCCGAGCTCGGCGGCGACTCTCGGGAGCTGCTCGCCTCCTGGTCGGCGTTGCGCGAGGCGTATGCGTCGGGGACCTTCACGTACACCGTCCGGGGCAAGGACATCTCCGTGCCCACGACCACGGAGTCGCTGAGCGGCCTGGCGATTCCGCGGGTCGCGCTGCCTCCCTTCACGGGCGACGGAGACATCCTCCGCTGGCGCTACCTCGAGAACCTGCCCGGGCACTTCCCGTACACGGCGGGGCTGTACCCGTTCAAGCGCACGGCCGAGGCGCCGAAGCGGCAGTTCGCGGGCGAGGGTCCACCGATCCGCACGAACCGGCGCTTCCACTACCTCAGCAAGGACGACGACGCGAAGCGGCTCAGCACCGCCTTCGACAGCGTCACGCTCTACGGCGAGGACCCTCACGAGCGGCCCGACATCTACGGCAAGGTCGGGGAGTCGGGCGTCTCCATCTGCACGCTGGAGGACATGAAGATCCTCTACGGCGGCTTCGACCTCGTGGCCCCGAGCACGTCGGTCTCCATGACGATCAACGGGCCCGCGCCGATCATCCTCGCGATGTTCCTGAACACGGCCATCGACCAGCAGGTCGACGTGTTCGCGTCCGTGAACCAGCGGCACCCCGGGCCCGAGGAGCACGCTGCGATCGTGGACCGGACCCTCGAGGTCGTCCGCGGGACGGTGCAGGCCGACATCCTCAAGGAGGATCAGGCCCAGAACACCTGCATCTTCAGCACCGAGTTCGCCCTCAAGATGATGGGCGACATCCAGGAGTGGTTCATCGACAAGGGGGTGCGGAACTACTACTCGGTGTCGATCAGCGGCTACCACATCGCCGAGGCGGGGGCGAACCCCATCAGCCAGCTCGCGTTCACGCTCGCCAACGGCTTCACGATCGTCGAGTACTACCTCGCGCGCGGCATGGACATCGACGAGTTCAGCCCGAACCTGTCCTTCTTCTTCAGCAACGGGTTGGACCCGGAGTACACGGTCGTCGGGCGCGTCGCGCGCCGCATCTGGGCCGTCGCCATGCGCGACCGGTACGGGGCCTCGCCGAGGGCGCAGATGCTGAAGTACCACATCCAGACGAGCGGCCGATCGCTGCACGCGCAGGAGATCGACTTCAACGACATCCGCACCACGCTGCAGGCGCTGCTGGCCCTCAACGACAACTGCAACTCGCTGCACACCAACGCCTACGACGAGGCGATCACGACCCCCACCGAGGAGTCCGTGCGGCGCGCCATGGCGATCCAGATGATCGTCCAGCAGGAGCTCGGGCTGTCGAAGAACGAGAACAACCTCCAGGGGGCGTTCGTCGTCGAGGAGCTGACCGAGCTGGTGGAGGAGGCCGTGCTCGCCGAGTTCGAGGCGATCAGCCGACGGGGCGGCGTCCTGGGGGCCATGGAGCGGCAGTACCAGCGCAGCAAGATCCAGGAGGAGTCGCTGCTGTACGAGCACCGCAAGCACGACGGCTCGCTGCCCATCATCGGCGTGAACACCTACCTGAACCCGAAGGGCGGGATGGCGAGCGACTCCGAGGACATGGAGATCCGTCGCGCCACGACCGAGGAGAAGACCGGGCAGATCACGGCGGTGCGCGCGTTCCAGGACGCCCACGCCGACGCCCGCCCCGTCGCGCTGGAGCGGCTCCAGGAGGTCGCCCTCGCGGACGGGAACATCTTCGCGGAGCTCATGAGGACGGTGCGGGTGGCCAGCCTCGGCCAGATCAGCGCGGCCCTGTACGAGGTCGGCGGGCGCTACCGACGGTCCATGTAGTGAGCTCGATCGAGGCCGCGCAGCCCTCCTTCGCCGCCCACGGCTGGGGCATCGCCCGGGGCCTGTTCGACGCCCCCGAGGTGGCCGAGCTGACCGCTCACTTCATGGCGATGCGCGCCGAGGGGCCGAAGCCGGGGGACTACGCGGGCGAGCCCGGCCCCGACGGCGACGACGACCCGCTGCTGGCGTGGCCTCGCCTGATCCACATGCACCGCTGGGACGCGCGCTCGTTGCGCTGGATGCTGGACGCCCGGCTGCGTCGCGGCCTCGAGGCGCTCCTCGCCGCGGTCGGACGCCCGGGGACGCCGTCGGCCGTGCAGACGATGCTGTACTTCAAGCCCCCCGGGGCGCGGGGCCAGGCGCTCCACCAGGACCAGGCCTACCTGCGCGCCTCGCCGGGGACCTGCGCCGCCGCCTGGCTCGCCCTGGATCGCGCCGACGAGTCGAACGGCTGCATGCGGGTCGTGGAGGGCTCGGGGCGGCTGCCGATCCTGGCCCACGGCGCCGTCGAGAACGCCGACTCGTTCACCGCCGTCGGCGTCCTCGATCTGCCCGCGGACGCCGTGGTGGTGCCCGCCGTCATGGAGCCGGGCGACGTCCTGTTCTTCACCGGCGAGGTGGTGCACGGGTCGCTGCCGAACCGCAGCGATCGGTTCCGTCGCGCTCTCATCGGGCATTACCTGTCCGCCGACGTGGCCGAGGTGGACCCGTTCTATCTGCCCGCGCTCGCTCCGGACGGCGAGCCCGCGTCCGTCGCGCCCGCCCCACGAGATGGACCGGGGGTCGACCCCGACCTAGGGTGACGGCGTGGCGCACGTCTCCTTCATCGTCATCTTCGGCACCCGCTGGACGTTTCGTCCGGTCAAGGGCGGCTGGGACGGCAAGCTCAACTGCCCCGACTGCGGCGTCCCCACGCGCATGGTCGAGCAGGAGGCGGTGAAGGCCTTCACGCTGTACTGGTTCCCGCTGTGGACGCTCGAGCACGGCGGTCGCCTCGTCGAGTGCCGGGAGTGCTCGAGCAAGTGGGAGGTGCCCCCCGAGCTCCGGAACGACGACGGCCCGACGGGGACCGCCCCCGCCGAGCCGCTCGTAGAGGCTGCGCTCGACTAAGCGACCGCTGTTCAGCAGCCGCTGTTCATCAGGGCGCCGTCCCAGCAGGCCGCGGCGCCGTTCAGGTAGTCGGGGTGGGAGACGAAGCCCTCGTAGGAGTCTGCGTCCCAGCCCACCGCGGCGGACTCGCCGGACGCGTTGGTGCCGGTGATGAGGCGCGAAGAGCCGAACACGGTGGCCGTGAGGTACCCGGCGTCGGACGCGATGACCGCGACGAACTCGCCCTGGTCGTTCTGCAGGTAGTCCACGGACGCGGTCTCGGCGCCGTCCAGGTCGTAGAGCTGCCAGGTGCCGACCACGCCGTCGTAGGACATCTCGCCGTCGAACCACACGACGTCGGTGAACTCGACCTCGAGGCCGGAGGCGGACACGACCATCGCCACCTCCCACCCGTACCAGCGCGCCTCGTACCTCGCCACGGCGTCGTAGGTGGTGCCGTCGATGACGGTCGTCTCAGCGAACTCCCACACGAACGTGGACGGGTTCGAGACGCTGCCGTTCACCACGGTGTCCTCGAGCACGAGGCTGGGCGGACCCGTGACGGCCGCGCCGATGGCGATGCCCGCGGCCGCGGTGACGGCGCCCGCGACGAAGTTGGAGTAGTCGGACAGGTCGCGCTGGTGCGAGAGCGCGTCGTGCTCCTCGACGAGGCCGCCGCCGAGGTCGATCCTGAGGAGCGCGAAGTCGGAGAAGACCGGCGCCTCGTACGCCGCCGCGGGGAGCTCGTCGCTCGGGTCCTCGGGATCCTCGGGATCCCCGGGATCCACCTCGGGCTCCGCGACGGGCTCCGCGTCCGCGGGGGCCTCGTCGAAGTAGCGGCAGCCCGCCGCGGGGAGGGTCAGGAGGGAGCCGAGGAAGAGCGCGAGGGGGCGGGACAGCTGCATGGGAGGGCCTTTCGGGCGGGGGTGGTGCCTCATCACAATGCGACCGCCGTGCCGGCTTCGGAGCTCGCGGGAGAAAAGCCCATAACTAGCTGGAATCAATGATCTTTTTTCGATCTCCCTCCCGGGTGGCCTCGCCCCTCGCGGGCCCCGACCGTGTCGCCCGGACAATCCGCCGTTGTGCCTTCGACAATCGGAGGGGTGCAGTACAGTCGGACGATGACTCGCGCCATGCTCCTCGTCGCCGCCCTCCTCGTGTCCGCGTGCAGTGGGGCGGGGGAGTCGGTCGCGCCGGCCGTGGCGCCTCCCGCGGCCGAGGCCGCCACGCCCGAGGCGCCGGGCCTCCAGCTGGGCGACTGGACGACGTACGCGGACCCCCCGGCGGAAGAACTCGAGCCCGACCAGATCGTCGCCCTGGACGACGATCGGTGGGCGCGCGTGAGCGCGGAGCTGGCGTGCGCGGGGCGGGTCGAGCGGGGGGACGCAGGGGCCCACCGCCTCGCCGCCCGACGGGTGCTCCATCACCACGAGACGACCGCCGAGGCCGTCATGGACTACGGCATCGCCGTCAACCTCGACCCCGCCCGTGCGACTCGCCTCGGTGCCCTCGTCGCGACCGCCGCCGAGCGGTGTCGGTAGCCCCCGGGTAACATCCCGCGCCATGACGCCCTTCGGTATCCGCAAGAAGATCAAGAAGCTCATCCTCGGCGCGCTCGGCGCAGACACCGGGACCTCCCCCGAGTCGCCCTCCGTGGCCGCGGGCGGTCCGCCTGCCTACAAGCGCGAGAACCCCAAGGAGCGGCCCGCCCCGGCCACGCCTCCCACGCCCTCGGTCGGGGCCGTGCGCAAGCCTCAGAGCCCGGTGCCCGGGGCGCAGTTCATGCCCAAGGCGGCGCCCGCCAAGCCCGCCGAGTTGGACGAGTCCCAGGGCAGCACGTGGGTGCAGGTCGCGAACCTGGACCAGCTGATCCCCGGGGAGGCGAAGGCGGTCGACGCGGCGGGCAAGTCCGTCGCCCTGTACAACGTCGACGGCGAGATCTTCGCCACCCAGGGAGAGTGCGGCCACGCGTACGGGCCCCTGGGAGACGGCGTGCTCGACGGGCACACGATCACCTGCCCCCTCCACGAGTGGGAGTGGGATGTTCGCGACGGCACCAACGTGAGCGGATCCGCCGACGCGTCGATCGCCAGCGTGGCGGTCAAGATCAAGAAGAACCGAGTGATGGTGAAGCTATGACCGACTCCCGCGGCATTCTCTGGACCACGCTGGGCCTCGGCGTCGGGGCGCTCCTCCTCTGGCAGGGCTGCCCCACGGAAGACGGCACCGTCGACCCCACGCCGCCGGACGTCACGGACGACGACGACGCGGGCGTGGACGACGACGACGCGGGCCCGAACGACGACGACCTCGTCATCCCCGAGGGCATCCCCATCGGCGGCAGCCTCGCGTACCAGCCCACAGACGGCTCGGTCCCCGCGGGCGACGTGCGCGCCGGACTCTTCCTCGCCCAGGCGAAGGGCCCGACGTTCGGCGAAGAGTGGGACTCCGACCTCATCGCGGCGGCGAAGGTCTCGCTGGTCGCGGGCCAGGCCACCTACGCGAACTACGTGGAAGAGACCGTCGACGCGGGCCTCCTCACGGAGGTCGCCAAGGGCGTCTCGGCCGCCATGTTCGCCCCGTTCGCGTACGTCGACGGCGACGGCAGCGGCGGCTTCAACGCGGGCGACACGCTGCTCGCGGGGTCCGGCGACTGGGTCGTGTACATCGACGCGAAGGACGTGGACGCGGTGACCGACGCGATCGGCAGCGGTGGGCCCGGCTGGAACGTCGCGCGCGACGTGCTCGGCGGCGAGCTGAACCTCGAGCACCACCCCGAGGGCGTGAACAGCTCCCAGGGACTCACGATGCGCGTGCGTCTGCTGTCCGTCACGGGCGGCGACGTCCCCGTGGACACCGACATCTCGTTCCCCGACGGCTCGCTCGTCGCCGCCTGGCACGGCTCGCTGTCCGGCCTGATGGAGATCGCCGCGCCCGCGAACCCGGTGCTGTTCGTGACCCCGGCCAGCAACAACCTGCGCGACGACCTCATCGACTGGCCCGTGAACGGCACGCCTCCCGCGGACCACTTGGGCGCCCTGGACGCGAACCTCCTCTCGGAGACGGTGGCCGTCCCGAACCTCACCGGCGCCGTCTACACCGAGGTCGGCTGGGTGGACGACGGGGACCTCGTCTACACCGAAGAGGCTCCCTGCGATCTGCTCATCGCGGACGGCAACAAGCGCCTCGTCTGGCTCACCGCGCCCGGGCAGGACCTCGGTCTGGCCTTCATGTTCGGGGTGGTCCTGGAGCAGCGGCCCGGCTGGCTGCTCGTGGACACGCTCCCGCGCCGCCTCAGCTCGGGCATCGACCTCGAGATCCTCGACGGCGTCGGCGACGACGACGACTCGGCGGGCTTCCCGTACGACCTGCCCGACTCGTGCTTCGGGGACGACGACGACTCCGCCGCGGACGACGACGACTCCGCTCCCTAAGACGCTGTAGCCATCGCGGGCGCGAGACCGTAGGGTTCCCCGCCGATGCGCCGCCTGCTCCCCGTCGCCCTGATCCTGCTCGCCGCGAGCCCCGCCGTGGGCGCCAAGCGGGGCCCCGCCGTGGACGCGGGCGGCTGGAAGCACTTCTTCGTCAGCGACCGCAACCCGGCCGCCGGCTCCATGCTCCTGCGCAGCGTGGAGACGACCCTCGATCTGGTCGAGCCCGACGCCTTCGAGCTGCGCACCAGGGCCGTGATCCAGCGACGCACGAACGCGCCCTCGCCGGTGGTGCTGGCGGAGTTCGATCCCAGCCTCGGCGAGTCCTGCCGGGTGGTGAACGACGCCGTCGCCGAGTCGGACGATCCCGAGGAGGAGCTCGAGTCCGGCCTGGAGATCCACGTCGGGGACGTGGACGAGCGCGGCCTCGCGGGCTGCGGCGTCGTGCTCCCGGCCGGCGAAGACGAGGTCACCGCCGAGGTGCGCGTCCGCCGAACCCGCATCGACGGCCTCGACGACCGCTTCGCGTTCCGGTTCGCCGTGCAGCCGCCCGCAGGCGCAGCCGAGCGGCTGGTCTTCTCCGTGGAGTCCTTCGCCGAGGCGGAGCCCACGGTGCAGCTGCTCCGGTGGGACACCGAGCTGCGCAAGCAGGCGCTCGACGGCGGCAAGCTCCGTGTCTTCTTCGAGCTCGAGGGCGTGCAGGCGCGGCCCCCCGCGGGCGGCATCCGCAGCCTCGCGGGTCGGGTCCCGGAGGTCGTGGTCACCTCCGGCGACGCGTGGGACGACGTGGCCCTCGACCATCGCCTCCAGTACCTGGCCGCCGCGCGGGCCACCGGCCCCGTGATCGGCATGGCGGGCCGCGTCCTCGGCCGCGGGGGTGGGCTCCCGTCGGTGCGCGAGGCCGCCCGCATCGCCCTGGACGAGACCGCGCTCGACGCGAACGGCGGCCGCGGCGGCACGTGGCGCCTGCCGCAGTCGGCCCAGTACACCCTCGAGGAGAAGCGCGGCACGACGGCCGACCGCGCGGCCCTGCTGATGGCCCTCCTTCGGACCGCGGACGTGCGCGCCGAGGTGGTGTTGACGTCGACCGACGGGCAGGAGCCCAACCCCGAGCGCGTGGTCCCGGTCCTCGATCGCACCCTGGTCTACGTGCCGGACGTCTTCGTCGCCGAAGGGCGGCCGTTGTTCATCGATCCCGCCCTGTCTTCGGCCTGGCTCGGCGAGACGGAGGAGCTGCTGGCGGGCCGCTCGGCGGTCCTGCTCGCCCCCGAAGGGGCCCGTTGGCTGCGGCTGCCGGGCGAGCTGCTCGCGTCGAGCTGGTCCCTGCGCGCCACGGAGGGCGAGGACGGCCGCTTCGCGATCAGCCTCACCGGTCGCCTGCAGGGCGCCCCCGCGGCCCGGGTGCGGGAGTGGGAGCGCGCCGGTCGTCCGGCGGAGCGGGTGCCCTCGGGCGACCTGATCTGGGCGGCGGGCCCGTGGGCCGAGTCGCTCACGACGGAGATCTCGGACGCCTCCGGCGGGCGCGTCGTGGTGCAGGCGACCGGCTCGGTCGACGCCGCCGCGGTGGCGGGGCCGGACGGCAGCATCCTGCCCCCGCCGCTGCCCACGGTGCGGCACGGCGCCCCCTCGCGCGCGACATCGGAGACCCTGGGGGTGGACACGCAGCTCTTCGCGTTCGAGCTGCGGGAGTCCTGGCGCTTTCAGGGGCGTCGCCCCGGGGTCGGCTCCCCGTCCCTCAAGCGCTCGACGCCATTCTGGGAGGCCCGCAGCTACGGGTCCTGGTCCGGCCCGCTGTTCAACCGGGAGACGGTCGTTCGGTGGACGGGTCGGCACCTGTCGCCCAACGCCACGACCGAGCCCGCGCGGTTCGCCGAGCAGCTCGCCGATCTCTTCGGGCAGGTGAGGCCGCCGGCGGGCGAGGCGACCGCCCCGTGACCCGACCCTGGCCGACGTTGATCTGGCCTGCGCTGCTCGCGGGCGGCCTGGTCACCGTCGTCGCCGGCCACCGCTTCGCCCCCGACCTCTGGGCCCTGGACGTCGCGGGCGCGTTGGGCCTGCTCGCCTTCGTCTTCGGGGCCGGGTTCTTCCCCCAGTGGCAGCTCTTCGGCGCGGCCGTCAGCCGGTCCCCGCGGAGCGACGCCGTCGCCCTCACCTTCGACGACGGGCCGGACCCCGAGACCACGCCCCGCGTGTTGGATCTGCTCGAGGCGGCGGGGGCCCGGGGGACGTTCTTCGTGGTGGGTCGCCGGGTGGCGGAGCACGGCGGGGTCGCCCGCGAGATCGTGCGACGCGGGCACCAGGTGGCGTTCCACGGGCACGCTCATCGGTGGTCGTTGATGCTGTCGCCGCGCCGGTTCGCGGACGACTTCGAGCAGGGCATGCGCGTCGTGCAAGAGGCCTCGGGGGTGTCGCCGCGCTTCTACCGGCCTCCGGTCGGTCTCATCGCGCCGCCGGTGTACGCGACCCTCCGCCGGTGGGGGGTCCGGGTCGCGGCCTGGGCCGTGCGCCCCTTCGACGGGGGGGGCCTCGAGGCCCCCCGGGTGGTGTCCCGGGTTCTCTCGAAGGTTCGGGGCGGAGACATCGTCCTACTCCACGACGCCACGCTCGGTGCGCCTCGCGAGCCCCCGGTCCTGGCCGCGCTGCCCACCATCCTCGACGGGTTGGCGCAGCGCGGGCTGCAGGCGGTGACCGTCGCGGATCTCACGGGCGAGCCGGCGTACCTGGAGGACCCGATGGCCGTCGACCGCACCCGTCCCCGCCGCTCCGCCCTCGAGTGGGCGACCGTGTTGATCGTGGGGATGCTCCTGCTCGGGGCGGCCGGCTCGGCCTCCGCCGCAGGGAAGAACCCGCTGCCCGAGGGGCTGCAGGCCGCGTGCGCAGAGCTCGCGAGTCACGCCACGGTGAAGGCCCGCTTCGAGCAGCGGAAGACCTCCGCGCTGTTCGCGAAGGAGGTCGTGCGCACCGGCGATCTGCAGCTGCGTCGGTCGGACGGGCGGCTGATCTGGGCGTACGACGGCGGCCCCAAGGTCCTCATGGCGGACGGGCGCTTCTACCCGGCCGACAAGTCGCAGGAGGAGATCGGCGCCGGGGCGAGCGGCTGGGCGCTGCCGGGCGCCGAGAAGAGCGGCCGCATCATGGAGTCGCTCTTCGCCCTGGACGCGGACACGCTGCAGGCCTTCTTCGAGGCCGAGGCGACCGGGGAGGGGACGTGGACCCTCGCGCCCCGGGTGCCCGCCGCGCGCGCCATGTTCGTGAAGGTGGAGCTGACGATCGACGGGACCCCCACCGCGCTTCGCCGCATCGCCATGGACGAGGCCTCCGGCGACCGCACCGTGATCGTCTTCTCCGCCCTGACGCTGGGCGCGACCCTCGACCCGGACGCGTTCCTGACCCCGGCCGAGCGCTCCGCCGCCCCTTGACCTCCCCGACGCCCCCTTGACCCCCCTCCGCCGCGCGCTCATGAAGCTCGCCGGGCTGTCCACCGGGCGGCCCGGCCGCACGCTCTTGATCGCGGCCCTCGTGGGGATCCTGGCGATGCCGGGGCTGCTCTCGGTATCGATCACCGGGGATCTGGCGAGCATGCTCCCGGACCGCGCCGGACCCGCCCGGGGGCTCGCGCTCTGGCTCCAGGGCTTCGCGGAGGCCGAGGCCGTCTACGGGCTGGTCGAGGTCGAGGAGTCGGACCCCGCGGCGCTGGCGGCGATGGGCGAGCGCCTGGTCGACGCGTTCGAGTCCTCGGAGCTGGTGGTCTCGGCCGCGATCCGCCCCGCCGAGGGCTTGCCCGCGACGGACCCCCTGCTCACCCTCGACCTCCTGGACGACGCGGGCATCTCGGAGATCGAGAACCGGGTGACGCCGGGGGCGCTGGAGGCCCGGGCCGAGGGCCTCAAGAACCTGCTGATGTCGCCCATGGACGCGGACACTCGAGGTCTGCTGCTCCGCGATCCCCTGGGCCTCCTCGAGCTCCTCGGTGCCCGCCTGCGCAGCGGGGTCCGCCGCTTCGACGCCGCGGGCGGGGGCTTCATCTCGCCGGACGGCCGCGCCCTCCTCATGATCGTGCGGCCCGTCCCGGTGGAGGGCAGCCCCCGCGCCTTCTCCGAGCGGCTCGAGGACGACCTCCGCGCCCGGGCGGCCGCCGTGCTGGAGGGCAGCCACGGGGCCCGCTTCGGCATGACCGGCGGTCTGATGTACGCCCGCCACATCGAGGACGCCACGCGCGCCGACGCAGGCCGCCTGGCGTTGGTCTCGATCGTCGCCGTCCTCCTCCTCTTCCTGGTCTTCTACCGCTCGATCCACAGCCTGGGCACGATGCTGGTCCTGCTCCCCTACTCGGTCCTCCTGACCCTGGGCGGCCCCGGCCTGCTCCTCGGCGAGCTGACCCCCATGGCGGCGGGCTTCGCGGCGATCCTCTTCGGCCTCGGCGTGGACCCGGCTGTACATCTGACCTCCCGGTATCGCGAGTCGCGTCGCGCCAAGCCCCCGCGCGAGGCGGCCATCGACGCCGTCCGGGCGGTGGGTCCCGCGGTCGTGACGGCCGCGGTCACGACGGCGGCGGCGCTCCTCGGCGTCGCCGTGGTGGGCTCGAAGGCTCTCTCGCAGATGGGCGCCCTCGCCTGCATGGGCGTGCTGGTGAACGCCGCGGTGATGCTCGCGGTCCTCCCCGCCATGTGGATCGTCCTCGGCGACCGGATCGGCCCGGACCCCGGCGTCGGGACGGGCGCGGCGCGGGCGGCGGCCGGGTTCATCCACCGCCGCAGCACCGCGATCCTGGTCGCCTACGTGCTCCTCGCCGTGACCCTCGTCGCGTTCCGGGCTCCCTTGGGCTTCTCCGTGAAGATGGACGGGTTCCGACCCCTGAGCCTCGACCCGGTGCGGGTCGATCGCGCGATCGACAGGCACTTCGGGGAGGAGCTGGGCCGCATGGTCGTCCTGCTCCAGGGGACGGACCGGGAGAAGGTCCTCCAGGCGAACGACGCGTGGGCGGAGGTGCTCGACGCGGTCGTGGAGTCGGGGACCGTGGCGGCCTACGAGACCCTCTCCGTCCTCGAGCCCGCCCGCAGAACCGCCGCCGCCCGGCGGGACGCGCTCCGCGCCCGGGTGGACGTCGCGCAGGCCGCCGACGACCTGGGCGCGGCGCTGCTGGCCCAGGGCTTCCGCGTGGAGCCCTTCACCCCCGCCCTCGACGGCCTCCGGGCCTTCGCCGCGGGCACCGAGCCGGAGCTCGCCCCGGCGGCCGCCTGGCAGCGCTGGTTCGCAGAGAAGCACGTCGCCGAGGTCGACGACGAGGTGCGGATCGTCACCCACATCCACCGCGTCCCGGGCCCCACCCCCCAGGAGGTGTACGACGCGCTGCTCTCGGCGGCGCCTCCCCCGGTCGAGGGGGTGAACGTCCACGTCACGGGCCTGCCGCTCGTCGAACAGCAAGCGGAGGGGTACCTCTCGTGGGGCATCTTCCGGCTCATCGGGGCCTGTACGGTCCTGCTGCTGCTGGTGCTCGTCGTTCACTATCGTCGGCGGGACGTCGTCGGGGTCGCCTTCCTGCCCCTCGCGGGCGGCCTCTTCGTCTTCGTGGGCATCTACTCGGCCCTGGGCGTACCCATCACATTCTTCGCGATGGCCGGGATCCCGCTGCTGGTGGGCGTCGGCATCGACGACCACCTCTTCATGCTCGATCGCTACCTCGAGCGCGGGGGGCGGCCCGGGCGCCTGGACGACACCCTCGCCGGGTCCGGCCGCGCCGTCCTCGTGACCACGCTGACCACGCTCGCCGCGTTCGGCGTCCTGTCGCTCTCCAGCTTCGACGCGCTCGCGGGGATGGGGCGGGCCGTGTCGCTCGCCCTGGCCATCGCGTTCGGGTCGTCGGTGGTCCTGCTCCCTGCCTTGCTCGCGCGGTTTCTGCCCGGCCCGGACGCCCCCGGCGCCGGTCATGACAGCCGCGCCGGCGTTTGATAGAAAGCCGCGCATGTCGCTGACGACGCAACAGGTGACCGCGATGCTCCTCGAGGCTCTGAACCTCGCGGAGGACTACGAAGCGGACGACGTGGATCCCGACGGCGCGCTGTTCGGCGACGAAGGGTTGGAGCTCGACTCCCTGGACGCGCTCCAGCTGGCCGTCGCCATCGAGGAGAACTACGGCGTCACGATCGATGAGGGCCGTGGCGAGGCGATCTTCCAGACCGTGCGCACGATCACGGACCACATCAACGCAAACCGCACCGCGGGCTGAGCCCCCGGGCGTGGACCTCCCGATCCCCCACCGGGACCCGTTCCTCTTCCTCTCGACCGTGTCGGGGACCGACGAGGCCGGCGGCCTCTTCCTCTACGACGTCCCCCGCTCCGGCGACTCCTGGTCGCGTCGGCTCCTCCCCGGCCTGTTGATGGTCGAGGCCATGGCCCAGGCCGCGGCGGCTTGGCACGGCCTCGCGAACGCGGCCGCCGGCGGGGACCCCGAGACGGGCCTGCTCGCGTCGGTGGACGGGGTGCGCGTGTCCGGTCGGCCCCGCCCCGGCGACCGGCTGACCATCAAGATCCGAAAGACCAAGGCCTTCGGCCCGATGGTGATGCTCGACGGCGAGGTGTGGGTGCATCACCGCATGCTCGCGCAGGGCAAGATCGTGGTACGTCGCGGCGTTCCGGAGGCGGCGTGACCTCCGTCGTCGTCACCGGGATGGGCGTCGCCGCTCCCGTGGGCGTGGGCCTCGAGGCGTACGGGCGAGGACTGCGGGCGGGGGACTGCGGCGTCGGCACGATCGACCTGTTCGACGCGTCCGCGTACCGCAGCTCGGTGGCGGGCCAGATCCGGGGAGACGTCCGCACCCCGGCCGTCCGCGCCGCGGCCCGCGCCACCGGGGTCCGGCTCACCACGCGCCAGGGCCGCACGGCGCTGTTCGGGCTGGCGGCCCTGGCCGAGGCGCTCCAGGACGCGGGCCTGCACCGGGACGACCTCCGCGACGCCGGCTTGGCCGTCGGCACGTGCACCGCGGGGACCCCGGAGGCGGAGTCGGAGCTCCTGGACACCCCCGAGGACGACGACTTCTGGGTCACGGCGGCGCCCTCCCTGCTCCTCACGACCCCGGTGGGCACGACCACCGACTTCCTCGCCCGCGCCGCGCGGCTGCGAGGACCCGCGACCACGATCTCCACCGCCTGCAGCTCCTCGACGAACGCCGTCGGCCTCGGCGCCATGTGGATCCGATCGGGCCGCTGCTCCCGCGTCGTGGTGGGCGGCTCCGACGCGCTGTGTCGCCTCACTCACGCCGGCTTCAACAGCCTCAGCCTCGTCGCCCCGGAGCGCCCGCTGCCCTTCGACGCGCGTCGCCAGGGGATGGTCATCGGCGAAGGCGCGGGCATGTTCGTGCTCGAGGACGAGGCCACCGCGAGGGCTCGAAGGGCCCGGATCCGCGCCCGCATCCTCGGGTTCGGCAACGTGGCCGAGGCCTTCCACCTGGTGCAGCCCGATCCGTCGGGCGCGGGCGCCGCGCGGGCCATGGGGGCGGCCCTGCGGGACGCGGGCGTGCCTCCGGAGCACGTCGGGTACGTGAACGCGCACGGCACGGCGACGCCCCACAACGACGTCGCCGAGGCTCGAGGCGTGCGCCGACTCTTCGGGAGTCGAGACATCCCCGTAAGCTCCACGAAGTCCCAGACCGGCCACCTCCTCGGCGCCTCGGGAGCCGTCGAGCTGGCCGCCGCGCTGCTCGGCATGGAGGCCGGGTTCCTGCCGCCCACCGCGGGCTGGGAGGAGCGCGACCCGGACATCGACATCGACCCGGTGCCCGGCGTCGGTCGCGACGCGGCGTTCGACGTCTTCCTGAGCAACAGCTTCGCCTTCGGCGGCAACGACAGCTCCCTGTGCGTGGCCTCGCCGGACTACGAGGCGCCGCGATGACCGCCTTCATCACCTCCATCGGGGTCCTCTCCCCCTTGGGGTCGGGCCGCGAGGAGTTCGTGGAGGCCTGGCGCGCGGGCCGCTCCGCCGACCGGATCGGAGACGGCCCCGAGGCGGGCGGCGTGAAGCTCCCGAAGTACAAGGCGGCCGCGCTGTACCCCGATCACCGCAAGGCCTTCCGGCGCATGGATCGGCTCAGCAAGATCATCTGTTCGGGGATCGCCCACGCCCGGGACGACGCCGCGGGCTTCGGGGACCTCGAGAACCTCGGGCTCGCGGTGGGCACCGACTACGGCACGCTCACCGAGACCTGGAAGTTCCTCTCGCGCCTCAAGGCGAAGGGCCCGGCGCTCTGCAATCCCATGGACTTCCCGAACCTGGTCCCCAACGCGGGGGCGGGGTACGCGGGGATCTTCCTGGGGCTGCGCGGCCCGTCGCACACCTTCTGTCGGCACGAGACCTGCGGGGACGAGGCCGTCGCCTGGATCGCGGACGGCATCGCCGCGGGCTGGATCGAGGCCGGGGTCGGCAGCGGGGCGGAGGAGCTGGGGGAGACCCTCGCGCGCGCCACGCGGGCGGCCTCGGGCTGGAGCGTCGCGCAGCCCCTGGGCGAGGGCGCCGCCGCGGTCCTGCTGGAGACGCCGGATCGGGCCGCGGCCCGGGGCGCCGAGGTGCGCGCGCGCTTCCTGGGGTCCTGGGGCGCGTCCACGCCGTCCGGGCGGTCCGCGCTGCTGCTGCCGGACCGGCTCGACGGCCTCGTGGAGCTGATTCGCCGGTCCCTGGACGCCACAAGGACCGCGGCCGGAGACGTGGGCGTCGCGCTGCTGTCCCACCCCGACCACCCGGCCCTGCAGGCCGCGGTGGCGACGGCCCTCGGCCGCGACGTCCCCCGGACGGACCACCACCGGCGGGTCGGCACGCACCCCGCGGACGGCGCCTTCCGCGTGGCCCTCGCGGCGCTGCTGCTGGCGGATCGTTCCCTGCCGGTTCATGCTGACGGCGACGGATGCCGGGGCCGCGCGGCCCTGGTCGTCACCTGCGCACGCGGCGGCGGCCTCCGGGTCTCCGTCGTGGGGGCCGCGTGACCCGCACCGAGGACGCTCCGTGACCCGAGTTCGACTGCCCACCACGCCCATCCCGCCGCCGTCGGACAAGACCATCACGCTCGACGGGGTCCTCGACGGGCTGTGCGGCGTCCTCACGCCCCGGGACGAGGCCGCCACGGTGGTCGCTCAGATCGAGGCCCTGCGCCACCGCTGCGCGGACGTCGTGGTGGTGGACGACGGGAGCACCGACGGGACCTCGGGCGTCGCCGAGGCGGCCGGGGCGAGGGTCCTCACGCTGCCCGCGCCCGCCGGAGAGGGCGCCGCGCTCAAGGCCGGGCTCCGCCTCGCGCGGGAGCTGGGCTTCATCGGCGCGCTTGTCCCCCGCAAGGAGGTCCTGTCCCCGGAGGTCGTGGACGGCCTCGCCGCGGCCCACCTGGGGGCGCCCGAGGCCATCCTGCTGGCCGTCGGGCCGGGAGAAGCCATCGCGGGCAAGGAGTGGGACGAGGCGGCCGCCATCGCGCGCGGCGATGAGCCCCCCCCGTACCCCGACTTCCGCCCCCCGCGCTCGCCCGGCCTGCACGGGCGGGTCGAGGACGTGTTCGAGGCGGTGGTGGAGACGCGCTACGCCCACCCCTGGGGAGGCCCCCGAATCCTCCCCCTGCAGCCCGTCCTGCGACGTCGCCTGCGCCAGAACGGCATCGGCATCCACATGGAGCTGCTGGCCCTCGCCGTGAAGGCGGGCACGCCCACGGTCGAGGTGGAGGTCCCCGCGACCCCCCAGCGGGTGATGCCCACGTGCAACCGGGCGGCGGTGACCCTGCTGCGCGAGTTCGTGCCTCTCGTCGCGCTCTCGAAGATCCGCGACCGCCTCGGCCTCGGCAGCGGCTACGCGCCGCCCACGATGTCGCCCTTGATGCTCGCCCTGGGGGCGGGCCTCGTGACGATGGTCGCGGCGACGGGCTGCCAGAAGCAGGTGGCGGTCGCGCCCCCCCCCGAAGAGCCCTGCGTCGCGCAGGCGGACTGGCCCGGCGGAGGCGACGCCGGGGCCGCCCTGCAGGACCTCCGCGACCGGCGCGCGGCGATCGTGCCGATGCTGGCCCAGCAGGAGGTCCAGGTGGAGATCGGCGCGCGGCGCGAGCGCCTGCACGGAGTCATCGCCCTGGGGGCGGCCGGCGAGCTGCGGGTGCGGCTGGTGGCCGGTCCCGCGGCGACGCCGCTGCTCGACTACCTCGAGGCGGAGGGGCGCTGGAAGCTCGACCTCCCCACGGAGAGCACGTCCGAGTCCGGCACCGGCGCCCCGGATCTCGAGGTCCCCGAGGGCACGATCGAGCCCGCAGCGCTCGTATCGCTCCTGAAGACGCCCGCCGCGACGGCGTCGGTGCGCTGGGAGCCGGGCGCCTGCGCGGTCCTCCAGGAGCTGGACGGCGACGCCGTGGTGCGGGCCCTTCGCCTCGCCCCGGAGAGCGGGGCGGTGCTCGAGGACCGCCTCTTCCATCGAGGGGCCGCCGTGGTCAGCGTGCTCCCGGGCGACCTCCGCCCGGTCCGGGACGGTGCCTGGCCGCACCGCATCGAGGTCCGCTCCCTCACCTCGGAGGATCGCTTCGTGCTCACGACCCGTGGGGTGAAGACCGAGGGCTTCGAGCAGCTGTTCCGGGCCGAGCCGGGCTGACCCCGTGGATCTCGTCGTCGACTTCCGCTTCAGCGCGGCGCACCGACTGCCCCGCTACGTGGGGCGCTGCTTCCGCATGCACGGCCACTCCTACCGGCTCGAGGTGGTGGTGTCGGGGACCCCGTCGGGGGACTCCGGCATGGTCGTCGACTTCCACGACGTGGAGGCCGCGGCCGGCGGAGTGGTCAGCGAGGCCGACGGCAGCTGCTTCAACGACGTGCTCGAGAACCCCACGGCGGAGGCGATCGTGGTCTGGTTCTGGCGACGCCTGCGCCCCGACCTGCCGTCGCTCACCGAGCTCCGACTCTGGGAGACCGACGACTGCCGGGTCGTGTACCGGGGAGAACCGGTGCCGGAGGCGCTCCTCACCCCGGGGCGCCCCCAGGCGCACCCTTCGACCGCGGAGGTCGTGTGACGAACCGCATCCCCCGCGTCCGCGACGCCGACCCCGAGGCGATGGCCGCGGCCATCGACACCTTCCTCCAGGCGGCCGGCTTCGACACGTCCAACCCCCACCTGCGTCGCTCCGGCGCGCGGGTCGCGGAGGCGTGGGCGGCGGACCTGCTCGAGGGCTACTCGGCCTCGCCCGCCACCGCCCTGGGCGAGCCCTTCCCCGAGACGGCCGACGATCTCGTCCTCGTGAAGGACATCGAGTTCTTCTCGTCCTGCCCCCACCACCTCATGCCCTACCAGGGCCGCGCGACGATCGGCTATGTGCCCGACGGCCTCGCCATCGGCTTCTCCGGCATCGTCCGGTTGCTCGACGCGGTGGCCCACCGGCTCACGCTGCAGGAGTGGCTCACGCGCGACGTCGCCGAGACGCTCATGCAGGTCCTGGCCCCCGCGGGCGCCGCCTGCGTCATCGACGCCGTCCCCATGTGCGTGTTCGCCCGGGGCGTCCGGCGTCCCTGTCGCATCGAGTCCACGGCGTTCCTGGGCTGCTTCGCCGACGACGCAGACCTCCGGCGCGCCGTCCTCGACGGCTCGCAGCGCAGCTGATCCACGTGTCCACCGAGTGGGGGGTCCACGTCCTCCGCCCCGTCACGCCCGCGCAGCTCCGGGAGCTGGCGCGCAACGGCGTGAACCGCGTCACCGTCCACGTCCCCTGGCGCTGGATCGGGGGGCTCGCGCCGGGGCCCCGGGAGTGGGGTCCGCTCGATCACTTCCTCGATCCCATCCGCGCCTCCGGGATCCCCGTCCAAGCGGCCCTGGGTCCGGGCATGCCCCACCTGGTGCCCGACGCGGTCCTCAACGACGGCGGCGCCGACCACGACGAGTACGTCGAGCGGTTCGCGGCCTACTGCGGTGACGCCGCCAGCCGCCTCGAGTGGGTCGACACGTTCCGAGTGGAGGACGAGCTCAACGCCGCGCCCCACTACGAGTCGCTCGTGACGCGGCGCCGCCGCGGGAAGGCCTGGCGCCGCACGGAGTTCCGGCTGCGGCTGCTGCGTGCGTCGGTGGACGCCGTGCGCGCCGCGAGGCCCGACGCTTCGATCCGCACGACGGTGCACGCCTCGATGCCGGGGTGGAAGGTCGAGCTTCGTCGCTGGCTCGCGGCGGGCATCCGGGTCGATCGCCTCGGGCTCTCCCTGCGCCCCTGCTTCGTTCTCCCCGATCCGACGATGGCGGAGCGCGTGGGAGAGGCCCTCGGGGAAGCCCGCGACGTCTTCGCCGCCGGGCCCTGGGCGAAGGAGGCGCCGGACCTCGAGATCGGGCGCATCGGCTACCCGACCCACCGCGCCATGTTCAGCCCCCGCCGGCAGCGCGAGTTCCTCGAGGCCGCCGCCCGGGAGGCCGTCGCCGGGGGCGCGCTCGGGTTCCACTGGTGGTCGCTGCGGGACCAGGCCCACCCCGACCCCATCCTCGGGTACTGGCCCCCCGCCCAGGAGCGGCACTTCGGGCTGCAGTACTACGACGGCACCGCCAAGGCCTCCATGGACGAGTTCCGGGTGGTGGCGACGGGCGATCGCTTCGGGGAGGGCGCCGCGTGAGGGCGCTCCTCCTCACGGCCCTGCTGGTCTGCGTCGCGGCCCCCGCCGAGGCCGGGCCCTGGGTCCCCGAGCCGAACCACGGGTACGTCAAGCTCTCCGCCCGCTGGCTGCCGGCCTTCCTGTGGAACCCGGGCCCCGAGTTCGCCGACGCGTCCACCGAGGAGGCGCGGGTCGTCTACGGCCCCTACAACGAGGTCTTCCTGGGCACGTACTGGGAGCACGGGCTGGCTCCGCGCACGGCGTTCTGGGTGCACTGGGAGCCCGCGAAGCTGTTCGTCCTCACGGACCCCCGGGACGGCGAGACGCGGGTGCACGCCGCGGTGGGCGAGCCCACGCTCGGGCTCCGCGCCAACGTCCTCAAGAAGGGCCCCGTCGCCGTGGGGGCGGAGGTCGGGGTGACGTTCCCGCTCCTGAACAACGACGTCGTGGACGACGTGTACAGCGTGGTCGACGGCAACCCCCGCATCGCCGAGCTGCGCACCGGCGCCGGGGTGTGGGACGTGACGCCCGCCTTCTCCGTGGGCGCGGGGTTCGGCCGCATGTACGTGTCGGGGGGCGCGGGCGTGAAGATCCGCAGCGGCGGGTGGGACACGGTGGTGGTCTGGAACGCCGAGGTGGGCCGCCGGGTGGGGGCCGCCCAGAGGGGCTCGCTGCGCCTCAAGCTGGGCGGACATCACCCCGTCGGCAACGGCACCGCGCCCCGGCACGACAGCGTGAGCGGCATCGGCAACGGCACGAACTACGCCGGGTTCACGATCGAGTACGACCGCGCCCTCGGCGAACACTGGTTCCTGGGCTTCTCGATCGCGGGAGGCCTCGGCCCCATCGTCCGCCAGACGGGCGGGCCGGTGGTCTCGATCAACGTCTCCGCGGTGTATTGATCAGAACCCGCCGTTGCCGGGCTCGTCGTCGCCGTCCCACTCGAACGCCTCGCTGAGGTACTCGAAGGACACGCCCAGGGCGGTCTCTTCGAACTCGGACTCGGCGAACTCCTCCCAGGGCTGTCCCCGGCCCCACCGGTAGGCGAGGATCGCGGTGTCGCCGCGGTAGGAGACCCGGTAGGAGGTGGTGTAGTCCTCGCCCTCGCCGCAGGTCGACTCGCCGGGATCGTAGGTGAACGACAGCGCGAAGATCGTGCCGCCGTCCGTGACCCGGCGGACCTCGCCGGTCACCGCGTAGACCTCCACGCACTCGACCTCGTCGTCCTCGATCCAGTGCTCGACCTCGCAGCCCCGCCACGTGGCGTCCTCGCCGCTGCCGGAGATCACCACCTCGCCGCCGTAGACGACGCCGTCTTCGTCGAGCTCGGGCTCGGGGCCGCAGAGGTCGTCGCCCGCGTCGTCGTCGTCGGTCGCGTCGTCGTCGTCGGTCGCGTCGTCGTCGTCCCCGCCGATGATGGCGCTGCCTTCGCAGGCGCCCCCGGCGAACAGCAGGGCGAGGAACGCGGACAGGAGGAGGGTCGTGCGGATCGGAGACATGGGGTTCCTTCGTTTCGGAGAGGGGAGCTTACTCGTAGACCACGAGCCAGGAGGTCAGGACGATGTTGCCGCCGTCGGCGGGGGGATTCCGTCCGTCCCACAGGGCTCGGTATTCGATGGTGGCGGTCTCGCCGGGGGTGACGATGTCGGTGACGTCCACGACCCAGGGATCGACCTGCCGGCCGGGGCACCAGCCGCCTCGTCCGGTCCACCAGGTGCCGCTCTGGTTGGGGACGGTGCCCGTGCCGATGGTCTCCAGGCAGCCCTCGGGGTTGCCGATCGCGGGGTGGGTCTTGACGTGCTCGGTGCCGTTGACGGTGAAGGCGTGTTGGTGGTCGCAGAACTCGGCGCACTGGTTGCCGTCCGCTGCGCCGTGGCCCGTGATGATCGCGACCAGCTCGACCTTCGCCGCCGACGCGGGCACGGCCACCTCGATCGGCTCGCGGCCCTCGTTGTAGCTCGGGTTGAAGCCGCCTCCGGAGAACAGGAACGTCGACTCGGTGGGCCGGTGGCCCTTGCCGCGGTTGCTGAAGCGGAAGTCGAGCTTCGTCCACGTGGGTTGCACGTTCCAGGACGGCGCGAAGCTGTAGCGGATGCGGCGCGTGCCGCCGCTCGCCAGCTCCACGAGGGCGGGCGTGGCGTCCACGACGTAGCGGCCGGCGCGGTGGTACGTCGTGATGAACCGGGCCATCTCGATCCAGTTCTCGTCCGCCTCGTCGCGCACATGGATGTGGGCCAGGTAGTCCCAGGCGCCGCAGTTGCTCTGCTCGAGCAGGAACTCGTTGGGGCACCAGGCCGTGAGGTCGATCTCCAGCGTGTCGAAGCCCGCCATCGCCGCCGCGTCCGGGAACTCGACGTCGGTGTCCTCGAACTCCTGAAGGATCTCGCCGTCCCAGGGCGTCACGATGGTGACGTTCTGCTCGGCGTCCAGGCGGTCCTGCCGGTCGGCCTCGTAGTTGTAGTACTGCGCCTCGTGAGCGGCGTAGGCGATGTTGTCCTCCCACGGCCACTGCAGGGTGTTGTCTCGACGCAGGACGTCCGCGAGGCTGCCCACGCCCCGCACCGTCTGGAGACGATCGACGGCGAGGCCTCGGGCGCCGTGCGTCCCGAGGGCGTTGTCGAGCCAGTTGTCCATGTTCCAGAGGCGGTCGTTCACCACGTGGAGGCGCGCGTCCCAGTGGGCGGCGTCCTCCTCCATGTCCTCGGGCCAGTCTTTCAGGAGCCCGTCCAGCCGCGCGCGCAGGGCGTCGGTGACCTCGTTCTCCGCCGCGCCCGAGTCGGCCCGGGAGATGAAGAAGTAGTGCACGTTCGGCGGGGAGCGCCGCACCAGCTCGGCGAGGTCGTCGGTCTTCTCGATCAGCGGCGTCGGGTCGTTGGGGGACACCGTGAGGTTGTCCATGAGGAAGATGTACGACTCGCAGCCCGAGAACTGCTCGCGGAGGTTCCAGAACTCTCCGCGCTTGGTCCGCACGGTGAAGTCCTCGGCCACGTCGTGGCGCAGGCCGCCGTAGGGGCCCTCGTGGAACGCGCGGCGCGGGAGCTCGAGCTGGTCGCAGATCGCGCCGGGATCGTCGTCGTCGTCCCCGGCGTCGTCGTCGTCGCCCAGGTCGGCGGAGCCCGAGTCGTCGTCGTCGCCCCGCGGGGTCGGTTGGGGGCACGCGGCGACCAGGCCGAGGGCGAGGAGCGGGAAGAGAAGAGACCTTCGAATGGACATGGCCCTCCCAGATAGCAGATCCCGCCGGGGGAACGCCCGGGCACCTCCGTTAAGATTTCGTCATGTCTCGCACTACTGCCCTCATCGCCGCGCCCTGTGTCGCCCTGCTGGCCATGGTCGCGTGCCCCACGTTCGAAACCCCAGCGCCGTCCGACGACGACGACGACGGCTTCAACCCCGTGGACGACGACGACGACGCGGTGGACGACGACGACGCGGTGGACGACGACGACGCGACGGACGACGACGACGCGGTCGATCCCGGGCCGTCGTACCCCGAGGAGGAGCAGTGGTTCGCCCTGGGGGTCGGCAACCGGTGGCGCTACACGGAGACGGTGGACGCCGGGGGCGGCGACCCGGTGGTGGACGACGTGATCGTGCAGGTCCTCTCCCGCCGCGGCGGACCGTCGCTGGACGCCGCCTGGGACGCAGACATGGCGGCCTTCGAGATCCTGGTGGACCGGGCCCTGGGCCAGAACTCCACGCACTGGGTCGGCCTCGACGGCACGGGCGAGATGAAGTGGCTGCGGACGGTCGTGCACGATCCCTTCGGCGACCAGGTGTCCGACGGCCAGGGGCAGGTCATCTTCAAGCGCGCGAAGCTCGCCACGGATCTCGTCGGCGAGACCTACGAGACGGGGTGGTTCTTCACCGACGTCGACGGCTTCAACTTCAGCGCCGAGACGATCACGGAGGGCAGCCACCAGCTCCCCGACGGGCAGTTCATCGACGCGCTCGAGAACGAGCTGCAGGAGGGGGGCTCGCCCGTCGGCACCCAGCGGGTCCGCGGGTTCGTGGGGCTGCTCGGGTTCGAGGTGTCGCTCGGCGGCGCGGGCATCGAGTGGGACGTCATCGAGTGCTCGGTGTGCCCCGGCGTGTGGGGCCTCGGCGGCTGATCGGCATCGAACACCTCCCGGCGGTCCTCGCCGCCGCGGTCCTCCTGCACGTCGCCGCGGGGCTGTGGCTGACGCGGCCGCTGCGTTCTTCCCCGCACCTGCGCGCCTACGTCGCGAAGTTCGGGTGGTTCAACGTCCACGTCCTCCCGGTGCTCGCCTACCCCACGCTGAACGTCGCCTTCGCGCTGCGTCGTCCGGCGACGTCCCCGGTGTCCGAGGTCTCCGTGCGGTATCGCCACCCGGGCGACCCGAGCGCGGTGCGGGCCGGGATCTACGAGGGCGCCCGAGCGACCACGCCGCGCTTCGCCGTCCTCACGATCGGCGACGAGTGGGTCGAGATGCTCGGGGGGGACGCCGCGCGCCGCCGCCCGGGGCTGCTGCAGTTCTTCGACCTGGTGCGCGACGAGGACGACGACGTGTGGCGCGGCACCCCGAGGCCGACCCTGGTCGCCACGCGAGGGATCCGTGCGTTCACGGTCGATCTGACGGACCCCGCGGAGACGGTCGTGACCTTCGAGGCGACCGATCCCGCGTCCGTCCGTGCGTTCTTCGGGAGCTTCGCCCCGGTGGTCGAGGAGGCCCTGCCGTCCGTCTCGGTGGAGGTCGACGGCTAGTACACCCGACCGCTTGTCCTGACCGGGATGAACTTGTCCCTGACGCCGACCGCTTCGTTCCTCCTCTTCGCGTGCCTCGGCACGCTTCCTCGTCGCGCCTCGCGCTCAGCGCCCGGTCCGGCGTCCAACCCGGTCAGGACTTCGGGCCGGGCGTACTAGATGCCCACCATCTAGGCGTCGGCGGCCGCGCGGATGCCCCGGGTGAAGAGGTCCATCGCCTCGTCGACGTTCTCGCGCGTGAACGTGAGCGCCGGGCGGAACCGCAGGCTCCGGTGGCCCGACGTGAGGAGCATCAGCCCGTTCTCCATGCACGTCTTGTGGGCGGCCCCGCGGGCGTCGCCGTCCTTCAGGTCCACGGCCAGGAAGGTGCCGCGCCCGCGCACGTTGCTGAGCACGTCCGGGTAGTTCGCCGCGAGCGCCTCGAGCTTGCCCTTGAAGTACTCGCCCACGTCCGCCGTCTGCGCGACCAGGCCGTCGCGCTCGATGACCTCGAGCACCTTCGTGAAGCGCACGAGGTCCACGAGGTTCCCGCCGAAGGTCGAGTTGATGCGGCTGCTCTCCACGAACACGTTCCGCTCGACCTCGTTCAGGCGCGGGCCCGCGTGGATGCCGCAGACCTGCGTCTTCTTGCCCCAGCACACGATGTCGGGCTCCACGCTCATGTGCTCGTGGCACCAGAACTTGCCGGTCTGACCGATGCCCGTCTGGACCTCGTCGCAGATCAGGAGCGCCTCGTGCTCGTCCGCCAGGCGGCGCAGCTCCGCGAAGAACTCGGGGCGGAAGTGGTTGTCGCCGCCCTCGCCCTGGATGGGCTCGATGATGATCCCCGCGATCTCGTGGGGGTGGGCCGCGAAGGCCGCCTCCATCTCGGCGACCGACCGCTCCTCGGAGGCGATCACGTCCTCGAGGACGGCGTCCGTGAGCGGGAAGCGCAGCTTCGGGTTGTGGACCCGGGGCCAGTCGAACTTCGGGTAGTACATCGTCTTGCGCGGATCGGGCGAGTCCGTGAGGGACATCGTGTAGCCGGTCCGGCCGTGGAAGCACTCCTTGAAGTGCAGGATCTTGCCGCCCTTTTCACCGCGCCCCGCGGCGATGTTCTTGCGCACCTTCCAGTCGAACGCGGCCTTGAGGGCGTTCTCCACGGCGAGCGCGCCGCCGGAGATGAGGAAGATCCACGGGTAGTCGCCCTTGATCCCGACGCGATAGAAGGCGTCGACGAACGCCGGCACCTCGGGCGTGAAGATGTCCGACAGCGCGGGCTTGTTGACCCCGGCGCGCCCGAGCTTCGCCTCGAAGGCCTCGTTCGCGAGGTCCGGGTGGTTCCAGCCCAGCGGCAGGCTCGCGAAGCACGTGTAGCAGTCCAACAGCTCCCTCCCGCGGACGGTCCGCAGCCGCGCCCCCCGCGACGCGTCGAGGTCCACCAGCAGGTCGAAGCGGTCCATCGTCATGTGCTTCGACAGCGTGCGGATCGCGTGAGCGTGGACCTGTTCGGGGGTCGGGATCGGAGACGTCATCGGCGCGGACTCGGAGGAGAGGAGGTTCACGTTCATTCTTCGCTCGGCGGTGCGGGGTTCGCGGCCAGCTCCCGCAGGGTGGCCGCCATGCGTTCGACGCCCATGGCGAGGGTGAAGCCCCCGAACCGCGGGCCGCGATTCTGCCCGATCAGGCCCTGATAGAGCGTCTTGAAAAGATCCTTCGGCTCCACCTCGTGCGCGCGCGCGGTGGAGAAGACCAACCCCTGCACCTCCTCGGCGTCGAGGCTCTGGTGCGACAGGAGCGCGTCGGCCAGCTTGGCGACGATCGGCGCCATCTCCGAAGGCGGCGCCTGCTTGTGTCGGTTGGGTGCCTCGAACTCGGCGTCGAACGCCATCGCCCCGGAGACGAGGGCCTCCGCCAGGGGCGCGTGAGCCGCGTCGCCGACCCGCGCGTCGTACCGCTTCAGGTACCCGCGCACGACGTCGGGGTCGTCCTCGCCCATGCACGCGACCATGTTCTTCACGAGCCCGTAGGTGATCGGCACGTCCCACGTGGGGCGCGACGCCTCGTCCGCGAAGTAGAAGAACGACGGGTTCCAGAACCGCTCGTCCGCGTCCTGGCTCGTCCACCGGCTCAGCTCCTTGAGGTACTGGTCCGTGAACTGCGGGATCGTCCCGTAGTGCAGCCGCTTCGCCTTGCGGGGGTTCTGGTAGAGGAACGCGAGCAGCGACTCGACCGGCGCGTAGGACTTCCAGCGATCGACGCTGATCCCCTTGCCCACCGACTTGCTGATCTTCTTGCCGTCTTCGTCCAGGAACATCTCGTAGAAGAGGCCGATCGGAGGCGTCCCGCCGAGGGCGCGGACGATGCGCGCGCTGAGCTGGGCCGACTCGATCAGGTCCTTGCCGTACATCTCGTAGTGCACGCCGAACGTGAACCAACGCAGCGCCCAGTCGACCTTCCAGCCGACCTTCACGCGACCGTCCAGGACGGACGTGCGGCCCGCGTGACCGCACGACGGCAGGCCCTTGGAGCGCGATCCGTCGCAGCTGTAGGAGAGCTCGTCCGACTCGGGGTGGTAGCCGGTGGTGGTGGTCGTGAGGTTCCGCCCGCAGCCCTCGCAGATGACCATGAACGCCGACCAGCCCTCGCGGGACTCGGGGCGCAGGGTCGGCAGGATGATGTCGAGGACCGCGTCGTGCTTCTGGAGCAGCAGGCGGAGCGTGTCGTTGAAGACGCCCGTGCGGTACATCTCGGCCGAGCTGCGGAAGTCGTAGTCGAACCCGAACGAGTCCAGGAACTCCCGCAGCCGCCGGTTCATGTGGGCGGAGAAGGACGCGTCGGTGCCGAACGGGTCCGGGATGTCGCACAGCGGCTTGCCCAGGTGCGGCTCCACGAGCTCCTTGTTCGGGATGTTCAGCGGCACCTTGCGCAGGCCGTCGGTGTCGTCGCTGAAGGCGATGAGCGTGGTCGGCCGGTCCGAGACGCGCTCGAAGGCGCGGCGGATGAACGTCGTGCGCGCGACCTCCGCGAACGTGCCGATGTGAGGCAGCCCCGAGGGGCCGTAGCCGGTCTCGAAGAACACCGGGCCGTCGCCGCCCACCTTCTCGAGGTGCTTGAGCAGGGCGGTGGCTTCCTTGGCGGGCCAGGGCTGATTCTTCGACATGCGGCGTACCTCGGGCGGGGCCGGGAATAGACCGCAGGAGGCGCCCTCGGGGCAACCGAGACCTGGGGAACCCTGCCGCCTCGTGTCGCCCGGGGGGTACCCTGACGGAGCCATGGTCGCTCGCCTGCGCGTCGTGTTGCTCTGTGCCGCCCTGCTGGGGTGCAGCGACACCGGTCCGGCCGACACCGAGGCGTCGCCCGCCCCCACTCCGGAGGCCGCGGACGACGACGACGCCGTGGACGACGACGACGCGGTGGACGACTCGTGCACCGACGAGCTCGAGCCCAACGACGATCTCGAGGCGGCCGCGGGCATCCACTCCCAGAGCTACCCGGGCCTGCGCGCCTGCGACGGCGACGAGGACTGGTACTCGATGCACATGGACGCCTTCGACGTCCTGCTCGTGCAGCTGTGGTTCACGGCGGGGACGGGCGGCGGCGACGTGGACCTGTATCTCTACGACCCGGACGGCGCGCTGGTGGCGTCGTCCGCGAACGTCGACGAGGACGAGCGCCTCGAGTTCACCGCGGTCGAGTCCGGGCTCCACTACGTCGTGGTGGCCCCGGTGGAGGAGGTCACGCTCGAGGACGGGGTCGAGTACATGCTCGACGTCGGTCATCAGCCCGTCGACTTCTGCCTGGACGACCCCCGAGAGCCCAACGACGACCTCCAGCACGCGTCGCACATCCACCCGAACCTGTGGTGGAACTACTTCGTCTGTCCCATCTCGCCGGACTGGTTCGAGACCACGCGCTTCGCGGGCGAGCGCCTCGAGATCTGGCTGCGCCACGACCCCGACGAGGGCGATCTGGACCTCGCCTTCTACGACTGGGACGGCAACCTGCTGCGCGAGTCCAGGACCACCGACGCGGCGGAGTACGTCGTCTACGACTTCCCGCCCGAGCCGTCCGAGGGGGCGTACGGCATCGAGGTGGTGACGGCGGTGGAGCGCGGCGAGTACTACGGCAACGTCTACGACCTGGAGATCCGCCAGACGTGGGCCGACGGCTGCCCCACGGACATGTTCGAGTACAACGACCGACAGG
Organism: uncultured Rickettsiales bacterium; assembly: GCA_964620495.1. Lineage (GTDB taxonomy): Bacteria > Myxococcota_A > UBA796 > UBA9615 > UBA9615 > CAZEKB01. The sequence goes on along the minus strand of CAZUHI010000040.1, from coordinate 40,883 downwards.
ACTGGTCGTCGCCCGTGATCCAGGAGTCCTACCCGGGCCTGCACGCGTGCGCGACGGACACCGATTGGTACAAGAGCTACTCGGACGCCGGCGCGGCGATCGAGGTCACGATCGACTGGGACCCCGCCGAAGGCGACCTCGACATGCTCATGTACGACCGCTGGGGGACGGAGGTCGGCGCCATCGCGACGAGCGAGGGGCAGGCCGTGGGCACCTTCACGGCGCCCGTCTTCGAGGCCTACTTCGCCAAGGTCACCCTCGCGACCGAGGCGGGCGTCGGCATGGGCGTGCCGTACTCCCTCACGTGGGGCGGGGCGAGCACGACGCAGTGCTGGCCGGACATCCAGGAGCCGAACGATCAGGAGCAGGAGGCCATCGGCGTCGCGCCGGGCTCGTACGTCGATCTCAACATCTGCCCGACCGACGACGACTGGTACTCGCGGCTGCTGTGGATCGGCGAGACCCTCACCGTGGACGTGGCCTTCGACCCCGCCGACGGCGACATCGACGTGTACCTGCTGCACCCCGACGGCAGCGTGCTCGACGCCTCCGAGACGGACGGCCCCCTCGAGACGGTGTCGTGGACGTCCGACGAGCTCGGCTTCTACTTCGTCCTGCTCCAGCTCAAGGACGACCCCGGCGGACCCCAGGGCGCCGACTACACCATGGAGGTCACCTACCCCTGAAAGCACCCCAACGAGGACTCGGCTCGCTTCGCGTCCGCCGAGTCCTCGCCGGGGGCCCCGCAGTACCCCTTCGACTCCACTTCGCTCCGCTCCGTTGCGCGCGCTTGGGGCGCTTGCTTGTCCTCGCTCCCGCTCCGTCAGTAGTGCCAGGGGAACTTGTGGAACTCCTTGGGTCGCTTCTCCAGGAACGAGTCGCGCCCCTCCTGGGCCTCGGGAGTGCCGTACGCGAGCCGCGTCGCCTCTCCGGCGAAGAGCTGCTGCCCCACCAGGCCGTCGTCGATCATGTTGAAGCCGAACTTCAGCATCCTCATGGCGGTGGGGGACTTGCTGTTGATCTCGCGGCCCCAGTCGAGGGCGAAGTTCTCGAGCTCGGCGTGGGGCACGACCGCGTTGACCATGCCCATGTCCGCGGCCTGCTGCGCCGTGTAGTTCCCGCCGATGAAGAAGATCTCGCGCGCCTTCTTCTGACCGACTTGGCGGGCGAGCAAGGCCGAGCCGTACCCCGAATCGAAGCTGGCGACGTCCGGGTCTGTCTGCTTGAAGATCGCGTGCTCCTCGCTCGCGATGGTCAGGTCGCAGACGACGTGCAGGGAGTGTCCGCCGCCCACCGCCCAGCCGGGGACGACGGCGACGACGACCTTGGGCATGAAGCGGATGAGGCGCTGGACCTCGAGGATGTGGAGGCGGCCGAGGCGGGCCGGGTCGATGTCGGCCTGGGAGCTGCCGTCGGCGTACTTGTAGCCGTCCTTGCCGCGGATGCGCTGGTCGCCGCCGCTGCAGAACGACCACTTGCCGTGCTTCGTGGAGGGCCCGTTGCCGGTGAGGAGCACGCAGCCGACGTCGGACCACATGCGCGCGTGGTCGAGGGCGCGGAAGAGCTGGTCCACGGTCTGGGGACGGAACGCGTTGAGCACGTCGGGCCGGTCGAACGCGATGCGGACGGTGCCCTGGTCCCTCGCCCGGTGGTACGTGATGTCGGTGAAGTCGAACCCCTCGACGGGGGTCCAGCGGTCGGCGTCGAAGATCTCGGAGACCATGAGCGTGCCTCGGGTGCGGGGGGCCGCGGACCCTAGCACCGCGGGCGGCGAGTACCATGCGCTCGTGGCCCGGGAACCCACGGAGCTGGCGTACGTCGACGGCGAGGTGACGCCGCTCGCTCAGGCGTGTGTGCCGGTGACGGACCGCGGCTTCCTGTACGCCGACTCCGTCTTCGAGACCGTGCGCGGGTACAGCACGTGGCCCTTCCTCCTGGGCGACCACCTCGACCGGCTGCGGCGCTCCGCCGCGACCCTCTACATGCCCGTGCCGTGGAGCGACGACCGGTTCTGGGAGATCGTCCACGCGCTGGCGAAGCGCTCGGGGATCGCCGAGCCGACCTACCGCATCACGGTCACCCGGGGCGAGGGCGGCAGCGGTCTGTCGTTCCCCGAGCCGCAGAACCCCAGGCTCGTCGTGCTCTGTCGTCACAAGCCGCACCTGCCCCCGGGTCTGCACCGAGACGGCGTGGCCGTGATGCTCCCCGAGTCGAGCACCCAGAAGACCGGGCGCGTCCCCGCGGACGTGAAGTCCGGCAGCTACCTCTCCAACGTGCTCGCCCTGCGCGAGGCGCGCGAGAAGGGCGGGTTCGACGCGCTCCTGCGCGGGGGGGACGGCAACTGGAGCGAGGGCACGACCGCGAACCTGTTCGTCGTCCGCGGCGGCCTCATCACCACCCCCCCCGTGAGCGGCGACATCCTCCCGGGGATCACGCGGGCCCTGGTCCTCATCGTGGCGCGCGAGGCGGGGATGGACGTCGTGGAGGCTCCCGTGGGGGACGCGCTGCTCTTCGGCGCCGACGAGATGTTCCTCACGTCGTCGATCAAGGAGGTCGTCCCCGTGGTGGGCCTGGAGGGGCGCGCGCTCGGCGACGGGCGGCCCGGCCCCATCACCCGACGGGTGCAGGCCCTCTTCCGCGAGGGCGTGGACCGCCTCGTCGCCGCGAACGCCGCGCGGCTGACGGACGTGTTCCCGGGCGCGTGAGCCGCGAGCGCACCTGGATCGTCGCCCTGGCGGCGGCGGCGGGGGTCGCCCTCCTGACGACCCGCGGGAGCATGGGGGTGGCCCCGACCGCCTTCGGGCTGGGGGCGCTGGCCGGCGTCGTGCTGCTGCTCGCCGGGCTCGCCCGCGTGGAATCCCAAGGACGCGTCGCCGCCGCCGCCACCGTGCTTGGGCTGGTGGCCCTCGGCCTCGTGGCCGCCCAGGACCACTACCGCCCCGGCGTCTCCATGGGGCACGACATCACCTATCACACGTGGTCGATCTGGTCGCTGTGGCGCTGCGTGCTCGACGGCGACCTCTTCCCGCGGTGGAACCCGTACCTCGGGTTGGGGGTGCCGCTGCTCCAGTTCTATCCACCGCTCGCGTACCTCCCGGCGTGGCCCGCCCAGGCGCTCGGTGCGTCCCCCGTCCAGGCCCTCGCATGGCTGATGGCGCTGGGGCAGATCGGGTGCGCCCTCACCACCTACGCCTCGATGCGCTGGTGCGGAGGCTCCCGGGCCGCGGGGCTGGTCGCCGCCACCGCGGCGGTCCTCGCGCCGTACCACCTGGTCGATCAGACGTTCCGGGTGGCGGTGGCGGAGCACATGGCGTTCGTGTTCTTCGCGCCCTCGGCCGTGGCGGCGTGGAAGGTGGCGGGGGGTGAGAAGGGCAGGGCGCCGTGGGTGCTCGGCCTCTGCCTGGCCGGGCTGCTGCTCACCCACATCCTGTCGATCATCACGGCGACGGTCCTGCTCGTGGGCCCCGTCGGGTGGCGCCTGCGGAGGGTCGGGGGTCGGCCCGCCGTCCGCACGCTGGTCGTCACCGGGCTCGTCACCGTCGCGGCCACGGCGGCGTGGTGGATGCCGCTGGTGGTGGAGGTCCGGCACACGTCGGTCACGCGCATCGCGCCGGTGGTGTCCGGGGTCGGCGTCGACGGGTTGGCGCCCTGGGAGGGGTTCGTGCGCGCGGCCTGGGAGCGCTACGGGATCCGGCGGGCCGCGGGGGCCGGCCAGGCCCAGGGGATGCCGATCTACCTGGGGCTGACGTGGATCGCGCTCGTGGTCCTGGCGTGGCGGAGGCCTCCGGTCGAGGTCGACGCTTCGCCGCGGACCGGGCCCGACCCTCGCTGGTGGGCGGTCCTCGCAGGCCTCGGCTTCGTGCTCGCGACCCGGCCGTTCGCCTACCTGCTCGACATCGTCCCGGGCTACGGCCTCGTCCAGTACCCCTGGCGTCTGCTCGCGCCCGCTGCCGTGTTCGCGGGCATGGCCGGAGGCGCGGCCGTCGACGCGTGGGGCTCGGACCGTCGGGGCCTGCTCGCGGCGGTCGCCCTCGCCGTGCTCGCCGCCGACGCGTCGATGTACCTCGGCGCGGGCGCGCGGTGGGGCGACCACGACGGCCTCGGGCTCGTCGCCCTGCGGGGCACCGAAGTGATCGACCTGGACGCTCCCTTGGAGCCCGGCGTATTCGTCCGCGTGGAGCAGGCCCGGGTGCCGCCGTCGGACTACGAGGCGCGCGTCGCCCTCGCCCGTCGCGCGTACCCCGAGTACATGACGCCGCCGCTGCGCGAGCGCTACGCCAAGGGCTGGGACCGCCCCCCGACCCGGGCCGTCTCCGAGGCGCTGCACGTGACCTGGCGCCTGAAGTGGCGTACGGACCGCGCGGACCGGCTGGATCCGGCGCCGTACACGTCCTGGGACGACGGCTCGGGCTGGTCCCCGGACCCCGAGGCGACGTGGTCGCGCGTGCCGGAGCGGATCGTCGTACAGCTGCCCGAGGGGCGAGGGGAGGGGGCCGTGCGGATCGCGGAGATGGCCTTCCCCGGCTGGCTCGCGCGGGTGGACGACGGCCCGTGGATCGAGGCGACGTCCGCCGATGAGCTGCTCGCCGCGGACGTCCCCGCGGGCGCCCGTCGCGTCGAGTTCCTCTACTCCGCGCTGCGGCCCTGGGACCGCGCCCTGGGCCTCCTGCTGTCGATCGGGACCCTCTTGGGGCTCGGCGGGGCGGCCCTCCGGAGGCGCGGGTGAACCGACGCCTCGACGTCCTCGCGGTGCTCCTGCCGACGGCGATCCTGGCGTGCTCGGGGCTGGGCCTGCGCGACCTCGCAGGGGAGGAGGTCGTCTTCTACTTCGGGCTGAACCCGTGGGAGATCCTCGTGCAGGCCGTGCACCCCGCGAGCGAGGGCGCCTTTCACGCGCACCAGCCGCTGTCGTACTGGGTGCGCTGGTTGATCGTGGCCGTGGCCGGGGACGTCACCCCCACGACGCTGCGCCTGCACGCAGCCCTGTTCGTGTGCGCCGGCGCCGTCGCGACGTGGTGGGTCGCGAGCCGCGACGCGAGCCGGATCGGCGCCGTGGCCGCCGGGTGGATGGTGGGCTGGTCGCCGATCCTGGTCTTCCACGGCCACGAGGCGTCCAACTACGCGGCCACGCCGTTCTTCGCCGCGATCACGATGGCGGGGCTCCTCGACCTCCGCGGGGACGAGCGCCGGCGCGGCCGTGTCCTGCTCGCCGTCGGCCTCATCGGCGGCATGTGCAACGACTTCTTCTTCGGGCTCGCGCTGCCCGCGGCGATCGTCCTGACGCCGTGGACCGTGCGGGAAGCCCGACGCGCGTGGGCCGTCGCCATGGCGGTCCTCCTGCCGTTGGCGGGCATCCTGGCCTGGAGCCTCTCGAACGTCCCCGAGGCCAAGCGGTTCGCGCCCCACCTCGACCCCGAGGGCGAGTACGGATCGGGGGCCGCCGGCGTGCTCCCGCTGCTGGGGTCCAACGCCGAGGCGTTCTTCGAGGGCTACCGCCACCACGAGTCCATCCGCAGCCCCCTCGCGGCGGGTCCGCTGCTCGGGCTCCTCGTGGTCGTGGCCGTGGTGGGATGGAGGGCGTCGGGTCGACGAGTCCCGGGCGTGGCGGGCGTGTGGTGCGCGCTCCTCACCCTCGCCGGCGTCGCCGGGCTGTCCGTCATCGACCTCCGAGGCTACGGCTTCGCCCAGATCCACGGCCGGGCCTTCCTCGCGGGCGTCCCGGCGATCGCACTGCTGTTCGCCACGACCGCCCCCCGTGAGGGCCGCGGGTCCCGGGTCCTGCCCGCCGTGATCGGGCTCGGCGTCCTCTCGTGGCAGGCGTGGACCGCCGTGCCCGTCGCGTTCTCGCCCCCGCGCGGCGTCCACGACGCGGAGGTCCGCCTGCGCGCCGACCTCCGGCCCGACGACTACGTGTTCGGCACCGCGGCGCACCGGGTCCACATGCCGGATCTGCCCCACGGGATCGCGGTCTCCACGTCGTTCGCAGGGTGCCTCTCCGGGCCCGACGACCTCGCCCCCTACGGCCGCGTGTGGACCCTCGGACCCCGCTGGTCGACGTCCCTGCCCGGGTGCGCCCGCCCCATCGACCTGGCCGCCGCCGGCTTCGGGCCCGCGGTGCACGTCCCGCTCCCGAACCCCCCGCTCGACCACCTCACGCCGGCCTTCCTCCCGGAGCTCGAGCTCGCCCGCTGGGACCGTGGCCGCGCCGTCGAAGAGGGACCCTTCCTGCGACGCTTCGTCGTCGGCGGGGCGACCGAGGCCGGCCAGGTCGTCGACCTGGCGATGCTCCGCCCGGACCACGTGCGGAGGCACGCCCGCGAGCCCGCCGGCGACGACGGCACCTTGTTCCGCCTCTCGATGCCCGACGGGACGCGCGTGATCTCGGTGCAGCGCGGGGTGGACAAGACCCCGCGATGGACCCACTGGGACGCCGACCACCCGCTCGTGGGGCCGCGCTCGGAGCAGGTGTGGGTCTTCCGCGCGCCGGTGCAGGTGGGAGCGTCCGCGCTGCTGTGGCTCGCCGCGGTCCTGGCCTCGCTCATCTCGTCGGGCCTCTACGTGCTGCCCGTCATCCGACGGGGACGAACACCATCGCCAGGCTGATCCAGACCGCCCCGCTGAAGTAGCCGGTGAGCCACGCCGTCTCGGGTCTCCAGATCGTCCAGTCGCGGGTGGCGACGCGCCTCGTCATCGCGTCCATCAGGCCCTCGCCGGGGCCGAGGTGGTCCTCGGGTCGGCCGCGGCGGCGTCGCTCGAGGTACATGGGCACGTCCACGGTGAACATGAAGGTGACGTACCCGACCTCGAGGATGAGCCCGAGGAACGCGATCGTGCCGAGCGTGCCCGAGAGCGCATAGGCGCAGGCGCCCAGGCCGAGGCCGATGAGCGCGTGAGTGCCGCCCCAGATCGACTCCTCGATCGCGTGGCCGGTGTGGTCGAGGCTCAGGACCGAGTACCAGCAGAAGACCTGCGCGAGGGCGAGCAGGGGGATGGCGGCCCACGCCGCCGAAGCCACGAACGGGAGGCCCGCCGCCGTCGCGAGGCCGCGCAGCACCAAGGCGCACTGGGCGGCGAAGGCGATCTCCGCGACCGTCGCCGCCGCCCGGCCCAGGAAGACGCTCGACCAGGGCGAGTCGACCAGGACGTACCGCTCGAGGTCTATGCGCGGCAGGAAGGAGCGGTAGGCGCAGACGGCCGTGAAGATCCCGGCCAGGACGATCTGACGGACGGCGTACTCGGTCTCCGGGGCACCCGACCGCGCCGCGAACCACAGCGCGATGTTGAGGACGGCGATGCCCGAGAGGGCCTGCCACCACGCCGTCGTGCGGGGGTGGCGGACCGGCGGAGGGGCCGGCGAGGGGCGGCCGCCGCGGACCACCTACGTGGGCGCGCTCAGGCGACGGTCCCAGGGCACGAAGGAGGAGGCGTCGTAGGTCTTGAAGAGGTCGCCCCAGGGGCTCGTCTCCAGCCACTCGTCCACGACCGCGCGGCCGCCGCCGAAGGGGTACCAGACGTAGTCGTGGTACACGAACGAGCCGAAGATGAAGGCGTAGACCAGCGGCGTCTGGAAGGCGAGCTTGTTGAGCGCCTTGAGCGGCCCGAACCAGAGCAGGTCGCCGATCTTGCTGGCGGCGTTGTCGCCCACCGTGAAGTTCCAGTTGGTCTTGCGGACGTCGACGCCGTCTTCGACGATGTCCATCTCCTCGAGCCGCGCGCAGCCCAGCCCGCGCTCGTGGGCGAGCCGCAGGTAGGGGAGGGACATCGGATCGAAGCCCATCATGGCGCTCGACACGGCGTCGATGGCGACGGGGTCGCTCGACGCGAGCAGCAGGTCCTTCTGCACCGGGATCATCGTGCGCGGGCCCGGTCCGTTGCCGGCCGTCGTGGCGTCGGTGACCGTGAAGATGCCGGTGTGGATCTCCTTCTGGATGGCGAGGAGGTCGACGAGCGTCTCGTGGATGGTCGGGTGGCAGTAGTGCCGACGGGTGTCGAGCAGGCCGCCGAACGCGTTCTTCATGGACCCGGTGGTCGTGGTGTAGATGTGGCACTTGGTCGTGGGCAGGTGCACGACGTTCTTGCCGTGGAAGAAGTCCGGGTGCCGCACGCCCGTGGGGAACACCTTGTCCAAGGTGAGCATCTCGGCCTTGGGCTTGTAGACCTCCCAGGACATGTCCTTCGGCTCGAAGTTGTAGCGAATCGGCACGCCGTAGCGGTACAGGACGGGGAGGTAGTTGTTCAGCCGCTCGCCCTTGTAGGCGTCGGTGACCACGGTCTTGTTCTGGACGCAGACCAGGTCCTCGAACCCGCCGTTCTTGAGCTCGATGATCGTGCCCTCGAGTTGCCACGGCGTCGTGTTGGCGCCCGGGTACAGCAGGTGCCAGGAGATGTTGTCCTTGATGATGGTCGTGGCGTCGGGGTCGAGGTGCTCGGCGTAGTCCGCCATCTGCATGACGCGACGGACGTCTTCGACGGCGGTCGACGGCTTCGTCTTGAGGACAGCGACCTTGCTGCGTGCGGCCATGGGGGCTCTCTCCGGCTCGGGGGCGGCGGGAGAGTAGCCGGTCTATCTGCGGATGCGCAGACCTTCGGTGGTGTCGAAGTCGAAGGGGATGATCCCGATGCCGGTGTCCACCTTCGCGCTGCCCGAGTACTTCACGTCCACGCGCCCCCCGCTCTGGATGAGCGCGAACAGCGACAGCCCCGCCTCGATCGCCGACAGCGAGAACGTCACCGTGCGGGTCTCCGTGGACCGCGCCGCGACGGGCAGGTCGTCGGCGACGCGGCCGGAGACCACCGGCCGACCGGAGAACCTCACGGCGTGGTCGAAGGACTCGAGGCCGAGGGGTCTCCCGGTGACGTTCTCGACGTCGACGTCCACCGCCAAGGTGACCCGCAGCGCCGTCGCGCGCTCCAGCCTCACGGCCTTCGGCACGATCAGGGGGGGCGCGATGACCGGGATCTTCCCGCGGAAGTCGTACGGGATCGAGATCTCCCCCAGGGTCGTCTGCACGCGGACGTTCCCGGCCGCCCGGAAGGGGGCGTGATCGGGGACGGGCTTGCCCGCCATGACGTCGCCGACCTTGGAGGCGATCTCCTTCCACTCGAAGGTCACCGGCACCACCAGGTCCGCCGTGGCCCCCGCGGTGAGGTCGAGGGACTGCTTCACGTCGCCGTCGAGCAGCGTCACGTCGTCGACGACGAACTTCACCTCGTAGCCGCTGAGCTTCGCGCCGAAGACGTTCGGGTTGTGGACCGCGAGGTGCAGGTCCACCCGCAGCGTCTCGAAGTCGGCCGCCTTGAACTCCGCGCGGTCGAAGCTCACCTGCGGCGGCTGGATGAGCTGATTGAGGTACGCGCAGCCCGGCGTGGACACGAGCGCCACGAGGGCGAGCAGCAGCAAGCGAACGGGGCGCGTCATCGAGTCGAGTCTCCAGCGGCGCCCGGTCGTGGGGGCCGCACGTTTCCCTTGTGAAGGACCGAATCGGACTCTACTGTGGGAGGTAGGAAAAGGTCGCTCTCTCCTCCTTCGACCTTTCTCCCCTGCGCGAGTCGGGCCCCGGCAGCATTCCGCTTCCGGGGTCCGATCTGTCCGGACCTTGCGGACGCAAATCCGCGCTCGAGTGTTGAGATGCTGCCCCCGTAGAGCGAGCATCCGCGCCATGTCCAGCCCACGTGTCCGAGTCGGCCTCGAGAACCTCCTCACCGACGAGCACCTGCACGTCCTGAAGGGGAAGCGGGTCGGCCTCATCTGCAACGCCTCGACGATCTTCCCCGACTTCCGCCACGCCATCGACGTCTTCCACGCGCACCCCGACTTCGAGCTGGCGCGCCTCTTCGGCCCGGAGCACGGCCTGCGGGGAGACGCCCAGGACATGATCCCGGTGGACGGCGGCGAGACCGACCGCCGCACCGGGTTGCCGATCGTGAGCCTGTACGGGCAGGACGAGGAGGCCCTGCGGCCCGCCCCGGAGACGTTCGAAGACCTCGACGTCGTCGTGTTCGACATCCAGGACGTGGGCGCTCGGTACTACACGTACGTCTACACGATGGCCCACGCGATGGAGACGGCGGTGGGGACGGGCACGCGCATCGTGGTGTGCGACCGCCCCAACCCCATCGGCGGCACGCACGTCGAGGGGAACATCGTCCAGGACGGGTTCCGCAGCTTCGTGGGGCGCTTCCCGCTGCCCAACCGCCACGGCATGACCGCGGGCGAGCTCGCGGCCTGGTTCAAGCTCGACCAGGGCATCGACTGCGACCTCTACGTCGTCGCGGCGACCGGCTGGACCCGGGACATGCCCTACGACGCCTGCGGCATCCCCTGGGTGCAGCCGTCGCCGAACATGCCGACCGTCGACACCGCGCTCGTGTACCCGGGGACGTGCTTCTTCGAGGGCACGCTGCTGTCCGAGGGCAGGGGACACACCAAGCCCTTCGAGGTGGTCGGGGCCCCGTACGTCGAGGGGCACGCGTGGGCCGAAGCCACGACCGCGGACCTGCACGGCGCGGGCTACGGCGGCTTCGCCCTCCGGCCGTTGGTCTTCCGTCCCACGTTCCACAAGCACGGCGAGCAGGCGTGCGGCGGCATCCAGCTGCACGTGACCGACCCCGTCGCGTTCCGCCCGGTGATGACCGCCGTCGCGCTCATGAAGTCGGCGTGGGCGCTCTGGCCCGACGACGTCGCGTGGCGCACCGAGCGCTACGAGTACGTGGAGCACCCCATCGCGATCGACCTGCTGGGGGGCAGCGAGGCGCTGAGACACGAGGTCGAGGGCGGCGCCGGCCTGCGAGAGATCCAGGCGCGCTGGGACGCCGAGGTCGCGGAGTTCCTCGAGAGCCGCGCGCGGTACCTGGCCTACTCGTGAGGCTGCTCCTCGTCCTCGCGCTGGCCCTGGTCGGATGCCCCAAGACGTCGGCCACGACCGCGTCCTCGGCGCCCGCGGCGATGCCGGCGCTGACCGATCCGACGGCCCCCGATCCTCGGGCCCCCGACCAGTTCATCGTCCGGTTCGTCACCACGCAGGGCGACATCGTCGTGGACGTGTATCGCGAGTGGGCGCCGCGCGGCGTGGACCGCCTCCATCGGCTGGTGGCGAGCGGCTACTACACGGACGCGGCCATGTACCGCGTCATCGACGGGTTCGCCGCGCAGTTCGGCATCCACCCCGACCCCGCCGTGCACGCGCTGTGGGAGAACGCGTCGATCCCGGACGACCCGGTCGTCGGCTCGAACGTCCGGGGCACGCTCACGTTCGCGAACGCGGGGCCCGGCACGCGCTCCACCCAGCTCTTCTTCAACCTCGGCGACAACGTCTACCTGGACGAGTCCGGCTTCGCGCCCCTGGGCCGGGTCCGGGAGCTCGACGCGGCCTACGCGGCCTACAGCGGGTACGGCGAAGGGGCGCCCATGGGGGGAGGGCCCGACCAGCGTCGGGCGGCGACGGAGGGGGCGGAGTACTTCCGCTCGGAGTTCCCGAAGCTCGACTGGATCCTGAAGGCGACGATCGAGCCGTTGGAGGCGGAGAAACGATGACCATGCAGGTGTACGGAAGCATCTCGTCGCGGACGCGGCGGGTCGTGTGGACCCTCGAGGAGGCGGGCGTCCCCTACGTCTTCCGGCCCGTCGATCTGCGCTCCGGGCAGCACCGGACGCCGGAGTACCGACGGATCAACCCCAACGGTCGGGTCCCCACCCTGGTGGACGGCGATCTCGTGCTGTTCGAGTCGGCCGCCATCGCGATGCACATCGCCGGCAAGGCGCCCGCGGCGGGGTTGATCCCCGAGGTCGGGACCGCCGAGTGGTCCCTCCTTCAGCAGTGGATGTTCTGGATCTGCACCGAGCTCGAGCAGCCCCTGTGGAGCATGGGCAAGCATCGGTTCGCCCTCCCCGAGGAGCACCGGATTCGCGCCATGCTCGACACCGCCACGTTCGAGTGGAACCGAGCCGCCCCCGTCCTCGCCGCCGCCCTCGAGGGCCGCGAGTTCCTGGTCGGCGACTCCTTCACCCTGGCCGACATCTTCGCGGGCCACACCCTCAACTGGGCCCGCGGCTTCAAGGTCCCGTTCGGCGCCCGGGTGCTCGAGGAATACCTCGACCGGATGCTGGCGCGCCCCGCGTTCGCGAGGACGAACACGCCGCCGACGGACGAGGCTTGACGTGGCGTAGGCGACCCGCCTCGTGGAGGTCATGCAGTACCATCGAGACATGGCGATCCTGCGAGACACCGCCGTTCATCAGCCCAGACGGGCAGAGACATGAACGCTCGCTGGGCGGCCATCGCGCTGGTCCTGTCGGCGGGCTGCGAAGAGGTCGTGGACCCGCCGCCGCCCCCCGCGCACCCCTGCCTCGCCACGTGGGGCGACGACGGGGATCGGCTGCACGTGGACGGCTCGGCCGCCGCGGGTGGCGACGGGTCTTCGGCCACACCGTTCACGACCCTCGCCGAGGGGCTGGCGGCGGCGCGAGCGGGCGGGCCGAGGACGATCGTGGTCGCGACTGGGGAGTACGTGGGCGGACTCCTCCTCACCCAGGACGACCCCTCGCGGTCGGACGGCGGACTCGTCCTTCGGGGGTGCGGCTCGTCGACCGAGATCGTCGCACCGGACGGGCTCCCCGCCGTCGAGATCGCCGGGCCGAACACGGCGGACGTGGTGCTGCGCGATCTGACGCTCTCCGGCGGCCGACGGGGGCTGGCGATCCACAACGGCGCCGGTCGTGACGGACCCATCGTCGTGGACACGGTCCACGTGTCGGATTCCAGCCGCGTGGGGGTGCTGATCGACGGGCTCGTGACGCGCGTACGATTCACCGACGTGACGGTGGACGGCGTGGTGGCGGATGGCGGGGCCCTCGGCTGGGGCATCGCCGTGCAGTCCGGAGGGAGTTCGCTCGCCCAGGTTCCGGCGCCCAGCGTGTTCGAGGGGGTGGACGTGACCGGAGCGACGGAGGTGGGGCTCCTCGCGGACGGCGCCTGGCTCGAGGTCACGGCGTCATCGGTCGTGGGCACGTCCCCCGCCGCCGGGGGAGCGCTCGGGCGCGGCCTCCAACTGCAGCGACACACCATCGGGGTGCTCGATTCGGTCATCGCCCAGGGGAACGCAGACGCCGCGGTGTTCGCACACAAGCCGGGCCTCGACGACGACGCGCTCCGGATCGTGGGCTCGACCCTGGGGACCACGGCCGTGGGCGACACCCCGGGCGCCCCGGGTACCAGCGACGGGCTGACCGCGACGGCCGGCGATCCGGCGCCCACGCTGGGCTCGATGCTGCTCGTCGTGGAGGACACGACGTTCGAGGCCAACGACCGCGTCCACCTGCTCGCCGACGGTGTTCGGTTGCGGATCGGCCCGAACAACATCTTCGGCGACGGCTCCGACTTCCCCTTCGCGGCCCAGGCGGGAGCGGACGTGCAAGGCCTCGACGGTGGAGCCCCGCCGGTGGAGCCCCAGGAGCTGGGCGCGGGGGAGGCGCTGTCCGTCTTCCGCGCACCCGTGGATCCGGACGAGGCCGCGGACCTGGTGCGGTGAGGTTCGCCTGGGCTGCTCTGCCGGCGGTCGCGCTCGGCTTCGGGTGCCCCGCCGACGAGGGCCTCGACCCCGCTCCGATCTCCTGCAGCGCCGATGAACACCTCGACGGCGACCGGTGCGTTCCGGTGCGATGCGGGACCGGGACCTGGGGCGATCTCGACCCGGAGGGGGCGTTGCACGTCGCCCCCGGGGGGCAGGGTGCGGGCGGGCCGGACGAGCCCATGGGCTCGATCCAGGCCGCCGTGAACGCGGCGGAAGCCGCCGGCGTCTCCCGCGTCGTCGTCGCGGCGGGCACGTACGTGGAGAACGTGGAGCTGACCGGGGGCCCTCTCGTGATGATCGAGGGGCGCTGCCGCGATCTGGTGGTCATCGACGGTCGCGGAGACCTGCGCCCTGCGGTGCATTGGCGCGCCGGGGAGGACCGACTCCGGGGCGTCACCGTCACGGGCGGGACCATCGGGTTGTTGTTCGAGGCCGATCCAGGCAGCGGCGTGATCGCGGTCGTCGAGGACGTGACCGTGGTGGCCAACGACGACACGGGGGTCTTGGCGATCGGGCCGAGCACGTTGGCTGAGCTCGAGAATGTCCTCGTCGCGGACACACGACCCCCGGGCGAGCCCGGGTTCCTGGCCATCGGCGTCCAGGCCTTCGGCGGAGCGGCGCTGACCTTGGCGGACGTCGTCATCGAGGACAGCCCCCACACGGGCCTGCGAATCCAGGGTGGCGGGTCGTTCGTCTACGCCCGCAGCACCACGGTGCGCGGCATGCGCCTGGAAGGCGAGCCGACGTCGGGGACCGGCGTGCTGGTGACCGACGGAGGCAGCCTGACCGCCCTGGACCTGGTCTCGGAAGACAACGAGCTGTTCGGTGTGGTCGTCGCGAACGCGACGGCGACGATCACCGGCTGCCGGGTGAGCGGGAACCGAAACGGGGACCCGGTCCACATCGGCGGCGGCCTGCTCGTCACCGACGGGGCGACCGCCACCCTGTCCGACTGCATCGTGGAGGGCAACCTCGGTGTCGGCGTCGCGGCCGAGGAGGGCGCGTCGGTCGTGCTCCAAGGCGGGGAGGTCCGCGAGACGCTTCAGTACGAGGCCGTGGACGACGCGGGGTTCGGAGTCTCGGCACGCAGCGGCGCCACCCTCCGCGCGACCGGGACCCTGATCGAGGACAACGTGATCTTCGGCGCGGCGGTCGGGGGCGTCGAGGGATCGATGCACCTCCAGGACGTGACCATCCGCGGGACTCGTCCCGGGTCGAGCGGGTACCTGGGGCGCGGGGTCTCCGTCGCGTGCCCGCCCGACGACGCTGCGTGCAATCCGACACTCACGATGACGGGGGGACTCGTCGAGGCGAACCACGACGGGGGCATCAATGTCGTCGGCCCCCGCTCCACCGCTGTGCTGGACGGGGTGACGGTCCGGGACACTCGCCCCCTCCCGCTCCTGGGGACGTCGGGGTGGGGGGTCGTCGCCAGTCGCGGTGGTCTCGTCGAAGGCACCGATCTGCGGGTGGAGGGCTCGCACGAGGTGGGCGTCGCCACGATCGGCGCCGGCAGTCGAGTCGCGTTGGAGGGCGGTGAGGTCGTCGGAACCCGGGCCGGCATCGTGGGGTTCGGGGGCATCGGGCTCGCCACGCAGCTGGGGTCGGAGATCACGGCCCACGGGACGCGTGTGGCCGACGGGGCAGGCCCGGGTGCGCTCGCGATCGGCGGACGAATCGTCCTCACGGAGACCGTACTGGAGGGGAACGGGTTCGCCGGGGTGGTGGTGGCGGGGGCTACCGGACGCGTCGAGATGTCGGGAGGGTCGATCCGCGGAACGCGGCCGTCCGACGTCTTCGGGGGCGGCGTCGGGGCGTTCGCTACGGCGATGGTCGGCTCGCCCGAGCTGGCCCTCTCGGGGGTGCTCATCGAAGACCTCCCCGGTCCGGGGGCGTATCTCACGGGCGAGGGGCAGGTGGAGGTCAGGGACTGCACCTTCCGCACCTCGGGCCGCGCGTCGGTGCCCGGAGGAGTCCTGGCCGTGGACGCGGGCACCCCGGAGCCGGCGTCCCTCGTGATCGCCGACTCCGCCTTCGTCGATCTGCCGGGGGGCGCCCTCCTCTTGAGCGGCTCGACGGCCGAACTCACGGGGCTGAGCTTCGACGGGGTCGGGGGCCCACCGCTGACCGTGCAGGCGTGCGGGTCCGTGCCCGAGCCGGAGCTCGTGGATACCGCCGCCGACCCGACGTGTGGGCCCTACCGCTTCGACGTCGACCCCCGGCTGCGCTTCGACTTCTCCCTGTCGGAGGTGAGCGTCGAGGAGTGACTGGAGCCGGATCAGTCGGCGGACAGCAAGAGGGCCGCGACCACCACGATCACGGCGATGACCACGGCCGCCAAGAGCCCGGCGCCGCGCCCCGCTGGACGGCGACTCTCGGCGGCCGGGGCCGGCTCCCCCGAAGGGGACGGGCGGGGCCGGGGCCCGGCGCGTGTCGGCTCGTCGATCGCCGCCCTGCGCGCGCCGTCGGGGAGAATGACCGTCATGGGGACCGAGCCCGAGCCGGCGCTCCGCGGTTGCGCGGCGTCGAGCGCAGCGGCGAGGGAACGAGCCAGCTCCGTGGCGTCCAACGTGACCACGGCGGCCCCCGCCGCTTTCGCCGACTCGGCCCCGCGTTCCACGAGCGCGAGCAGATCCGCGTCGGCCGTGTGGCGCACCGAATCGAGATCCTCCAGGGCGGCCTCGGCCCGTTCCCAATCGCCCTCGGCGGCGGCCACGGCGAAGCGGACCGCCGAGGCGTACGGTCGCAGTCGGTGATCGCCGGAGCCCATCAGGTCCTCCACGGCGCGTAGGCGTCGGGCGGCCGCGGGGAGCCGCTCCATGGCGAGCTCCGTCATGGCGAGGTTGAGCAAGGAGACGAGCGCGTCTCCGGACAGCCCATACGCCTGCGTGATCGTGAGGGCCGAAGCGTACTGTTCCCGGGCCCCCGCGAGGTCGCCCCGCGAGCGTGCGAGCTCGCCCAGGGAGATCCTCGTCGTCGCCGCCTGACCCCGGAACCCGCCCGCCTCGAGGCGCTCGATCGCTCGCTCGTACTGCTCCGCGGCGTCGTCGAGGCGGCCCTCGACCAGGTCCAGGTTCCCGAGCTCCCGGCGAATCGTCCCCTCGGTGACCACCGTGCCGAGCAGCTCCGAGAGAGCCAGGGCCTCCGTGAACTCGCGCCGAGCGATGTCGGTCGCGCCGTCGACCCGGCGACACCGGGCCAATCGCCACAACGCATGCAGCTCCTCCCGGTCCGCGCCCGCCTCGACGGCCAGCGCGCGCGCCCGAGTGAACGCCCTGACGGCCTCGCGGCTGCGCCCGGCTTGATACAGGGCCTCGCCCTCGAGCAGGGCGGTGCGGGCGGTCCCCGCCGAGTCGCCCTCCCGTTCGTACTCGGCGCCTCCGTCGCGGGCCGCCCGAATCGCGCCCTCGGGGCTGCCTTGGACCACGGCGATGGACGCCGACAGCTCGAGGTGCAGACCCCGCTGGGAGGGCTCGAGTTGGTCGCGGGCCAGGCCGGACAGGAGCCTCTCGGCCTCGGCGACCTCGCCCGTCGCCCGGGCCACGCGGGCGCGCCCCAGCTCCACCTCCACGCGCGCAGCGTCCCCGTCCGAGAGTCCCAGCGCCGTGCACGCGGCCTCCGCTACGGACCAGGCACGCCGGGCGCCGAGGACGTCACGGTCGACGAGGCGCCGGGCCCATGTGGCGGCCAGGTCCAGCGCTCGCTCATGCCTGCCCGCCGTCGCACAGAGCTGGGCTGCATGCAGCCCGAAGCGCGCGGGCTGCGGATCGGGAAGGGAGAGGAGGGCGTCGGCGACGACCCCGGCGAGACGACTGTGGTCGTCCCGGGAAACGGCCAGCCGCTCGGCTGCCTCGGCGAGCGCTCCGCTCGCGAAGGCCACTTCGGCGTGGTCGGTGATCCTCACGAGGCCGGCCGCGCGCGCCGCGCCGAGCGCCTCGACCGCCCCGGCGCCCGCGAGGACCTGCTGCAGCAGCGCGGGCGGCGTGGGGCGTGGAGCGAGCGCGAGGAGGGCGAGCATCTCCGCCCGGGCCGGCCCATCCTCGGTCAGGAACGCCGCGAACCGCGCCGTCGCGACCTCCGCCACGTCGAGCAGACCGTCCGCGTCCAGGGTCGGGCCGGGGTCCGCAGCCCCCTGCTCGCCGCGGAGTCGCGCCGCCTCCACCGCCCGGAGCGGGCTCCCGCCGAGGCGCTCCATGAGGTCCTCGCCTCCCTCTCCGCCGGGCAGGAGGTCCCGCAGGATCGCCCGACAGGCGTCGTCCGCGAGCGGCCCCACCCGGAGGTGCTCGAAGCCGTCGGCGGGCGTGGGTTCGGCTTCCTCGCGGCGTTCGTGGAGGAGCAGCCTGGCGTACGGCGCGGCCAGGGCCGCCTGGTGCAGACCCTCGACCAACTCGCGCGCGCCGGGGGTGGCGCGGTTCTCGTCCACGTGGACCATCACCAGCCCTCGGCTTGCCTCGAACCGAAGGAGCCGATCGACCACGGCGGTGCGGGCCGCCGCGAGTCGCGTGGGCCCTGCCATGGAGGGCTCCACTCCGGGGTCGAGGAGCTCCGCCAGGCCTCTGATCAGCCCCCGCGCGCCCTCCCCGTACGCCGCCGGCAGTTGCTCCAGCCGCCTCTCCAGCTTGTCCCCCGTCAGCCGGCCCAGCCCCAACAAGGACCGAAGCCCCGCCCCCACCGAGTCCCACGGACTGAACTCCCCGTCCAGCCGGACGTGGAGGCAGCGCGCTCGCCCCTCCTCCTCCAGCGTGGATCCGAGCCAGGAGCACAGGCGCGACTTCCCCGCGCCGGCCGGGCCGCCCACGACGACCGAGACGGGCCCGCTCTCCGCGCGCTCCGCCATCCCGAGCAGGAGCGCGCACTCGTCCTCTCTCCCCACGAGGTTCGGGACCCGGACGACGGCAGTCGCGGGGGTCGCGGGAAACGACTCGGCGACGGCGCCCGGTCTGCGCACGGGGGAAGACACGCCGGAGATCTCGGCGAGGGCGGTGCGCACGTCCGCAGCGAGTTGAAAGCGCTTCGCGGGGACGGGATCGAGGAGCCGGTCGACGAGTTCCGAGAGTCCCTCGGGGGCGGCGTACCCGTCGCGGGTTCGGTAGGGGACCCTGGACTCGGCCAGCTTGTGGTCGACCAGATCCCAGTCCTTTCCCTCCCACGGGGCTCCGCCGGTGGCGAGCAGGTGCAGGAGCACCCCGAAAGCGTAGAGATCCGCGACCGGGTGGACCCCGGCGAGCCCCTCGCTGAAGATCTCCGGAGCCATGTAGAGCAGCGTCCCCGCGGCCACCCGCGTGGAGGCGAACTCGCCTCGCAGCGACGCGACTTTCGCGAGGCCGAAGTCCGCGAGCTTGGGCACCCGCTCGCCGTTCCGGGTTGCGAAGAGGACGTTCTGCGCCTTGATGTCGCGGTGGACCAGCCCCCGGGTGTGGGCGTGTCCGAGCGCGGCGAGCAGGCCATCGAGCAGGGGGAGGACGTCCGGCCAGGGCGGGGGTGAGTCGACGAGCGAGCGGAACGAGCCTTCCCCCGCGTACTCCATCACGAGGTAGGGCCGCCCTTCGGGGTCGGTCCCCGCGTCGAGCACCTGGACGATGTTGGGGTGCCGCAGCCGCGCACCCGCGTGCAGCTCCCGCATGACCTCCCGGGCCAGGCTCTGGTCGGCGCCGCGAAAGGGGACCTTGACGGCCACGCTGCAGCCCAGCTCGATGTCGGTGGTTCGATAGACCGCGCCGAAGCCCCCGCGACCGATGATCCGGAGGTCCGACGAGTACCGGTCGGGGAGAATCACGGGAGGGCTCACTCCGCCCCCCTGTGCGGCCTCACGCTCGACTTGGGAACCCTCATGACCACCCCAGTCTCCCACGGGGGGGCGCAGGGCGTAACGCCGCGTGCGCGACCTCGTTCAGGCCGACGCGAGCGGGGCCCCGGTGAGGAAGCACCCGTGGCTCAGTCGCTCGTCCAGCCGACAGGACCACACGAGCTTGCCCTCGTGCACCGTCATGTCGGGGCAGCCGTCGCACATGTTCATCGACCCGTCGGCCGTCATGTCGATGGGCTGAATGAACAGGATGCTCTGCAGGTGCACCTTCTTGCCGAGCCGGGTGGGGTGGGCGAGCCGCGACTTGAGCCAGCGGCCTGCGGCCCGGCGGGCGCCTGCGTCCACGATCCCCATCGCGGGCATGGTCGTGCGCCCCATGCTCAGGAGGCGGGGGTCGCTGTACGCCACGTACCGACCGGCGAACAGGTGGTGCGCCGTCTGCACGGCCTCCATGTAGCGAGGGCCGACGTAGCCGAAGATCTCGTCCCCGTCGCCGTACCGCCCCACCAGCGTCCACTTCAGGCTGTCGGGGTCGACCGTACCGCCGAGGTAGGCGGAGGCATCGAAGTCCGGGTAGCGCGCGCGCACCTGCGCGATGAGGTTCGGCGTGGTCAGCGGCTCGGGGTTCTCGACCTGGTCCTGGTAGACGAGCTCCTCTCCGTCCACCTCGACGCCCTGCGCGAAGTAGCGGAAGTCCTGGGTGCGCATGGTCCGGTACAGGATGAACACCATGCTGTGGACCAGGTCGATGTGCTCGCCGGCCCACGCGATCAGGGCGGGGACGTGGTGCGCGGTGTCCGGATAGATGGTCGAGTTGAAGGCGATCGAGAGCCCCCCGAGCTCCGCGATCATGCGGGCGAAGTGGAGGCGCAGCTCGTTCAACTCCAGCTCGCTCTTGCCCCGCCACCCGGGGCGGGTCTGCCCCGAGTCGATGTGCAGGGTGAAGCCGTGCACGCCCGCAGCCTTGAGCTCGACGGCGAGCTCCCGCGTGAGCTCCTTTCCGTTGGTGTTCACGACGGGCTTGAGGCCGTAGTCGTCCTTGATCATGCGGACGATGTCTGCGATCCGGGGGTGGGTCAGAGGGTCCCCGCCCGCGATCGAGATGGAGTCGACGGTGCGACTCGCGGTGAACACGTCCAGGTCGGCGCGCACCTGGTCGAGGGACTTCTCGCTCTCCGGGTCGTTGCGCGAGTAGCAGCCCTTGCACGTGAGGTTGCACTTCTTGGTGGGCTCGAGCCACGCCAAGACGTTGTCGTTCAGGGTCCACGGGAGCCGGTAGTAGGAGCGGGGGTGGACGGGCGCGACGTGCATCGGGGACCTCCTCGGTCGAGTCCGCGAAGCCTCTGCCTCTCATCGGAGAGGCGCGCTGACGTTCGTCAGAACAGGCCCTGGACGACCTCCTCGATCGTGGCCACCTGCACGATCTCGAGCCCCTCGGGCGCCTCGAACCGCCTCGGCAGCTTCGGCACCACGGCGCGGGTGAACCCGTGCCGCTGGGCTTCGACCAGCCGCTGCTCCAGGCGCGCGACCGTGCGGACCTCCCCGGTGAGGCCGATCTCCCCCACGACGAAGGTGCTGCCCGGCATCGGTCGCTCGAGGAGCGACGACACGATGGCCGCCGCCACCGCGAGATCGACGGCGGTCTCCGTGACGCGGACGCCCCCGACGACGTTGATGTAGACCTCCTTGTCGTGCAGCGCGAGGTCCGCCTTGCCGAGGACCGCGACCAGCATCGCGAGGCGCCCGCCGTCGATGCCCAAGGCCGTGCGTCGCACCGACCCGGGGAACCCCGGCGCCACGAGGGCCTGGACCTCCAGGAGCAGCGTGCGGGAGCCCTCGACCGCCGCCGTGACCACCGTGCCCGGCCGCTCGATGGGGCGGTCCTCGAGCAGCATCGCCGACGGCTCGGCCACGCCGATGAGGCCCGCGCCCGTCATCTCGAAGAGGCCCAGCTCGCCCGTGGCCCCGAACCGGTTCTTCCGGGACCGGAGCACGCGAAAGGGGGGATGCGCGTCCCCCTCGAAGTACACGACCGTGTCGACGATGTGCTCCAGCGTCTTCGGCCCGGCGAGCTTGCCGTCCTTGGTGACGTGACCCACCAGGACGACCGCGCGGCCGGTGGCCTTGGCGTGCAGCACCATCCGTGAGGCGCACTCCCGCACCTGGCTGAAGTTGCCGGGCGCGCCGCCCAGCTCCGGGACGTACACCGTCTGCACCGAGTCGAGGACGATGACGGCGGGATCGAGCCCGTCCGCGCCGTCCAGGATCGAGTCCAGGGACGTCTCCGCCTGGAGGAAGAGGGAGCCGGTCATCCCCCCGAGGCGCTCGGCTCGGCCCTGGACCTGGCGGACGGACTCCTCGCCCGAGGCGTACAGGACGCGACGTCCGGTGGCGGCGACGGCCATTGCCGCCTGCAGGAGGAGCGTGGACTTGCCCACGCCGGGCTCGCCCCCGACGAGCGTGACGCTGCCCGGGACGAGGCCGCCCCCAAGGATCCGGTCGAGCTCGGGGATGGTCGTCTCGACGCGGCCGCCCGCCTCATCCGCCGCCGGGAGCGAGGTGATGGCGACGGGGCGCCCGCCGACCGCGTGGGCCGCGGTGGAGAGCGGCACGACCTTCGGCGAGCCGCCCCTGGAGGAGCCCGACGGCCCTCGGGGTCGCGCCCGGATCGAGCGCTCGGGCGGGGCCTCGGCGGCCTTCGCGCGCACCTCCACGAAGACGTTCCACTCGGAGCAGTCGGGGCATCGCCCCAGCCACTTCAGGCTGCGGTGCCCGCAGGCGCTGCACTCGTATTGGGTCTTGGTCTGCTTGGCCACGCCCGGGGTCTATCACCTTTGGGGGCGGTGAACAAGTGTTCAGTACGAGCGGAGCGACAAGAGCCGCTCGACGCCCTCCACGAACCCGTCCGCGCCGTCGCCGTCCGTGATCCACGTGGGCAGCGTGGGGATGCGGTCGGCCATGCGGCGCACGCCCGCGACCCCGACCGAGTGCGGGAACAGGTCGAAGAGGGGCGCGTCGTTGGGGGAGTCGCCGAAGAAGATCGCGCGGTCGGCGTCGGCTGCCCCGAAGTCGCGGCCGAGAACGTCGCGCCCGAAGCGCAGGCACATCGAGCCCTTGTCGAAGTCGCCGAACCAGGCGTTCACGTGGATGCTGCTGACCTTCACGGTGCAGCCGGCTTCGGTGCACATCGCCACGATCCGGTCCACCTCGGAGCCGGGCAGACGGGGGACGTCCTCGCAGAAGTCCACCGCGATGTCGAACTCTCGGTACTGCTGGTCCGAGGCCAGGGCGGTGCCGGGGACGGCC
This sequence comes from uncultured Rickettsiales bacterium, assembly GCA_964620495.1. Lineage (GTDB taxonomy): Bacteria > Myxococcota_A > UBA796 > UBA9615 > UBA9615 > CAZEKB01. The sequence goes on along the minus strand of CAZUHI010000040.1, from coordinate 18,202 downwards.
TCGAGGATCCGCGCCGACAGCTCGTCCAAGCGGCGGCGATTGGCCCGGCGGGTCTCCCCGTCCTGGGCGAACACGCGGACCATCGTGTGCCCCCCGTGGCTCGCGTCCTCGCGACGGAAGTAGAGGCCGCCGTTCTCGCCCACCACGCCGTCCACCGGCCACGTGCGGGCGATCATGTCGCACCAGCCCGCGGGGCGACCGGTGATCGGGATCACCTGCAGGCCCGCCACCTGCGCCGCCTCCATGGCGCCGAAGACCGACGCCGGCACCCGGAGGTGGGCGTCCGTGAGGGTGCCGTCGATGTCGGTGAAGACGGCCTCGATGCGCGCGGCCTCGTCGCGTGAGATCGCAGCGAGGGGACGCATCAGAAGCTCACCAGACTGGCCATGAGGAGCCCCTTCGCCGGCTTCGGCCGGAACTTCGTGGATCGCGGGGGCATCACCTCGCCCGCCTCGGCGACGCGCTGCACGAGCTGCGGCGACGCCGTCCGGAGGACGAACGCCGCGGCCGCTTCGCCCTCGAACGTGCGTCGCGCCGCCTCCCGCGCCGACAGCTGGTTCGGGCTGAACCGCTGCCCGGAGCGCGAGTCGGCCGCGGAGTCCCAGGCCGCCGCCTCGGCGACGGGATCGAGGAGCAGCGCGCCGAGCAGGGCCGCGTCGGCGTCGCGGAGCGCCGGGGCCAAGGCCAGCACCGGGGCGCTCTGCCGCGCAGCGTCGCTCACGCGCACCACGCGCACCCGCCCGCGCGTCACCAGGCCGAAGAGGCCGGGGGTGTCGTCGTCGAGGCGGTCGAGGGCCTGCAGGTCGGCCCCGTCGCTGAGGACGTCGAACGCCTCCAGGGCGCGGCCCAGGGCCTCGGCAGCCCCTCCGCCGAGCCGCTTCAGGACCCGGTGGGTCCAGGCGCCGGCGGCCCCCCCCACCGTGGGTCGGAGCAGCATCATCACGTAGTCGTAGGGCCGCTCGCGGGTCACGGGGCCCGTGGCGGACATCGTCGCCTGGTGACGAAGCGCAGCCGCGTACCGGTGATGGCCGTCGGCGATGACCGCGGTCTCGTCCCGGAGGGCGTCGGCGAGGCGCACGTGGACCTCCGGGTCCTGCTCCCGCCACAGGCGATTGTCGACCCCGCGACCGTCCACCACGCTCAGCCACGGAGGCTCGGGGTTGTCGAGGAAGTCGCGCAGAGCTCCCTGTCGATCGGGGACGAACGCCATCACCATCGACAGTTGGGTGCGCAGCGCGGCCAGCTGAGCCGCGAGTTCGTCCTCCGCGCCGGTCCGGGTGGTCCGCTCGTGGGGCCGCACCTCGGTCCCGTCGTACGGGGCGAGCCTCACGAGGCACACGGCGCCGCGATACGACTCTCCGTTCGCGCGCTGCTCGTAGGTGAAGTAGGCGGGGCGCGGCTCCCGTACCAGCACCCCCTCCTCCTTCCACCGGCGCTGGAGCCGCGTGGCGAAGTCGAAGGGCTCGGCGGACGTGTCGTCGTCGGGCCCCCGGGCCCCGCGCACCAGCCGCCGGATGTTGTGCGGCGCCACGTCACCCACGCGGAGCCGGTCCTCGGGCTCGCCCCGGCGGGCGGGAGAGATCAGGTCGTCGAGCACCGCGAGCTGGTCGAAGCCGTAGCGGAGGGGGCGGATCGGGCGAAGGATCGGCACGGCGCCGGAGCGTAGTCCTCCCCGCCCCCCGTGTCGCGTCTCGCGGGCGGCGCGCGCGCCTTGACGGTGTACGGACGCTCGGCTTTGATGCCGGCGATGCGCTCTGTCCCCCCCCTCGTCCTCGCCCTCGCGCTCGCCGGTTGCACCGGGGAGAACAACGTCCCCACGGAGAACGTCGAGGACTTCCGCGTGACCTTCTCGAACACGGACGGCGACCCCGTGACGGCGAGCTCGTCGTGCTCGGACGCCATCGCCGCGGACGCCGACGGCTACGGCGAGCGGTCGGTGATCTACCGGATCCACTTCCCGGACGGCGAGACGGGGCTGCGCTTCGATCTCTACGTGCGGGACGAAGGCACGACGGACGACGAGTTCGCCTACTTCGCGTCGGGTCTGCTCGACGGTTCGCTCGAACAGGGGAACATTTCCTACGCGGGCGGGCCTTACAAGGACGACGAGCGGGCCGACGGCGAGACCGTCTGGTACGAGATCGAAGGCGAGGCCCGCACCTCCTTCGGGGACCTTTGGGACAACGGCGCCGAGAGCTACGTCATCACGGAGTCGTCCAACCAGGACGCCTACACGAACGGGTGCACGTTCACCGTCCCCTTCGAGGCGCGCCTCGAGGGCGGGACGGACCCCGAGTAGTTGAGCTCCCTCGCGCCCGCCGTCCCGGGCGGGATCCTCGACGTCCTCGCTCGGATCCCCAGCCCCACCCGCACCAACGCGCTCTCCTGGGCCGTCCGGCGCACGCCGCTGGACCGCTCGCTCGAGCAGGTGTTGGTGGAAGAGGTCGGCCGCTGTTGGGACGGCGTCCCCCTCCCGCAGGCCCTCCCGCAGCTCATCGACCACGCCCGCGTGCTGCTCGCGCGCCAAGCCGTGGAGGAGCGCCACGGAGCCCTCGCGGAGGGGCCGTCGTCGGCGGGCAAGTACCTGCACATCAGCGCCCTGAACCCGCTCGAGGCGCTGCTGGCGCGGGGCAAGGGCGTGATCGTCCTCACCCCGACCTACGGCGCGTGGTCCTGGATCGCGCCCGCCCTCGCCCGCCGCGGCTACCGCGTCGGGCTGCTGGACCTCCGGCCGCCGGAGCACCGGCCCAAGCGCATCCCCACCCCGGGGCCCGGCCTCGATCTGCGCCCTCTTCCGGCGTCGGGATACGCCCGGGAGCTGGTGCGCTTCGCCTCGGCGCCGGGACACGTCACGGTGGCGCTCGCGGACGAAGGGTGCGGGGTGCGCTGGGGCACGGGGACGCTGCTCGGCCGCGCCGCCTCGGTGGGCTCCACGCCGTTCGATCTGGCGCGCCGGGCGGATCTCGGCCTGCTCCCGGTGTTCGCGGTCCGCATGCCGTCGGAGCACCGGCTGGTCGTCGAGGCCCCGATCAAGACCAACCCCGACGCCGATCCGGATCGGGAGCTCGACCGCCTCGTGGGCAAGTGGCTGAAGCTCGTCTCCGCCCACGCGCGTCGCCGGCCGAGCCACTACTTCCCGTTCCTGCTCGCGCGCCGCGCCCGTCGCGGCACCGACCCGATGCCGCTGTTCGCCGACGCGGACTCCTGACCGCTCGACCCCGGGGCGCCCCATGACACGCACTTGGCTCTTCCGGATCCTCCGGGGCACCGCCGCGGCCGTGATCCTGGCGATGGTGCTCGGAGGCCTCGAGGTCGACCTGGTGCTCCGCACGTCGGTGACCGAGGTCCTGCACGCCCTCCACCGATGGAAGCTGTGGGCCACCAACGTCCTGCTCTGCGGGGTCGCGGGTGCCCTCGTGGGCCTGCCCCTGAGCGCGCTGCTGGGGGCGCTGCGAGGCGGCGATCCCGACTCGCTCACTCTTCACCAGCAGACCGGCCGCGACCCGTCCCACGCGTGGCTTCCCTGGGTGCTCGGGGCGGTGGTCTTCGTGGTGCTCGCGGCGCAGCTCCTCCCCTGGGCGCTCGGCGCGGGCCGGCCGGGCGCGGGTCCCGGGGTCGACACCACCACCGCGCTGGCCTTCGTGGTGGGGGCGGGCACCGCGCTGGGGACGCGCGTCTTCCTCCGTCGCCTCGACTTCACGGGGAGGGGCCAGGGCATCGCCTACCTGGGGCTGCCCGCGGCGCTGATGGTCACGATGAGCTTCGCCGTCTCCGCGCCCATGGCGGGCGGGAAGGGGACGGGCGTGCGGGCCCGCGAAGGCACCCCGAACGTGCTGCTGGTCACGGTCGACGCGCTCCGCTTCGACCACGCCGGCACCCGCTCCCGCGTGCGCTCTCCGGGGCTGCGGTGGCTCGCGAAGAACGGCGCGGAGTTCGCCCAGGCGGTCACCCCGAGCACGTCGGAGGTCGCGTCCGCGGGCGCGCTGCTCACCGGGCGTCATCCCCTGTCCACGGGCCTGCTCGCGGACAGTCGGGCCCTCCCGCGGACGATGCCGGGCTCGGGCAAGGCCCTGCCGACGCTCCCCGAGCTGTTCGCCAAGGAGGGGTACGCGACGGCCGCGTTCGTGAGCTCCGCCGCCTTGGACGGGGGGGAGACGCGCCTCTCCCGCGGGTTCCACGTGTACGACGACGGGGTGGCCGACGGACGTCGCGGCGCCCACCGGCTCGCGATCCACAGGCTGCGCGGGTGGATCCGAGACCTCGGCAAGACGCCGTCGTCCCGCGATCTCCTGAGGCCGTCGGCGCGCACGGTGCAGCGGTTCGGGGAGTGGCTGGATCGCCACTACCGCGAGAACATCTTCGTGTGGATCCACCTCGCGGATCCCCGGATCGAGTTCGTGAATCCGGACCTGCGGGAGGACGCCTTGATCGACCCCCTGCCCGGAGAGGCCGGCGCGGCCTACGGCGGCCGCGTGGCCACGATGGACCTCGTCCTGGAGGAGATGTTCAAGGGGCTCGAGGCCGACGGACTGATGGACTGGACGCTCGTGGTCGTCGCGGGCCAGCGCGGGTGGGCGGCGAGCGGACGCCCCCCCGCGGTCACCGACTCCTGGGCCCGCGTGCCCTGGATCATGCACGGGCCGGGCGTGCCGAAGGGCGCGCGCGTGGAGCGGCAGGCGCGGCTCGAGGACCTGCCCGCGACGGTCCTGTCGGCGGCCGGCTTCCGCCGCGCGTCCCTGGGCGACGGGCGATCGTTGGTCCCGATCCTCGACGGCCGAGACCTGGTGCCGGTCCCCGCGATTACCGTGGGCACGCCCCGGGGGGACGGGAAGGCGCCGGTGGCCCTGCGCACGCCCGAGGCGAAGTACGCCCGCACGCCGAAGGGCGGGGCGGCCTACTACGACCTCACGGACGACGCCCGAGAGATCACCGACGTGGCGCCCACCCATCCCGGGGAAGTGGCGGCGGCCGCGGGCCTCCTGGACGCCACGCTGGGCCGCTTCGTGCCGAAGGTCGTGGTGCCGCCGATGGACCCGGGCCGGGAGGCCGCCCTGCGTGGCCTCGACGCCGCCCTGTAAAGGCGACGCTCGGGCCTTGCGCAGGCCGGGCCGGATCGGCTAGCACTCCGCGGAACTCGGCCCCTTCGGAGCACCGATGCCCCACGAGCCCGCATACCTCGTCCTGGAAGACGGCCGCGTCTTCGAAGGGACCGCCTGGGGACACCGCGGTGTCGCCACCGGCGAGGTCGTCTTCAATACGTCCATGACCGGCTACCAGGAGATCCTCACGGATCCCTCCTACGCCGAACAGATCGTGGTGATGACGGTCCCCCACGTCGGCAACTACGGCGTCACCCAGGTCGACGGTCAGAGCCGGCGACCCCACGTCCACGGGTTCGTCGTGCGCGAGGTCAGCCGGGTCCACTCCAACCACCGCGCGGACGGCGATCTGCCCGGGTACATGGAGACGCACCGGGTCCCCGGCATCGAGGAGGTCGACACGCGCGCGATCACCCGTCACATCCGTTCGGTGGGCGCGATGCGCGGGATCGTCGGGAACGACGGCACCTCCGTGGAGGGGCTGAAGGCCAAGCTCGCCGACTATCCCGGCCTCGCGGGGCTCGACCTCGGGGGACGCGTCACCTGCCGCCGCTCCTACGAGGTGCTGTGCGCCGGGCCCGCCACCCGCCACGTCGTCGCCCTGGACTTCGGGATCAAGCGCAACATCGCGCGGCTCCTGGCCGAGCGCGGGCCCGCCCGCGTGACCGTCGTGCCCGCCACCACGTCCGCCGAAGACATCCTCGCGCTCGAGCCGGACGGGGTGCTGCTGAGCAACGGCCCGGGCGACCCGGAGCCGATCGCGGCCTACGCGGCCGAAGAGGTCCGGGGGCTGCTCGGCAAGGTCCCGATCATGGGCATCTGCATGGGCATGCAGGTCCTCGGGCTGGCCTTGGGCGGCACGTCCTACAAGCTCAAGTTCGGGCACCGCGGCGGCAACCAGCCGGTCAAGAACCTGCGCACCGGGATCGTGGAGATCACGGCGCAGAACCACGGGTTCGCGATCGACGCGGACTCGATCCCCAGGGACCGCGTGGAGGTCACGCACCTGAACCTGAACGACGACACGCTCGAGGGGTTCGCCTGCAAGGACGTCCCTGCCTTCGGCGTCCAGTACCACCCCGAGGCGGCGCCGGGCCCGCACGACGCGACCTACCTGTTCGACGACTTCTACCGCCTCATCGACGCGACCCGGGGCTCCCCCTGAGCTGGGAGCGGGACCCGCCTCGCCGGGAGCCGCTCTCGGTCTCGCGCCTCACGGGGCTGCTCCGCGACCACCTCGAGGGCACGCTCCCTCCGTTCGCCGTCGTCGGCGAGCTGTCCAACTTCCGGTCCCCGGGCTCGGGGCACTGGTACTTCAAGCTGAAGGACGAGCACGCGACGCTCGACGCGGCGATGTTCGCGCGGGCGAATCGCGCGGTGAGCCGGCGTCCTCGGGACGGAGACCAGGTCGTCGCGTCGGGACGGGTGGAGATCTTCGCGCGACGGGGCGCGCTCCAGCTGGTGGTCGAGCGCATGGACGCGGTCGGCGCGGGTCGGCTGCAGGCCCAGCTCGAGGCCCTGAAGGCGCGGCTCGCCCAGGAGGGGCTGTTCGACCCCCGCCGCAAGCAGCGCCTCCCGAAGGTCCCCCGACGGATCGGGATCGTCACGTCCCGGGGCGCCGCGGCCCTGCACGACATGCTCCGGGTCCTGGCGCGCCGGGATCCCACGCTCGCGGTGACGATCGCCCCGTGTCGCGTGCAGGGGCGGGACGCCGGGCCCACCATCGTGGGGGCGCTGCACGCGCTTCAGCGCACGGACGTGGAGGTCATCCTCCTCGGTCGCGGAGGCGGCTCCCTCGAAGATCTGTGGGCCTTCAACGAGGAGCCGGTGGTGCGCGCCGTGGCCGCGTCGCGGGTGCCCGTCGTCTGCGGGGTCGGGCACGAGATCGACGTCACCCTGTGCGACTTCGCGGCCGACGCCCGAGCCGCCACCCCCACCGCCGCCGCCGAGCTCGCGGTCCCGATCCGCGTGGACCTCGAGGCGTCGCTGCGCGACCGTCGCTCCCGCCTGTTGCAGGCCCTCGCGCGCGCCGATCGACGTCGCCGCAAGCAGGTCGCGGACCTGCGGGGGAGGCTGGTGGGGCCGCGTCGCCGCCTGGACGAGCAGGCCCAGCGACTGGACGAGCTCCGGCGCCGCCTCGAGGGGGCCGTGGGGCGGGACCTGCGAAGGCGTCGCGGGGGGGCGGAGGCCACGCGTCGTGCGCTCCTGTCCCTGGGTCCGCTGCAGTCGGTGCAGCGGGGATACGCCATCGCCACGCGGGAGCCCGACGGGACGCTCCTACGTCGCGCGGCGGACGCCTCCGTGGGAGAATCCGTCCGCGTGCGGCTCGCCGAGGGCGCCCTGCGGTGCTCCGTCGAGGCCGTCGTGCCCGAGCCCGTCGACTTGCGAGGACGACCCACATGAGACACCTGCCGGCCGCGCTCCTGCTCTCCCTGCTCGCGCTGGGGACGGGCTGCAGCTGCTCCCCCGAGGCCGCGTGCGAGCGCGACCTCGACTGCTTCGTGAGCTGCGACTGCGGCAGCTTCAGCAGCACGCGGTCCCACGCCTGCGTGGCCGGCTTCTGCGCCCCGCCGTACCTCGACTCCCTCGAGTGCGCCGCCTGCGGAGGCCGCGGCCCGTTCGACGACGACGACGCGGGCGACGACGACTCCACCTTCGACGACGACGACTCGACCTTGTGACTCTCGAATCCGACAGCCCGGCAGGGGCGAGCGCCAGGGACTCGCCCGAGGAACGCGCAGCGTCCCCGACTGCTAGGCTCCCACGCTGATGGCGCGCACCGCACGGGTCTTGCTGGTCGACCCCGATCCGAGCACCGCTCGGGTCCTGCGGGCTGCCCTCGGGCCGGACCAGTGGGACCTCTCCGCAGAACCGGACGCCGAAGCGGCCGTCGAAGCGCTCGGCGACGCCCCCGATCTCGTCATCGCCGACGCCGACCTCGCCGACGACGGCGCCCGCTTCCTGCTGGCCGCGCTCGACGCGCTGGGGGACGACCGGCCGCCGGTGTTGCTCCTGTCTTCCGTGGCCGGCGCCGAGGAGGTGGCCGGGTTCACCCGGGCGGGCGTCGACGCGATGCTCCCTCGGCCCTTCGCGCCGCGCACCCTGGGGCGCTCCGCGGAGCGCCTGGTGATGCAGCGCTCGGACGCGGCCGCGTCGCAGCACGGCGAGCTCAAGACCACGTCCTACCCCCAGCTCCTCCGGGACCTCGTCCTCCGGCGTCGCAGCGCCACCCTGCGCATCGTCCCCGACTCGGCTCGCACCGCCGCGACCCTGCACGTGCGCGACGGTCGCGTCGTCGCCGCGCAGTTCGGGAAGCTCTTCGGGCCCGCCGCGCTGTTCCAGTTGCTCCTGCACGACCGAGGCCGGTTCCAGGTGGACGAGGCGTCGAACGACGCGCCCTTGGACATTCACGCCCCGACCCTGCCGCTGCTCATGGAGGGGTACCGCCTCCTCGAGTCCGGCGTGGTGCGGCGGATCGACCCCGAGAACGACGCCGCGGCGTCCTCCCTCGCCCAAGTGGTGGTCGCCTCCCTGGAGGCGGTGCCCACGCTCGTCGATCAGGGCGAGGCGCCGAGCCTCGGGAGCCCGCCCCCGGCTCCTCCGGCGCCCCCGCCCGCGATCGAAGAGGCCGACGTCGATCCGGAGGAGGCCGGAGCGACCCAGGCGCTGGACACGGTCTACAACGAGCCCCCGAAGCTGCCGCCCGTGCAGCAGGGGCTCGCGCCGCTCGCGGCGGTCGCGGAGGTCGCGCCCCCGCCGGCCCCCGAGGAAGCCCCCACGGAGTTCGAGCCGCGCCAGAGCGAGCCGACGCCCCCGGCGCCCGAAGAGTTCAACGCGCTGGACAGCGTCGAGTACGCGGCCGTCGTCGTGGGGTGGGACGATCCGGAGCCTGCCCCGGTCCAGGCGTCCGAGCCCGCCCCCGCGCCCGGGCCCCCCGCCGTCCTCGCCCCCGAGCCGGAGGAGGACGAGGGCCTCGTCCTGCAGCTCGGCGGCGACGACGACGAGGTGTTCGACGAAGACGGCGGCCTCGTGCTGCAGCTGGGAGGCGACGACTCGGACGACGCGGAGGCGGACGACGGCGTCCTCTTGGAGTTGGGCTCCGACACCTCCATGGACGGCGACGACGGGCTCGTCCTCCACCTCGGGGGCATGGAGGAGGAGGAGACAGTCGCGGCTCCTGAGCCTGAACCCGAGCCTGAACCCGAGCCTGAACCCGAGCCTGAGCCCGAGCCGGAGCCCGAGCCTGAACCCGAGCCGGAACCCGAGGCCGCGGCCGGCCGGAGCGGCGCGGTGTCGGTGCTCGAGGACGGCGAAGACGGACTGGTCCTGGAGCTCGGCGGGGCGGACGGGAGCGTCGAAGAGGACGAACCCACGGACGACTCGCTCGGTCCGGTCGCGGTCGCGGCTGCGCTCGAAGAGGAGCCCACGTCGGCGGATCCCGTCGTCGATCCGGAGCCCGTCGCCCCCAAGCCCGTCGCCGCTCCCGAGCCCGTCGCCGCCCCCGAGCCCGTCGCCGCTCCCGAGCCCACGCCCGTCGTACACCGGGTCCCCGGCCTCCCTCCTCTCCGTTCGCGCCCTGCGCCCCCTATCGTGCATCCCGCCGACGAGTCCCAGGACGACCTCGCCGCCGAGACCCTGGTCGCCGGCTGGTCGAACGAGGACCCCGCGGACGAGAGCATGGAGGAGCTCGACCTGTGGGCCGCCGACGACGACGAATGGGACGAAGAGCCCGCGGCCGGCGGCGCATCCATCGACGAGAACCAGGAGCTCGGCGTCGCGCTCGTCACCGACACCTGGATGGACCTGCCTGCGGGCGGCGGCTCGCGCGACCTCATGGAGGTCTACGAGTCCCTCAAGAAGATCGCGCGCAAGGACCTCGACGCAGTGAGCGTGCAGCTCGGGAACCTCGACGGTCACGTCATCGCGTCGACCATCAAGAAGCTGAAGCGCCGGGACACCGTCGCCGCGTTCTCGGCGCAGGCCATGGAGTTCGCTCGGGAGGACGCGGCCGGGCGCCGGTTCACGGTCCTGGACGCGGGCAAGACCCACGTGTTCGTGGTCGAGGTCGACGACAAGCGCCTCCTGACCATGCTCTTCAGCGAGCGGCCCGATGCGACGGCCGTGATGGCGGCCCTCCGCCCGATCCTCGAGGAGATTCGCGGGACCGAGGCGTGATCCGCGCGGTCGCGGCGGTCTCCGCGATCGCCCTGTCCGCCGCCCCGGCCCTCGCCGACGACCGGCCCGTCGGCCCCTCCGTAGACGCCCAGCGGTTCCGCCTCGACCCCGTGGGGACCGGCCTCCCGGGGATGCCCGGGGCGGACCTGCTCCCACGGCACGGGGGCCACGTCGGGGTCGGCGTCGTCACCGCCCTGTCGCCGCTCGAGGGCAGCACGGAGACCGAGGGGGCGCTGATCCACCGCCTCACGACGATGGACGTCGGGTTGGCCTACGGCTTCGGGTTCCTGGATGTCTTCGCCGTGCTGCCCCTGCACATGGACGCCCAGGGAGGCGCCGAGGACCTGCTCGATCGGCCTCACCTCGCCGGGTTCGCGGGCCTCGGCGACGTCGGGTTCGGGGCCGTCGTCCGCCTGCTCGACGTGGAGGAGATCACCTTCGGCCTCTCCATCCGCCTCGCGGGCACCCTGCCCACGGGCGACGAGACCTCGATGCTCGGGTGGGCGGGCCCCACGTTCCGGCCGTCGGTGGTGACCGAGTTTCGGGCTTGGCGCATCCGCTTCCTCACGGAGACGGCCGTCCACCTGCGTCCTCCGGCGGACGCCCTGGCCGTGGTCGCGGGCCACGCCCTGGAGCTGTCCGTGGGCCTCGCGATCACGCCCACCACGCCCACGGAGCTTCGAGGCCTCGAGCTGGCCGTCATGATCGACGCCCGGCCGGAGCTGCCCGACGCCTCGGGGGAGCCCGTGACCGACGTCCGCCGCCCGCTGGAGTGGCGCGTCGCGCTCGTGGGGCGGCCGACCCCGTGCCTCGCGGTGCAGGCCGGCGGGGGCACCGGCATCGGGCCGGGGTGGGGGACGCCGCGGGTGCGCATCTTCGCCGCGGTGGACGTGACCCTCGACGCCTCCGGGCGCGGCTGCGGGGATCGTTCGGCGCTCTGACCGCGGAGGCGGGGCGCGCGATATGCTCGACGCATGCAGTCCCGCCGCTCGCTCGGTCCGTCCCTCGTCGCCGCCCTGATCGTCGCCCTGGGGGGCTGCTCGCCTCCGGCCCCCGAGCCCGCCGCGCCCCCCGCGCCGGGGCCCACGTCGCCCACCTTCTCTTTCGCCCAAGGTCCCGAGCCGCGCTCCCTCGATCCGGCCGTCGTGACCGACACGTACAGCGGTTTCATCGCCGCCAACCTGTTCGAGGGGCTGCTGGTCTGGTCTCCGAGCGCGGACCGACTGCTGCCGGGCATGGCGGCCGCCCACCAGGTGTCGAGCGACGGCCTCACCTGGACCTTCCAGCTGCGCGCAGACGCCACCTGGAGCAACGGGGATCCCGTCACCGCCGCCGACTTCGTCATCGCCTGGCGCCGGGTCCTCAACCCCGACACGGGCTCCGATTACGCGTCGCTCCTCTTCCCCATCGAGGGGGCCGAGGACCTCTACGACGGCCGGACACGAGACGCCACGACCCTGGGGGTCGAAGCCCAGGACGCCCACACGTTGATCGTCGAGCTGCGCAGCCCCACCCCGTACTTCGACGCGATCGTCGCCCACCACGTCACGGCGCCGGTGAACGCCCGCGCCCTCAAGCGGCACGGCAAGCAGTGGACGCGCCCCGGCAACATCGTCGTCAACGGCCCGTTCACGCTCGAGTCCTGGGAAGCCGGCAAGAAGCTGGTCCTGACCCGCAACCCCTACTACCACTCGGCCGCCGCCGTGAAGCTCTCCCGGGTCGAGGCCCTGGTGGAGGAGAACCCCGCGCGGGTGCTCGAGATGTACGAGGCGGGCACGATTCAGTGGACGGGGCACGCGGGCGGGCTGCTCCCGCAGGACCGCATGGCCGACATCATCACCCGGTCGGACGCGCACCTGCAGTCCCAGCTGGGGACCGCCTGGTACAACCTGAACACCGCGAAGAAGCCCCTGAACGACGTGCGGGTCCGCCGCGCGCTCTCGCTCGCGCTGGATCGGGCCGAGCTCACGCGGGTCCTCGGCCCGGACGGGGTCCCGACGCAGCAGTTCGTGCCGAGCGGGATGCCGGGGTACGACGCCCCCGAGGCGCAGGAGGCGGACGCGGAGGTCGCGCGCGCGCTCCTCGCCGAGGCCGGGTTCCCGGGGGGCGAGGGCTTCCCCGAGCTCGAGCTGGCGGTGGACCGGCGCAGCGTGCACGAGACGGTCGCCCGCACGGTCGCGGGCATCTGGAAGCGCGAGCTCGGGATCGAGGTGTCGGTGTACACGCGCGCCTTCGGGGCTCACAGCGACGCCGTGGAGGCGGGCACCTACCAGGTCGCGCGCGGCGGCTGGCAGGGCGACTACCCCGACCCGTCGAACTTCCTCGAGCTGCTGATCGCGGACCACGCCCTCAACCACACGGGTTGGAGCAGCGTCGGCTACGACGCGCTGGTCGAAGAGGCCGCGGCCGTGGAGGACGCCGAAGTGCGGCTCCGCATGCTCAGCAAGGCGGAGGCCATCCTGCTGGAGGAGTCTCCGATCCTGCCGCTGTTCCACTTCGGGTCCGTCACGCTCATCAAGCCCGAGGTGCGGGGCTTCGTGGCCAACGCCCTCGACGTGCACCTGCTGCGCTATCTGTCGTTCGAAACGTGAGGTCCCCCATGCGACTCGCCGCCCTCGCCCTCCTCGGGCTTCTGATCGGGGCGGCGCCGGCCGCGGCCCTCACATTCGACGCCCCCGCCGCCGAGGGAGCGGAGCGCGCGAAGGTGCCCCCGCCGAAGCAGAAGCGAGCGGCGAACGTCGGACAGAAGGCGATCGACTCCCTCACCGTCGGCTCGCTGAAGAAGGCGCTCACGCTCACGCGCAAGGCCCTGAAGCTCGATCCCGACTCGCCCGAGGGCCTCTTCGCCGCGGGGATGCTCCTGCTGCGGAACATCGAGGCGGGCACGGCCGAGGACCCGGAGACCGAGCGGGCCCTCGCGGGCGCCCTCTTCCGACGACTCCTGGAGATCGATCCCGCCGGCATGTACGCGGCCATCGCGTCCTCGGCGGCCGACGGCGCCCCCGCGCAGCCCGTGCTCTCGGATCCCGACCCGCCCTGCGACGAGGAGTCCCAGGCCCACTGGAACCAGGCCGAGGCCCACCTCGCCGCGGGCCGACACGAGGACGCCGTCGTCTCCTACGACCTCGCGATCCGCGGCTGCCCGGGGAACGCGCGGCTCCGGCTCTACTCGGGCGACGCGGTCTTCGCCCAGGGGGACCTCGGGGGCGCGCTCCTGCGCTACGAAGCCGCCCTGTCCATCGAGCCCTGCTACTGGGTGGCCCACCGCTTCGCCGGGGACGTCCACTTCCAGAGCGGCCGCCCGCTCGAGGGCGTCGGGTCGCTGGTGCGTTCGGTGGCCTGCAACCCCTGGTACGAGCCCGGGCGTCGCTTCTTCCAAGACATGGCGGCGGGGCTGGAGCTCCCGCTCGTGTGGCCCCCCGAGCGTGGCCCGCGCATCACCAACGACGGGGGGAAGCTCGACATCTCCGTGGTGAACGTGGAGGAGGAGCACGAGACGGCGTCCTCGGCGTGGCTCATGTACGGGCTGATGAAGGCCGGCCTGGCGGACCCGGACATGGCCGAGTCCATGGCGAAGTTGCTCGAGAACTGGCCCAAGGGGGTGTCGGAGCTGAGCCCGTTGACCGTCGAGGTCACGAGCCTGGCCCTGGCGCTGGAGGTCTTCCGGGACGAGTCCGGGGAGCTCACGATCCCCGAGCACCCCGAGACCACGTTCTGGGCGCTGATCGCCGAGGCCGAGGCGGCCGACCGGCTCCGGGAGGCGGCCTTCTTCCTCATCGCCGACCCGTGGCTCGCGCCGGAGTTCGCGGCGGTCGCGGCGACGCCCGACGGCCGGGACCGACTCAACCTGTTCGTCCACAACCTGCTGCTCGGAGGCGGAAACCTGGTCCCCGACGGTGCGCCCTCGGGGGGCGAAGACGCGGCGGATGAGGTCACGAGCCCGGAGGCGGCCGGCCCTCCAGGTGGAACCGACCCTTCGCCGAGCTCTCCACCAGATCCTTGACCTTCGAAGGCAGCTTCCCTCCGTCGTAGAGGCGGTACAGGTCGATCAGCGGGAGGTGCAGGTCGGTCTGCGATCCGTCGAACGCGAGGTCCCGGTAGCCCCGGATCTCGCCGAACAGCGTGTCCGACCGGAGCCGCTCCACGGCGCGGGAGTCCTCCAGCGCCTGCTCGAGGTGCGCCCGCCCGGTGGCGCGACGCTCCTCGATCGCCGTCCTCGTGAAGTCGATGGGCGCGAACGGCTTGGGGTCGATGGTCGCGCCCCACTTCAGGTGGAGCCCCAGGACCTGACCCGCGAACAGCGGCACGGCGCCCGCGTTCTCGGGGTCCGGGTGATTCTCGGTGAGGGTGAGGATCAGCTCGTTGGTGGCCAGGTGCATCGCCGTCTTGAACCGCTCGATGGACTGGCGCGCCTTGGACACGTAGGCCACCTGGTACTTGCGCCAGGCGATGGCGGAGAGGTCCTTCGGCGGCGCGTCGTCCTCGATCCACCACAGGTCGACGACGACGACCAGCGTCGGCCCATTGATGGCGCTCGCTTCGACGATGTTGCTCAGCACGTAGTCGAGGGGGGAGTTGGCGGCGAGCCCGCCGTCCCAATAGAGCCCGCCGTCGACGGTTCGGCCCGCTGCCCCGGGAGGCAGGGCGCCGCTCGCCTGGATGTGGTCCAGGGTGATGGGCCCGTCGCGGCTGTCGAAGAAGACGAGCTCGCCGGTCCGCGCGTCCGTCGCCCCCAGGGAGAGTCGAGACCACTTGTCCGGGCGACCCTCGCCCGAGGCGTTGTAGCCGTCGAGATCGGTGACCTTCGTCAGGGTGCGCCGCAGCGGTGCCTGGGAGTACATGCTCGTGGCGCCGGGGCTGCCGGGGGGCTGGAGGAACGGGGGGATCATCCGCAGGTGGTGGAAGCCGGGGGCCGCGATGTTCGTGGACAGCGCCGACATCGCGCGGGCCATGCCCGCCAGCGGGCCCGCGAACGGGGAGGGGTCGAGGGGGTTCTCGATCGACCGCCAGAGCCGCTCGAGCTGGGCGGGCCGGTCCTCCACCGGGTTCGCCGCGATGGCGGCCGCGTTGAGCGCCCCGGACGAGATGCCGAGGGTCCAGTCGGGCTCGAGGCCCGCCGCGCGGAGGGCGTCGTACACCCCCCACTGGTAGGCCGCCCGCGCGCCGCCCCCTTGCAGGACCAGGATCGTCTGAATGTCCCACATCGGCGACCTCCGATCCCGAGTATGCCCCGGGAGTTGGAACGGTCGCTGCTAGGGTTGCCGCTCATGATCCTCGTGACTGGGACGATGCGCTCCGGGACGTCGATGTGGATGCAGGTCCTCATCGCCGCCGGCTTACCCCACATCGGCGAGGCCTTCCCCGCCCCCTGGGGCGCCGGGCTCCGAGACGCAAACCCCCGCGGCTTCTACGAGAGTCGACTCGTGGCGGGCGTCTATCACGCCACCAACCCGCACCCCGACACGGGCGCCTACCTCTTCCCCGAGCAGACGCGCCGTCACGTGACGAAGGTCTTCATCCCGGGCCTCGTGCGCAGCGACCGCGCGTTCATCGACGTCGTGATCGCGACGGTCCGGGAGTGGCGGGCGTACTCCACGTCGATCACGCGCATGCGGGACATGATGGGGCGGGACCGCGAGGCCGAGCTGTTCGACCTGCCCATGGCGCCCGAGCTGCGGTGGTGGGCGGAGAACTTCGCGCTGCTCCGGGACATCGCGACCCGTCGGTACGCCGCCCACGTCACCACCTACGAGCGCCTCCTGGCCGACCCGGAGGCGGAGATCGCGACCGTCCTGGAGTGGATCGGCGAGGGCGACGTCGTGGCCGCCGCGCGGGCCGTGGAGCCGTCGCTGCGGACGCAGAAGGACGTCGCCCAACCGGACCTCGAACCGCGCTACGTCGCCGCGTTCGACGGTCTGTACGACCTCCTCCACTCCGGCGCCGAGCCCACGCCCGCGTTCGTGAAGAGGCTCAACGAGATCGACGCCGAGCTTCGCCCCCGCATGCGGGCCGCGGAGAACGCCGTCCGCACCCGGATCGCTCACCACCTCGCCCCCGCTCGACCCGCCGAAGGAATCGCCTGATGCTGCACCTGCGCTGCCGTCCCGCCGAGTTCAACGCCGCCCCGCCCGACGTGGCTGCGTTCCTGTCCGCCGCCCGCACGGCCCCCGCCGACCTCGCGGATCCGTTGCTGTGGCTGCCCGAGCCGCCCACGGCCTCCCCGCGGGTCCCGCTCCCGCCGCGCGCGGCCGCGTTCCCCGAGTTCGTGGTGCGTCCCCCCACCCGGTCGACGCGGACGCTCGCGTCCCTCGCCCTCGCGGGCGGGCTCCTGGTCGCGGCCCCCGACGCGCAGGCCGAGGAAGAGGACGAGACCGGGCAGGTCGAGTCCGAGGACGGCGGGGAGTCCGAAGAGGCGGAGGAGGAGGCGAAGGAAGAGGCCCCGGCCGCGGCCGCCGAGGTCATCGTCGTGCCCCCCGCGCCCGAGGGGCCGCACCCGCTCTCCTACGAGGGCGACGAGCTCTGGAAGGCCGTCCGCGGCGCGCGCGTGGAGGTCACGCTCAAGGGCAACAAGGTGCTCGTGGGCACGGTGCTCACCCAGGCGGAGGAGGAGATCGCCATCGCCCGCGACCCCGACGGGACCGTCGCCCGCGTGCCCAAGCACATGGTGCGGCGCCTGCGCGTCATCGGGCTGGCGAACACCCCCGCGTCGGTGGCGGGCGGGGCGAAGGGCCCCCCGCCGAAGGGCGACGGACCGGCCACGGCGGGCGCCGTCCTGACGATCATGGGCACGTCGTTCATGACCACGTCGGCCGTCATCGCCCTCGCGGGCGGCTACTACTACGGCCTCCCGCTCTTCTTCTTCGGCAGCTCGATGCTGGGCCCCGGCATCCCCCTCCTCGCCGCGGGGATCGAGCAGCAGGTGAAGTACGACGACTGGGAGCGCAAGAACGACCTCCGGCTCGGCCTCGGGGTCTCGCCCAAGGGGTTCGCGGCGTCGTTCAGCTTCAAGTTCTGAGCCCCCGGGGTCCCGAGGCGCGGCGTCGCGTCACAGCCGCTGGCCGATGGCGTCGTCGTGGGCGGCGAACGAGTCGTCGATCCCGCCTGCGAGGAACCCGCGCATGTCGAAGTCGTCCTGGAGGCCTTGGATGATCGTCTCGCTGTACAGCGCCTGGTAGCGGACGGTCGTCCCGTCGGGCTGCTCCATCCACACGTCGGTGGCGTAGGACTGGACCAGCACGTCCCCTCCGTCCCGCTCGAAGCCGGACTCGGGCATCCACGATCGCGCGACGAAGGCCCACCGACCGGTCGCTTCGCCGTCGCCGTCCACCATGGATACCCAGCGGAACTCCTTGCCGAGCAGGAGGTCCACGACCATCAGCTCGTTCTGCCGCGCGAGCTCGTTGAACGTGATCAGCGCGGCGCAGGTGCGGTCGATGAAGCAGGCGGGGTCGTCCTGCTCGGGGAATCTGCGGTCGTAGTACTCGGCGGTGGGCTCGAAGGGCTGCTGGTCGGCCAGCGTGTGCATCTCGGCGTGGACCGCGATCGCCTGCCGCGACGCGTACGCCACGGACACCGAGGCGCAGTTCTCGAGCTCGCTGCGACCCGGCCGCTCGACCTCGGCGGTGTCGTCGGCGTCCAGGGTGTCGACCGAGAACGAGCGGTCCACCAAGGCGGCCGTGAGGTCGAGCGTGTCCGTGAACGCGGCGAGGTTGTGCATGCCCGCCTCCATCACGGCGGGGTCGTCGTTCGCCCACTCGCGATAGAGCCAGCGGCTCAGGTCCGACACCTCGGTCGGGGCCTCCGGAGGAGGCGCACAGGCCGCGACGCAGAGGACGAGGAGGGCTAGGCCTCCACCTCGAAGACGCCCGCTGCTCCCATGCCGCCACCGATGCACATCGTGCACCCCTCTCGACAAACGGCGCTCCCTT
>CAZUHI010000039.1:0-71360 GCA_964620495.1 uncultured Rickettsiales bacterium | reverse complement strand
GGTGGTCCCTAGTTCGTGGCGCGAGGGGGGTCCCATGCTCGTGGCGCTTGACATCGGAGCCTCCGGTTGCTGCGACTCACCTCTCTCACAGACGTGCGAGGACGACTGTCCGACGTACGCCCGCAGTCACTCGGCGTGCGAATGGGATGGGAGTTTCGTCTGCGATGAACTCCGCGTCTTGTCCTACGGGGGGATGAACGTCGGTCGGTTCGAGTACTACTCGGACGATTCGCTCGTCTCTGTTCAGCGATGGTCGGATACCGGCGTTTGCTGGAACGGGCCCAGAATCACGGGCTGCGAACTCGTCGATACCGAGGAGGAGTGCCCCGAAGACTGATGGGACGGCGGTGAGTCCGCCGTTCTTCCATCCGGCCCCGCCACCATCGGCAGCGACGTCCACTCGCCGAGCCGCCGCTCGACCGTCTACCTCCGAAGGTGACGCACTACTGAACGGTCAGGTTCAGCCCGTACGTGTTCCCGAACACGCTGCCCGCGTCCGCGAACAGCTTGACGCGCACGAGGTGGACGCCCGCGGTCGTGGCCGTCCAGGTGAAGTCCTCGTCGTCGCTGGTGGACACGCCCGAGGCGACCTGGGCGCCGGCGGGGTCGATGACGTAGGCGTCGATGTCGCCCTCGGCGTCCACGAAGGTCGGGTTCACCTGGAGCGTCTGGCCGACGTTCAGGGAGATCGAGTAGTAGTCCTCGTCGTCCGTGCAGACGTTGAGGCTCGCGTGGCTGCCCGCCGTGATGGCGACGGCCGCCGCGTCGGTGTCGTTCTCCTCGAAGGGGTCGGGGGTGCACGTCGGCGGGTCGATGACGGCCAGCTCGAGGTCGTACTCGTTGCCTACCGTGGCGCCCGCGTCGCCGTACAGGATCACGCGCACGTAGAGGTCCTGGTCCGTCTCGACGGTGTCGCTGACCACGTTCTCGTCGTCGGACGTGGACGTGCCCGCCGGCCCCGCGCTCTCGTCCGCGGCCGTGCGGATGTAGACGTCGATGTCGCCGTCGTCGTCGAGGAACCAGGTGTCCACCTGCAGCTTCTTCCCGGCGGGGACGAACATCGAGTACCAGTCCTCGTCCTCGGGGCACGCGACCAGGTTCTCGGTGAGGCCCGCGGTCCCGACGCCCGCGCCCGCGAGGTCGTCGTTGTCCTCGGCGCTGTCGTCGGTGCAGGGGCCCACGGGCGCGTCGTCGTCGTCGCCCACCGCGTCGTCGTCGTCACCCACGTCGTCGTCGTCGTCTCCGACCGCGTCGTCGTCGTCACCCACGGCGTCGTCGTCGTCACCCACGGCGTCGTCGTCGTCTCCCACGGCGTCGTCGTCGTCGGTTGCGTCGTCGTCGTCGTCGGCCGGGAAGTCGGGGTCGCTGCCCCCTCGGTCGTCCGCCACGGGGCAGGCCGACGCGGCGAGGAGCAGGGAGGTCAGGGCGAGAAATCGAAAGCGGATCATGAGGAACTCCGGTCGCCGGGAGGTCGGCGCCGCAAACGAATGCCGGGAGATCCCGCGGGGTTCAAGGGGAGAGGGAGTCCGCAACCAACGTTTCACCGCCGCTCCGTCGGTCCTCCGCAGATGTTGACGCGCCGTGGAGTGGGCGCGGAGGTCACGCCCGAGGCCCTATGGTTCCGTCGATGCCGCGATCCCCCGCCCCGATGATTGCCCTGGCCGCCGCCCTGGGGGCGTCCGGATGCACCGCGTCGCTGGACCGCGAGTGGGAGCTGATCGCCGAGGAGCTGGCCTCGCGCGAGCTGGCGGTGGAGGCGACGATCCCGCCCGAGGGCGCCGTCGGGATGGGCCGCACGGCGCCCGTCTACATGCTCTTCACCCGGCCCGTCACCGAGGCCGAGGAGGGCGAGATCGGCGCGATGGCCTTCTTCGAGCTCGACCGCGAGATCGAGCAGCTCGGGGAGCCCGTCCCCGACTTCGACGACCAGGCCGTCCGTTTCTTCCCCGAGCAGCTGAGCCGGAACCTGGACTATCGCCTGACGGTGGACCTGCCCGAGGAGGCGGGCTCGTTCGATCGGCCCGCCACCACCGACCGGCCGCGGGGCCCGTCCTTCGAGCTCACGGCGGCCACCGGGCTCGCGCTGGTGCAGGCGGGGGGCGAGGAGGCGGACGCGGCCTTCGTGACGGACCTGTTCACCGACGCCCAGCCGCTCTACGTCCTGCGGTTGGAGGGCCTCCCGACGGTGGGGCCGGTGACCCTGCCCGCCACCGTCGACGTGGGGATGGCCCCCGGGGACCGCGGGCCCGACGTCTACGACGTGAAGCAGTCGCTCGGCTACCAGACCTGGTTCCCCGGCGTGGAGGTCGACGCCGACGGCGCCTTCGAGCACACCCAGCCGGGGGTCTTCCTGACGCTCTACATCGGGGGGGACTCATTCGACTCGCCGGTGCTGCGGTTCCGCGACCCGGTCCTGTCGGGCACGCTGACGCGGGACGAGGACGGGGCCCCCACCGGCATCGCCGACTTCCGCCTCGAGGGGGTGATCGAGACGCGCTGGATCCGTCGACTGGCCGCGGGCATCCGGCCCTGGCCCCAGGTGGCGAGCTCGCTCGTCCTGGACGTCGACACGAACGACAACGGCACCCCCGACTCGGCCAACTTCGCCTTCACGGCGCAGCCCCCGGTCATCGAAGACCGCGAGAACATCGCCGACTGATGCGGCGCCTCCTCCCCCTGGTGTTGCTGGTCGGGTGCGTCGCCCCGGAGGCCCCCCTGCCGTCCACGGGCTACGTGCGGGTCGCCCTCGACACGGCCGCCGAGGGCATCGATCCGGCCGACGTCGCCGAGGTCCGGGTGGGCGGGATCCTGGCCCTCGACCTGCGGCCCGGCGACGTGCTCGACGTCCTCGTCCAGGGCGCCCCCGAGCCCGGCCCCGCCCGCATCGCCGTCACCCCGACGGGCGGCGACCCGGTGCTCCTCGACGCCGTCGTCGAGTACGCGCCGCCCCTCGATCCCGCCTTCGATCGCGTGGTGGGCTTCGGAGCCAGCCTCACCCAGGGCGTCATGGACGCCGTCCCCACCTTCGAGGGCACCCTGGACAGCCCCGCGCTCGCGCTCGCGCGCGTGTTGGGCGCCTACATGCCCCAGCCGCAGCTGGTCCCGGGGCTGTTCGAGACCCTCACCCTGGACGACGTGGGCCCCGCGCCCGCGTGCGAGTCCCCCAACGTCGTGGATCACATCACCGGCGGCATCACCGACACGCTCCCGCGCCTCGCCCGCCCGGACAACTCGGGGTTCGGCTACGAGCTGGGCCGCCTCGACCCGCTCCTGGAGACGCGGAACATCGCCGCGGGCAACTACCAGCTCGACGACGTCGTGCACGGGCCCGAGGAGTCCGAGATCGTCCAGATCTTCCTGGGCCACCTCGCGTTCGACCCGTTCGGCACCTTCGGCGAGCCGCCGACGTTCACCATGCTGGACGCCATCGAGGCCCTCGACCCGACCCTCATCTTCACGACGGACATGATGGGCAACGACGCGCTCGGCACCGGCGGGGACATGACGCCGCCCGAGAACATCGCCGCCGACCTCGCGATCCTCGTGCCCCGCCTCGCCGCGACGGGGGCCGAGGTGTTCCTGGGCGACGTGCCCGACGTGACGATCCTCCCCGGCCGGATCGGCGACCCGAACCCCGACACCCGCGCGGGCGTGCTCGCCTACAACGAGGCCCTGCGGGCGGAGGCCGACCGGTTCGACAACGTGCACGTCGTTCCGCTGTTCGACGCCACCGAGGAGGTCGCCGAGGACGGCCTGGAGATCGGCGACACCACCCTCGGGATCGGGATGCTCGAGGGCCTCCTCAGCTTCGACGGCCTCCACTTCAGCGCTGCGGGGTACGGGCTCGTCGCCCAGGCGTTCGCCACCGAGATCGGCGCCGTCCTCGGCGTCGAGCTGCCCCCGGTGAACCTGCCCGCGATCGTGGAGGCGTCCCCGCACGCTCCGGCCGCGATCCGAGAGGCCGGACGCGAGCCGGACGACTGCGTCCCGGGCGGGTAGCGGAAGGCCCTGCGATCCCCGTCCCCGTTGGGTACCCTGCAAGGCGGCCGCGGCTGATTTTTCTGGTGAACCGAGGGGCGACATGTCCAGACGCGTACAGACCGGTTCGATCCTGGCGATCGCATTCCTCGTCGCCGCCGCGGGCTGTCCGTCGATCCCCGATCCCTTCTCGCGCGGCGAGCGCGAGGACACGCCGTCCGAGGGCGACGACGACGACTCCGCCGACGCCGTCCCCCAGGCGCCGCGGGTCCTGGTCACCACGATCGACCCCACCGTCACGATCTCGGGGCCCCTCGAGGTCGGGCTGATCGTCGAGGACCCGGACTCCTCCGAGGTCACGGTCCACGTCTTCTTCGGCCACGACTCCCCGGACGCCGCGGACCAGCGCGCCACGCTCGTGGAGGCGGCGGGCGAGTCCTTCGACGTCGTGACGGGCGACGCCCCCATGCAGGTCCAGCACGGCATCACCTGGGACACGCACGCGGACGTCCCCACCGTGGCCGACTCGGTGTACCTGCTCTTCTGCCCCATCGACGCCGAGGGCCTCGAAGGCGAGTGCACGCCGTACCCCACGGGCGACGGGATCCGCATCACCAACTTCGTCATCGGCGAGGCGACGGGCGCGTTCTGCAGCCCCGGCGTCATCGAGGCGATCGAGTTCCACGAGGGCCGCGCCATCGTCCCGCTGGGGACCGCCGACTGCCCCGTCGTGAAGATGAGCGAGCCCGCCGAGGAGGACGACTTCGCCGCCCGGTTCGAGCTGCTGCTCGTCAACCCGCTGCCGAACGACGTGAACTTCCGCGTGGCGCTCACGACGCGCCCGGGGGACCCCGACCTGCCCCCCGGGGGGATCCGTCCGCCCGGGCAGGCGCAGCAGCGACCGGCCACCGGCCCGGGGTTCGCCGATGAGCCCGCGCCCGGACGCCGCACGGCGCCGCCCATGCAGGACGCGTGGAGCGGCTCCGCGGCCCGCGAGTTCGGCTCGTGCCCGGACGCCGCGGAGGTCGTGGACATCGGCAGCGACGCGCGCAGCTTCTCGATCCGCCAGACGATCGTGCAGGGCTCACCGCGCACCACCGTGGGCGCGACGCTCATGGCGCTCTCCGCGAACGTCGCCATCTACGTGGACGACGCCACGCCCATCGACTTCGACGCCGACTGCAGCGACCCGAACAACGCGATCGTGCCCTCGGCGCTGCCCGCCTACGGCTTCACCAACTGCGACCTGCAGGGCGTCCTCGACCTCGTCGAGCAGAACCACTGGCCCACGCTCACCACCTTCTTCGGCGGGCCGCCGGACCGCGACTGCAACTGCCGCGTCGACGTCCTCGTCACGCACCGCCTCAACGGCCTGTCGCTGACCAACAGCGTCGCCTGGGACGATACGGAGGTCATCCGCTCCTTCGCCGAGCCCGAGATCGACCACTGCATCGGGGACGCGTTCCTCAACCCCGGGAGCAACGAGCAGGAGATCCTGTACGTCTACGCGCCGGACCCCACGGGGCTGTGGAACAGCACCACGATCGCGATCCAGGACTACGTCGCCGAGTCGCTCAACGCGCAGCTGGGCGAGGGCCTGCAGCGGATCTTCACGCACGACATCGTGGGCGCGCCGTGCCCCGCGGGCACCGAGTTCGACCCCCCGATCTGCAAGGAGGACGGGCCCCCGGGCGACGACGACGACGCCGTGGACGACGACGACTCGGCCATGGACGACGACGACGTGGTGGAGCCCGGCGACGACGACGACAGCGCCGGGGAAGAGGGCGACGACGACGACAGCGCGGACACGGGCCTGCCGGACCCGACGGGCGAGCCCTCCCGCTGGGACGACTGGCTGATCGACGGGATGGGGCTGCTCGCCGCGGACCTCACCGGCTACGGCTCGGAGCACCACCAGCAGGCCTGGGTGTACCTGGACCGCAGCAGCCTGATGCCCCTGACGCGCGACAACACGCTCGAGGACTACGCCGACCGCGGCAACGCCTACCTGATGTGCCGCTACCTGTACGACCTGTACGGCCCGGACCTCTTCGCGCCGCTCATGTGGGGCGGGCAGCCGTCCGGGATCGCGTCGGTGGAGTTCGTGACCGGGGCCGACTTCGAGGACTTCGTGCTGCAGTGGGCCACGGCGCTGATGATCTCGGGCCGCGAGCACCCCGACGGCGGGCAGCTCGTGAACAACGCGGTGGTGAGCAACGTGCCGGACGCGGGCACGTTCGGCGTGTTCGACCCGGCGAACCCCCAGCCCGGGGAGCCCGCAGGGGCCAACGGCTACCAGAGCGGGTTCAACGTGCGCGGCTACAACTACACGTACGTCGGCGGCTCGGATCCGGCCGGGCCCACGGAGGTCGCGGAGGAGCGGGTGTTCGCCGAGAACATCGACCCGTACCTCTTCCACCCCCAGAACCTCACGTTCGGCTCGATCGCCGGGGACTACGGCACCGCGGTGATCCGCGTGGCCGGCATCGAGCAGGAGCAGCTCTACCTGGTCATCGACCTGGCGCCCGAGATCGACGACGTGCTCGGCAACGCGGCGCGAGTCCTGGACGAGGACCCCCACGATCCGAAGCTGATCCTCGAGGACGTGGACGGCGCGCTCCTCACGTCCGTCCGCTCGGTCCCGACGCTGTCGCTCGACGGCGAAGAGAGCACCATCATCGGGGAGTTCGACGAGGCCGAGGACGTGGACGTGTTCCAGGACGACGGGACCATCGTCGCGGAGCTCGTGCCGGACACGGACCGGTACGGGTTCACCCTCACCGAGACCACGCAGGTGGGCGTGTGGGTCGACCGACGCATGACGGACTTCGCGGGCGCCGTGGACGTCGCCGACCCGTTCATCGCCGTGGCCCTCGCGAGCGACGTGCCCGACGCCTTGGACTTCGCGAGCTGGAACTTCGGGCCCGCCACGGGTCCCTGCGCGGACGCGGCGCTGTTCGCGTATCCCCAGCACATGCCCGCGTGGATCGCGGCGCAGGCCAACCTGTCGATCATCCCCGAAGACGGCGGCGCGCCCCTGGGCCCGGTGTCGGGGCCGAACCCGCCGGTGTGCGCGCTCGACCACGATCAGGACGGCATCCCCGACGCCGATGAGTACCGCCCGGTGCGGCTGGTGGAGCAGATCCAGTACCGCCAGGCGTTCCACCTGGACGCGAACCCCGCCTTCTACGCGGGGACCTTCGACACGCTGGCGGACCCGCTGCCGGTGGACGCGCCCTTCTTCGGCGCCGACTTCATCGACGTGGACAGCAACGAGGCCGAGGATCCGTTCGACGTGTACGCCGCCTCCTTCCCGCGCTGGAACATCGGCGGGCGCTCCATGGCGGTGGGCGAGGACGCGGTCTGGCAGGGGTTCCTGCCCGCCGGCGACTACGTGATCATCGTGGGCGACGTGGACGGCTCGGTGGGGCCCTACTCGCTGGCGGTCCGACGCATCACGGAGTGAACCTCCGGCTCCGGGGCCGCTCGGAGCTCAGCCGTCGTCGAGACCCTCGAAGCTGCGCACCGTGGGCGACCACGCCGACGCGGTGATGCACTTCACGACGTCGCGATCGTCCTCCCGGTCCCCGAACTCGTACTGGATCGCCCAGGTGCCCGGGGACGGCAGGGTGGTGACGTCGAAGGTGCGGGGAGCCTTCACCAGCAGCTGAGCGCCGGACCGAAGGAGATCGGTGGTGACCCCGAGGGGCGCGATGAGCTCTTCCCAGCTCATGGCGGTCCTCGGCCACTCGCTCCCGCCCCACGGCGGATCGACGAACACGGCGGCGTCGGGGTCCCGCTCGAGCGCGCGGGGCAGGAGCTCCGCGGCCGGCCCCTCGAGCAGCTCGACCGAGCCGATGAGGCCGCGCTCCGCGAAGTTGGCGGCGGCGAGCCCGGCGCGCTCCTTGTCCGCCTCGATGGCCACGACCTCGAAGCCGGACTCGGCGAAGGCCACGGCGTTGCCGCCGCAGCCGCACCCGACGTCGATGATCACGCTCCCCATGGCCGTCTGGGCCTGACGTCGCGCGATGGCGAGGGGCGTGAGGGACCACCGCCCCTCGTCGTCGAGGTGCCGGAGCCAGGGGGCGGGGCGTCGGCGGGGCTGCGGGGTGACGCGGAGGTGGCGGGGGACGCTGGGGAGGATGCGACCGCGGGGCAGATCCATCTCCACGCGCAGGCGACTGCCGCCCAGCATCAGCCCGTGGATGCGTCGGTTCAGGACGGCGGCCTGCATGGGCGGGACCAAGGCCTGCACCGCCTCCAGCCCGGTGAGCCGGCGGATGTTCGGCGGCGTGAGGCCGAGCGGGGCGCCCTCGATCCGGACGGGACAGAGGCCGCGCACCACCCGGGGCAGGAGGCGGTCCACCGTGGCGTCAAGGGCGGCGACGGCTGCGTCGTCGTCGGGGGTGTCGAGGACCGCCTTGAGGGCGGCCTTGAGGTCCGCGGCTTCGAGGTCCGTCGCGTCGTCCAGCTCGAGCAGGCGGTCGACGTCCGCCCTTCCGCCCAGCCGCGGCTCCCGCTCCGCGCGGCGCCCCCAGGATCGCGAGGCTCGAATCGCCGCGGGCCACGCCGCCTTCAACGGGAAGCGGGGCAGGGCCTCCGCCAGGTGCTCTCGCAGCGTCATCTTCACCCCCCGGCGTGACTCGGGACTCATGCCCCGGTCAGACGTTCAGGGTACCGACGATTTCGCGAATGTCCGAGATTCCGCGCTCCGCGCACCACGCGGCCATGCCGTCGATGCACGCCTCGGCCGTCCTCGGATCGACGAAGTTCGCGGTGCCGATCTGGACCGCCGAGGCGCCGCAGACCATGAACTCGAGGGCGTCTTCGGGGCCCCAGATGCCGCCCATCCCCACCACCGGGATCGAGCACGCGGACGACACCTGCCAGACCATCCGCAGCGCCACGGGCTTGATGGCCGGGCCGGAGAGGCCGCCCGCGCCGATGCTGAGGCGAGGCCGTCGCGTCTTCAGATCCACCGCGAGGCCGTAGAGCGTGTTGATCACCGACAGCGCGGCGGCGCCGTTCTCCTCGCAGGCGACGCCCATGGACGCGATGTCCGTCACGTTGGGCGACAGCTTCACCCACACCGGCTTGTCGGAGCCCTCGACGGTGGCGGCCGTGGCCTCCCCGGCCGAGGTGCAGTCCGTGCCGAACTGGATGCCGCCCTCCTTGATGTTGGGGCAGGAGATGTTCAGCTCGAGCGCGTCCACGCAGTCCACCCCGCGCAGCCCTCGGGCCACGTCGTGGTACTCGTCGAGGGTCTTGCCGATCACGTTCACGACCACCCGCACGCCGCGGCCGTGCAGCTCGGTGAGGTAGGGCACCTTGTCGTTGAGGAAGCCTTCGAGGCCCACGTTCTGGAGCCCGATGGCGTTGAGCATGCCGGCGTGCGTCTCGGCGATCCGGGGCGGGGCGTTGCCCTCCCAGGGGTGCACCGCGATCCCCTTCGTCACGAACCCGCCGAGGCGGGGCATGTCGAGCGTCTCGGCCATCTCCGCGCCGTAGCCCGCCGTGCCCGACGCGAGCATCACGGGGTTGGACATGGAGAGGCCCGCGATGTCGACCGCGAGGCTCACGTCTTCGGGGCGGAGGGTGCTCAATGGAGGAGCCCTCCGTCGTCCAGGATGACCGCGTCGGCGTCGAACACGGGGCCCTTGCGGCAGGCGAGCAGCCACCGGTCGTACGGATTGCCGCTGCCGTCGTAGTGCTTGTTCTCGATCACGCAGCCCATGCAGATGCCGATGCCGCAGCCCATCATCGTCTCCACCGAGACCTGGGCGGGCAGGCCGCGCTCGACGGCCGCGGCGGCCACCGCCCGGAGCATGACCATGGGCCCGCAGGCGTACAGGCGGACCGACCCGTCGGGGCGCAGGCCACGGGTCTCCCAGCGGTCGAGCCAGGCCGCGACGACGTGACCGTGGAAGCCGATGGAGCCGTCCATGGTCGCGCGGAAGACCTTGTCGCCGTGGGGGGAGTCGGGGCCGTAGTCGTCGTCGAACCCGACCATGCAGCCGCGGTCGGCGGCTCCGGACACGCCGAGGTAGGCCTCGAAGCGCGCGCCGTCCCCGTCGCGGGAGGCCAGCGCGTCCGCCAGGGCGACCATCGGCGGGATGCCGACGCCGCCCCCCATGAGGACGGCCGTCTCGCCGGGATCCGGCATGCGGAAGGAGTTGCCGAGGGGTCCGAGGACGCGCGGGCGGTCGCCGGGGCGCAGCTCGGTCATGGCGGTGGTGCCCGTGCCGACGACGCGGTACATGACGTCGAGCACGTCGCCCCGGACTCGCTGCACCGAGAAGGGGCGCGGCAGGACCGGGGCGGCGATGGTCCCGCGGGCTCCCGGGCGCGTCTCCAGCATCACGAAGGTGCCGGGCCGGACGTCGGCGGCCATGGCGGCGTCTCGGAAGCTCAGCACACGGACGCCGGACCCGAGGTCGCGATGGCCCGTGACTTCACAGCGGCGGTCGAACATCGGCGGCGTTGTAGCAGCGACCGACGGGGCGCGGGTCGATTCAGGGGGCGTCGAGGACACGACGCATGACGATCGCGTCCTCCTGATCGTCGCTGTAGTAGCCCTTGCGGATGCCCACCTGCACGTAGCCGCGGCCCCGGTAGAGCCCGAGCCCCGCCTGGTTCGAGGCCCGCACCTCCAGGAAGACCTGCTCCCCGCCCCGCTCGGCGCCCACCCGCTCCACGACATCGAGCAGTCGGCCGCCGATCCCGCGGCGCCGATGATCGGGGTGCACCGCGATGTTCAGGAGGCTCACCTCGTCCTCGACCACCCAGAAGTCGGCGTACCCGGCGAGAGCGGTGTCGTCGTGGTCCTCGGGCCCGGTGAAGGCGAGCCAGACGCCGGCCTGGGGGAGCATCAGCTCCTGCTCGAAGGCGCCCGCGGGCCAGGGCCGCTCGAAGGCGGCGTGCTCGAGGGCCAGCAGCCGGTCCAGGTCGTCGGGAGTCGCCTCTCGAAAGTGGGGCTCGGGCATGGCGGTCACCGTACCGGACCTCGCCCTCCGGTATCATCGAGCGAATGTCCGATCCCTTCGACGATCAACTGCTCGGTGAGCTCGAGGAAGCGGCGCCCGCGCCCGCGCCCGCGGCCCACCAAGGCTTCGCCGTCCCGATGGATCGGGTGCAGATGCGCAAGCGCACCAAAGCGCTCACCGCGATGCTCCAGGTCTTCCTCAAGGCGGGCAAGACCCTGCGCCTGTACAGCGCCGACCATCACTTCTTCGAGATGTTCGTCGGTCAGTTCCAGGATCGGCTGAACGAACAGCTCGGCTCGGACGACTCCCTCACCATCGAGGTGACCCCGCGCGCCATGATCTGGGACGGCAACATCGTCTTCCGGGCCGAAGAGGGCCGCCGCGAGTCCCTGCCGTGGAAGCTCCATCGCGACGGCGTCCGACTCATCCAGTTCATCCGGGGCATCGAGCGGGTGGAGATCCGCGAGTTCGTCACGCTGCTCGCCCGCGAGACGGACGCGAGCACGTCCAGCGGCACGGAGCTCTCGGTCCTCTTCTGGGAGGCCGACTTCAAGCACATCCGCCTGGCCATCGCCGAGTCCTTCGTCGAGTACACCGAGGAGGCCGAGCGCATCCTCGCGGAGGTCGCCGAGGACCTCGAGCGGCTGCGGCAGCGGTTCGGGATCATGGAGCGCCCGAAGCCCGGGTCCTACACGCCCATGGCCCGAAAGGACCTCAAGGGAGACGAGCGCCGCTTCGCCTCGGACGTGACCACCCACGGTCGGCTCACGGGGCTGGGCGGGATCGACGGCTTGGAGGCCGGCGGCGGGTACGGCGGGAATCGCCGCGAGACGCTGCCGGAGGTCGGGCGGCGGGGGTACGTGGGCACCATCCTCGTGGACGACGAGACCGAGCTGCCCGACGTGCCGGTCGAGGCCTTCGACGACAACGCGATGGTCCGCCTCTACGAGGACCTTCACGGCCTCGAGAACGTGAACGCCGGGTACGACGAGGTGGGCGCGATCCTCGCGGAGGTCGTGCTCGCGGAGTCGAGCCCGCCGGAGCTGGAGGTCTTCCTGCAGCACCTCGACGAGGCGCTGTCGCCGCTGCTCGCCACCGGCAACATCCGCGCGCTCAACGCGGTGCTGCGTCCCATCGCGCTGGTCGCCCGCCAGCAGTCCGCGGACGGGACCTTCCGGGCCGGGGTGCTGCGCGGGTTCTTCGTGAAGCTCGGCCGCGAGGACCGGCTGGCCCTGCTCGCCGAAGCCCTCAACGTGGGCTGGGACGAGGAGCTCCGCGGGGAGCTGTTCACGTTCGTGTCGGTGCAGCACGTCGACGACGTGGACGCCATCTTCAAGCTGCTCCGGCAGGTCCAGGACGAGAGGCCGCGGAACATCATCGCGGACGCCCTGCTGCTCCTCACCGCGCGCGACTCCGAGCGGTTCATCTCCCGCCTGCAGAGCCCCAGCGCGTTCGAGGCGGCGGCGGCGGTGCGTGCCCTCTCGCGCATCGGCGGTCCGATCCTCATGGACCACGTGGCGGGCGCGTACACGCGGTCGGAGCCCGACATTCGGGCCAAGGTGCTCGCGGCCCTGCGCACCCAGCGGAGCCCGCGCGTGTCGACCCTCATGCAGGACGCGCTCAGCGACCCCTCCTCCGAGGTCCGGCTCGAGGCGTTGCGGTATCTGGCGTCCAACCGCGTGCAGTCCTCCCTGCCGATCCTCACGGACACGCTGCGGCGCAAGGACTTCAGCGACCGGGGCTTCGAAGAGCGGCGAGGTTGGTACATCGCCCTCGGCAGGCTCGCCGGCCGGGAGGCGCTGCAGGCGTTCACCCACCAGGCCGAGGCCGGCAAGGAGAGCAAGGTCGCGGCCATGGTCGAGCAGGTGCACCTCGCGCTGCTCGGGATTCGGGCGACGCGCACGAAGGAGGGTCAGGTCTATCTCGAGCGCTTCGCCGAGACCGCCCGCGGCGAGCTGCGCGTGATCGCGCGGCGCATGGTGGCCCCGGCCGGTTCGTCGGCCGCCGAGCGTGAGAAGCGCGCCGAAGGCAGGCAATGAGACGCCCCATCGTCAACCCCGGGCAGTCCGGCCGCAAGGCGTCGGTGATCGAGCAGCAGTTCGTCACCAACCTCGCCAAGGACCTCGTGACCCGGCTCGCCATGCTGCTCAAGACGGCGCGCATGCACTCGGTGAACAACGAGGCGCTGCGGTACTCCGTCAAGATCTACAGCCAGTCCTCCAACGACCTGCTCAAGCACCTCGGCGAGTACGCGGTGCGCGGGGACCGCGACTCGATCTTCCTGAACGAGTACCGCGTGCGGCCCGAGCCGATCCTCTACGAGAACATCGTCGGCCTCATGGGCGAGCTGGCGCGGCGCGGCACCGGCGGGTTGAACATCACCGGCCCGGTGGGGCCCGCGGCGGTGCGGTCGCTCGTGCAGGTGCTGCTCGACCACGAGACGCTGGAGGAGAAGACCGGGGCGGAGGTGCTGAACGAGGCGCTGGCCCGCCGCGGCGTGGCGACGGTGCGGTTCCTGCCGCGCCTCTCGCTCGTCACCGATCTGCAGCAGCTCGAAGAGGTGAACGTCGAGCAGGAGGCGGTTCAGGAGGCGATCAAGTCGGTCAACGCCTACACGAACCTGCTGGTCACCTGGAAGGCCTACATGGCCTCTCGCGAGCACGTGGTGCCCGAGGCGATCCGCGGCCGGATCGTGCACGCGATGCAGGCCGCCGTGGGCGTGCTGCTCTCGGATCCGCAGTGGTTCCTGGCGGCCGCCATGTGCCGCGCCCCCGAGACGTATCGGGTGGTGCACGCCGTCAACATGTCGTTCCTCGCGCTGTCCATCGGGCGGCAGCTCGAGCTCGGGCGACGCGGCCTGATGAACCTCGGCCTCGCGGCCCTCTTCGCCGACTCGGGGATGCGCCAAGAGCCCGCCGATCGCATGCCGGCGGAGGCCCACGCCCACCCGCTGCGCTCGGTGAAGGAGATCCTCCAGACCCCAAACCTGGGGCCGCAGCACCGAGACCGCATCCTCGCCGCCTACGAGCACCACATCGGGCGGGACGGCAGCGGGTTCCCGGAGCCGCTGCCCGGCAAGGGGCAGCACACCTTCTCGGCGATCATCAACCTCGTCGACGCCTACGACGAGCTCACCTCGGAGCTGCCCGGTCGCCCGGCCACGTCGCCGAGCCGCGCGCTGGAGATGCTCGCGCAGGACGAGGGTCGCTTCGAGCCGCGGCTGGTGCGGATCTTCATCCACATCCTCGGGCCCTTCCCGATCGGTACGCCGGTGCTGTTGTCGACGGGCGAGACGGCCGTCGTGTGTCGCCACGCGCGGGACCCTCGCCACCGGGCGCGGCCGCAGGTCAAGATCGTCCGCGACCCGTCGGGTGCGCCCGTCTCGCCGACCATCTTCGACCTCACCGAGATCGACGACAACGACCACTTCGTGGCCCACATCGTGCGGTCGCTGCCCCCGGGCGAGGCGCGGGTGGACGTGGTGGATGCGCTGTTCGCGAACCCGGAGATCATCGAGCGCCCCGGCGCGCCCCAGTGGGACGCCTGAGCACCCCTCTCGGGAAATCGGAGATTTCCCGCCGGGGGCCCCGCAACTGCGAGTCGTGACTCCGCTTCGCTTCGTTCCGCTGCGCGCGCTTGGGGCGCTTGCGGTGCTCTCGATTACTTCTTCTGCTTGCTCTCCCAGCCCTCGATGACCTTGTTGCCGTAGACGTAGTCCTTCATGAACTGCTCGAAGTCCTCTTCGGGGATGACGGCCTCGAGGACGGCTTCGATGTCGCCGGACACCGTCTGGTACTTCCGGTTCGTCTTGGTGTGGTTCAGGTACGTGTACATGAACTTGAGGACGGCCTCGCGCCCGTACTTGCGGCGCAGCATGTCGAGGATCAGGGGCCCGCGCGCGTAGGCGGTGCTCTGCCAGTAGTCGCGCTTGCTCGAGTTCATGCGGTAGCCGAGCCAGAGGGGCGCGGTGCGGTGCTGCAGGTGGGCGCGACGTCCGACGGTCCAGTCCTCCTTGCTTCCCTCGTAGCCGGACATGTCCTCGGGATCCCCGGAGCGGCGCTTCTGGCGCTCTTCGAGGTACAGGGCGCTCGAGTACTCGGCGAACGTCTCGCTGACCCACTGGTCGCGATACGAGCTGAACCCGGCCACGTGGCCCCACCACTCGTGCCCGATCTCGTGCGGGAGCAGGGCGTCGCGGATGTGCGGGTCGAACGTCCCGTACAGGTTCATCAGGTCCGTCTTGGAGATGTACGTCTCGCCCGTCATGCGCACGAGGCCCGCGGGGGCCTGGGCGCCGCCCGACCGCAGGGGCCACTGGCAGATGTCGAGCTCCTTGTAGGCGTAGTCGCCGAACAGGGAGGAGTAGTAGGCGATGATCCCCTGCGCCTCGTCGATGATGAGCTGCGCGTCCTTCTCGAAGCCGGGGTGGTTGTAGACCCGGATCTTGATCTCGCCGGCCTCGTAGTCGGGGTTGTTCTCCTTGATGACGAACTTCCCGAAGACCATCGCGGGGAAGGACACGGGCGTGGTCTCACGCACCACGTGGATGTTCCGCTTGCCCTCTTCGGTCATCGACAGGAGGGTCCCGGAGGTCACGGCGACCATCGGCTTCGGGGTGCTGACCCGCCAGTCGAAGGTGAAGAAGTCCGAGTGGCCCGAGTTCATCGGGAACCAGGAGTCGTTGTCGTTCAGCGAGTAGTTGACGATGCCGACGACGGCGCCCGCGGCCGATTCGTCCGACAGGGACGTCTGCGGGGAGGGCTGGACGAAGGACCGGATCATCAAGCCGCCGTAGCTGAAGGAGAGCTTGATCTCCTCGCCCGGCTGGTACTCCTTGCCCAGGTTCACGACGAGCCGCCCGGCCTTGTGCATGTGGGTGAGGTTGTTGCCCTCCTCGTCGCGGATCCAGTTGACCTTCACCTTGTAGCCGTTGGCCGACGTGAAGAGCTGAAGCCGCGCCACGCTCACGGGGTGCTTCACCGAGAAGCGGCCCCACCCTTCGACGCCCATGCCCCAGACGTTCTCGTCCGGGTCGCGGTAGACGCGCATGTCGAGGTCGTAGTGCTCGGCGTCGAGGTCCCAGTCGGTGGCGGCGAGGGTGTTCTCGGAGAGCGAGTTGGACTCGTGGTCCTCGGGGTCGAACCAGCTGACGAGGGACCAGTTGTCGCCGGTGTCGCGGTTCAGCGGGTGGCGCTTGTACACCATCAGGGAGACGGGCTCGGATTCCTCGGGATCCACGGAGTAGGTGATCCAGGGCACGCGGTTCTTGAACGTCTTGGTGGGGACGTCCAGCAGGAGCATGTCCTTGGACTTCTCCTGGGCGGCGCGCAGCGTCACGTCGGCGGCCACGCCGTCCATCCACAGGTCCCCGCGGGCCTTCCACATCTTCTTGGCGGCGGCGCTCGACTTCTTGTCGATCGTCCCGGGCGTGGATCCCTCGTGGAGCAGGTCGCCGTACTTTCCGTCGAAGAAGAGGACAAGGCCTCCGTCGAGGGCCACTTCGAGGGTGTCGAAGTCGGCGTCCTTGACCCCGAGCTGAGCCAGCTTCTCGTTCATGGAGTAGCGCTCGGTCTCGTGGGGGACGTCGAACGTGAAGGTGCCGCCGCCCACGTACACCGCGGCGATGTCCTTGCGCTCGGGGACCTTCAGCTCGCCGATCTCATCGTCGGTCAGCTCGTCGGGCTTGACCGGGACGAGCCAGCCGCCGTCGAGCACGACGCGTCCCCAGGGGAGGTCGAGCGTCTTGGCCGGGATCCGGACGGCCTGCTCGGAGTCCAGGTCGCCCTTCGCCTGGGCGGCGTAGTACAGCTCGAGGCTGTTGCGGTCCTTCTTCTTGGCCGCGTCGATCATGTCGTCGATCTCGTCCGCCAGGGCGGGGACGGCCATGAGGGGGGCGCAGAGGGAGGCCGCGAGGGCGAAAATCAGGGGGCGGGTCATCGTCGGTCCCGGGGTGGAGCGGGGGGCTCGGTGGCGGAAGGCCGCTTACTATAAGGGAGATGACCGGACATTCCGTGCAGCCGGGCCGGCCCTTCGCTCGGGAGACCCCCGAGCAACGCGTGGAGCGCTTCTCGCGGCAGCTGGTTCTGCGCCGCGTGGGCGTCGCCGGGCAGAAGCGCTGGTTGTCCTCGCGCGTGAGCGTCCAAGGGGGCGGGGCGGCGGCGCGCGCGGCGTCGGCGTGGCTCACCGCGGCGGGCGTCGGCGAGGGCGGAGACCCCCTGGAGGTGCCCGACGGCCCGGACCTGCTGGGGTCGCTCATCGCGGGCGTGGAGACGGCCCGGGGAGTGCTCCTTGGGCTGCTGGAGGGAGCGTCGCCGACGGCGGTCCCGGCGACGTCGACGGAGGCGACGCACGCGGGTCGGCGTGTCCTCGTGGTGGGCGCGGGGGGCCTGGGGTGTCCCGCGCTCCTGGGGTTGGCAGCCGCCGGGGCGGCGTTCGTGCGGCTCGTGGACGACGACGTGGTGGAGCGCAGCAACCTGCCCCGGCAGATCCTCCATCGGGAGGAGGACATCGGTCGGGCGAAGGTGGACAGCGCGGCGGACGGTCTGCGTCGGTGGGCGGACGTGCTGCCGGGGGCGACGATGGAGGTGGATGCCCTTCGGGAGCGGTTCGGGATCGGGAACGCGGCGCGCCTGTTGGACGGGATGGACCTCGTGCTCGACGCCAGCGACAACTTCCCCACGAAGTATCGGGTCAACGCGGCCGCGCGCCTGAGCGGGATCGCGGCCGTGGTCGGGGGGGCGCTCCGGATGGACGGCCAGGTGATGGGCGCGGCGCCCGACGGGGCCTGCTACCGGTGCGTCTTCGCGCGCTCCCCGGAGCCGGGCGCGGCGCCCACGTGCTCGTCCGTCGGGATCCTGGGGCCGGTGGTCGGCGCCGTCGGCCTGCGGCAGGTGGCCTGCGAACTCGGGGGGCTCGAGACCTACGACGGGCGGACGGGAGAGTGGACACGCTTTCGCGTCCCTCGGCGGCCGGACTGCGCCGCCTGCGGACCCGACGCCTACGAACCCTGGATGCAGACGTAGAAGCCCACGGCGGAGATCAACCGCCGATGAGGGCGCGCTCGTCCTCTTCGCCGTAGCCCGGCTGCATGAGCTTGATCGACAGCGGCGGCGGCTCCACGTCGGGGACGCAGCGGTACTGCACGAAGTCCGTGAGGCCGCGAGTCTCGGCCAACAGCTCCTCGTCGAGCCAGGCCTTGAAGCGGGTGGTCTTCGGGTCCATGGCGAGCAGGTCCGTCGTGGCGTCGGCGAGGATGTCGACGGTGCGCCACTGGGAGTCGTCCCCCATGCCGAGGTTCACGGTGGCGGCGGTCCGGATGGCAGCCACGGGCCACAGCGCCGACGCGCAGATGCCGTCCGAGGCGTGCTCGGCGTCGATGGCGCGGGCGACCATCGTCATCCCCAGCTTGGAGACGAGGTACGGAGCCTTGCCGGGGGCCGCCTCGGGGTGCTCGGGCGGCGACATCATCACGACGTGGCCGAACCCCTGCTTCTGCATCACCGGCAGCACGGCCCGGCTGCACAGGAAGGCGCCGCGCACGTTGACGCCCATCACGAGGTCGAACTTCTTCAGCGGCCAGTTCACGACCGGCGACCAGAAGATCGCGCCGGCGTTGTTGATGAGGTAGTCGACCCGCCCGAACCGCTCGACGGCGGCCGCGACCATCGCCTCCACCTGGTCCTCGAAGCGCACGTCGACCTTCACGGCGATCGCCTCGCTGCCCACGGCCTCCACGGCCGCGACGGTCTCTCCCAGGGTCCCGGGGAGCTTCGGGTGGGGCTCGACCGTCTTGGCGGCCGCGACGATGCGGCAGCCCTCCTTCGCGAGGGCCACGGCGCACGCGGCGCCTACCCCGCGGGAGGCTCCGGTGATGATCGCGACTCGGTCTTGGAAACGCATGCGGAGGCTCCTGAGGCGAGGCGTCGCTCAGGGTCGGCGACGCGGCGAGGCGCAGACTATAGTTCCGCCACCCGTCGCGCCCGCGAGCGCCTGAAGGCGGGCCCGGAGAGTTCAGCCATGGGCATTCGTTCGAAGATCAAGGACCGCATCAAGAACCGGCTGGGGATCGTCAGCGCCGACCCCCCACGTCCGGCGAGCAACTACGCCCCCTCGCAGTCGGCGGCGCCCGAGCGTCCGGCCTACACGCCCCCGCCGCGGCCCGAGCCGCTGTCGAAGGAGGAGGCCCTCGCGAGCTTCGAGAAGGAGACCAAGGAGCACCCGGTCTTCATCTACATGAAGGGCACGCCCCGCCAGCCCCAGTGCGGGTTCAGCGCCGCCGTGATCGCCACCTTCGACGACCTGGGCTTCCCCTACGAGACCCGCAACGTGCTCGACGACCCCACCGTCCGACAGGAGATCAAGGAGTTCTCCGACTGGCCGACGATCCCCCAGATCTACGTCGGCGGCGAGTTCATCGGCGGGTGCGACATCGTGCGCGAGATGGCCGAGAGCGGGGAGCTCAAGCCCCTCGTCGAGGAGGCCGTGGGAGCCGCCGCCGCGGGCTGACTCCGCCTCACCGCACCCGCGGTCCGTCCCCGGCCCGGTACTCCGCCGGGAGCCGCGCGTCGATGGCGGCGTGGATCGCCTCGAGGGCCTCGCCGCGAGACCGGTCGGACGGCTCGATCGGGGGCGCGAAGCTCAGGTGCACCGCGGCCCGGTGGAACGTGGACAGCCCCACCGGCATCACCTTCTCGGTCCCCGCCTGGGCGAGCGGCAGCACCGTCGTCCCCGGCAGGGAGACGTAGCGGCCCGTCGCCTTTAGGAAGGGTTGGAGCCGTCCGTCCCGAGACCGCGTCCCTTCGGCGTACAGGAGGACGATCCTCCCCTCGTCCATGAGCTCCACCGCGATCTCGAGGCACCGCCGGGCGATGCGGGCGACCTCCCGGGGCGAGAGCGCCGACGTGTTGTGCGCGAGGCGGCTCGACTGCGCCACCTTGATCGACGTCAGCGCCGCCGACGCGCACCGCCGCAGCGGGTGGTCGAACACCTTCGGGCCCGCGATGACCGCGAGCCGATCCGCGGCCGCCGAACGCCCGAACCGTCGGAGCAGCAACGCCAGGGTCGTCGTGTCCGCGTAGGAGGTGTGGTTGCTCACCATGAGCACCCGCCCGCCCGCGTCCGACCGGGCGCACGCCGCGTCCAGGTTCTCCAGCCCCGTCGCGCTCGACGACGGGGCCACCAGCGGGGCGAGGAAGGCGTCCGTGAGGCGCCTCACGACCGGGTCCGGCGGATACGCCGCGTACTCCGCGCCCCTCCCCGGCAGCCCCGCCACCAGCGCGTCCCACGCCTCCTCGCTCGTCGCCTCCACCGCCGCCGCGACCGACCGGGCCACCTCGTCCCCCACGGCCGGATCCGCAGGCAGGCCGCGGAGGTACGGGGCGATGCCCGCCGTCAGCTCCCCCCGCGGTCGGGCCAGCAGCGCCGTGAGCTCGTCCATGGCGTCGTCGTTCATCGCCGGGAGGATGGGCGGCCCGGGGACCCACGGCAAGCGGCGGGGCCGGGTACGATCCGGGGGATGTCGTCCCCGTCCCCGATCCTCCGAGCCGCTGCGTCCCGTCTCGCCGCCCGGCGCGTATGGGTGTCCGGCGCGCGGGGCTTCCTGGGCGGTCGCCTCGCCGAGGCTCTCGTGGACGCGGGGGCCGCCGTCGCCCGGTTCGACGGGGATGTGCGCGACGCCGACGCCGTCCGATCCTCGATTCACGCCGCCCGCCCCGACGTCGTGTTCCACCTCGGCGCCAAGGTCGACGTGCGTCGCGATCCCACCCTGGACGCCGTGATGCGCGAGGTCCTCTACGAAGGCTCCCTCCACGTCGCCGACGCCGTCCCCCGGGGCGCCCGCCTCGTCCACGTGGGCACCTGCGAGGAGTACGGCACCATCCCCGCGCCCTACGCCGAGGACGACGAGCCGTCGGCGCCGGTCTCCCCCTACGCCGCGTGGAAGCTCGCCACCACCCGCGAGCTCCTGCGCCGCGGGGGGGACGTGGTCGTGGCCCGCCCCTTCCTCACCTATGGCCCCGGCCAGCGTCCGCGACAGCTCGTCCCCGCCGCGATCCGCGCCGCCCTCGCCGGGACGCGCTTCCCCATGACGACGGGCGAGCAGACCCGCGAGTGGAACTTCGTGGACGACACCGTGGCCGGGCTGCTGCGGTGCGCCGTGGCGGACTTCCGGGGCCTCGTGAACGTGTGCGGAGGCCCCGAGCTGTCCGTCGCCGCCATGGTCCGAAGGGTGTTCGCCGTCGCGGGCGCTTCGGAGGACCTGGTGGCCGTCGGCGCCCTGCCCCAGCGGGCGGGCGAGGTAGGTCGCTTCTTCGGCGACGCGCACCGCTGCCGCGAGGTGCTGGGGCACACCCCGGCGGTCGAGCTGGACGAGGGCCTGCGACGCACCGTGGCGTGGTGGCGGGCCCGGGGGGAGGCCGCGTGACGTTGCTCGATCGGGTCGAGGTCGTGGAGGGCCGCATCCGGGAAGACGACCGCGGTCGGCTCCATGTGGTCCTCGAGGCCTCGAAGCTGCCGCCCGGGACCCCCTTCGGCGAGCTGTACCTCGTCTTCTCGGAGCGCCCCGGCGACCGCCGCGGCGACCATCGCCACGCCGCCGCGGAGGAGTGGTTCGCGGTCGTCGAGGGAGCGGCCACCCTCGAGCTCCAGGATCCCGGCACGGGCGAGCGGAGGGAGATCGTCCTGAGCGCCTCGGTGGCCGAGACCGTCCGCGTCCCGGCGGGCCTCGCCCACTGTCTCGTCAACCGCGGGCCGGGGCGCCTCATCGCCGTCGCGTGGAGCACCGAGGAGTACGACCCGGCCGACACCATCACCAGCCCGACCGGGCGGTAGCCGACACAGGGAATTTTGCGCCCGAGGCCCCGCGTTCTATTCTCGATGACGATGTCGCACTCGCTCCCCAGTCTCGCCCTCCTCGTGGCCGCCGGCGCGCTCCTCGCCGGCAGCGCCTTCGCCCAGAACAAGGTCCCGTCGCCCCCGGACCCGCCCGGAGTGGGCGGCGACGCGGTGCTCCCCGCGGGCTACAAGGCGGTGCGCTGGGGGATCAACGACAACGCGCTGCAGCACGTCCTGGCCCGCGGGCTCGAGTCCGCCCCCGGCATGGACCACCACCGCCACTGGCTCATCGACACGCCGCCGTCCAACGCCAAGGACTCCCAGCGCGGCGTCGTGAAGTTCCACTTCTGGGACAGCCGGCTCTTCGAGGTGATCATCTTCTATTCGCTGACCGCCGCCGAAGGGAAGCAGCTGCTCGCGCGCTACGAAGAGAAGTACGGCGTGGCGAGGCACGACGTGGTCAAGGGCACGGTCCTCGAGTACGGCGCGGCGGAGGCGAAGGACGCCGAGGAGCGCTGGCAGTGGAAGGACCCCTTCACGCTCATGATCCTGCGGCGCGAGCTCGACGGGGAGAAGTGGAGCCTCGTGCGCCAGAGCCGCGTGCTCGAGGAGCTGCGCCTCGATCAGCAGCGCAAGGAGCGCGAGAAGAAGCGCGAGAACAAGATCGACGACATCGCGCTCGACTGAGCCGTTGACCGACCGCCGTCCTCTGTCGCGGGGTCGCCTCGCCGCCTTCTCGCTCGTCACCGTCGTCGCCTTCGTGGGCGTCGCCGAGCTCGGCCTCCGCCTCGTGGGCGTGGAGGGCGCCCCGGACCGCACGACCACCTGGTTCTCCGACCACATCCTCAACCCGCCGCTCTGGAACGAGGTCGAGAGCGAGGCCCTGCCGGGCGTCTCGTGGATGGCGCGCGGGCAGGCCCACCACTTCAAGCCGTTCCCCGCGGAGAAGCCCCCGGGCTCCTTCCGCGTCGCCGTGTTCGGGGGCTCCGCGGCCCACGGCTACGGCACGCTCGAGCCGGGGGCCTTCCCCCACCGCGTCGAGCAGCTCCTCCAGCTCCAGTACCCGGCCGTGGACGTCCAGGTCATCAACATGGGCACCATCGCGTGGTCGTCGCAGCAGCTGCTTTGGGGCGCCCGGGAGCTCTCGAAGATGCCGGGGTGGGACCTGGTGCTCGTCTACTCGGGGCACAACGAGCTCCTCGAGCTGTCTTCGTGGAAGTCGTACATGGAGCCGGGGGAGCACAAGCGCTTCACGAAGACGCTCCTCCTCCACCAGCGGCTCGAAGGCAGCCGCCTGTTCGCCGCCGGGCGTCGCCTGTTCGGCACCAAGCCGGTGGCCGCGGGCACCAGCGACGAGCACAAGGATCCCGGGCTCAGCACCGGCTTCATCGGGCCCCACGAGGGGCTCGATCCCATCCCCGCGCGCGTCCTCGATCAGTACGGCGCGGTGCCCCCCGAGGAGCGCGCCAAGATGGGGCCGCTGGAGCGCGAGTACGCGGCGCGGACGTACACCCACAACATCGGCAAGCTCGTCGACATCTTCCGCGGGCTCGACGTCCCCGTCGTCATCATGAACCCCGCGCCCAACGACTATCACGACCCCGCCGCCTTCCCGCGCACGGGGAAGAAGGGCGAGCGCTTCCACGCGCTGATGGAGCAGGCCGAGGCGAAGGCCGGGAGCCACGAAGCCGAGCCTCTGCTGCGGGAGGCCCTGGCCCTGTTCGACAGCCCGGAGGCGTACTTCGCCCTGGCGCAGAACCTGGGGACGCAGGCCAAGCAGTCCGAGCGCGAGGAGTACTACCGGGAGGCGCGGCGGTGGGCGGAGTACCCCAACCGAGTCGTGCCCGAGGTCACCGAGGCGATCCTGGACTTCGAGGGCCGGGCGGGCGTGCTCGCGGTGCTCGACATCGAGGAGCACTTCCGCCGGCAGAACGAGGCCCGGATCGTCGACTACACGCTCGTCTACGACCACTGCCACCCCTCGGTGGAGGGCAGCTTCCTCATCGCGGGCGAGGTGGCGAAGGCCGTGGCCGGGAAGCTCGACGCCCTCGGCGAACCTACCGACGTGGACGTGGACGCCTGGGTCGAGCGCCGTCGACGCGAGCCCCTGGAGCGCACCGACGAGGACCCGCGCCTGTGGGAGTGGTCGGGCCTCACCTACGACCCGTCCATGAACGATCCCATCTACATCGCCGACAACCAGGGCGACTGGGAGGCGATCCGGGAGCGCCACGAGGCCGCGGTCGCGGCTCCCGAGCCCACCGCCATGGACTGGCTCTGGGCGGGCAACTCCCGCTTCTACGGCTACGAGGTCGACGAGGCGCTGCAGGCCTGGGCCGAGGCCCGGAGGCTGGATCCCGCGCTCTGCCTGGCGTGGGCGAATGAGGCCTACGCGCTGCGATCCATCGGCGCCAGGGAGCGGGCGACGCAGGCCGCGAAGCAGGCCACGTCGTGCGATCCGAGCAACGCGGAGTACGCCGCCGAGTCAGCCCTCCTGAAGCGCCTGCCCTGAGCGCGCGCGCCGCAGGGCCCCGAGGACAAGCAGCAGCCCCAGCACGGTGAGCAGATCGCCCGCGCCCTGGTGCGGGGGCCGGACGTACCAGACATCGACGACGTGGGGCCCCGCGGGCAGCTCGAAGCTCACCAGGCCGCGCGCGTCTCCGTCGTCCAGGATCGAGAGCGGCTCCCCGTCCAGCGTCGCGGCGAGGCCGGGGAACGCGAACCACGCGACCTCGTAGACGCCGTCCGCGGGCAGGTTCACGACCCAGCGTCGCCACGCGCCGTGTTCGTCCGTCGGGGGCCCCAGATCGCGCTCGTTGCGGACCCGTCCGGGGGCGTCGGGGTGGGCCGTGGGAGCGACGCGCACGCGCTTCGGCAGGTACTCGTTCCGGGCGGCGGTCGTGATCGTGTAGCCGATCCCGTCGCGGTGGTGCATGCCCACGGTGCCGAGCCCGCGGGGCGTCTCGAGGGCGGCCCGCTGGT
Organism: uncultured Rickettsiales bacterium; assembly: GCA_964620495.1. GTDB lineage: Bacteria > Myxococcota_A > UBA796 > UBA9615 > UBA9615 > CAZEKB01. The sequence continues at coordinate 46,584 of CAZUHI010000039.1, read as the reverse complement.
CGGGCATGAGGCGGACGGGCGCGTCGCCGGCGTGAGTCCAGCACGCCCACACCGACGGCGCCGCGGCGGCGAGCACGAGGGTCGCCACCAGGGGCGCGACCGCCCGCCGCTCGCGACCGAGGCGATCCACGACGAGCGCGACGAGCACCGCCGCGGCGAGGCCCTCGAGCAGCAGCAGCCGCCACGGGAACTGGAACCACGGGAGCAGGGGCGCGACGTCCCAGATCGGCTCGGCGAGGCCCAGGAGCATCGCGTTCGCCGCCGCGACGGCGATGAGCGGGCCCGCCGCGCGACGTCGGAACGAGTCGTCCCGAAGCGCGAGGCCGACCGCCGAGAAGACGGCGAGCCACACGACCGGGTTGCTCCCGAAGCTCATCGTGTCGCCGGCGCCCGCCACCGAGTCTCCGAACGCGATCCGCGGGTCGAGCCGCTGCCACCACAGCACGAAGTGGTCCGCGTACCACCAGGAGAACTCGCCGGGCACACGATCGAGCATCTGCTCCGTGCGCACCGCGCCCCGCCCCAGCTGCACCGGGAGCCAGTACGCGGCCCCCAGGAGCACCGCGACGACGCCGGTCCCCGCAGCTCGGAGCGTCCCCGCCATGCCCCCCCGCACGAGCGTGTACCCCCCGATGAGGGCCACGGCGAGGCACCCCGCCACCGCGCTGAGCGTGTGCACGTAGAAGAGGAGCCCCAGGAGCAGTCCGCCGCGCGCCGCCGTGCGCAGCCGTCCCCCCGCGGGCTCGTCGGGCCGACACAGGAGGACGAACTCGGCGAGGATCCACGGGAGCAGCGCCGTCCCGAGCGCCTCGGCGAGGTCCCCGCGGACGTGCACCTGGGACAGCCGATACGTCGCCGTGACCGCCGCGATGCCCCCGACGACGGCCGCCGCGTCTCCCGTCCAGAGGCGCGCGAGCCGGCGCACGCCGAAGAAGAAGAGGATCCAACCGAGGGCGGTGACGACCTCCAAGGCCGCGCCGGTGCCGAGCCCCAAGGCGCCCGCGCCCGCCGCCAGGTAGAACAGGCCGGGCGGGTAGAAGACGAAGAAGGGGTAGCCGTAACCCCAATAGAAGTTCGGGCACCACCGGGGTCGGGTCTCGCCCTCGGCGAGCTGGCCCGCGAACTCGGCGGCTCGGAAGAGGTAGGCGGGCCCTTCGTGGCCCCCTACGAAGCCGTCTCGAAGGAGCGGCGCGCACGCCGCCGCGACCGCCACCGCCGCCGCGACCCACAGCAGGCGCGGGGGGGAGTCACCTTCGGATCTGGACGCCGACATGGACGTGCCAGTGGAACCCTAGGAGCGCGGTGGGGCCGGTGAACGCCAGCGACGGTCCCCCGCCCACGCGGGCGAAGAACGACGTCTTGTAGGTGGCCGCGAACTCCAGCCCGCCCGAGAAGAGGATCGGCCACTCCAGCCACCAGCTCGGCGGGGCGGTCGCCCACAGCCACAGCGCCACCGGGTTCTCGAACGTGGCGGTGATGCTCACCTTCGGGCGGATCGCGACGCTGGCGAGCAGGCCGACGTTCACCCCCGGCCCCATGCTCGCGAGGAAGGTCCGGGACCGGCCGAAGTTGAAGTTCTTGGGGTACGTGGCCCGGCTGCCGCCGAAGCCCGCGATGTTGAACGACGGGTTCACCAGCAGGGCGACGGAGACCATCCCCTGCTGCTTGACCCGGAACCGCCCCTGGGCGCCGATGCTGAGCGACAGCGGCCACGCCTGGACCCCCACCCGGAGCCCGAGCGCCGCGCGCTCCTGGACCAGCCCCTCGAACACGTAGAAGAACTCGGGCCAACCGATCCCGATGTTGTGAGACTTCTCTCCGGGGTGGTTGAGCTCGCCGCCCGTCACGACGGCGGAGCGGGCGGCGCTCGGGAGCGCGAGGGCGAAGCAGAAGGCGACGACGGCGATCGCGCTCGCACGGCGCCTATCCCTCGACGACATCGACCTCGCCGCTGCGGGCCACCCACGACTCCTCGGCTCCGATGTTGCGCAGCGCCTGCACGGCCTTCCGGTACCCGCTCTCGTCGCCCTCTTCGCGGCAGAGGTCGGCGAGGAACCGGTGCGCGGACCGGTTGTACGGGTCCGCCTCGAGGGCGTCCGAGAGGAGCGAGCGGGCCTCCGTGACCGGGTCGTCGCCGTTGCCGGACTTGTATACGCAGCGCCCGAGGTTGGCGAGGATCTCCGGGGCGCCCGGGTGCCGCGAACGGAGCTCGCGATACAGGGGCAGCGCGTCCTCCCAGCGCTCCTTCTCGATCATGGCCCGGGCGTTCGCCAGCAGGTCGGGGCCCGACGCCGCGGCGAGGCCGATCGCCATGTGCTCGCCGGTGGCCAGCTGGTCGTACGCGAGCCGCTTCGAGGGCTCCGCGAGCGTCTCGTACGCGTCCACCGTGCGGACCAGCAGCTCCTTCGCCTTGTTGCGGATCTCGGTGCCGACGTCTCGCCCGAGGGTGGAGAGTCGGTAGCGGGCCAGGCGCTCCTGGTAGGCGGCGTCGATCGCTTCGCGCTGGGCGTCCTTGGGGACGCCGAGGATCGCGTAGTGATCGCTGCCCAGCAGCGACAGGTAGTCCTGCAGGATGGCGCGGGCGCGATCCGTGAGCCCGTCCTCCTCCGGGGGAGGCTCGGGGGCGGGGACGGGGGCGGGATCGGGCTCCCGCTCCGCGGCGGGCGCGGGCGGCCGGAGCTGGTCCGGCGGGGCGGGGGGCGCCTCGACGGTGTCGCTGATCCCCAGGCGGAACATCAGCCACAGGTACTTGATCAGGTCCTCGGTATCGCGCGCGTACTTCTTGAAGATGTCCCCGACGCTGCACTCCGCCTGCATGTCGGGCCCGAGCTGGGTGAGCGCGGGCGGCAGGTCCAGGTACGGGAAGAGGCGCCGGAACCGCGTGCCGCGCACGAGGATCTGGCTGGTGCGCGGGTAGATCTCCGGGGCGAGGTCGTTGACCGCGCCGTAGCGTCGGACGGCTTCGCCGAGGCAGCGGACCGGGTTCACCTCGAAGATGCCGATCTTGTCCACGAACGAGTCCCCGGTCTCGAACTCGTAGTCCGCGGTGGACCACGCGAACGCGCCGACCACCATCTGACGCACGCGGCGGCGCTCCACCAGGAAGAGGCGACGCTCGGCGATCAGGCCGCCTTGCAGCAGCGCCTCGCGGAAGGTGATCCCCCGACGCTCGGCCTTGCGGCGGGCGCCGTCGACCGCGTCCGCGCTGGCCAGACGCTCCTTCACCAGGAGGTTCCCGAGCTCGTCCGCGGGGTCGTCGCTCTCCGCCCACACGGGGTAGCCGTTGAGGAAGTAGACGCAGCGCGAGACGCGCCCCTTGCGGAGCATCAGCTTGCCCGCGGTGTGCCCGCGGAAGATCTCGATGAACAGGGACAGACGCTCGACGCGGTCGCAGTTGCCGATGCTCTCGAACTTCGGCGGCGCGTCCCCCAGGGCCTCGCGGATCTCCTCGGCCCGCCACGAGCCGGACTCGGTGATGTCGGCCTCGGCCTCGCCTACCGGCTTGGCTTGATCCAAGACGGCGCTGACCTTGCGGCCCACGTCGATCACCGAGAAGGGCTTCGGGAGGAACTCCAGGACGTTCAGTCGCCGGAGCTCGCGCTGGAAGAGGCGCGGGTTCTTGTAGACCGCGCTCATGAGCATCACCGGGACGGCGGCGCCCCCGCGCAGGGCGCGGAGCTTCTCGATGACGTCCACGCCGGACATGCCCGGCAACATGATGTCGCACAGAATGAAGCTGTACGGGCCCTTCTCGAAGGCCGTCAGGGCCTCTTCGCCGCTGGTGGCGAGCAGGGTTCGGTAGCCGAGGAACTGGAACAGGTCCACGAGCTGCTTGCCGAAGTGCGGGTCGTCCTCCACGAGGAGGATGGAATGGGACATCGCTGCGCAGCTCCTCCGCCGGGCGGACAGCGTACCATTCTCGACTCTGGAGGACCCCGACGTGCCCCGATCCTTGACCCGCCCCGTTCCCGTCGCCGAGTGGAGCGACCTGCCCGATCGCACCCCCCGCCACGCGCTCGTCGCGAACGTCGATCTGGTGGTGGTCCGGCACGACGACCAAGTGGTCGTTCTGTACGGGCGCTGCCTCCACCGCGGCGCGCTGATGGCGGACGGGCACGTCGTCGGGGACGACCTGGTCTGCGGCCTCCACGGGTGGGACTACCAGCTCCGCTCCGGCGTGAGCGCGTACGAGAACAAGGAAGTGTTGCGTCGGTTCGAGTCGGTCGTGGACCTCGCAACGGATCGCGTCTACGTGGACGAAGCGGAGGTCGAGGCCTGGGAGCGCGATCACCCGCAGCCGTATCGGCGCGACGAGTACCTCGGCGCCTACCAGGACCCTCACGGCACCCCCGAGGAGCCGCGCAACGCATACACCCAACAGCTCGCGCGCGAGGGCCTCTCGAAGCTCGGGCATCACGGCGCCGTGAGCGCCATGGGCGTGCCCCTCACGGAGCTCCCGAGGTGGGACGACATCCAGATCGTCACCGGGCAGCTCGCCCGGCGGCCCCTGCTCGACGACGCGCCCGTCGCCACCGGGATCGTCCTCGGCCCGCGGGCCGACAGACCCCTCGAGCTCGACATCCCGCTCTTCGTCAGCGACATGTCCTACGGCGCGCTGAGCGAAGAGGCGAAGGTCGCCCTGGCCACCGGGGCGGACCTCGCCGGGACGGGGATCTGCAGCGGGGAAGGGGGCATGCTCCCCGAAGAGCAGGCCGCCAACCGTCGCTACCTCTACGAGCTCGCGTCCGGTCGGTTCGGTTGGAGCCTCGACAAGGTGCGACGCTGCCAGGCCTTCCACTTCAAGGCGGGTCAGGGCGCCAAGACGGGCACCGGCGGGCACCTCCCCGGGCACAAGGTCCAGGGCCGCATCGCCGAGATCCGCGGGCTGCCCCCCGGCGAGCCGGCGATCTCGCCGTCCACCTTCCCGGACCTGGTGACCGTGGACGACTACCGTCGCGTGGCGGACGAGGTGCGCGAGGCGACGGGCGGCGTGCCCATCGGGTTCAAGCTGAGCGCCCAGCACATCGAGGCGGACATCGACTTCTCCCTCGCGGTGGGCGTCGACTACATCATCCTCGACGGTCGCGGCGGGGCCACCGGGGCGGCGCCGATCATCTTCAAGGACAACATCTCCGTCCCCACCATCCCCGCCCTCGCGCGGGCGCGTCGTCACCTGGACGTGCACGCCCCGGACGTCACGCTGATCATCACCGGAGGGCTGCGCACCGAGTCGGACTTCGTGAAGGCCCTCGCCCTCGGCGCGGACGGCGTGGCGGTCGCCAACTCGGCCCTCCAGGCCGTGGGCTGTCTGGGGATGCGCGCCTGCCACACGAACAACTGCCCCGTGGGCATCGCCACGCAGAAGCCTCACCTCCGGGAGCGGCTGATCGTCGCCGCGTCGGCTCGTCGCCTCGCGAACTGGTTCGAGGCGACCACCGAGCTCATGCAGGTGCTCGCCCGGGCATGCGGCCACCACGATCTGGCTGGGTTCGACCGCGACGATCTGGTGGCGTGGAAGCGCGACATGGCCGACCTGGCGGGGGTGCGCTACGTCGGCGTCGGCTGAGGGGGCCCTCGACCGCGGCGCACGCGCCCTCACGGGGTATTCGGGGTCGATCGCCGCTGGTACAGTCCACGACGCCATGGGCCGGCCCTCCACGGGAATGCCCCCCTTAGGCGCGTTCGCAGCTCTCGCGATCGCGGTCCTCACCGCTGCGCCCGGGTGCCGCCCCGACCTCCCCGACCCCCCCGACCCGGGCGAACCGACCCCCACAGTGGGGTGCGAAGAGAACGGTCCCGTGACCCTCACCCGCACCGCCGCGGACTCGACCCTGGTCGCCCCCGCGTGGGTCGAGGTGTGCACCCTGTGTCCGTCCGACAGCTTCGACGTGAGCTTCGCGGACGCCGAGGGGACCGCCCTGGACTCGGTCACGGCGTGGGCCCGCGGGACGGGCTGCGCGGTCGCCATGACGACGGCTCCGGTCCCGGCGGACGGCCTCGACGTCACGTACCGGGTCACGGCGGGGGAGCGGTCCGGCGACGTCACCCTCGACGTGCCCGTCTCGGCGGAGGAGCGCGGCCCGGACCCGGAGGGCCTCGACGGCGCGACCTTCACGCTCGAGTGGCCCTTCGCGCGCTCCCGACACCCCCACGAGGGGAACCCCCTCCTGGTCGACCCCGCGGACGGTCCCTCCCTGCTCGTGTCCTTCGGAGCGCCCGACGGCGACGGTCTGCGTCCCGTGACCGCGGGCGTCACCGTCACCGGCGGAGGCGAGCAGGACCTCTGCGAGCCCACCCACGCCTGGGGCGCCGCCCGCCTGGACACGCGCCAGCTCGGGGCGCGCCTCGACGCCGGCGCCTCGATCCCCCAGCCGACGCCGATCCCCGTCCTCGAGGGCGCGCTCCAAGGCCGCCTCAACGAGACCGGCGAGGGCCTCTTCGACGTCGCCCTGATCGGGGTGATCGACCTCGCCGCCCTCGAGCCCGCCCTGGGCCCCGTGGCGGACGTCTGCGCAGACCTCGTCGACCTCGACGGCGTGAGCGCCTGCGCGCCCTGCACCGCCCCCGCCGACGGCGCGGACGAGTCGCAGCGATGCATCACCGCGGTTTGGGAGTGGGCGGCCGCCGCCCGCGCCGACGAGCCGCTCCAACCCGTGGACGCCGACGCGCTACCCCCGGACTGCAACCGCGAGCACTGATGGCCCTGCAAAGCGAACCCACCGACACCCCCGCGCCCCCCGTGGCGGCCTTGCAACCCAAGGTCGCCGCCCTCCTCGCCGCGCGCGACGACGTGGGCGCGCACGCTGCGGGGATCGCCGAAGCGTTCTTCTTCCGCAGTGACGACGCGTACCTCGCGGGGCGGGCGCTGCCCACGATCCTCGCGCAGTGGCTCGACCTCGCGGACTGGATCGCCACGCGCGAGCCCGACGAGATCAAGGTGCGGGTGTTCCAGCCCACCGCAGGCGAGCACGGATACGCCCTGCAGCGGTCGATCCTGCAGACGTGCATGGCCGACCAGCCGTTCCTCTACGACACGCTGCGGATGCTGCTCGCCGAGCGCGATCTGCAGGTGCTGCGGGTCGTCCACCCGATCGTCGCCGTCGAGCGCGACGCGGGGGGCGCCATCTCACGCGTCGAGCCGCTGCCCCAGTCCCAGGAGAACACGGAGTCGCTGATGCACTTCGAGCTCCCCCACATCGCCTCGGCCGCCCTCCGCCACCAGCTCGAGGAGGAGGTGAGCGTGCGGCTCGCGCGAGCTCAGGCGATGGTCGCGGACTTCGAGGCGATGCGCAGCCGCGCCCGCTGGCTCGCGGGGCACCTGGGCGAGCACCTGCCCGCCGACGCGTCCCAGGACTACAAGCGCGTCACCACCGTGCAGAAGTTCCTCCACTGGCTCCTGAACGACCACTTCGTGTTCATGGCCTACGCCGAGATCCTGGGCGGCGACGAGCACCGCGCCGACGACGCGTCGAAGCTCGGGCTGGCGCGGCTGTCCGCGGCGGGCGAGCTCCCCCACAACGCGGCCCTCGTCGCGTGGATGAACGCCCCCGACAGCCTGCTCTACCTCGCCAAGGGCGAGGAGGAGTCCGGGCTCCACCGCGTCGGCAAGGCCGACCACGTGGGGGTGCGGCTCGTGGGCGAGGACGGCAGCGAGCGGGTGGCGTTCTTCTCGGGTCTGTTCACTCGCAAGGCCATCGCCGAGGAGGTCGCGAACATCCCGATGCTCCGCGACAAGCTGGACGCGGTCCTGAAGTCGCACTCCGCCCTGCCGGGCAGCGAGCTCGAGCGTCGACTGGAGAGCTCGTTCCAGGCCATCCCCGTGGAGTTCCTCTTCGGCGCGTCCATGGACGCGATCCACTCGGCCATGCGCCTGATCATGGCGGCCGAGACGTCCCAGGAGCCGAGCGTCGCCGTCCTGGAGGGCCCCGCGAAGCGCACCGCCTTCGTGATCGTCTCGCTGCCTCGCGATCGGTACGACGATGAGATGCGGGCCGCCGCGTCGGCGGGCCTGATGGAGGCCATGGGGGCCGGCTACAGCGACTGGCGCCTCACGTTCGGGCAGTCCGGCAACGTGGTCCTGCAGTTCTATCTGACCGCCACGAAGGCCTTCATCCACCGGGGCGAGGACGAGGTGAAGGAGGCCCTGGCGGGCATCCTCGGCAGCTGGGACTCGCGCGTGGAGGCGGTGCTCCGCAGCCGACTCTCGTCCGAGGAGATCGACGACATCGTCGCCCTCTACAGGGGCGCCTTCTCCGAGGAGTACCGGGCGCTCACCGACGCCGCCGAGGCGGCGGGAGACGTGGAGGCGATCGAGCGCGTGCGGGCGACCGGCGGGCTGATCGTCGAGCAGGCGTTCCGCGCGGACGACCTGGCCGCGGGCGTGACGCGCCTGAAGCTGTACCAGAAGGACAAGATCTACCTGACCGACTCGACCCCGATCCTCGACCGGTTCGGCCTGCGGGTCATCGATCAGCACTCCACCACGATCCAGCCCGGCGACAACGAGAGCTACTACGTGGACACGTTCCGCGTGGTCCCGGGCGACAAGCGGGCGGACATCGAGGAGCACGGCGAGGCGCTCGTGAAGGCGCTCGAGGCCTGCTTCAAGGGAGAGGCGTTCAACGACTCCCTGAACGCGTTGGTGCTGACCGCGGGCCTGAAGCGTCGGGAGATCGACGTCCTGCGCCTCTTCATCTGCTACTCGCGCCAGCTGGGCGAGTCGATGCCGTCCACGGGTCAGCGCGCCATCTGGCGCAAGCACCCCGTGGCCGCGCGGCTGCTGCTCAAGCTCTTCCGCGCGCGCTTCCACCCCGAGCTGGAGGACGCGGCCGACCCCGATCGCGTCCGGCTGGTGGAGCGGAACCGCAAGGGCTTCCTCGACTACCTGGAGGGCGTGGAGGACGCCGTCGAGGACGCGATCCTGCGGCGCGCGTTCAACCTCCTGGCGGCGACGATCCGCACCAACTGGTGGGCGGGCGCGGGGCTCGAGGATCACCCCCTGTCCGTCAAGATCGACTGCAGCAAGGTCGATCAGATGCCGGAGCCGCGGCCCTATCGCGAGATCTACCTCCTCCACACGGGGGTGGAGGGCGTCCACCTCCGCGGCGGCCCGGTCGCGCGCGGCGGCCTCCGCTGGTCCACCCGCCCGGCGGACTTCCGCACCGAGGTCCTGGGCCTCATGGACACCCAGATGGTGAAGAACGTGCTCATCGTGCCGGTGGGCGCGAAGGGCGGGTTCGTCCTCCGCAACCCCTACCCGGACCGGTCGTCGATCCGCGCGGCGGTGGACGAGCACTACAAGATCTTCATCCGCGGCCTGCTCGACCTGACCGACAACGTGGTCGAAGGGCGCGTGGTGCCCCCCGCGAAGGTCGTGCGCTACGACGGCGACGACCCGTACCTGGTGGTGGCCGCCGACAAGGGCACGGCTCACCTGTCGGACACCGCCAACGGCCTCGCCCGCGAGTACGGCTTCTGGCTCGACGACGCGTTCGCCAGCGGCGGCTCCCAGGGCTACGACCACAAGAAGTACGCGATCACCGCCATGGGCGCGTGGGTCTGCGTGCGTCGGCACTTCCGGGAGACGGGCCTGGATCCCGAGGTGGACGAGATCACGGCCGTGGGCATCGGCGACATGGCCGGCGACGTGTTCGGGAACGGCCTCCTGCTCTCGAAGACCATCAAGCTGCAGGCGGCCTTCAACCACATGCACATCTTCCTGGACCCCGCCCCCGATCCGGCCGAGTCGTGGGTCGAGCGCAAGCGACTGTTCGACCTGCCTCGCTCCACCTGGGAGGACTACTCGGCGAGCCTGATCTCCGAGGGCGGGGGCATCTACTCCCGGGGCGCGAAGTCCGTGCCGCTCAGCCCGCAGGTCCAGGCGATGCTCGGCATCCACGACGAGGAGATGTCTGGCGACGAGCTGATCCGCGCCATCCTCAGGATGGAGGCCGACCTCCTGTGGAACGGCGGCATCGGGACCTACATCAAGGCCTCCCACGAGACCGACCGACAGGCCGCCGACCCGTCCAACGACAACGTCCGCGTGGACTCCTCGGACCTCAAGTTCCGGGTCGTCGGCGAGGGCGGCAACCTGGGCTTCACCCAGGCGGCGCGGGTCGAGTTCGCGCGCGGCGGAGGACGCATCAACACGGACGCGGTGGACAACAGCGGCGGCGTCGACATGTCCGACCACGAGGTCAACCTCAAGATCCTCTCCCAGGACCTGATGGCGGCGGGCGAGATCGACCGGGATCAGCGGGACGCGCTGCTCGTCGAGATCGCGATGGACGTGTCCGACGACGTGTGCGCCGACAACCACGAGCACTCCCTGGGGCTCTCGCTGGACGCCGCGCGCAGCGCCGAGACGCTGGACGACTTCCGCGTCCTGCTCAACGACCTCGTGGCCGAGCGCGACATCGATCGGAAGCGCCACGTCCTCCCCGAGGACGGCGCCCTGCTGCGTCGGGCCGAGCGGGGCCAGGGGCTGCTGCGACCGGAGCTCTCCCGCATCGGACCCTTCGTGAAGATGGGGGTGTACGAGCACCTCACCGCGAACCCCGAGTGGTTCGTGCCGCACTTCCAGGAGTGGCTGCTCGGGTACTTCCCAAAGGCGGCGCGCAAGCGCTTCCGCGCCGGGATCCTCCGGCACCAGCTGCGGGTGGAGATCGCCGCCACGGTCGTGACCAACAAGATCGTCAACTTCCTCGGGATGACGTACGTGTCTCGCGTCCAGCGCCTCGCGGGGAGCTCGGTCGGAGACGTGGTGACCGCCACGCTCGTGGCCACCGAGCTGCTCGACGCGTGGCGGCTGTTCGACCTGCTGCGCGACCGGAGCAACGTCCGCGTGTCGGTGGAGTACGTGAAGCTCGGCCACGTCTCGTCGAACGTGCGGGCGCTGACGCTGTGGCTGCTGCAGCGGAACGTCGAGCTGACCGACCCGGCGGGGGTCGTCGCGCGGTTCTCGGACGGCTTCAAGGCCTACGAGAAGGCCCTCCTGAAGGTCGTCTCCGGGACCGAGCGGCGCGAGTACAACCGTCGCCTCCGGTACATGCGGAACCGGCAGATCCTCACCGACGAAAACGCGCGCGCGGCGGGGCTGGGCTGGGTCGCGGGCGCGGGCGACGCGGTGCTGCTGTCCGAGCGGTACGAGTGGATGGACGTGGAGCTGGGGGCGCTCCTCCTCACGACCGTGTCCGAGACCGGCGGGTTCATGCGCGTGGGCGAGCTGGTGGGCGACGTCAGCGGCCACGACGGCTGGACGAGTCGGGCGATCGCCGAGGTGCGGACGAACGTGTCGCGCAAGCTGCTGGAGGTGGTGGACGTGGCGTTCGGCGACTTCGAGCCCGACAGCAAGGGCAAGGACGGCCCCCGCAAGGCCGCGCGCACGGCCCGCTCGGCAATCAAGCACTGGCGCGCGTTCCTGGACTCTCGGGCGGCCACCCTGGGGCGGATCGACGCCCTCGCCATCCGGATCCAGAAGGGCGGCGCCACGGGGCTGGCCCCCGCGATGGTGCTCTACGCCGCGGCCCGCGAGCTCGCCGAAAAGGACGCGTAGCCCCTGAGCCGGGACGACTCCCGCTCGTCCTCCGGGCCCGCGCTCTTCGCGGCGGCGGTGGTCGCGCGCGTGGTCCTGCTCGTGGGGTACGGGGGGCCGCCGCGCCATCCCCGGCTCGACGTCAACAACTACCTCGAGCTCGCGCTCAACCTCTGGCGCGACGGCACCTACGGCAGCGTGGTGTCCACGGACTACCCGCCCCTCTACCCGTTCCTCGTCGCGCCCACGTTCGCGCTGTCGTCCAACGACCTGCGGTTCGCGATCATCTACGGCGCGCACGCCCTGCTCCTGGCGGGGGCGTCGCTCACGCTGCTCCCGATGCTCCGGTCGGCGATGTCCGAGCGGTCCGCGTGGCTCACGCTCGCCGCCGCGCAGTTCCTCGCGGGGGCGGGCTACCACGCGCTCTGGGCGCGCAGCGAAGCGCTCCTCATGGCCCTGTTCTGCGCCGCCACGGGGGCCGTGTGGTGGGCCCTGGACCGTCCGTCGAGCCGCCGCTGGTTCGTCGTGGGCGTGCTGTGCGGGCTCGCCGTGGCGTGTCGACGGACCGGCCTGGTGGTCCCCGCCGCGGCGACGATCGTGGCGCTGATGCACCCGGGTCGAGGACGGGCCGTGCTCGCGCTGGCCGCGGGGACGGCGATCGGACTGGGCCCCGAGGTGGCGGCGGCGTGGCTGCACGGCGGCACCCTGCGGACGTATCACGACGGCGTCGTGGCCTCGCATCTGTCCGCGGTGACCCGCATGTGGGCGACACCCGAGCGCATCGACCTCGCGGTGAGCACCGCCGCCCGCCAGCTGGTCTACCCCCTGGTCGCGTTCGCGGGGGCTCCCCTGGTGCTGCTCGGGTGGGCCCGGCGCCGCGCCGAGCTGCCGCGCCCCCTGGCGGGGGCCTCTGCCTTCGCGCTCCTGGGACTCCTGGGCCTCGCGGCGCTCTCCACGCTCCACATCCTCCGCTACGCCTACGGCCGTCCCGACGCCGAAGCGTGGCACGTCTACCCGCGCTACCTCGACCCCGCGGAGACCGCCGTGATCCTGTGCGCGGTGGCGGTGGCCGCGCACCGTCGGGACGCCCACCCGTGGTCCGCGTGGTGGTTCGTGCCCGCGGCCCTCGTCGTGCTGCCGGCGGTCCCCACGACTCGCTTCCGGGGCAGCCGCGTGGCCCCGCTCCGCCTGTTCGAGGGCACACCGCTGGAGAGCTGGTACCCCTACCTGCTCGCCGTCCTCGCAGGCGCGGTGCTGATCGCGCTCGTCCTCGCTCGCGGACGCTACGGCCGGGCGTCGACCGTGGTCGCGGCGGTGGGGCTGGGGTGGATGATCTCGTTCCACTTCGTGGGCGACGTCGACCGGTGGTCCCGCGCCACCCCCGTCCCGCCGATCCTCCGCACCGCGGCGGTGGCCGCCGCGCCGGACGCTCCCCTCGCCGTGCTCGTTCGGCGGCGTCCCATCCACAAGCGTGAGCTCTACGGGCCCGGGTTCCGCAGCGACCACGACGTGTACTGGGTGCCGCTCCGAGAGATCCCGGCGTGGCTGGAGGCGCACCCGGACGGGTTCGTTCTGACCCGGACGTTCGAGCGCGCCCCCGGCCACCGGCTCGGCCTCACCTTGTCGGCGGCCACGAAGCGGTGGGCCGTCTGGGGCCGCGTCGCCCCTCCCCTCGACGCTCCCGGGGAAGGCTCGGTACCCTCGCCCGACCGATGACGGGCGCCCCGACTCCAGCGGGCCGATTCGGCGGGGATCCCCGCGGAGCGGCCGTCTTCGCCCTCGCCGCGCTCACGCGCACGGCGCTGCTCGTGGCCACCGCGTCGCCCCCCGCGCGCTTCCGCCTCGACGTGAACAACTACCTCGAGCTCGCCCTCAACCTCTTCCGCGACGGCAGCTACGGGAGTCGGGTCTCCACCGACTACCCGCCCCTCTATCCGATGTTCATCGCGCCCGCCTTCGCGATCGACTCGAACTCGCTCCGCTTCGCCGCCATCTACGGGCTCCACGGGCTCGTCCTCGCGCTCGCCACGCTCTCCCTCTTCCCGATGCTGCGCAGCGCGGTGGGGGCCCGATCCGCCTGGCTCTCGCTCGCCGCCGCCCAGCTCCTCCTGGGGGCCACGTACCACGCGATGTCCACCCGCAGCGAGGTGCTCTTCACCGCCCTGCTCTGCTTCGCGACGGCCGCGGTGTGGGCGGCGTTTCGGAGCGACCGCGCGCGAACCTGGGCGCTCGTCGGGTTCGTCGCCGGCCTCGCGATCGCCTGCCGTCGCACGGCGCTGGTGGTGCCGGTGGCCGTCGGGATCGTGGTCTTCGTGGAGGCGTTCGCCACGCGCCCCCTCGGCGACGGGGTGAAGACCGTCCTGCGCCGGGCGGTCCCCCTGGGCCTCGGGCTCGCTGTGGGGCTCCTGCCGGAGGCGATCGCGACCTGGATCCACGGCGGGAGCATCGAGACCTACCACCGCGGGGTCGTGGGATCTCACCTGTCCCCGTTCACGCGCATGTGGGCGACGCGCGCCCGCATGTGGCTCGCCGTGCAGACCGGCCTTCGCCAGCCGATCTACCAGCTCGTGGTGTTCGGCGCGGCTCCCCTCGTGCTGGCGGCGACCCTGCTCTCCCGCGCGCAGATCCGTCGCCTCCCGCGTCCGCTCGCGGCGGCGTCGGGCTTCACGCTCCTCGTGGGTCTCGGCCTCGCCGCGATGTCGGCGCTGCACATCCTCCGGTACGCCTACGGCAACCCGGAGGCGCACCCGTTCCACCTCTATCCGCGGTACATGGACCCGATCGAGACCGCGATGGTGCTCTCGGCGGTGGGCGTGGCGGGGGCGCTGTGGCGCCTCACCGGAGACGCGAGCCGACGCGAGGAGCTGCGCACGCTGCTCGTGCCGTGGATCCTCCCCCTGGGGATCCTCACCTGGATCTCGGGCGCCGCCTGGCGCGTCCGCGGGGGCCGGTTCGCGCCCCGCTGGTACTTCGAAGACACCCTCATGCACCCCCACTATCACGTGCTCCTGATGTTGGGCGCGCTGGGGATGCTGGTGGCCGTGTTGGCGTGGTGGTCCCTGGGCAAGTACGGGACGGCCTGGACCGTCGTGGGCGTGGTCGCGCTCGGCTGGGCCACCTCCATGCACGTCGTCCTGCGGCCCGATCGGTTCGTGGGCGAGGGCCTGCCCCCCCTGCCGGTCCTCCTCTCGGAGCCCGCGATCGCCTCCCCGGAGGCGCCCATCGCCGTGCCCGTCCGCCGTCGCGCGTTCAATCCGCGAGAGCTGTACGCACCGGCGTGGCGGACCGACCACCCGATCTTCTGGCCGCAGCTGCGGGAGCTGCCGACCTGGCTCGCCGACCACCCCGACGGCTTCGTGATCACCCGACGCTGGGAGCCCGATCCGGGGCACCGGTTGGGGCTCGAGCTGGTGGCCGCGGAGGGCGACTGGAGGCTGTGGGCGCCCCGGGGGCGCGAGGTCCCGGACCTCTCGAATCTCCTCGAGCTCGACCGGTGAGGTCGCGCCCGCGGGTCAGTCGCTCGGGCCCGCGATCAGGCGGTGTCGCCGCAGCAGCTTGCGGAGGTGGTGACGGGTGAGGCCCACGTCGCGTGCGGTGCGGCTGAGGTTCGCCCCGTTCCGCGCGAGGGCCGCCCGCAGGTACTCCTTCTCGAAGATCCCCAAGGCCGACTCCTTGGCCTCCTTGTAGGGCAGGCGGAGGTCGATCTCTCGGGGGACGCGCGGCCCGCCGTCGTCTGCGCCCGCCATGACCGGGTTCAGCCGGAGGGGGAGCTGGGTGAGGCTGGTGGCGCCCGGCGGGGCGAGGAGCAGGCCCCGCTCGAGCACGTTGCGGAGCTCGCGCACGTTGCCCATCCACGGGTGCCGCTGCAGGCGGTCGAGGGCGGCGCCGTCCTCCACCATCACCTGGTTGCTGCCGATGGTCGCGAGCAGCCGCTTCACCAGCAGGGGGATGTCCTCCATGCGGTCCCGCAGCGCCGGCAGGGTCACGCGCACGACGGCGAGGCGGAAGTAGAGGTCCTTGCGCAGCTCCCCGCGCGCCACCGCCTCCTCCGGGGACCGACCGCACGCGGCCACGAGGCGCACGTCGATGGGCCGCGGCTCGAACTCGCCCAGCCGCACCACCTCGCGCGACTCGATCACGCGCAGCAGCTTCGGCTGGAGATCCAGGGGGAGCGAGTCCAGCTCGTCGAGGAACACGGTGCCGCCGCGCGCGCTCTCGAACACGCCCGCCCGGTCCTGCATCGCGCCCGTGAAGGAGCCGCGACGGTGCCCGAACAGCTGGGACTCGATGAGCTCCGGCGCCACCGCCGAGCAGTCCAGGACCACGAGCGGGCCGCTGCTGCGGTGGGAGTGGGCGTGCACCGCGCGGGCCGCGAGCTCCTTGCCGGTGCCGGTCTCGCCGTCCAGGAGCACGCTCACGTCCCGGGTGGAGGCGCGCTCCAGGACGGCGAACACCTGCCGCATGGGGACGGAGTTGCCGAACAGGCCCCCGAAGTGGTCCGACGCCGACGGAGTGAGGAGGGTCCCGCCGTCCTCGTCCGACCGGAGGTGCAGGCGCGTCCGACCCACCGTCACGACGGACCCGGCCGGGACCACCGACTCGATCACCTTCGCTTCGCCCACGTAGGTGCCGTTGGTGGACCCGAGGTCCTTGAGGCGCACGGACGAGCCGTCGAGGCGGAGCTCCAGGTGACGCCCGGACACCGCGCGATCGGTCAGGACGATCTCGCAGTCGCGGGCCTTCCCGAGCACGATCGGCTTCTCGCTGAGGGGGAACGCGAGGCCCAGGTCCGGGCCTTCGATGACCGTCACCGTCGCCTGGACGAGGCGTTCTCGGGCTCCGAGCAGCGTGTCGCGCTGAACGAGCGCTGTCTCGGGTCGCGTGCCGGGCGCCGTGGTCATGAGCCGGCAGAATACATGCGTGACGGGTTCCACCGCGAAGGCCCCCGGCGGCGCCGCCGACGAGGGTCGCACCCATCGCCCGGGGAGTACGTCCCACGACGGCCGGTACCGACTCCTGAGGCTGATCGGCCGGGGCGGGATGGCCGACGTGTGGCGCGCGCAGGACCGGGTCTTCGAGCGCGACGTGGCCGTCAAGCTCCCGCGGGTGCACGTCCTCCCGGGGAACGCCGAGCGCTGGGTCGCCGCCGAGGCCCACACCGTCGCGCGGCTGTCCCACCCGCACCTCGTGGCGCTCCTCGATCGCACCACGCTGAGCCCCGTCGAAGAGGGCGGGCCGGAGATCCCCGGCCTCGTCTTCCAGTACGTCTCCGGTCGCCCCCTCACCGCCTGGGCCACCAAGCCGCGGTCCTGGTCCTGGCTCCGTCGGGTGGCGAGCCAGGTGTTGGACGCGCTCGCGTACGCGCACGGGCGCGGGGTCGTGCACTGCGACCTGAAGCCCTCGAACATCCTCCTGTCGGGCGAGCCCGAGAAGCCGTGGGTGAGCCTGCTCGACTTCGGCATCGCGTCGTGGGTGGCGGCGTCGCGCACCGGCGTGGACAAGATGACGTCGATCCCCCGCAACGACCCGAGCGGGGGGCGCGTGGCGGGCACGCTGGCCTACATGGCCCCCGAGCTGGTCGAGGGCGCGGGCGCGGACGTGGGCCCGTGGACGGACCTGTACGAGCTCGGCGTGGTCCTGGTGGAGCTGCTCACCGGCACGCCCGCCTTCCCCGGCGAGACGAACGCCGGGATCTGGGACCTGCGCCTGCAGAGCCGCTTCACGCCTCCGCTGCAGGCCATCTCCGACCTCGGGGTGCCCCTCCGTCGGTTCCTGCTCCGGCTCCTCGCGCCCGATCCGGCCCAGCGGTTCGGGTGGGCCGCCGACGCCCGCAGGCACCTCCCGCCGCCGGACACCACCGACCTGACCACCGGCCCGCGGGACTTCGATCCCGAGGGGACCGACGTGCTCATGGAGGCGGTCCGCAAGCCCGAGGATCGCGACACGGACCCGGGTCCGGACCACATCGGACCCACCACGGATCCCACCGGCACGGACCCGATCGCGGACTCGGCGCGGCTGTCGTCCCACGGGGGCAGCGGCACCCTCGAGCTCGCGCCCGCCGAGGACGACGAGGTCGCCCTCCCCGCCGCCTGGGAGCTGGACCGCCCGGCGTCGGACGCGTGGAGCGAGGGCGCGCGCCGAGACCTCCCGTCGGCCGCGCCGTTCCCCGCAGCCTCCTACGGGCTGCTCGCGATGCGCGACTCGCCGCTGCAGGGACGCGACTCCGAGTGGGACGTGGGGTGGGCGTCGCTCCGGGTGGCCGCCCAGGCTCATCGACCCGCGCTGCTGCTGGTCGAAGGCGCCCAGGGCCGCGGCAAGACCCGCTTCGCCCGGGAGCTGTCGGCGGTGGTCGAGGAGTTCGGCCTCGCGCGCTCCCACCACGTGCGCTTCCGCAGCGAAGGCTCCGGCGCCGAGGCCCTGCGTCGGCTGCTCGAGCAGGTCCTTCGGGTGTCGGACCTCGCCCCGTCGGCGCGCCCCGCCCGGGTGCGACGGGTGCTCGCCGAAGCGGGCTATCCGCCCGACGCGGACCTCGTCCCCCGGCTGCTCTCGATGCTCGCCGCCCACAACCGGGCCTTCCGTCCCGAAGAGGAGGAGGCGGCCACCGCGATCGAGCTCTTCCGCGTCCTGTCGCGCCGTCGCCCCCTCCTGCTGTGGCTCGAGGACGTCGATCGGTGCGCCGACCACGCCCCCCTGACGTGGCTGACCCGTCTGTTCCAGGCCAAGGGCCCGCTGTCGGTGCTCGTGGTGGCGACCACCCGCGGCACCGACGACGGCGGCGGGCCCCTGCATCCGGAGTGGGCCGTGCTCCGCGCGGATCCGCGCACCGAGCGCATCGCCATGGCCCCCCTGGCGGACGCCGCGATCGCCTCGCTGCTCGCCTTCACCGCGGGCTCCACCGAGGAGCTGGGGCTCGAGATCGCGCGCTGGGCGAAGGGCGATCCCCGGGGCGCCCGTCAGATCGCCAGGCACCTGCACGAGTCGGGGCGCCTCACCTGGACGCCGGACGGCTTCACCCTGCGGGGGGACACGCCGTCCACGGCCGGGTACCTGCGGTTCGACGCCATCCTGGAGGCGCGGGCCAAGGACTTCGTGAGCGGCCGCGAGGACGGGGAGGCCGCGCAGACGGTCCTGGACCTCCTCTCGCTCGTGCTGGAGCGGGCGCGGTACGTCGACCTCGTGGAGGCGGCCGGGCGCGTGGGGGTGGCCGAGGACCGGGTGGCCGAGAGCATCGCGACGCTCGTGGTGGCGGCGCTCGTGGACGTGCGGGACGAGGGTCCGCGGCTGGTCCACACCGCGCTCGCCGAGCGCCTGCGGGACCGCATCGAGATCAAGCGACGCATGGCGTTCCACCGCGCCTGGGCGTCGACCCTGGAGGCCGCCGAGGGGTCCGGCCGCGCCGAGCGCCTGATGGAGGCCGCGCGCAACCGCGACGCCTGCGGACAGCCCGGCCCCGCCGCCCGAGATCGACGCACGGCGGCCCACCTGCTGCGAGGTCGCGGCGAGCGGGAGGCGGCGTTCCGGGCGGTGTCCCGGGCGCTGGACGTCGTCACCCGCGAGCCCGGCTCGCTCACGCCCGAGGTGGAAGCCGACATCCACGTCCTCGCGGCCCGGCTCGAGCAGGAGACGCGCGACCCGCCGGGCACCGCCTCCGAGCTCGCGGGCGCCCTCGACATGCTCCAGCCCATGTGGCTGCCGCTGCCCCCGAGCGTCGAGCAGTGTCGCTACGAGCTCGCCCACGCCGAGGCCCTCCGTCGGGCGGGCCGCATGGCCGAGGCCACGGAGTCGCTCAAGCGCGCCCTGGATCTGAGCCGGGGGGTGGGCTCCGAGCGCTGGGAGTGTCGCGCCCTCGCCTACCTCGCCGACCAGCGGCGCATCGAGGGGGACGCGGCCGCCGCCGAGCAGCTGTGCGAACGCGCCGACGCGATCGCGCGACGCTCCCGGGACGCCGCGCTGCTGCTCCGCGTCCTGCGGGTGGCGCTCCCCATCGCGGTCGCCCGACGCGACCCCGAGACCGTGCGACGTCGCCTCGATCGACTGCGCTCGTTGCTGCGCGAGCGGGCGGCCTGGCGGGACCTGCAGGCGCTCTGGTACTTCCGGGGCGAGGCCGAGCGGATCGACGGCCGCACCGGCGAGGCCCGGCAGGCCTACAAGACGGCGCTGGCCCTCGGCCGCAAGCGGCGGCTCCCCATCGCCGGGATCCTCATGCACCTGATGGAGATGGCCCTGGTCGTCGGCGACCTGCCGACGGCCAAGGAGTTCGAGGGCGAGGTCGGCGGGGCCGTCGCTCCAGGGGTGTCGACGACCCACGAGCAGCGCGTGGTGAAGGCCGTCCTCTCCGCCGAGCTGGCCGTGAGGTCGGGGCGGGAATCCGCGGCCGGCGCGGCCCTGCAGGACGCGGAGATCCTCCAGCAGCAGTCGCCCGTCGCCGACCCCGAGCTGGTGGCGAGCCTCCGCCGGGCGAAGCGCTCCACCAAGGATCTGCCGCTGCGTCGGCGGTTCGACGACCTGGGCAACGACATGTCGGGGCGGCTGGCCGCCTCCAAGGGACGACGACGACGAGGGCGTTGAGGGGGCGCTGGACCTCCCCGTCGATCGGGTCCGGTCGGTCGCGCTCCCGCGTGTGGTGCCGTAGCCTTGGCGCGTCGTGAATCCCCCCGGCCCGATCGAGACCCGTCCCCCGGAGATCCCCGGCCTCTCCGACCTCGTGTTGGTCGGTCTGGGCGGCATGGGCGCCGTCTATCGCGCCATGGACCTCGAGACCGGGGCCCTGCGCGCGGTCAAGATCCTCCGGCGGCAAGCGGGCGCGGCGGGCCCCACGCGGCGGTTCCGACGCGAGTTCAACGCGGTCAGCAAGCTCCGCCACCCCGGCATCGTCGCCGTGTACCGGTACGGCGTGTGTGAGGACGGCGAGTACATCGTCATGGAGTGGGTCCCGGGCGGGGACATGTGGGCGGTCGTGGGGCGGCAGTCCCGTCGGGAGGCGGAGCACCGACCGCTCCCCAAGGCGTGGGTGGCCCCCGCCTTGTCCGTCGCGGCGCAGGTGTGCGAGGCGCTGTCCTACCTGCACGCTCACCGGATCCTCCACCGCGACCTCAAGCCCGAGAACATCCTCGTGGACTACGGCGGCCGGGCCCGGGTGGTGGACTTCGGCATCGCCAAGCCGATGGCCCTGGAGCAGGTCGCGCCGCTGACGGCCGTCGGGGAGACCGTGGGCACCGCGCGGTACATGAGCCCCGAGCAGGCGCGCTCCCTGGATCTGGACGGTCGGAGCGACCTCTATTCGCTGGGCGTCATCCTCTTCGAGGTGCTGTCCGGGCGCCCGCCGTTCACGGCGCCGTCGCTCTTCGACCTGCTCATGGCGCACGTCACCGAGCCGGCGCCCCGCCTCGCGGACCTCGTCCCCCAGCTGCCCCGCTCGCTGTGCGACCTCGTGAACCGCCTCCTGGCCAAGGACCCGTCGTCGCGGCCCCCGGACGCAGGCGCGCTGCGCGAAGAGATCCTCGACCACGTGTCGCCCACGGGCACGCTCCAGGCGTCGTCCCGCGAGCGCGTGAACCCCCGCGACCTCAACCAGGTCGTCGTCTCGGCGCTGGAGGCGTCGGGCCGCGCCGCGGAGGTGCGGGAGGAGCACGGGGGGGACCCGGACGAGAGCAACCTCGCGAAGAGCCAGGCGCACGCCAGCCCCGACCCCACCCGCGAGGGGATCTTCGTGGACCTCGGCGCGAAGCGCGCCCTGCGCCAGGTGGACGATCCGAACGCCCTGATCACCCGCCCGGACGGCCACGATCCCGAGCCGGACGCGATCACCCCCCACGCCGGCGTCGACGAGGGGCTCGGCGCCGCGACCACGGCGATGTTCCCCGAGTACGACGAGGTCCAGAACATCGACGCCGGGCCCGAGCTCTTCGCCCCCGCCTTCCGCGGCCGCGACGAGTTCCTCAAGAACGCGCTCGAGGGCTTCCAGCTCGACGACATCCGCCCCGCCATCCACTGGTTCCGGGGCGAGTCCGGCAGCGGGCGGACCCGGCTGCTGGCCGAGCTGCGCGACGTCCTGCGCTTCGAGGTCGGCGCGGTCGTGCTCACGGGCAAGGGGCAGGACCCCGCCGCGGGCATGTCGGGCATGCGCCTGATCATGGAGCCGGTCAGCTGGTACCTGCAGCGTCTGCCGCCGCTCGACCTGCGTCGGGCGCTCGGCGCGTCCGCGACCGCGGCCATCGACCTGTGCCCGACGTTCCGGGAGCCGCTGCTCTCCGTCGGCCCCCTCGACCCGCCGCCCGACGACCCCGCGTCGCGCCGGATCCTCTACTACCAGGCCATCGAGCGGATCATCGCGCTGCTCGCGATGCAGGCCCCGGTCGCGCTGCTGGTGGACGACGCCGAGCTGCTCGATCCCGACTCGCTCGATCTGCTCCGCTACCTCGCGACGCCCCCCGCGGACCGCGCCCCCCACCGAGGTCGGCCCCGGCTCGTGGCGCTCGCGGGCACCGAGACCCCGGCCGCCTGGGCGGGGGAGGGCATCACCATCCTGCCGCTCATGGGCGTGGACATCGCCGTCGCCATCCAGACGGCCCTGGGGTGGGCGGTGCCCCCCACGCGGCTCGCCCGTCGCGCCGTGGTGGAGGGCGTGAACCTCACGCCGCGCGCCCTCCTGGACTGGGTGCAGGGGCTGCTCGCCGAGGCCGGGCGCCGGTCCGGGCGCGACACGAAGGAGTCGGACCTGCTGGCCGCGGCGTCCATGGACCCGCGCGAGCGGTGGAAGTCCCGCCTCAACGGCCTGTCGACGATCTCCCTGGAGGCCGCGGGCGTGCTCGGGATGATCCATCGACCGGTCGTGCTCGACTGGCTCATGGAGATCTCGAAGTGGCCGGAGGACCCCTTCATCGACGCCATCAACGCCCTGGTGCGTCGCGGCATCGCCGAAGAGAAGGCGGCGCAGGGCTCCTGGGGCCTGCAGCTCAAGGATCGCGTGGTCGGTGAGGTCGCCTGGGAGATGCTCGAGGAGACCCAGCGGCAGGCGGTCGGCAAGCGCTTCGCCGACGTCATGCTCGAGGACCATCCGGATCACCCGGCGGCCCACGACGAGCGGCCGGCCCTCGCGGCGCGGGGGTACCTGCGCGCGGGCCTCGCGGAGACGGCGCTCCCCCTGCTCGCCACCGCCGTACGTCACGAGCAGGCCGCGGGTCGCACCGCCACGGGCCTCACGGTGGCCGATCTGTGGGTCGACACGGCCCGCCAGGCGAAGCCCGAAGACCTGCCGGCCGCGCTCAAGGAGCGTGTGTCGCTGGCGTCGTCGGCCTGCGAGTGGTCGCGAGCGGAGGAGGATCTGGACGAGCTCGAGCAGCTCGCGGAGGGGGACGCGGCGGCGCTGCTGCGCGTCTACACGCAGCGGGCGACGCTCTACAAGCACAACCAGAACCACGAAGGCGTGATCGAGGTGGTGGAGCAGGCGTTCATGACGGCCCTCGAGGTCGAAGCGCCCATGGAGACGCTCTTCCAGCTCTCGGACCTGATGGCCCACGTGGACATGCGCAGCGGGTCGCTGATCGCGGCGCGGGACCGCTGGGCCGGGATCGCGGGCGAGGCGCGTCGCATCGTGAACCCCTACTGGGAGATGCTCGGGCGCGCGAACGCGGCCACGGCCGACTGCCAGCTCGGCGAGTACGACGCGGCGGAGCACGGCTTCCGCAAGGCCTACGAGCTCGCCGAGGACCAGTGCGATCAGCTGACCAGCCTGCTCCTGGAGCGGGACATCGCGCAGCTCATCGGCTTCCGAGGGGACCTCGACCGGGCCCGCTCCGAGTGCCTGGAGATGGTGGAGCGGGCGGAGCAGCTGGGCGCGATCCGGGTGCTCGGCCCCGCCATGACCACCCTCGGGGAGATCACCCGTCGCCTCGGACTCCTCGACGACGCCGAGGCCCACCTCGCCCGCGGGGAGCGCGTGCTGCGCGCCACCCAGCAGCGGCTCACCCTCGCCCTGTGCCTGTCCGAGCGCGCGCTGGTGGCGATGTCTCGGGGCGACCTGCAGGCCGCGGAGGCGCACGCCGCGGGGGCGGGCATGGCCATGTCGCTCGCGTCGGGCGTCCGCCTGGAGCGCGAGCGGGTGCACTACGCGCTCGGCAAGGTGGCCGAGGTCCGAGGCGACCGGGCCGCCATCGCCGCCGCGCGCACCGCCACGTCCGAGATCCTGGACGAGCAGGCGACCCTCCTGGGGCCCGAGTACCTGGGCCGCTGGGTCTCGGTGCCGCCCCGCTACGACGTCGTGAACTGGGCCGGATGGAGTCCCGAGACGACCCGGAGCTGACCCTCGACACCATCGCGCCGGACCTGCGGGTCTGGCAGCGGAAGAGGGGACATCGCAGCGCCACGGACGACTTCCTGGCGGCTCACTGCGCGTGGTCTGCCGCCCCGGACGCACGGCGAGTCCTCGATCTGGGGTGCGGCCACGGCACCGTCACCCTGCTCCTGTCCACGGTCCTCGCGGCCCGCTTCCGCATGGTGGAGGCCCAGGACGTCTCGGCCGCCCTCGCCCGCCGCAACCTCGCCGAGAACGGGCTCGTCGACCGCGCGCACGTGGAGCACGCGGACCTGCGGGACCTGGACGTGGGCCCCGACTACGACCTGGTGACGGGCACCCCGCCGTTCATGCCCATGGGCACGGGGCTCCTGCCCGAGGACCCCCAGCGCGCCGCCGGGCGGTTCGAGATGCGGGGCGGGATCGAGGCCTACCTCGCCTGCGCGGCGCGCGCGCTGGCTCCGCACGGGCGAGCGTCGATGCTCATGGACGGCGCCCAGGACGCCCGGGTGAGGCGGGCCTTCGACGCGGTCGGTCTGGCCGTCCGGGCGACGCTCGTGGTGCACCCCCGACCGGATCGCGAGCCCCGCTTCCGGGGCTACGTCGGCGCTCGGGAGCCGGGTCCGGAAGAGAGGACCGTCCTCGTCGTGCGCGACGCCGCCGGCGCGTACACTCCGGCGATGCAGGCCGTCCGCGCCCGATTCGGCGCCCGCTCCCCGTGAGCGTCACCGAGTTCTTCTTCGCGCTCACCCCCGAGAAGGTGATGGACGCCGTGGAGATCGGCGGACGCTGCTGCACCGGCCGGTTCATCGTCCTCAACTCCTACGAGAACCGCGTCTATCAGCTCGAGCTGAGCGACGGCAGCTTCGTGGTGGGGAAGTTCTATCGGCCCGGCCGGTGGACGCGGGACCAGATCCTGGACGAGCACGAGTTCATCTGGGACCTCGAGGACGCCGAGATCCCCATGGCGTCTCCCGTGGAGATCGCCGAGGACGACACCATCGGGACGCTGGAGGGCATCTACTTCTCGATGTTCCCGCGCATCGGCGGGCGGGCGCCGGACGAGATGGACGACGACCAGCTGCGCCGCGTGGGCGCGCTCCTGGGGCGGATCCACCAGGTCGGCCGCACGGACCCGGCCGAGCACCGCCTGGAGCTGACGCCGCGCACCTATGGGCACGACGACCTCGCGCTCCTGCTCGACGGCGACCACATCCTCCCGGCGTTCCGCGACGCGTATCGCGACGTCGCCAACCGGGTCATCGACCTCATCGAGCCGACGTTCGAGGGGTTCCTGCCGACGTATCAGCGGATCCACGGGGACGCTCACCTCGGCAACCTGCTGCGGTCCCCGGCGGGCTTCGTCTTCCTCGACTTCGACGACATGGTGACGGGGCCGCCGGTGCAGGACCTGTGGATGCTGTGGGGCGGGCGCGACGACTGGGCCCTGCGTCGGCGGGACATCCTGCTCGACGCCTACGGCACGATGACCGACTTCGATCGCGCCTCCCTGCGCCTCGTGGAGCCGCTGCGCGCGCTTCGGTACATCCACTACACGGCGTGGCTGGCCAACCGCTGGGAGGACCCGGCGTTCAAGATCGGCTTCCCGAACTTCGGCACCGACGGGTACTGGGCGGGCGCCATCGGGGACCTGAACGAGCAGCTGCGCATCATCCGCGAGGAAGAGGCGGCGCGACCGTCCTGAGTCGATTCAGTTGTTCACCGTGACGGACCAGGGTGCGCCGGTGTTGCCGACGCTGTCCGTGATGGTGAAGTCGAAGTCCCAGGCGCCGCTGCCGAGGCCCGAGACGTAGAAGACGATCGTGGCCTGGCAGGACACCGCGGTGCCGCCGAGGGGGGCCGGGTTCTGGGCGACGCCGTTGAGCGTCCAGTTCACGGTGGGGTTGCCGAGGTCGCATCCCGCGTCGCTCACGGCCATGTCGAACTGGAACTCGCCGGGGCCCGCGTTCCACTGCCAGAGCAGGTTCACGATGACCGGGTCCGAGCCGCCGACCGCGTCGTCGTCGTCTCCCACGGCGTCGTCGTCGTCTCCCACGGCGTCGTCGTCGTCGGCCGCGTCGTCGTCGTCCCCGACCGCGTCGTCGTCGTCCCCCACGGCGTCGTCGTCGTCTCCCACCGGGTCCTCTTCACAGGCGCTGGAGCCCGCGCAGCCCGAGTCGTCGCAGTCGAAGAGGCCGTCGCGATCGTTGTCGGCGCCGTCGTCGCACTCGCCGACCTCGTCGCCTTCCCAGTCGTCCCAGTCGTCGTCGTCCCCGCCCGCGTCGTCGTCGTCGGTCGCGTCGTCGTCGTCGGTCGCGTCGTCGTCGTCCCCGAAGGCGGCCCAGGGATCCGGGGTGGCCTCGGGCTCGGCGTCGGTCTCGTAGTCGCCGAAGCCGCAGCCGACGAGCAGCGAGGCGAGGGCGATCAGGACGTAGGGGCGCAGCGACATCTTCGGCAGGATCGCCGACTTGTCAGGGAATTGTCAACAAATTGTGACAGGCCTGTGTAGACAGGCGCGACGCACGTCGATCAGCGCATCGAAGATCGCCTCAGAAAGCGAGCGTCAGGCCGGCCTTCAGGTTGAAGACGAAGGTCACGGGGTTCCACTCGAAGTAGACGAGCTCCTCCACCAGGGGCGAGTAGGCCACGCCCACCCGCACGCCGACGTGCGCGCCGATGACCTTCGTGATCATGAAGTCCGCGCCGCCCTTGGCCATGCCCGTGACGCCGAAGCGCGGGGTGCTCGACCCGTCGGAGTGCTTCTCGGTGGCGTACATGATCGCGCCGACGTCGCCGCCCGCGTACGGCTTGATGACGCGGTGGAAGTTTCCGCGCCAGGACGCGCCGATGGAGAAGTGCGGCAGCGTGCGCAGCTCCGTGGTGGTGATGGCCTCGCCGTTCTCGTCCCACAGGGGCTCGCCGGCGTCGTCTTCGGCCTGCTCGGTGAGGCTCAGCGACCAGCCCTCTCCGCCCACGTCGATGCTCAACGCGTCGATGGGGAAGATGCCGAGCTCGAGGCCGTACTGCCCGAAGAAGAGGTAGTAGTGCGAGAACCCGCCGCTCCCGCGGATCGAGATGTGGCGACGGGCGCCGGGGTCCGACGTCCGCTTGGTGGCCGAGGCGCGGCCGGTCGACCGACGGCTGCTGTACGAGTCCCGGTCGTCGTCTTCGTCGAGGTCGTCCTCGTCGCTGCCCGCGGGGCGGTAGCGGTAGGTCCCGTCCCGGTCGTCGTCGCGGCTTCGGGAGCGGCTCCGGCTCCGGCTTCGATCCACCACGGAGTCGTCCCGGGACGCGAGGCGGTCGTCCTCGTCTTCGTCGTCGCCCACCGAGCGGTATCCGTCGTCGTCGTCGTCGTCGTCGTCGTCGTCGGACGAAGAGCTGCCGAAGCTGCGGGCGCGGCTGTACCGGTCGTCCCGGTCGGCGCGACGATCCGCGGCGTTGGCCCGGCGTCGTGCGCCCGGATCGTCGTACCCGCCGCCGGTGACGAGATCGCCGACCTCGGGCTCGTCGTCTTCGTCTTCGTCGTCCTCGTCCGCGGGCTCCATGGAGATCAGGGGACCGTCGTCGTCCTCTTCCTCCGCCGCGTCCTCCATCACGAAGCCGACGTAGCCCTCTTCTTCGTCGTCGCTGGCGAAGCTGATCGCGCCCGCGTCCAGCGCCGAGCCCAGCTCGACGGCCGCGTAGTCGGTGTCGTCGTCGTCGTCGTCGGCTTCGCGACGCTCTCGCTCGCGTTCCCGCTCGAGCCGTCGCGCTTCGGCGAGCTGCTCCCGGCGTTCGCGGTCCTCGCGCTCGGCGGCCTCACGGCGCTCCTCGCGGCTCCGCGCTTCCTGGGCGACCCGAGCCTCACGCTCGCGCTCCTCGCGCTCTCGGGCGCGGCGGTCGCGCTCTTCGGCTTCCTCACGCTCCCTGCGTTCTCGGGCGGCTCGGGCGCGCTCGCGCTCCTCTTCGCGTTCTCGAGCCTGGCGCCCGCGACGCTCTTCCTCTTCACGCTCTCGGCGACGCTGCTCGGCGCGGGCCTGCCGCTCCTCTTCTTCGCGCTCTCGCTCGGCTCGCGCTCGGGCCCGGCGCTCGCGCTCTCGGCGCTGCTCGCGGGCCTGCTCCGCGGCCTCTTCCTCGGCGCGGCGCTCCTCGGCGATGCGCTCCGCCCGGCGTCGCTCTTCCTCACGAGCCCGGCGCTCGTCCTCTTCGCGCTCGGCCCGCGCGCGCTCCCGCTCCCGCTCGCGTTCGTTCTCGCGCTCGACCTCCTCGAGGTCGTCCAGGTCGTCCACGTCCAGGCCGAAGGGGTCCGCGGTCTCCTCGACCGGCTCGCGGCGACGCCCGCGGTTGTCCCGCTTCGGCTTCGCCTTCACCTTCACCCGCGGCTCGTCCTCCTCCTCCTCGTCGAGGTCGTCGAAGTCGATCTCATCGAGGGACGCGAAGTCGTCGGCGGTCTCCTCGTCGGCTTCGTCGGCGGACACCGGCGCCACGCCCGTGAGCAGCTCGGTGACGAGCCCCGGGACCTCTTCGATCAGCAGGTCCGCCTTGCGGTTGATGGCCTGGGACACCTCGCGCTTCATGCGGCCGGTGCCGACCTCGTACCAGCGGGCGGTGATTCGATACTTGTCGGAGCCCTCGGTCGCGATCGTGCCGGTGACCACGCCGTCGTGGCTCTCGCCCTTGCCGAAGGCCATGAGGCACGCCTGGTCGGCGCCGCAGCCGTCGGTGATCTCCTGCTTGCTCGCGGTGACGACGATCGTCCACCCGCCGCGGAAGTCCAGCTCGGTCGACACCAGCGACGTGATGTTCGTCGCGGCGCCGTCCGTCACGTCCGCCCCGTGGGTGAACGGGAGGACCCCGCAGGTCCCCGCCGACGCCGGGGCGATGGACCCCAGGTGGGCCGCGATCAGGACGATGCAGGCCACGGCGAGTCGGCTCAGGGCACTGTTGTAGTGCATGCGTTCTCCAGTCTCGGTTCGCGCGCGCGAGAGCAACGAACCCCTTCTTCAAGCGGTCGGGAGTATGCAGGGTCGCGGTCGACCGTGGAAGTGGAAAGACCCCTGCAAGGACAGGCATTCCGGCCTTTTCACACCCCGCAACAACTCCGCAAGATCCGGGAGGAGGGGGTGGCCTTCAGGCAGCGACGGGCGCAGACGGCTCGTCGCCGTCCCGAGTATATCGGTCCACGACGACGGATCCGACGGTATCTCCCATCACGTTGACGACCGTCCGACCCATGTCCAGGAAGCGGTCGACCGCGACGATGAGGCCGATGCCCTCGAGGGGGAGGCCCACCGCGGTGAACACCATCGCCATCGTCACCAGGCCCGCCGACGGGATGCCCGCGGCCCCCACGGACGCCGCCGACGCCGTGAAGAAGACGAGAAACTGCTGCCCCAGGGACAGGTCGATGCCGTAGGCCTGCGCCACGAACATCGCGGCGATCGCCTCGTAGAGGGCCGTGCCGTCCATGTTCATGGTGGCGCCCAGGGGCAAGACGAAGGAGGCGACCGGACGCGGGACGTCCAGGTTCTTCTCGCAGGCCTCGATGGTCACGGGGAGGGTGGCGGAGGACGACGAGGTCGACAGGGCGACGGCCATCGCCGGGCGGATCCCGCGCAGCCACTCCACCGGGGAGCGGCCGCCCACGGTTCTTACGAGGATGGGGAGCACCACGAACCCGTGGACGAGCAGCGCCGCCACGACGGTCACGCAGTACTTCGCAAGCGACGACAGAGCCTCCACGCCGCCCTCGGCGAGCGCGCCGAACAGCAGGATGAACACGCCGGGCGCGGCGAGCCACATCACCCACTCGATCATCCGCATCACGGCCTTGTCGAGGCTGCGGAAGAGGTCGACGACGGGCCTCGCGGTGTCGCCGAGGGACACGAGGGCGCCGCCGAACAGCAGGCAGAAGACGATGATGGAGAGCACGTCGCCCGCCGCGAGCGCCTCGAAGGGGTTGCGCACGGAGCGCACGAGGAAGTCGCTGACGAAGTTGCCGAGGGTGAGGTCGGCCCCGCGGGTCGCGGCCTCGGTCATCGTGGCGGCGCCCAGGTCGGCGCCCACGCCCGGCTTGATCAGGTTCACCAGGCTGAGGCCGATGATGGCTGCGATGCCCGTCGTCGCGAGGTAGTAGCCCGCGGCGCGGCTGCCCATCCGGCCCACGCGGCTCACGTCGCCGATGGACGTGACGCCCACGATGAGCGACGTGACGATCACGGGGACCACCAACATCTTCAGGGCGGCGATGAAGAGATCGCCGACGAAGCTCAGGGGCGCGAGGGCGCGCGCGAGCCCCGGCGAGCTGTTGGCGACGAGGCCCAAGGCGATGCCCAGGCCGATCGCGATCCCGATCCAGCGGGTGAGGTTCTTCGGCATGGCGCGAGGGTAACCTGAGGGGGATGCGCGTGCTCCTCGCCGGACGTCTCTCGCCCGACGCCCCCCGTGGAGAGGGGCGCTACGCCGCCCGGATCCGGGACCTGGTGACGGCCGCCGACCACGAGGTCGACGTCGTCACGGGCACCGGCGAGTCCGACGGGCCCGGGGGGGGACTGCGCTCGAAGATCGCGCTTGAGCTCGCCGTGCGTCGTCGCGCCACGGCCCGCCGCCCCGACCGCATCCTCGCCTTCGCCCCCGAGGTGCCCTCCGGGATCGCGCCCACCACCGGCGTCCTGGGCCCGCTCGCTCCGCAGGCCGACCGCCCCTCGGGCTTCGGGCGCCTGCGCGGCCGAATCCGGGCGGCCCGCACCCAGGGCCGCGACGCCCTCCTCGTGCCCACCCTCATCGCCGCCCAGCGACGGCCTCGGGGCACCCCGCAGGTGTTCCACCCCGGCCCCGGCCCCGCCTTCCTGGAGGCCGCCCGCGCCGCGGCGCCCGGCACCGGCACCGTCCGCGTCGTGCAGGTCGGCTCGCTGCGGGCGGACAAGGGCGTCCACCTGACGGTCGAGGCCATGCAGAGCCTCACGCGCGAGCGCGGCCGCGCGGAGCTCCACTTGGTGGGCACCACCCCCGAGCCCGGGTACGTGCCGCGGCTGGAGCGTCGCGCCGACGGCGTCTCGGTGCAGTTCCACACGGCCGCGATGCCGCCCGCCGCCCTCGCCGACCTGCTGGGGAGCGCCCACATCCTCAGCGCGCCCGCCACCGCCGACGGCACGTGGGGCTTCGCGCTCATGGAGGCTCAGGCCGTGGGGCTGCCGGTCGTCTGCTCCAACATCGCCGACCACCGCGAGCTCGTGGGCGCGGCCGGGGTGGAGGTGCAGGCGGGCGACGTGAAGCAGCTCGGCGTGGCGTTCCGGAAACTCCTCCGCGACCGCGAGCACTGGGAGTCGCGCGCGACGGCGGGGCGCGCGCAGGTCGAGGAACGGTACGGCGACGAATCGGCGATCCGGGCGCGCCTGTGCCGCCTCCTCGACCTCCCAACGACGCTATAACGCCGCCCATGCACCGCCTGGGCTCCCTCCTCCTCCTCGCCTCCCTCCTGCCCGGCTCGGCCTTCGCCGCGACCCTGTACGTCGACGAGGGCGTCACCACGCCGTACGTGGAGATCCAGGACGCGATCGACGACGCCCAGGACGGCGACACGATCCTCGTCTTCCCCGGCACCTACGCGCCCATCGACTTCCTCGGGAAGGACCTCGTGGTCCGCTCGGACGGGGGGCCGACCAACACCACCATCGACGCGGCGGGCTCCGGCCCGGCGGTGACCTTCGACAACGCCGAGCCCGCCACCGCCCTGCTCCAGGGCTTCACCCTCACCGGGGGCACCGGCCTGCCGGACGTCAACTCCGGCGACGTGCTCGGGGGCGGGCTCGTGATCCGACGGAACGCCGCGCCGCGCATCAGCGGCAACGTGATCACCGGCAACACGGCGGAGTACGGGGGCGGGATCGCGGTGGCCGCAGCCGAGCCCACGCTGTACGGCAACACGATCGAGGCCAACACCGCCACCGAGCAGGGGGGCGGGGTGTGGCTGCAGGCCGATCCCGCGAACAACGCGCCGACCCTGTTCGTCTGCAACCTCGTGCGCGACAACAGCGCGCCCGGCTCCGGCGGCGTGTGGCTGGGCCTGGTGCACGTCGAGGCCACCAACAACCGGATCCACGCGAACACCGGGGAGCGCGGGGGGATCTGGGTCACGGCCTCCGCGGCCGGCGCTTGGCACAACAACACGATCACCGCGAACGTCGGCGATCTGAACGGCGCGGGCGGGGTCGAGAACAACTCGACGTCCGTCGATTTCGTGAACAACGTCGTCGCGTTCAACACGCCCGGCTTCGGCGCGGTCCGCGACTCCACGACCCCCCTGTGGACCTACAACGACGTGTTCGGCAACGGCACCGGCGAGTACGGGGGCGCCGCCGGGGACCCCACGGGCACGAACGGCAACGTCCTCATCGACCCCCTGTTCATGCTCTTCACGCCCGGCAACGCCTACGACGACCTGCTCGACCTCCTCCCCACGAGCCAGCTGGTCGACTTCGGCGACCCCGACCCCGTCTTCCTCGATCTGGACGGCACGGCGTCGGACATGGGCTTCTCCGGCGGCCCCCACACCGACTGCGACGGAGACGGCGACGGGGTGCGCCCGGCCGACGTCCCCACGGACTGTCAGCCCGACGACGCGCTGTTCCACCCCGACGCCTACGAGGGGCCCGACGGCCTCGACCACGACTGCGAC
Organism: uncultured Rickettsiales bacterium; assembly: GCA_964620495.1. Classification (GTDB taxonomy): domain Bacteria; phylum Myxococcota_A; class UBA796; order UBA9615; family UBA9615; genus CAZEKB01. The sequence continues at coordinate 14,097 of CAZUHI010000039.1, read as the reverse complement.
GGCTGGGGCACCGACGAACTCGTCACCCTGATCCCCAACGACGGCGGCCTCGTGGGGGCGGGGGAGTGGGAGTACGGCACCCCGCTCGCCGTGCCGGGCGTCGGACACCTCGCCGCCGACGCCTGGTGCACGGGCTGCGCGGGGGGCCCCGCGGTCTCCACTTCGTCCACGCTCACGTTCACCGCGGACCTGTCCGCCGTCACCACCGCGGGCACCCTCGCGCGACTGCAGTTCGCGCACGCCCACGACACCGGCGCGGGGGATCTCGGGATCCTCGAGGTCGACGCCACGGGCGCAGGCGGCTGGGTGACGGCGTCCACCTACACCGGCGACAGCGGCGGCTGGATCCTCGGCGCGGCCGATCTGTCCGCGTACATCGGGGGCACCGTGGACGTGCGCTGGCGCCACGAGCAGGGCGCGGCGGCGTCCGCGGGGTGGTCGATCGCGACGCTCCAGGTTCAGGTGGAGGACTCCGACGGCGACGGGCGCGCCGCCGACCTCCAGGACTGCGACGACGGCGACCTGTTCACGTACGTCGGCGCCCCCGAGATCCCCTACGACGGCGTCGATCAGGACTGCGACGGGCACGACCTCGAGGACGTGGACGGCGACGGCTTCGTCTCGATGCAGCTGCCCGGCGGCACCGACTGCGACGACTTCGACGCCACCGCCTTCCCCGGCGGCACGGAGATCCCGTACGACGGCATCGACCAGGACTGCGCGGGCGGGGACCTGAACGACCTCGACGAAGACGCCTGGGTGGGCGGCCCCAACGGCGACGACTGCGACGACGACGACCCCGACATCCACCCGGGCGCCGCCGAGATCCCCTACGACGGCGTCGACCAGGACTGCAGCGGCGACGACCTCGTGGACGTGGACGGCGACGGCTACGACGGGGACCGCCCGCCGCCGTTCGGCGACTGCGACGACGAAGACCGAGACGTGAACCCGGGCGTCCTGGAGGTGTGCGACGACGGCGTCGACAACGACTGCGACGAGCGCGTGGACCTGGTGGACGACGGCGACCTGGACGGCGTGGATCGGTGCGCGGGCGACTGCGACGACGCGAACCCGAACGTCTCCCCGAACCTCGACGAGGCCTGCGACGGCGTGGACACGGACTGCGACGGCGTCACCCCGGAGGACGAGGTCGACAACGACGGCGACGGCGAGTTCGTGTGCGGCGGCGACTGCGACGACACCAACGAGCTGGTCGCGACCACCCTCCCGGAGATCTGCGACCTGCTGGACAACGACTGCGACGCCGCCGTGGACGAGGACCACGACCGCGACCTGGACGGCTACAGCGGCTGCCGCGCGGACTGCGACGACCAGCTGAGCAGCGTCTATCCGGGGGCGCCGTCACGCTGCGAAGCGGGCTTCGACGACAACTGCGACGGGATCGAGGACATCACCGCGCCGCCCTGCGTGCCCGGGGGCGGCGGAGGCACCGGTTGTATGTCGGAGATGGCGGCCTCGCCCGACGGGTCGTGGCTCGCGCTGCTGCTGCTCAGCGGTCTTGCAGCACCCAGGCGGCGCCGGGCAGGGACGCCCCGCCGGCCACTTCGCCGGACGTCTCCCCCTCGATAGGGACCCACGCGCGGTAGAGCCGGACCGGCCCGATCACGGGGTAGCTCTTGAGCACGAGCGCGGCCCAGCGGAGCCCCGCGTCGTCCAGCGCGGCGTGGAGCCAGCCCGCGGCGTCCAGGTCCGGATACGCGAAGAGCAGGCGGCCGCCGCGGCCGAGCAGGGAGGGGACCCGGGCGAGGAACGCGCGGATGCGTGCGCCGTCCCCTCGGAACTGGCGTCGGCGCACCGGATCGCCGTCGTCGCCCGCGAGGAACGGGGGCGTCCAGGTGATGGCGTCGAAGGTCTCGTCGAGCTCGGTCGCCTCGAGCGAGAACTCCCGGAGGTCCGGCAGGCCGAACCCGGCGAGGATGAACGTCCGGTTGATGCACAGGAGCGCCTCGGGGGCCGAGTCCGCGGCCGTCACGAGGGCGCCGCGGCGGGCGCAGTGCAGGGCCACGAGCCCCGAGCCGGAGGCCACGTCGAGCACTCGCTCGCCCTGGCGGACGTCGCTGTAGTGGCCGAGGAAGCTCGCCGCGGAGAAGCCGAAGACCGGGCTCGGGTCCGGAACCGTGGGCTCGAGGATGACGGTCCAGCCGTCCACGTCCACCTGCGACGTCCGCCCCGCGCCGCGGTTCACCCGGCCGAGCAGACGCCGTCGGACGGCGCCGAGGGGGCCGGGCAGCGCGGCAAGGTAGGAAGGGGCCTCGGCCACGCTCACTCTCCGGGCACGCCCATGCGCTTCAGACCGTCCCGCAGGAGGGCGGGCGCGCGCACGGGTCGGCCGCTGCCGTCGACGAACGCGAGGACCATCTCCGCGTCCGCGATCACGGTCGAACCGCGCCGGACTCGATAGCACAGGACCGTGCGACTCGCGCCGATCCGACGACAGCCCTGCTCGACCACCAGCTCGTCCAGGAAGCGCGACGGGGTCTTGTACTTGACGGTCGCCTCGACGACGACGAGGCCGAGGCGGTCGCCGTCGAGGGAGTCCGCGGACATGCCGAGCAGCCCCATCAGCTCGACGCGCGCCCGCTCGCAGTACACCCAGTACCGCGCGTGGTGGACGATCCCGTACTGATCGACCTCGTCGAACTGCACGCGCACCGGAAACTCGTGCACCCAGCCCTCGGGTCGAGCACTCACGAGCGACTTATCGAGAGGGGTGCACTAGAAGACAAAGGCGAGGCGGAGCTGGGCGGTGAAGATGTTCTCGAGCCGTCGCTTGATGGCGTCGTACTGCGCCTGCGTGTAGGGCGTCTGCACCGTGGTCTCGGGGTCCGACGGGTCCGTGTACTGGGACAGCCGGGCGAGCCGCGGACCGGCGTGCATGTAGCCCATCTCCAGGGACGTGATGATGTGGTCGTCGGCCCACTTCATGTGGAACCCGAGGTCGACCTCGGTGCCCAGCAGCTTCGACTCGGTGACCACCCGCGCCCCGTTGTCTTCTTCGCCGATGAAGGGGATGACGGCGCCGTCCACCTCATCGGCCCATGCCATGAGGTAGCCGAGGCGGATCTCGAAGATGTCGCCCGGGGTGAGCCGGATGCGCGGGTTGATGTACGTCGAGTTGTAGACGCCGCCGTTGCTCCACAGCCCCTGGGTGGACTCCTGGGCGGCGAACTTCTCGATCGTGCGCTGGGCGAGGACCTGCTCGTAGAGGATCAGGCCCACGTTGTGGTCCCGGTGCAGCGCCCGCCCGGTGAAGTTCTCGTCGAGGATGGCGTCGTCGCCGGAGGCGTGGCCGACCTCCACCAGCCCGGTGAAGGGCCCGCGCTCGAAGCCGAAGCGGCCGACCAGCCCGGGGATCGACGCGCGCGTCGTCTTGGCGCGGTTCGTCTCCGAGTCCCAGCCGGGGGCGATGCCGTCGGTCTCGCCGAAGATGTAATAGATCTCGAACTGGGCGAAGAGGCCGCGCAGGCGCCAGTCCAGGTAGAAGTCCCCGATCCAGACGTTGCTGTCGGTCTCCGCCTGGCGACGGTTCACCCAGTAGGTGCCCAGCGTCAGGTCCATGAGGTTGCCGTTGCCGACGTCCCAGTTCTCCCGCTTGAACATCAGGACGAAGATCATCTCCCACACGTCGTCTCCGCGGTCCGACAGCCAGATCGGCTGCTGACGGATGCCCGCGCCCTCGTGGTTCTCGTCGCGGATGTTGTCGTCGTCGTCGAGGGTCTGACGGAACGGCGTGGAGCTCGACTCGACCAGCTTGTCGAAGCCGATGGCGAAGATGATCCCCGGGTCGTCCTCGGCCTTCGGCATGGCGCCGCCGCTGAAGATCGCGTGGATGCCCTTCACCAGGCTGACGGGGCGGGTGGCGAAGATGAACCGGTCGTAGACCGTGCCCTCGTAGGCGTCGCCGAAGTCGTTCTTGAAGCCGTCGCCGTCGTTGGCGAGCAGGCCGAGGCCCCAGTTCGACGGCTGGCGTCCCACCCGGATGAGCCCGAAGGCGGTCGACCACTCCACCCACAATCGCCTCACGGAGATGCTGTCGGCGACCGTGCCGTCGATCTGCGTCGTGCTCGGGTTGCCCGCGAACAGCGGGGTGGCGGCGAGGTTCTCGTTGTCGCCCCAGATCACGTTGTCGAAGACGTCGATCGTGGCCTTCACCTTGATGCCGCGGAAGGTCAGCGTGGGCTCGAACCGACCCTTCTGGACGAACCAGGTGGAGACGCCCGGGTTCGTGATCGACCGGCGGCAGAGGCGGTTCTCGGCCGGCTGGAGGGAGTCGACCTGGCGGCAGTAGTCCTGGACGAGTTGGCCCTCGGGGCCCGTGTAGCCGTCCACGAACCCGGGCGGGAGCTCCGCGCCGGGGTCGATGAAGTAGACGGAGAGGTCCTGGCTCCCGTTCTTCGGGAACTCCTTGTCGTACAGGTTCGTGAACAGGTGCCAGCGCGCGCGGTAGTACCCGTCGATCTCGAACTTGAGCTCGTCCGCGCCGGCGTACGACACGGAGGGGAGGACGAACAGCGCCGCGAGGACGGCGACAAGGATGCAGCGAACCGAAGACATGCGCGGACTCTACCGCTGCGCGATCCGCCGCGCGATCCGTGGACCCCCGCGGGCTATCGGCCGTCGGCCTCGTAGCAGGCGTCGGGGTACAGCTTGAGCTCGATGTTGGAGACGTTCACCGAGTCCGGCAGCACGATGATGCTCGTGCGGCCCAGCAGGCAGTACTGCTCGAAGCCGTCGGGGCGGATGATCGAGTCGTCGTCGGCGCGGATGCAGTGCGCGTCGTCCTGGGGGACGCCCCAGGCCACGACGTCCCACGGATCGGACTCCGGCGGCACGTTCAGCGCGCCGTAGAGGCCGGCGCCCACCGCGAGGTGGTTCTGGTCGATGTCGGGGTCCTCTTCGGCGTTGAAGTACCGCGTGGAGTAGCCGGGCGCGGGCGTGAAGCTGCCGTCCGCCATGTTCAGCAGCCCGACCTCGGTCTCGGCGTTGCCGATGGGCTCGCCGTCGCAGTCCTTGAAGCGGCCCGCCGCGATGCCCTTGCCGTCCTCGGCCTCGACGCCGAGGCTCAGGGACACGAGCTGGTAGGTCGCGAAGGAGACGGAGGTGATCGTCTCGGTCCACGGCGCGGGGCCGGAGACGACGAAGTTGATCTGGTAGGTCTGGTACGTCTCGGGGGGCTCGAAGCTCGTGAAGTTCCGCGCCGCGAAGAGCTGGCAGGAGCGCACGTGGCCGTCCGGCACCACCACGAACCCGTTCAGGTCCGACGTGCCCGCCTCCTCGTCGTCCTCGGGCGGGAAGGACGGGTCGGCCTCGCTCGGGTTGTTGGCCGGCCACACCTCGACGTGCGCCTCGGGCACCGCGACGTCGTCCTGGAAGTCCTCGACGAACAGCGTGATCTCGCCGGTGGGGCCCGGCGTCGGGATGCCCTGGTCGCCGCCCACGCAGGCGAAGTTCCCCGTGACGGCGTCCGCCACGTCGAGATCGCCGGGATCCACGCGGACCGCGTCGTCGTCGTCGCCCGTGTCGTCCCGCTCGTCCACGAACCGGTCGCAGTCGTCGTCGATGCCGTTGCTCGGATCCTCGACCTGGCCGGGGAAGATGTCGGGGTTCTCCGGAGCGCAGTCGGTCGAGTCGGGGACGCCGTCGCCGTCGGCGTCGGGAGCACAGGCGGCGAAGAGGAGGACGGAGGCGCCGAGGGCGGCGGGGACGAGGAGACGTTGAAGCATCATGGCCGCGCGTTGTACGGAGGCCTGTCCTCCCCGTCAAGGGCGGAGACGCGCGCTCGGGTCACTCTTGGGGCGGCGTCCATCGGATGAGGGCTTCGAGCGCAGGGATGAATCGGCTGGTGGCGTCGATGCCGAGCGAGTTCGTCTCCTCGTAGTGGTCGCCCGGGGCGTCGTCGAGGTACGGGCTGTTCTCGTCGAGGATGTAGTTGTAGTCCGGGATGATGTACCCCAGCTCGTCGTTGGCCAGGCCGAACACCATCTTGTAGTCGCCCGGCATCACGTCCTTGAGGAAGGGCCCGTCGGGCGCCGCCGCCATGTTCGGGGGGTTCTCGTTGTTCGGGTCCACGAGCTCCTGCAGGGGGCCCGTGTGGCTGCCGTCGTAGCCGCCGATCGCGAGCTCCGGGAGCAGCTCTCCGGGCAACGTCGCCACCGACAGCCCACCGATCCGGAGGAAGTCCACCTCCGTCTTCACGTCCGGCGTGTTCCCCTCGTCGATGAGGCGATCGGGGTTGTAGTTGTACCCGACCCGGTCGAAGACCCCGAGCTGGAACATGTAGTGGTAGCCCTGGTTCTGGACCGGCGCGTACAGCTCGCGGATGCGCAGGGACAGCTCCGCGTCCGGCTGCAGCACCTCCCCCGCGATCGCCTGGAGCGCGTGGTAGCCGATGACCCGCCCCACGGCGCCCGCCTTCTCGAGGCCGTTCTCGGAGAACACGGCGCCGTCCAGGTCGATGGTGTCGCAGCGCAGCGGGGTCATCATCCCGCCCACGGCCCCCTGCAGGTAGAGCGCGACCCCGCCGACGCCCGCCAGCGGCCCGTCCGGACCCTCGGCCGCGCCGTCCTCGACGGTGGCGCGAAGCGTGTGGGCGAAGTCGGAGCTCGACTGCGTGTTCCGGTCGCCGGTCGCCTCCGGGTGGTTGGGGAAGTTGATCCACGTCGCGACGGTCTCCCCCGAGCCCTGCGCCGTGAACCGGGCGGTCCAGATCGTGGCGTCCGTGATCGCCGGATCGCGGGTGTCGATGTTGACGTTGTTGACGCCCGCGCCGTCCCAGTAGTCGTCGGGGATGGTGAACGCGCCCGCGTGAACGTCCACGGGGACGGCGTTGGTGAGGGCGTCCGCCAAGGCCTCCTGGATGCGCGCGTGGATCCAGCCCATGTGCTCCGGATTCACGCCCGAGCGCGCGATGTTCCGGCCCCAGATGCCCATCGTGTCGGGCCCCTCGTGGGTGTGGGTCGAGACGACCACGACGGTGTCGAGGCCCAGGTCCACCCGGGCCGTCCGGCGCACCTCTTCGACCTCGTTGTGGAAGAAGCCGACGACGTCGAGCGCCACCACGCCGATCGACGTCTCGCCCTGGGTCAGGACCGTCGCGCGGGCCCACAGATCGTCGTGGATCCCCTGCATGGCGCGGCTGTTCTGGAACCCCGCCAGCCAGATCGCGTCGAACGTGCCGTTGGCCTCGCCGGTGTCCGGGCCCGGGTACCCGTCGTCCTCGGGGCACAGGCGATCCATGCCGCAGTCGTGGAAGACGTCGACGCCCGACTGGAACTCGGAGTTGCCGTCGAGGTCGTCCCACGCCTCCCAGCCCTGGGGGTTGATCGTGCGCGCGGAGGCGCCCACCACGAGGTCCGTGTCGCCCCCGAAGTCGCACAGCCCGGTGGGATCGCCGGGGCAGATCAGCGTGACGGCCTCCCCGAGCTGGGCCGCCTCGTATCGAGTGGGGCCGGAGGGGCAGCCCGCGGCCGCCACGAGCGACGTGCAGGCGAGGGCGGCGGCGAGGGGCGAAGAAGTGCTCGACATCGACGCATTCTTCGAGTCGGGACCCCTCCGCGTCAACGAAGGATCCGCCACGGCCGCAGAAGGATCCTTCGAACCCCGGAAGCTGTTGATTTCCTTCGAATTCACGGGCTCCCCCGTTCCCTTGCCGGTCCGTGAGTGCGGTGCTAGCCTCCATCCAGCCTCATTTTGAATGGGTGAGCTACGCCTGTTCAGAAGGAACCCGGATGATGTCCATGCTGAAAGCCCGAAACGCTGATCGTCTCTTTCTCGCGCTGCTGCTGAGCGGCGTCGTGGGGGTGAGCGGGTGCTCCCTCCTCGACGGCTTCCCTCTCGTGCCGCGCGGCGGGGACGGAGACGACGACACCACGGTCGACGACGACGACACCGACAACCCCGACGACGACGACGCGGGCGAACGCCCGCCCACGATCACGATCGACGGCATCGACCCCCTCACGATCCCGGTCTCGGGCGTGATTCGCATCCTCTACACGGTCAACGACCCCGACTCCGAGGGCTACTCGCTCGTCTCCACGTGGATCGACGCGGAAGGCACCGAGCGCCCCACGACGCTCGTCGGAGGCACCGGCGCCGACAGCAACGAGTTCGATCAGCCCTCCGTGGCGGGCGCCCCGCCCATCGCCGAGAGCAGCGAGCTCGAGTGGAACTCCGTCATCGACGTCCCCACCACCGCGGGCAACGTCATCCTGCAGGTCTGCGTGGAGGACAGCGACGGCAACGACGGCGGCTGCGACACCTACCCCGAGACGGGCGGCATCTCGCTCCAGAACACGCTCGAGAGCGGCCTGGGCGACTTCTGCCAGCCCGGTGACCTCGAGCTGATCAACTGGCTCGGCGGCCGGGCGGTCGTTCCGCTGGCCCCCGGCGACGGCAGCTGCCCGAACTACCAGAAGACGGACCCGCCGGTTCCGGACGACTTCGCGGCGCAGTTCCTGCTCGTGATGATCAACCCGCTCGACAACGAGATGGGCTTCACGATCTCCGCCACGGACCAGCCCACGATCCTCGGGCCCCCGGAGTACGGGAACGAGCGCGACGCCGACTCCACCCTCCGCGAGGTGGCGCCTGCGGCCTCGGACATGGTCGACGCGCGCGACGGCCTCGCCATGGCGGGCATGACGGACACGCTCCGAGAGATGGCCCTCGAGGACTACTCGCCCGGCTACCGCATGGGCGCGCCGTCCATCGTGTGCACCGAAAACCTGTTCGCGGACGACGTCAACTCCGACGCGCGGACCTTCTTCTTCCGCGAGTCCCTCGATCCCGAGTCGATCCGTGAGACCCGCGGCGCCAACCTGCGCGCCCTCGGGGACCACGTCGCCATCTACGTGGACGACGAGACGCCGATCGACATCGACGAGGACTGCGCGGACCCGAACAACGCGGTCACGCCCGGCGAGCTGCCGGCCTTCAACTTCACGAACTGCGACCTCGAGGACATCGTGGACGTGGTCGAGGACAACATCTGGCCGACGCTCACGAGCCTGTTCGGCGAGCCCTCGGACGTGGACGAGAACTGCCGCGTCACGATCTTCCTCAGCCACCGACTCAACAAGCTCACGTCCACGGACGCGGACACCACGAACGACGCGTTCACCGTGCGCTCGTTCGCCGAGCCGGACACGGACCTGTGGCAGTCGAACCTGACGGCCAACCCGAACAGCAACGAGCAGGAGATCCTGTTCGTGTACGCGCCCGACCCGTTCGGCTTCTGGTCGGACCAGCTGGTGAGCCTCGAGGACTACCTGAGCTACGAGCTCGCGGGCCGCATCGCCGTCGGCCTCTTCGACCTGATCTCGTACGCGAGCCACCGCCAGGTCGGCAAGGTCCTGCTCGACAAGACCAACCCGACGGATCTCGCGCTCCCCGAAGCGGAAGAGGACTGGCTCAACGACGCCCTCGGTCTCCTCGCGGCGGACCTCACGGGCTTCGGCTCGATCGCGTTCCAGGACGCGTGGATCTACATGGATCGCCCGCACCTGCTCGAGCTCGAGGCGGCGAACCTGCTCTCCGACTTCAACGACCGGGGCGGCCAGTACCTCTTCGCCCGCTACCTCGCGGATCTGTACGGCGACGGGGCGGTCGGCATCGACATGTACGACCTGCTCATGAACAGCGGCTGCGTCGGCTCCGACAACGTCAGCAACCTGATCCTCGCCGCGAGCGGCGGGGCCGGCGGTGACGACGACGACAGCGCGGGCGGCGACGACGACGACAGCGCGGGCGGCGGCTCGGGCGAGTGCACCGGGGACGACGAGGTCTTCGAGGAGTTCGTCCTGCAGTGGGCGACCGCCATGGCGGTCTCCGGCCGCACGATCGGCGACGGCGGGCCCCAGCTGGTGGCCGACACGGTGGTCACCAACTACCAGACCTCCTCGCCCGTCATCGTTCAGGACCCGCAGAACCCGCAGCCCGGCGAGCTCTTCGGCGCCAACGGGTTCCAGCAGGGCTTCAACGTGCGCGACCTCAACATCACGTACACCGGCGGCACCGAGCCGGCGGGCGCCACGGCGCTCGACAGCCTGAACGTCCGCACCGGCAACCTCGACGTGCTCATGTTCCACCCCCAGTCCGACTTCTTCGGGGTGGTCGCAGGCAACTACGGCGTCGTCGCGGTCCTCGTGTCCGGGCTCGAACAGCCCGAGAACTACCTCCTCATCGAGACGGGCCTCGGCGAGCCGCTCATCGGCAACGTCATCCGGCTCAACGACGCCTCGCCCCACGAGCCGCGCCTCACCCTCGAGGACGTGGACGGCGCGAAGCTCACGACCGTGCGCGACCTCGGCCTGCTCACGATGTTCGAGGAGCGGAACCTCATCGGCCGCATCGACGGCTCCGAGTCCGTGCCGGCGTCCCCGTCCGTGGAGCCGCCCGAGCTGGGCGACGACGACGACTCGGCCGGCGCGCGCGCGGACGACGACGACTCGGGCGAAGAGGAAGAGGAGAGCGAGCTGGAGATCACCGACACCGATCGGTTCCGCTTCACGCTCGACAACCAGCACCTGGTGGGCATCTGGGTCGACCGGCGGGTCTCCACCATCGCGGGCAACGCGGAGCTCCAGGATCCCTTCCTGGCGGTGATGCCCGTGGACGACGTGCCCGACGCGTTCGACTACTCGCTGTGGGGCTTCGGACCCAGCACGGGGCCGTGCTTCGATCCCGCGCTCTACTCGTACCCGGTGATCATGCCCGCGTGGCTCGGTCCCCAGGCCAACCTGTCCAACGACCCCACGGCGGACGCCGGTCTGGCTTCCTTCGAGGCGCTGGCGTCGGTCCCGGGTTCGGACCCGATCACCTGGGGCTGCCTGTACGACTCCGATCTCGACGGCATCCCAGACGCGGAAGAGTCGGCGCCGGAGAACCTCGCCGAGCAGATCATCCTGCGCCAGGCGGAGAACCTCGCGGCGGACCCGGCTCACTACGAGCTGACGTTCGATTCGCTCGCGCCCCCCGCCGTCGCGCTCGACGTCACCACCCCGTTCTTCTCGGCCGACTTCATCGACCTGGACAGCAACGAGAGTCCCGACGACGACTTCGCGACCAACGTGCAGCAGCACAACATCGGTGGCCGCCAGGTGGCCGACGGCGAAGAGGCCGTGTGGTTCGGGTACCTGCCTGCGGGCGAGTACATGATCATCGTGGGCGACGGCTCGGGCTCCGAGGGCCCCTACGACCTGTCGCTGCGCACGCTCGTCGGCCCCTGATCGGGCGTCCCGGGCGTCCCACCCCCTAGCGCGTCGGTCGCTCCAGCTCCTCGAGGGCGGAGCGGTCGGCGCGCAGGTGCAGCACCCGCTCCTGGGTCACGAGCACCTTGCCGGGGGGCATCCCCTTCTTCTTCTGCACGAACTTGACCCGCGTCCACGCGACGTCGGCCGCTTCTCCGTCCGGAACGCCCGAGTGGGCGAGCGCCACCTGTCCGGCGAGCCGCAGCAGCTCGGGGGCGGGCGCCGCTCCGGGTGAGCGGACCACGACGTGGGCGCCGGGTCGCCCTCGCACGTGCAGCCACAGGTCGTTGCCGTTCGCGTGGCGGAGGGTGAGCTCGTCGTTCTCGCGAGCGCCGCGGCCCGCGAGGATCCGGATCCCGCGCCGGGTCAGGTAGGTACGCCAGGGCAGGGCGCGGGCGGCGTCCACCTTCGCCCGCCGGGCCGACGAGCGCGGTCGAAGCGCCCCGGGGAGCCCGTCCACCACCGCCTGCACGTCGTCCAGGCTCTCGGAATCAGAGAGCCGCGCGAGCGCGCGCGTGAGGGATTCGACTCGCGCCTCCGCCTCGGGGATCCGGGCCGCGGCTTCTCGGCCCGCCCTCCTCGCACGTCGGGCGCGTCGATAACGCCGCTCCACCTGCTCGGGGGGCGACAGGGCGGGGTCGAGCTTCAGCGCCGTGAGCGCGCCGTCGCGGTTCCAATCGGGGACCTCGATCGTGTCCATGCCTCGGCGCAGGAGGCGGAAGGAGGACTGCAGCAGGTCGCCTTCGGCCTGGAGGCGGTCGGCGTCGGCTCCTCGATCCGCCTCCTCCCGCCGCTTGCGAACGAGGCGGGCGGCGGACTTCCGTCGCGAGCCGAGGTGTCGACGAAGGGCCCGCCGGGCTTCGGCGACCTCCCCCTCGGTACGCGATCGCGTGAACCAGGCGCGGGCGGCGAGGTCGAACGGCGCGTCCAGTCGATTGGGCCCGGCAGGGGCTCCGGCCTGAGGGCCTGCCGACCCGATGGCGCCCAGGAGACGGTCCTCTTGGTGGAGTTCGATCGATCCTTGCCGACCCCCGACCCACCGCAGCGTCCGCTCCCCGCCCGCGCTGCTGAACCGAAGCTCGACGGCGGCACCGTCGCCCGTCGCGACCATCGACGTCAGCCTGCCGCCCAGCTCCTTGCGCAGCAGGCCTTGGAAGGCGATCGCCTCCTTCGGGTTCGGCGGGGGCCGCTCGATCGTGTGGACGGCCGCGGACCCGGTCCCGGCCTCGAGCAACAGATGTTCCGTGTGCCCGGGGCGGCGCAGAGACAGCACGACGGCGGTCGGTCGGGGGACGCGAACGTCCTGCAGGTGCGCCGTCACCACCCGCGGGGCGAGCTCGTGCACGACGGCGACCACCTCGGAGGCGCGCTGCGTCATGAGCCGTACTATAAAGCGCCCCCGATGCCGCACCTCCGCTCGCTCCTGGTCGTCCTCGCCCTCGTCCTGCTCGGCCCCGCCGAGGGCCGCTCCGCGGACCTGCCCCCCCTGGAGGCGCTCACCGAGCGGATCTCCCTCGCCCTGGGGGGCGTGGATGGGGGCGCCAAGGCCCTCGCGGCGGCGAACGAGTTCGAGTTCGTCTACCGGCGGACGCTGCACGAGGTCCTCTCCGACGACGAGATCACCGCCGACCACCGGTTCGTGACCGAGGCCGGGGGATCCCGCGTGCGCCTCGACATCCGCATCGTGCGCGGGAAGGGCGAGGACAGCGCGACCCTGCTCGACGGGGACCAGGCGCACCTCCTCACGCAGGGGAAGAGCCACTCGATCGCGGTCGAGGCGGTGCGATCGCGCCTCGCCGAGTTCGGACCCGATCACCTGTTCTCGGTGCCGTTGGCGCTCGCGTCCGACGGGCGTCGGCTCCTGGGCGACACCGACCTGTCCGTGCAGGAGAAGATCGTGGACGCCGCCGGGGCCCGCATCGTGCTCGTCGCTGTGGACGACGCCGGGGCGGAGACGGCGCGCATCGAGGTCGACGCGAAGACCTACCGGCCCACGGCCGTGTCGTTTCGCTCGCCGGCGGGGCAGGTGGCCTACCGGTACGCCGACTATCGGGAGGTCGCCCCGGGGCTGATCGTGCCGTTCGAGCGGGAGTTCTCGCGGAACGGCCGGACGGTGAGCGTCACGAAGGTCGTGAGGTTCCGTCTCAAGGCTCCGGAAGACCCCTCGAGATTCGACCCGAAGGCCGTCTCGTTGCCGCCGATTCCGAAGGTCCCGCCGCCCCCGAAACCGTGATCGGGGATTCGGTTGACACTCCCAAGGGCCCCGTGTAAAAGGCCGTCTCGCTCGCCGCGGCCTGCATGAAACGGACCACGGTGGGAGAGTCGAATCGCCGGATTTGCTGGCGTGGCTCAACTGGTAGAGCAGCTGATTTGTAATCAGCAGGTTACGGGTTCGAGTCCTGTCGCCAGCACCAGCGGACGAGGAGACAGACAGACGCGGAGGGCTGCCCGAGTGGACAAAGGGAGCGGACTGTAAATCCGCCGGCGTCGCCTACGGTGGTTCGAATCCACCGCCCTCCACCACCTGATTCGCGGGAATAGCTCAGTTGGTAGAGCATCAGCCTTCCAAGCTGAGGGCCGCGGGTTCGAGCCCCGTTTCCCGCTCCAGGAAAGGAACTATCCCCGCTTCTCGGGGGTTCGAGACGGCGATTTCATCGCCCATGTAGCTCAGCGGTAGAGCACGTCCTTGGTAAGGACGAGGTCTCCGGTTCAAGCCCGGACATGGGCTCCACTTCTTCCCAGTGCTTCAGGAGAGACGGTTCGATGGCTAAGGAGAAGTTCGTTCGCGACAAGCCCCACGTGAACATCGGCACGATCGGTCACG
>CAZUHI010000038.1:0-72048 GCA_964620495.1 uncultured Rickettsiales bacterium | reverse complement strand
CTCAGTACGCCCCGAGGCGGGCCCAGCGGCGGCGGTGCCACACCGCGTCCCCCCACGTCGCCTCCGCGCACCGCGCCCGCTTGAGGTGCAGGCCGATGTCGTATTCGTCGGTCACCCCGACGCCCCCGTGCATCTGGATGCCCTCGGTGGCGGCGAGCAGGTAGGCCTCGCCCACGACGGTCTTGGCGAGGGACGCCATGCGCGCGACCTCGGCGTCGTCGGTGGTGGGTTCGTCCGCCGCCCGCGCCGCCGCGACCACCGCCGAGCGCGCCATCTCGATCTTCATGAACACCCGCGCGGCGCGGTGCTGGAGCGCCTGGAAGGACCCGATGGGCACGCCGAACTGCTCGCGCTCCTTGAGGTAGGCGAGGGTGTCGTCGAAGGCCTGGGCGGCCCCGCCGAGCATCTCCGTGGCGAGCAGGATCGTGCCGCGATCGAGCCCCGCCCGGACGCCCGCGGCGGCCGCGTCGCCCTTCGCCAGCAGGGCCCGCGCGCCGACCTCGACGTGGTCCAAACTCACGATCGCCGCGCCCCGCCCGTCGATACGGGTCTGGCGCGCTCGGGTCACGCCCGCCGCGTCCCAGGGCACCTCGAACAGGCCGAACCCGTCGGGGGTGGTCGCGGAGACGAGGAGGATGTCCGCCACGTGGCCCTCGCGGACCTGGCTCTTGACCCCGTTCAGGGTCCAGCCGGTCGCGTCCGGGACGGCGACGGTCTCGGGAGCCTCGTAGTCCCAGCGCCCCCCGGGCTCGTCGAGGGCCAGCGCTACGACGGCGTCCCCCTCCACGATCCTGCGGACGAGGCGTCCACGGGCCCCGCCCGTCGCGCAGCGGTCGAGCACCTCCAGCGCCGCGAAGGTGGGGACCAGGGGCTCGGGCATGAGGCGTCGCCCCGCCTCTTCGAGCAGGAGCCCGGCGCCGAACAGCCCGAGCCCTGCGCCGCCGTCCTCCGGGGAGGTCGTGAGGGCGGTCCAGCCCAGCTCGGCGAGCGTGGCCCACAGGTCGCGCGACCAGCCGACCTCGTCCCGGGAGTCGCGCAGGGTCCGGACCCGCTCGACCGTGGAGTTCTCGCGTACGAATCGCGCCGCCTCCTCGGCGAGGAACCCCTCGTCCTCGTCCCGCGTGAGCCGGAGCGTGAGGGAGGCGGTCACTTGGGCAACCCCAGCACGCGCTTCGCGAGGATGTTCAGCTGCACCTCGGACGTGCCGCCCTCGATCGTGTTGGCGAGGGACCGCAGCCACGAGCGGGTCATCGTGAGCTCGTCCTCCGAGAACCCGGGGCCCTCCCAGCCGAGCGCCTGGGGACCCGCGATCCGCGTCGCGAGGTTCCAGCGGCGCTGCTTGAGCTCCGAGCCCGCGACCTTCAGCACCGAGGACGCCGCGCTGGGCTTGCCTGCCGTCGACTCGTGGGCGACCCGGGCGACGGTGAGGCGGTGGGCGGTCTCGTCCATGGCGTTGCGCGCGATCGCCTCCCGGACGGCCGCGTCCGCGATGCGCCCGTCGTCGTGACCGAGGTGCTCGCGGGCCAGCCCGACGAGCGAGGCCTCCGCGCCCGCCAGCTGCCCTGCGATCGCGTCGCCGATCATCGATCGCTCGTAGAGCAGCAGCGCCTTCGCGACGGTCCAGCCGGCGTCGATCTCGCCGACCACGTGGGACACCGGGACCCGCACGTCCTCCAGGAACACCTCGCAGAAGGGCGACGCGCCGCTGATGAGCTGGATGCGGCGGGCCGCGACCCCGGGGCTCTCCATGTCGATGAGCAGGAAGGTGATGCCGGCCTGCTTCTTCACGTCCGGGTTCGTGCGGACCAGGCAGAAGATCCAGTCCGAGGCGTCGGCGTAGGACGTCCAGACCTTCTGGCCGTTGACGACGAACGAGTCGCCGTCGCGGATCGCGCGTGTCTTCAGCCCCGCGAGATCGGAGCCCGCGTCCGGCTCGGAGTACCCCTGGCACCAGCGGATCTCGCCCCGCACGATCGGGGGGAGGTACGTCGCCTTCTGGGCGTCGGTGCCGTAGTCCAGGAGCGTCGGACCGATCATCGTGAGGCCGAAGCCCACCAGGGGAGGCGGGACCGAGAGCTCGCGCATGGCCGCCCGGAGCTCCCGACCCTGGGCGGGCGTGAGGCCGCCGCCGCCGTACTCCTTCGGCCACGTCGGGGCCGTCCATCCGCGCGTGAGGGCGACCTCCAACCAGCGCCGCTGATCGTCCGACGGAGCCCCCCTGCGGCCCCCCCAGTAGCCGTCGAAGGCGCCCTTCCGGGTGCCGATCAGCGCGGGCGGGACGTGCTCACGAAGCCACGCCGTCGCCTCCGCGCGAAACGCCGTCGGGTCGGGCATCAGTCGAACCAATCGGGGACGTGCAGTCCGGCGAGGGCCTCGGCGACCTCATCGCGGATCATCGCGCGGTAGCTGCCGGCGAAGTAGAGGAGCGGGCGGAGGGGCTGCACGCCGGACGGGAAGCGCGCGCCGTGCACGCGCCCGACGAAGACGGTGTGGTCCCCGCCGTCGGCCTCGGCGTGCAGGGAACAATCGAGGGACGCGAGGGCCGTGTCCAGGAGGATCGCGCCGCTCACCTCGCCCCGGACGTGGTCGAGGTCTACGAAGGTCGACTGCCCCTCGGGCCAGCGCTGCCAGGCACCCGAGGCATCCACGCGTCCCCCGGCGAAGCGGTTGCTCAGGGCCTGCTGATGCTCCGCCAGGAGGTTGATCCCGAACCGTCGCTCCGCCTGTAGGTACCCGTGAGTCTTGTTGTTACGGTTGACGCACACGAGGATGAGAGGGGGGTCGATGGAGAGCGAACAGAAGGCGCTGGCCGTCATGCCGTAGTCCGCCCCCCCGACCCGCACCGTGACCACCGTGACGCCCGAGGCGAAGCGGCCCAAGGCGCGCTTGAACGTGGCCGGATCGAGGACCTTCGGGGACTCCATGGGCCGAAGTGAAACACGTTTCACTTCGTGGGTCCACCCTGCGACGGGCGGCCTCGAGTCAGCCCTCTTCGCCCCAAAAAACCCGCAGCGCGTTGCCCCGCAGGAACGCGTCCAGCACCCCCTCGCGCTCGTTCAGTCCCGGGTGCTCTCGGGCCTCTCGCACGGTCCGGTCCATGCCCAGGACCGGGTGATCGCTGGCGAAGATGATCTTCTTCCGGCCGCGGGTGCTCATGTACCGCACGAGCTCGGGGGGAAAGTACTTCGGCGCGAACGCCGACGTCATCAGGTAGAGGTTCCGGTACTTCAGCATCAGGCGGATCGCCTCGCTCCACCACGGGTCCGCGCCGTGCGCCATGACGAGCGTGAGCTCGGGGAAGAAGAGGCACACATCGTCCAGGTGCATCGGGTGCTGGACCCAGCCCGGGGCGGGCGGCCCGGGGATGCCGGTGTTGACCGAGATCGGCAGATCGAGCTCGCAGCACTTCGCGAACACGGGGAAGTAGCTGCGGTCGGTGGGGGCGAGCCCCGTCATGAAGGGGAACACCCGCGCGAGGAGCACCGGGTGGTTGCGTCGCATGGCCTCGATCGCGCGCACGGCCTTCATCCCCCGCCGGGGGTCGACGGACACCGACAGGAAGAAGCGGTCCGGATGCCTCTCGGGGAAGGACAGCGTCACCGGATCGGGCTCCTCCGCGCGGGTGGCGAGGATGGCCCGCTCCACGCCGTGCTCGTCCATGAGGTCGACCAGCTGCTCGACCGAGATGTCCTTGAAGATCGCGTCCGTGCGGTGGAAGTAGTCCTCCGCCACGCGCACCAGCCACTCCGGGCGCTTCATGGAGCCCATTCGGGGGTTCACGAAGGTGTCGATCGCGAGCGTCCGAGGGGCGTCGGGAGCGGACATAAGAGCGGATCTCCAGGGTCGTTTTGGGCTCGTGTCCTGCGAAGTGAAACACGTTTCACTTTTCTGGTATAGCCTCCCCTCGACGGAGGCACCGATGGTCGCGAATGGAACGGAAGGCACCCCCGACTTCGTAGCGCGCGCCCGCGCCCTCGCCCCGGTCCTCATGGAGCGAGCGGCCGAGGCGGAGACCTTGCGGCGCCTGCCCGACGCGACGGTCGCGGACTTCCAGGAGGCGGGCTTCTTTCGCATGCTCCAGCCCGCCGCGTACGGCGGCTTCGAGGTCGATCCCCAGGTCTTCTTCGACACGCAGATCGAGGTGGCCCGCGCGTGCCCGTCGTCCGCGTGGGTGCTCGGGGTGGTGGCCGTGCACAGCTGGCAGCTCGCCCTGTTCGACGCCCAGGCCCGCCGCGACGTGTGGGGCGAGGACACGTCGGCCCTCATCAGCTCGTCCTACGCCCCCGTGGGCAAGGTCGAGCGCGCCGAGGGCGGCTTCATCATCAGCGGGCGGTGGTCCTTCTCGTCGGGCAGCGACCACTGCGGATGGGTCTTCGTGGGCGGCTTCGCGCCCCCCGCCCCCGACGCCCGCGGGCCGGACATGCGCACGTTCCTGTTGCCGCGGTCCGACTACACGATCGAGGACACCTGGAACGTCTCGGGCCTCAAGGCCACGGGCAGCAACGACATCGTCGTGGACCGCGCGTTCGTGCCCGAGCACCGCACCCACAAGCTGATCCAGGGCTTCACCGGCGACAGCCCCGGGCTCGAGCAGAACCCGGCCCCGCTCTTCAAGCTGCCCTTCGGCCAGGTCTTCGTGCGCGCGGTGTCGACGTCCGCCATCGGCGCGGCCCTGGGCGCCCTCGAGGTGTACCGCGGCTACACGGCGAAGCGCTTCGCCACGTCGGACGGGAGCAAGGTCGCCGAGGATCCCACCGCGCAGGTGCTCTGCGCCGAGGCCGTCACGACGCTCGACGAGGTGCGGGCGATCCTCCGTCGCAACTTCGACGAGATGATGGACTGCGCGCGCGCGGGCGAGAAGATCCCGGTCGAGCGCCGCGTCCAGTACCGGTACGAGTCGGCGCGGGCGGTGGTGCGCTGCGTGGAGGTGGTGGACTCGCTGTTCACCGCCAGCGGCGGCCGCGCCCTCTTCGACGGTCACCCGATCCAGCGCTACTGGCAGGACGTGCACGCCGCGCGCGCCCACTACGCGAACAACCCCGACAAGCCCGGCCGCAACTTGGGTCGCGTGATGCTCGGGATGAAGAACACCGACTTTTTCATCTAGAGGCGCTCGATGGCTTCGGTCTCTCAACTCGCCTACCTCGTCTTCGAGGTGTCCGACCCCGACGCGTGGCGTTCCTTCGGGACGCGCGTGCTCGGCATGGGGATCGGCCGCTCGGAGTCCGACGGGTCCTTCTCGCTCCGCCACGACGGCCACGCTCACCGCATGTTCGTGACGCCCGGCCCGGCGGACGATCTGCTCGCCATCGGCTGGGAGCTCGACGACGAACCGGCGCTGCGTGCCCTGCTCACGCGACTCTCGGCGGCCGACGTCCCGTACGAGGAGGGGACCGAGGCGGCCTGCGCGGCGCGAGGGGTCGACCGCCTGGTCCGCGTCCTCGATCCGGCCGGGATCCCCAACGAGCTGGTGCTGGGCTGCGCCCGCGCGGAGCCCTTCGTCTCGGACGTCGTGCGGGGCGGGTTCGTGGCCGACGAGCAGGGGTTCGGCCACCTGGTCGTGTCCGCCCCCGACAAGGAGGCCAGCCGGGCCTTCTACGTGGACCTGCTGGGCTTCCGGCTGAGCGACCACATCGTCACGGAGATGTACGGCCACGCCGTGGACCTGTCCTTCTTCCACGCCAACGCCAGGCATCACTCGATCGCGTTCGGCGGGCCCCAGCGCAAGCGCCTGCATCACTTCATGGTGGAGGCGAAGTCGATGGACGACGTCGGGCTCGCCTACGACCGCGCGATCCACGCCGGGCTCCGCATCATGCAGACGCTCGGTCGCCACCCGAACGACCGCATGTTCAGCTTCTACGCGCGCACCCCGAGCAAGTTCCAGTTCGAGTTCGGCTGGGGTGGCCGCGAGGTCGACGACGCGACCTGGGAGCCCACGACTCACCACTGCGTGAGCGAGTGGGGCCACCACCCGCCGCAGGTGGTCTTTGCTCCCCCCGAGCGCTGAGGGAGACCCATGGACCTCGCCCCCGCCCTGCCCATCGCGTCCTTCGCCGACATCGGCGACGACCTCCGAGTCCACTACCACGTGGTCGGTCCGGAGGACGGGCCTCCCTTGGTCTTCCTGCACGGGTCGGGCCCGGGCGCCAGCGGCTACAGCAACTTCCAGGACAACTTCCGCTACTTCGGGGACGCCGGGTACCGCACCTACGTGCCCGACGCCCTCGGCTACGGGCGGTCGTCCATGCCCGCCGACGCCGAGTATCACCTCGACTTCCTGGTCGACGGCGCCCGCCGCTGGCTCGACGCGATCGGCGTGCAGCGCGCGTCCTTCATCGGCAACTCGATGGGCGGCGCGATGGCCATTCGCTTCGCCCTCCTTCATCCCGACCGCGTGGAGAAGCTCATCCTCATGGCGCCAGGGGGCCTCGAGGCACGCGAGGTCTACATGGGCATGCGCGGCATCCGGCGCATGATCAAGGCCTTCTTCAGCCCCGAGGGCATCACGCGCGACTCCATGCGCCGGGTCTTCGAGCTGCAGCTGTTCGACGGCTCCCTCGTGACCGACCAGATCATCGAGGAGCGGTTCCAGATCGCCGAGCTTCAGCCGAAGGCCGTGATGGCGACGTCCAAGGTCCCCAACCAGGCCGAGCGGCTGGGCGAGCTCACGTGTCCGGTGTTCGCGTGGTGGGGCCTGGACGACCAGTTCTGCCCCGTGAGCGGCGCCGACACCATCCTCCGGTCGGTGAAGGGGGCGCGGGTGATGAACCTGGCCCAGTGCGGCCACTGGGTGATGGTCGAGCACCGCGACGTCTTCAACCGCCTCTCCCTCGACTTCCTGCGGGAGCCGTAGTGCTTCGCCATGAGACCGTCGACGGGTACGGCGACGAGCTGTTTCGGAACCTGCGTGAGCGCACGACGTCGGACCCGTTGACCGCGCGTGAGCCCGGGATCTCCGTCGACGATGCCTACCACATCTCGCGGCGGATCCTCGCCCGTCGGGAGGCCGACGGAGAGGTGTTGGTGGGCAAGAAGATCGGCGTCACCAGCCCGGCGGTCCAGAACATGCTCGGGGTGCACCAGCCGGACTTCGGGTACCTCACGGACCGCATGCGCTTCTCCCCCGGCGAGGCCCTGCCCACGTCGCGGTTGATCCAGCCGCGCGCGGAGGGGGAGCTGGCCTTCGCCCTCGCGAAGGATCTGCCGGGCTCGGGGGTCACCGAAGCCGACGTGCTCGCCGCCACCGACTGGGTCGCCCCCTGCTTCGAGATCGTCGACTCACGCATTCGGGACTGGAAGATCGCCATCGAGGACACGGTCGCGGACAACGCCTCGTCGGGCGTGTTCGTGGTGGGCGAGTCCCGCACCGATCCTCGCGGCCTCGACCTGCCACGTCTGCAGATGCGGGTGACGAAGAACGGAGCCCCCCTGAGCGAGGGCCGGGGCGCGGCGGCGCTGGGCAACCCCCTTACGTGCGTGGCCTGGCTGGCGAATACTCTCGGGGCGTTCGGGATCCCGCTCCTCGCGGGCGAGGTGATCCTCTCGGGATCCTGGGTGCCTCTCGAGCCGGTGGGGGCGGGCGACCGGCTCACGCTGGAGATCGGCGGGCTCGGAGGGCTGGAGATCGTGTTCGCGTGAGCGCGTGAGCGAAGGACGGAGCGGTAGATGAAGGTGAACGCAGCGATCATCGGACCGGGCAACATCGGCACCGATCTCGTCTACAAGGCCCTGCGGAGCGAGTGGGTCCACCCGCGCTGGATGGTGGGCATCGATCCCGAGTCCGAGGGGCTCCGGCGGGCGGACGATCTCGGCCTCCGCACGACCGCGGAGGGCCTGGACGGACTGCTCCCCTACCTGGCCGAGGACCGCATCCAGATCGTCTTCGACGCCACGTCCGCCTACGCCCACGAGCGTCACTCACGCGAGCTCACGGCCCGGGGTGTCCGCGTCGTCGACCTGACCCCGGCGGCCATCGGGCCCTACTGCGTGCCCCCGGTGAACCTCGCCGAGCATGTGGGCACGGACGCCATGAACGTGAACATGGTGAGCTGCGGGGGGCAGGCGACGATCCCCATGGTCGCGGCCGTGAGTCGTGTGCAGACCGTCGAATACGCCGAGATCGTCGCGACCGTGGCCAGCAAGTCCATCGGCCCGGGGACGCGCGACAACATCGACGAGTTCACGCGCACCACCCGGGCGGGCGTCGAGCGGGTCGGGGGCGCGAAGCGGGGCAAGGCGATCATCGTGATCAACCCCGCCGAGCCGCCGCTGATCATGCGGGACACCATCCACTGCCTCACCGAGGGCGAGCCCGACCGAGAGGCGATCACGACCTCGATCCACGCGATGGTGGAGGACGTGCAGCGCTACGTGCCCGGCTACGTGCTCAAGAACGGACCGGTGTTCGACGGGCGGCGCGTGACGGTGTGGATGGAGGTGGCGGGGCGCGGCGACTACCTGCCGACCTACGCCGGGAACCTGGACATCATGACCGCGGCGGCGCTGCAGACGGCCGAGGTGCTCGCCGAGGCGATGCTCAACGACGCGGCCGCGCCGACGGTGGGGGTGTAGCGATGGACCTCGCGAACAAGAAGGTCGTGCTGCACGACATGTCCCTGCGTGACGGCATGCACGCCATGCAGCACCAGATCACGCTCGAGCAGATGGTGGCCGTCGCCACCGGGCTCGACGAGGCCGGGATCCCCCTGATCGAGGTGACGCACGGCGACGGGCTCGGGGGCGCGTCGATCAACTACGGGTTCCCCGCGCACACGGACGAGGAGTACCTGCGGGCGGTCGTCCCGAAGATGAAGAACGCCCGCGTGAGCGCGCTCACGCTGCCCGGGATCGGCACCGTGGACGACCTGAAGATGGCGGTGGACTGCGGCGTGAGCACGCTGCGCGTCGCCACTCACTGCACCGAGGCGGACGTCTCGCGCCAGCACATCACCATGTCTCGTGAGCTGGGCGCCGACACCGTGGGCTTCCTGATGATGGCGCACATGATCACGCCCGCCGAGCTGCTCGAGCAGGCGCGCAAGATGGAGGACTACGGGGCGCAGACCATCTACTGCACGGACTCCGCGGGCTACATGCTTCCGGACGACGTGAAGGCCGTCATCTCGACGTTCCGCGAGGGCCTGAACGCAGAGACCGACGTCGGGTTCCACGGTCACCACAACCTCGGCATGGGCATCGCCAACTCCTTGGCCGCCCTGGAGGCCGGGGCGGTGCGCATCGACGGCTCCGTGGCGGGCTTGGGGGCGGGCGCGGGGAACACTCCGCTGGAGGTCTTCTGCGCGGTGCTCGACCGCATGGGCGCCGACCACGGCTGCGACCTGTACAAGCTCATGGACGTGGCGGAGGACCTGGTGATGCCCATGACGGAGCCCGTCCGCATCGGCCGCGACGCGCTCGTGCTCGGGTACGCGGGCGTCTACAGCTCGTTCCTGCTGTTCGCGAAGCGCGCGGGCGAGAAGTACGGGATCAGCTCCCGAGACATCCTCGTGGAGCTCGGACGTCGCCGCACGGTCGGTGGTCAGGAGGACATGATCGAGGACCTCGCCCTGGACATGGCCCGCGCCCGCGACGGGGGCTGAGTCACTCCAGGACGCCGCCGTTGAGCAGAACGATCACTGGATCCGTGCCGACGGCGAGGGCCCCTACTGCCGACCGCAGGCGTGCTCCGCGGCCCGCCAGCCGAAGGTCATGGCGGGTCCGATGGTGCCGCCGGCCCCGGGGTAGGTGTCGCCCATGACGGCCGAGGCGCAGTTGCCGGTCGCGTACAGGCCGTCGATCGCGGCGCCGTCCTCCCGCAGGACGCGGCCGTCCGGATCGGTGACGAGGCCGCCCTTCGTGCCCAGGTCGCCCGGATACACCCGAATCGCATAGAAGGGGGCGGTCTCGATGGGCGCGAGGTTGGGGTTCGGAGTCACCCGCGCGTCGCTGTAGTAGCGGTCGAGCAGCGCGTCGCCCCGGCCGAAGTCTTCGTCCTTGCCCGTCTGCGCGAAGCGGTTGTTCTTGGCGACCTCGGCCTCGAGCCCGTCCGGGTCCACCTCGATCTTCTCGGCGAGCTCCCGGACGGTCTTCGCGCGGACCAGGAACTTCTCGAGCCACTTCCGCTTCGTGCGCGAGTCCGGCTGGACGCGACCAGGGGGCAGGGGACCGACGGGGTAGTACTTGCGATACCGGGCGTCGAAGACGAGCCACGCCGGGATCGACGGGTTCTCATCCGAGTAGGCGTCGTAGGTGCCGTGCACGACGTCCACGTAGGGCGCCGCCTCGTTCGTGAACCGGCGCCCGGCCTTGTTCACCATCATCGAGCCCGGCATCGACTTCTCGACGACCAGGATCCACGAGTAGTCCTTGCCCGGGAGCATGGTGACGGGGGTCCACCACGCCTCGTCCATGAGGTCGACGGCGCCGCCCGCGTCCATGCCCATGCGGATGCCGTCGCCCACGTTCGCGGGGTTCGCGGCGCTCCAAGCCTCGTTGGTGGGCCCCGGCAGGTGCTCCTCGCGCCACTGCTGGCTGCGCGCGAAGCCGCCGGCCGCGATGAGGACGCCCTTGCGGCCGCGGATCCGCTGGGTGCGGCCGTCGTGCTCGGCGACGACGCCCACCACCCGGTCGCCGTCGAGGACCAGGTCCTGGACGGCGGTCTCGAGCTGCAGCTCGATGTTCTCGTCCAGCAGCGTGCGCCGCAGCCGCCCGATCAGCGCGTTCCCGAGCGTGAGCCGTCGCCCGCGCCGCCCCTTGCGACCGAAGTCCAGGAAGTAGGCGAGCATGTGGCGGAACATCAGCACCCACATGCGCCAGCTGCCGCTCACCATCACGTGAGCCTCACGCGCCGTGAGCCCGATGCGCCCCTCGATCAGCTCCTGGGGGTGCGACGGCCTGAGCCGGTCGAACTCGGGCCCGAGGTGCTTGCCGTGATACGGCACCGGCTCCACCGTGCGGCCGCCCGGCTTCCCTCCCGTGGCCTCCGCGTAGTAGTCCGGGTACTTCTCGAGCGAGTCGATGTCCAGGTGGGTCTGCTCACAGAGCTCACGCAGCATCACGGGCGCGGTGTCGACGTAGGCCTCGATCCGGTCGTCGGGGACGCGGCCCTTCGTGATCTCGCGCAGGTAGGAGACGGCGTCCTCACGCGAGTCGGAGATGCCGCGTGAGGCGATCTGGTGGTTGCACGGGACCCACATCGCCCCCCCGGACATGGCCGTGGAGCCGCCGTACAGGTCCGTCTTCTCCAGCACCAGGACCTCGGCGCCGAGCTTGTGAGCGCGCCACGCCGCCGTCATCGCCCCGCCCCCGGAGCCCACGACGACGAAGTCGACCTCTCGGTCCCAGCCGCTCATCTAGGACATCATCCCGCCGTCGAGGCGGATCTCGGAGCCGTTCATGTAGCCGGCGTCGGACGACGCGAGGAAGGCGATGGCCCGCCCGACGTGCTCGGGGCCCACGTACGGGACGTGCGGCATGATCCGCCGGATCAGGTTGGGGTCGCAGTCCTTCGGCATGCGGAACTGGCCGTGCATGGGGGTCACGATGCCGCCGGGGACGACCATGTTGGCGTTCAGCCCCTGCTTCACGTACTCACAGGCGAGGACCTTCGTGAAGGACGCGATGCCGCCCTTGCTCGCGGCGTAGGCGGCCATCCAGGGGTGCCCCCCCATGGCGGCCGTCGACGACGTGTTCACGACGTTCCCCTTCGCCTCGAGCAGGTGGGGGAGGCACGCCTTCGTGATCAGGAAGGTCCCCGTGAGGTTCACCGTGAGGATGGTGTTCCAGTCCTCGAGGGCGAGCTCGTGAGTGTGGTCCGCGCGCAGGATCCCGGCCACGTTGCAGAGCGCGTCGATGCGGCCGTGAGCCGCGACGATCCCGCTCACGCAGGCCTCGATGGACGCCGGGTCGCCGAGGTCGCACGCGTGCGCGGTGGCCGCTCCGCCCGCCTCCGTGAGCGCGCTCACGGTCGCGCCCAGCCCGTCGGCGTTGATGTCCACGCAGGCGACCGTGCCGCCTTCGCCCGCGACGATCTCCGCGGTCGCCTTGCCGATGCCCGACGCCGCGCCCGTGATCACCACCACCTTGCCTTCGAATCGACTCATGTCATGCCTCGCCTGCGGCCTCGAGCCCCAGGACGCGGGCCGCGTTGTCGTGAAGAAAGGCCTGCAGGACGCCGTCCCGCAAGTCGAGTTCGCGCGCCTCGCGCATGCACCGCTCCATGGACAGGACGGGGTGGTCGGAGGCGAACAGGATCTTGTGCTTGCCGCGCGTGTTCATGAACCGCAGCAGCTCGGGGGGGAAGTACCGCGGCGCGAACGCCGACGTCATCAGGTACAGGTTCCGGTACTTGAGCATCAGCCGGATCGCGACGCTCCACCACGGGTCGGCGCCGTGAGCCATCACGAGGACGAGGTCCGGGAAGAAGAGGCAGACGTCGTCGAGGAGGATCGGGTCCTGCCCCTTGGCGGGGGCGGGCGGCCCGGGGATGCCGGTGTTCACCGAGATGGGCAGCCCGAGCTCCACGCACTTCGCGTAGATGGGCCAGCACGGGGCCGCGTTGGGCAGCGTGTCGGACATGAACGGGACCATGCGTGCCAGGCAGACGTTCTCGTTCGCGGCCAGGGAGGCGAGCTCGCGGACGGCCTTCATGCCCCGGCGGGGGTCGACGTACACGCTGATGCGGAAGCGGTCCGGGTGCTTCGCCGCGAACTCCAGGACCTCGGGCTCCGGAGCGTCGGAACTCAGCGTGAGTATGGATGTCTTCACGCCTGCGGCGTCCATCGCGTCGAGCATCTCGGGGATGCTGAAGTCGCGGAAGATGGCGTCGGGGCGCTTGAAGTAGTCCTCGGCCACCCGGACCAGCCACTCGGGCCGCTCGGTCGAGCCCATGCGCACGTTGACGTATGAATCGATGGCGCCTGGCAAGTCCACGGGTCGGTAGGCCGACGCGGTCAGGCCTGCAGCTCGGAGTAGAAGCGCTTCACCCACTTGCGGTAGATGCCGATGGGGCCGTCGTTCTTCACGAGCATGGGGCTGGGCAGATACCTCTTGTTCTCCCAGATGGGGATGTCGGCCTCGAGCTGCCGCTTGATCTCCTCCTGGAACTTCTCCGCGACGGTGTTGGTCACCATCTCGTTGGGGCCTCGCTTCACGGTGAACGCGAAGCGGCAGTCGACGTACTCGCCGTCGATGGGCGTGACGGAGTTGACCAGCAGCGTCTCCACGATGCCCAGGAAGCGCGTGGTGGTGAACCCGAAGCCGTGAGCGCGCACCTCGATGGCGCCCGGCACGACCTGGCCGTAGGCCTTCATCTTCGTCCGGGAGTCGACGGCCAACACGTGGTCGCGAATCTCGGCCGCGGTCTCGGGCATGCCCTGGGTGCCGTGCAGATACAGGAAGTGGGCGGCGTCGACCGCGTTCTCGGCCATCTCCTGGTTGTGCGCCTTGATCTTCCAGGAGGCCAGGCGGTACGGGGTCCACTCGGGGTCGCCGTACTCCGCCAGCTCCGGGACCTCCCAGCTGGGCGCCTCGCTCTTGGCGTGGAACCACACCATGATCAGGCCGTTGCGCTCACGGACCTCCCACTTGCCGAGCCTCGCCCGCTTGGGGATCTTCTCGGAGTAGGGGATCTCGGAGCACGAGCCGTCGGCGGCGAACTTCCAGGCGTGGAACGGGCAGACGATCGAGCGCCCCTCCACGCAGCCGCCGTGGCCGAGGTGGGCGCCGAGGTGGGGGCAGAAGGCGTCGAGCACCGTCGCTTCGCCGTCCTCGGTGCGGAACAGCACGAGGTCCTTCCCGAAGTAGCGGAGGGGCTTCACGTCCCCGGGGCCGACCTCGTCGGTGTAGGCGACTTGGAACCAGCCGTCCCCGAACGCGGGGAGGCCGTTGGCGTGCAGCGTCATCAGCGCTCCATTCCTCGAAGGAGCAGATCGGCCGCCGCCATCACCTGCTCGATGATCTGTTCGGTGTCGTGCAGCCCGCCGGCCCAGCCCACGAGGGTGGCGAACCAGACGTGCTGAAGGAGAAACGCGACCGTCGCCTCGTCGTCCGTGGGCGTGCCCTCGTCCAGGACCACCCCGCGCATGGCGGCGGTGATGAGGCGCGTGATGATCGCGTGGTACTCGGCCACCTTCTCGGTCACGCCGTCCTCCGCCGAGGCGATGGACCGCAGGAGCGCCCGCGCGAGGTTGGGCTTGCTGCACAGGCCGTGGGTGGCGACGGAGAAGAAGTGTCGGAGGCGCGCCCGCGGGGTGTCGCCCGCGACCGGGTGCTCACGGAGGATGTCCTCGAGGCCCATCGACTCGATCTGCAGGGCCGCGAGCAGGATCTCTTCCTTGCTGCGGAAGCGCCGGTAGAGCGTGCCCAGGGCCACGCCCGCCTGGGACGCCACGTCTCGCATGCGCACCGCCGCGAACCCGTCGCGTTCGGCCAGATCCACCGCGATCTCCACGATGCGTCGGGCGCGCCTGTCCATGGCTTCAGCCTTCATCGCGGCAAAGTGAAACACGTTTCACTCAGGCCGTCCAGAGACCGAGTGAAACACGTTTCATTTCGTGCTGCGTCGCGCGCTTTTCGGGCCGGTCAGCGCCCCTTGAACTCCGGCTTGCGGCCCGCCGCGAACGCCCGGGGACCCTCCTTCGCGTCCTCGCTCATGAACACCGGCCAGCCGTGCTTGAGCTCGTTCTCGAGCGCCTCGGCCTCGGGCAGCCCGTCCGACTCCCACGCAGACAGCCGAATGGCTTGGACCGCGAGGGGCCCGTTGGCGGCGATGCGGTCGGCGATCCGGCGGGCTTCGGCGAGGGCGTCCCCGGTGTCCACGACCCGGGTGATCAGGCCCATGCGCTCCGCCTCTTCGGCGGGGACGGCGCGCCCCGTGAGCAGCATCTCCATCGCCTTGGTGTGCGGGATCTGGCGCCGAAGACGCACGGTGGAGCCGCCGAGCGGGAAGAGCCCCCACTTGACCTCCGAGACGGCGAACTTGGCCGACCGACCGGCCACCCGGATGTCCGTCGCCTGCAGGATCTCGGTCCCACCCCCGTAGGCGGGGCCCTCCACGGCGGCGATGAGGGGCTTGCTCAGGCGGTACGTGCGCAGGAACGCCTTCCAGTGCAGGCCGTTGTCCTTGCCGTGCTCGTCGCGAAAGCGATCGCGCCAGGGATCGGGGTGATCGCCGTGCATCGTCTTGAGATCGGCCCCGGAGCTGAACGCGCCGCCCGCCCCCGTGAGGATGGCGACGCGGATCCCCGGGTCGGAGTCGATCAGGTCCCACGCGTCGGCCATGCGCGCGAGCATCTCGAAGCCCATGGCGTTCTTCGCCTTCGGGCGGTTCATCGTGACCGTGACGACGTGGCCGTCGCGCTCGACGAGCAGGTGGGGCGGCGAGGTGCTCTCGGGATCGGTCACGGGGGGCTCCTGTCGGCGGTTCGGGGCGCTAGATGGCGCGGTCGCGGCCTTCCCAGTAGGGATCGCGCAGGCGACGCTTGTAGAGCTTCCCGTTGGGGTCGCGGGGCAGCTCGTCCACGAAGTCGAGGGACCGGGGGCACTTGTAGCCGGCGATGCGTTCCCGACAGAAGCCGAGGATGGCCTCGGTGATCGCGGCGTCGGCCGTGAGTCCGGCGCGCAGCTCGACCACCGCCTTGACCTCCTCGCCCCAGTCCTCGTTTGGGATGCCGAAGACCGCGCAGTCCACGACGTCCGGGTGCGTGATCAGCTCGCACTCGATCTCGGCCGGGTAGATGTTCACCCCGCCGCTGATGATCATGTCCGCCTTGCGGTCCACGAGGTAGAGGAAGCCGTCCTCGTCCAGGTACCCCGCGTCCCCGACGGTGAAGAAGCCCTCGTTCCACGCCTTCTGGGTCTTCTCCTCGTCGCCGTGGTACACGAACTTGTGCTCGCCCATGCGGATCCACACGGTCCCGATGTCCCCCGGTTCGAGCAGGTTCAGGTCGTCGTCGAGGATGCGGATCGTGGAGATGGGCCACGGGGCGCCGACCGTGCCGGGCCTGGCCAGCCACTGGGCCGGCGTGGCGGTCGTGCCGCCCCCCTCGGAGGCGGCGTAGTACTCGTAGACCACCGGCCCGAACCACTCGAGCATCGCGTGCTTCACGGGGATGGGGCAGGGCGCCGCGCCGTGGACGAGGTGGGTGATCGAAGACGTGTCGTAGCCCGCCCGCACGTCGTCGGGCAGCGCGAGCATCCGCGTGAAGTGAGTGGGCACCATGTGGCTGTGGGTCACGCGGTGTTTCTGGATCCGTTCGAGCGTGCCCTCGGGGCTCCACTTGTCCATGAGGACGGCGGTGGCGCCGAAGTGCAGCGAGTACAGCGACCAGTTGATGACGGCCGTGTGATAGAGCGGCGAGGACACGAGGTGGACCCCGCCGGGGTCGATCCCGAAGAGCTTCAGGAAGCCGGTGAAGTTGTCCGCCAGGAAGTCCGGGGGCACCTCGCCGAAGGGGCGTCGCACGCCGCGGGGCCGGCCGGTGGTGCCGGATGTGTACGTCATCACGAAGCCGCCCAGGCGGTTCTCGGGGGTCGTGTCCGGGTGGTCCTTCAGGTCCGCGTAGGGCCGGAAGCCGTCGGCGCCGCCCACGCAGAAGCGGGCCTCGGGCGGCAGATCGGAGTCGCCTCGGGCGATGGCGTCCGAGACCAGGGGTGCGTACTCGGCGCTGCACACGACCGCCTTGGCTTCGCAGTCCGCGAGGATGAACGCGACCTCGTGAGCCGTGAGGTGATGGTTCACGGGCGTGATGTAGATGCCCGCCTGCCCGGCGGCGAGCGCGACCTCGAGCACCGGCGCGCTGTTCTCGAGCACGACGGCCACGGTGTCGCCGGGGCCGAGGCCGAGGGTGCGGAGGCCGTGCACGACCCGGTTGCAGGCCGAGAGGACGGCGCCGGCCGTGTGCTCGGTGCCGTCGGGCTCGATCAGGGCGACGTGTTCGGGGTTCGCCTGGGCGTGATTCCAGAAGCTGCTGGGGGTCATCCGTCCTCCCTGATCGATCGATCAGCCGGCGGAGCCTACCAGCGGAAACGCGGCGGTCTACTCGGTGCCGGGCGAGACCAGGTACGAGATGACGTACTCGCCGCCGTCCCCGTGCAGCGTGCGCTCCTGGATGCCGGTCTCGGACAGATCCGAGACGAGGAGCGTGCCCAGGACGTCGTCCGGGCTGAAGGTGTCGTAGTCCATCACGCGCACGAGGAGCCCGGTGTCCGGGACGCCCGCCCGGCGGAGCTTGTCGGCGCCGACGATCGTCTTGAGCTCGGTGGTGTCGGCGCCGGTCGCGAGGGCGTGCAGGGCGGTGCTCGCGAGCCCCGCCTCGGTGTTCACGATCTTCGTGCCCGCCCGGAAGCTCCGGAATGTCTGATCGGGGCCAGGAAAGACCTTCACGCCGTTGTATTCGATGTAGACCTCATCGCCGTCGAGCTCGGACGGCTTGATGCAGGTGAGGGAGACGAACTCGAAGACGGCCATGACTCCTCCGGAAGGGGCGTCAGGATACCCCGTCGCGGCGGTCGCGGCGGGGGAGGGGGTCACGGCGCCGGCGACCGTCCCGGGGCGCGCCCGCTCCCTCGAGCTTCGACTCCCTCGAGCTTCCCGCTCACGAGCCGCGCGACCAGGTCGTGCAGGTAGACCACGCCCTGCCCGAACGCCTCGACGTGGACCCGCTCGTCGACGCCGTGCATGCGCCGCTCGTCCTCGGCCGTCAGGGGGAACGGGAGGATCCCGTAGCAGGGGGCGCCCGCGAGCCGGAATCGACGGCAGTCGGTGCCGCCGGTGGACATGAACGGGACCGTCGCGGCGCCCTTCCACAGGCGGCGTACGCTCTTGTGGGCCAGGGTGAAGAAGGGGCCGTCGGAGGGGGACACGGGGCTGACCTTCGGCGCCTCGGACCCCTCGACCGCGACCTCGTAGGGGGCCGCGGTCGCCCGGAGGCTCGCGAGCACGGCGGCCCAGTCCTCGTCCGGGAGCAGGCGGCAGTTGACCTTGGCCGTGACGCGCCCGGGGAGGGCGTTGGCGCGGACGCCGCCCTCGATCATCGTGGCGACGCAGGTGGTGCGGAGGAAGGCGTTGAGGAAGGGGTCTGCCGCGAGGACCGTGCCCGCGTCGTCGGGGATGGGGCCGCCTTCCGGAGCGTCGGCCGCCGCCCGCGCGGCGTCTCCGAGCGGGGCGGGGAACGTGGCCGCCGTGCCGTCCAGGAACGCGCGCGTGGTGCCGTTGGTGCGCATGGGCCACGTGAGCGCCGACACGTCGGCGACGGCCGCGCCGAGCCGGGCGATCGCGTTGTTCGGCAGCGGCATCGAGCTGTGGCCGGACTGCCCCTCCGCGACGAGCGTCACCGTGCGCGAGAGCTTCTCGGTGGTCTGGAACCCGACGTATCGCACCTCCCCGTCGATGATGCGCACGTCGCCGCCCTCGTTCAGCACGAGCGCGACGTCGGAGAGCTCGGGGCGGAGCTTCAGCAGCCGGGCGGTGCCGACCTTGCCGCCGGCCTCTTCGTCGGCGGCGAGGAGCAGGAGGATGTCTCGGTCCCGCTTCAGGGACCTCCGATCGAAGTGCCGGAGCAGCTCGATCGCGGCCGCCGCCATGCCCTTGTTGTCGATCACCCCCCGACCGTAGAGGAGCTCGTCCCGCTCCGTGAGGACCAGCGGATCCGTGGTCCAGGCGTCGCGGTCGAAGCCCACGACGTCCACGTGCGCGACGATGAGGAGGGGCTTGCGCGGCGACCGAGTGTGCGTCGTGGCGGGCAGGCGAAGCAACAAGCTCGCCCGCGGGCCCTCCGGGCCGACGATCTCCGCCTCGATGCGGGGACTGAAGACCAGGTCGGCGACCACGGCCTCGGCGAGGGCGCGCTCGTTGCCCGGCGGGTTGGTCGTGTCGAGCGCGACGAGCTGGGCGAGCCGCAGCTGCGCCGACTCCACGAGCTCCGGGACGCTCAGGGACCCCGGCACGACGGGTCCGTCCTCGGCGGGCGCGAGCCCCGGGACCAGGAAGACGAAGAGAAACAGCAAGCGAGCCATGGGACCTCCGGCGGGCGCGGCCCGGCAAGGATGCCGCAGCGACGTACGATGGGCGCGTGACCGCCCGGAACCCCGAGCTCCTCGACACCGGCGACTTCCCCGCGACGTTCGGTCGCTACCTGCTCGTCGGACTCCTCGGCGAGGGCGGGATGGCGCGCGTGTTTCGGGCCGAGCTCAGTGGGCCCGCGGGCTTCCGCAAGGCGGCCGCGGTCAAGGTGATCCGTCGGTCGCTCGCCGGACGCGACGAGTCGCTGCGTCGCGCGCTCGAGAAGGAGGCGCGCCTCGGGGGGCTGCTGAAGCACCCCGGGATCGTCGAGACCTACGATTTCGGCGTGGAGGACGGGTCGCCCTTCATCGCCATGGAGCTGGTCGACGGCCTGCCGCTCGACGATCTCGTGCGCGCCGCGGGGCGCATGCCCCCGGAGGTCGTGCTCGCGATCGGCGCGCAGCTCTGCGACGCCCTGGCGTACGCCCACGCCCTGGCCGTGGACGCCGCCCCCGTCGGGCTGGTCCACCGGGATCTCAAGCCCGCGAACATCCTCGTGAGTCGGTCGGGCGCCGCGAAGGTCGCCGACTTCGGCATCGCGAAGGCGTCCGCGCTGCTCGGATCGAGCACGGCGACGGGCATGGTCAAGGGCACGCCGTCGTACATGTCGCCCGAGCAGCTGGCGGGCGAGGACCTCGACGGGCGCAGCGACCTCTTCTCCCTGGCGACCATCCTCTACGAGCTGGCCACCGGGGATCGGCTGCAGACGGCCGACTCGCTCCCCGCCCTCGCGATGGCGGTCCTCCAGACCGAGGATCGTCTGGCCGACGGGTCCGTCCTGCGCCCCCTCGACGAGGCCGCGCCGGGGCTGGGGCTCGTATTGGCCCGCTGCCTGCGCAAGGATCGCGAGGAGCGATACGCGGGGGTCGCGGACCTGGGGCGGGACCTGCGGGCGCTCGCCGAGCAGCTGCCTCCCGTCGACCTCGCCGCGTGGCTCGCGCCTCTCGTGCCCGAGCCCACGTCCCCGGGGCCGTCGACGTACGACGGCACGCTCGCGACCGCGCCGCCGGTGCGTCGGGCCCGGACCACCCCCCCGGAGCCGCGGCGGGGGGCGGCGCGGACCCTCGCGGGCATGGCACTCATCGGCGCGATCGCGGCGGCCGCCTTGGTCGTCGGCCGGCTCCTTGGCCGCAGCGATCCGACGGATCCGCCCCGAGAGGTCGTCGCGACGTCGGAGCCGACCCCCGTCGCGGCTCGCGAGTCGGTCTCGGTCCCGGCGCCGGAGGACACACGTGCGCCGTCCCCGTCCCCCTCGGACGTGGCGAGGGGCGCCCCGGCTCCCGGCCGCTCGTCGTCGGGCGACGACCTGGTCATCTCCTACGAGGCGCCCCCGGCGGGTGCGGGCCGGGAGCGAAGGAGGGACCGCCGCGCCGCCCGGCGCGATCGCCGCCGAGACCGTCGCGACGACCCCGGGACGGCCGACGTCGCCCCCGAGGAGCAGGCGGCGTCGAGCGGTCCCCGGGTGCTGGACGCCGACTACGACACCGGGCCGAAGGAGCGCGGGGAGACCCCGGTGACGATCACGGTGCGCGCGGACTGCCCCGCGACGTGCGAGGTCGTGGCCCACGTCCGCCCGACGGGGCGCGCTTGGCAGCAGGCGGGGATGACGCCCGCCGGGGACGGCGTGTGGACGACGGTGTTCCGCTTCCCGGAGTCGGCGGCCGGTCACGTGCAGTGGTGGGTCGAGGTCCGCGATCCGGCGACGAACGAGCGGGCCCGCGTGGGGAGTCCCGCAGACCCGCAGGATCTCGTGCTCCGCTGAGCGCCGTGGGCGCCTTGGGGCGCCGTGGGGCGCCTACTCCGCGCAGTCGAGGACGAGCCCGCCGTCCTCCGTCTCGTTGGCGACCCAGCGCTCCTGGGCGTACTTCATGCCGGTGGCGAGGGGGACGTCGAAGCCGTCGCCGCTGAACATCGCGAGCTTGCGCATGCTCCGCATCCGCACGGCCTGACGGAAGGCCTTCTCGAACTCGGCGTTGCCTTTGTCGCCGGCTTCCTCGAGCGCAGCGGCCCAGATCGAAGCAGTCTCCAGCGGGCTGAAGTGAAGCTTGCGGACCTTGCGGCCCTTGCGGTCGTGGGGATGGGGCATGGGTCGTCGGCTCCGGATCAGCGGTCGAGGTTGGAGATGGGCCCGGCGGAGAACCAGCGGTGCCAGCGGCCGGCGTCGTCGGCCTCCATGCGGCGGAGGACCTCCCCGATCACGTCGAACGGGACGGCGGGGATGAAGAGCTGCGGGCCCTGCATCGTGGTGCGGAAGTACTCCTTGCTCAGGGGCATCCAGCGGTTCGGCGCGACCCGGTACTGGGGCCGCCCGTGGTGCTCCTCGAACCGCCCCTCGTCGAGGGGCACCAGCTTGCTCAGGTCCTCCACTCCGTAGCCGCCGATCGGCCGGATCTCCACCTCGCGGCCGAGCTGCGAGGGCCGCGCGTACACCGATCCGTCGGAGTGCAGGGTGTAGTCCACGTCCAGGCCGTCGGCGCCCACGCGAGACACGCGGATGGGACCGGGCGGGCCGGAGAGGGAGAACCAGACGCCGTCGGACTCGATGATGCGGGCGTCCGGCCGACCGTCGCCCTTGCCGCGGGGGAGGCCCGCGATGAGGTCGCGGATGGTCTCGGCGGCCTCGTGGAAGCTGTCCGGGCCGCGCCGCCGGATCGGGATGTCGACGAGGGCCACCTCCGACAGGAACGTCCACCAGAAGCGGCGGTTCGCGCCGAACCCGAACCGGGCCTGGAAGTTGCGGACCGTCTCGGCGATGGCGGCCGGGTGCGGCGAATCGGCCCGGAACTCGCCCCCGTCGCGGTGCACGAACACCACCCCGCGCACCGGGATGAGGCCGCGTCGCACGACCTGGTCGGCGGGCCGGATCTCGCGGTGGTCCGCGTCGCGATACCAGAGCTCCTGAATCCACTGCCCGAACTTGCGGTGAGCGGGGCTCGCGGTGGCCACCGGCTCGGCCCCCGGGGGCGTGAGCACGAGGATGCGGTCGTTCCCGCCGAACTCCCAGGCCTGCACCCCTTGGCGCGGCCGGGCGGTCGCGAGGCGGGCCGCGATCGACGACTTCCCCAGCTTGCTGTCGCCGACGATCAGCACTCCGGAGCCGGTCTCCGGATCGCGCACGAGGTTGCCGAAGAGCAGGGCGGCGTCCTGAAACTCGGACAGGACCTTCGCCGACTTCGCGGCCCGGGTGCGCCCCTGCTTGTCCAGGCCCCGCACGAGGCTCTCCCGGTACGCGCCGAAGAGCGCCGACATGGGCACGCGCGACGCCTTCAGCAGCTCCTCGCCGCCCCGTTCTTCGAACAGATCGGTGGCCGCGCGGCTCCACCGCTCCAGCGTGTTGTCCGCGTGGGAGGGATCGATCGCGGCGGCGTGTTGCAGCGAGATGCGGGTGAAGAGGTCGCGGACGGCGTCGCCGGGCAGACCTCGGCTCTCGAGGAAGGCGCGCTCCACCGAGCGGGCGGCGCGGTGCAGGACCTCGTGATCGCCGGGCATGAGGATGCGGTCGTAGAAGGCCAGCTTGACGCCAAGGTGGAGCTGCACCGCGGCCAGCATGTCCGGGAGCGTGGGGCGCTCCTCCTCATCGACGTTGCGCGTGAGTGTCCAGCCCAGGTACCGAAGGAGCGGCCGGGGGACGACGATCGTAGGCGTCGCGCCGTCGGCGCCGAGGTGCACGGCGAAGTACGCGTGGGTGTTCTCGTCCTGCCAGGCGAGGCCGGGGAAGTCGGGGGCCGAGCCGCGGGGCTTCAGGATCTCGAACTCGAGGTGCTCGTGGACGGGACGGAGCAGGTCGGCGAGGTCCGCGGTGTCGTAGGACGGCAACCCGAGGGCGCGCAGGTCGCTCACGGCGACGGGCCCCTCCTCCTCCTGATCCACCAACGAGTCGATCCACGCGAGGACGGCGCCCTGCACCGGCCCCGGTCGCCGCTCCTCGAGGGCGAACGCCTTCACCACGTTCAAGCGCACGCGGTGGGCCATCTCCACGCCCTTGCGGTCGGGGACGTCGATGAAGCCGATGCGCGGGCCCGGGCCGAGGTCCTCGAGCCGCAGGATCGCGAACCGCGCCTCGGGGAGAGTCGCCGAGAAGAGCCGACGCGCGCAGCCGCCGTAGGTCATCCCCACCGGGGGGCGGTCGCCGGGGGCGGGACGGGGCTCCATCTCCGAGACGAGGAAGTCCAGGACGACGACGTACCGCTGGCGACGACCCTGGCGCTCCACCACCACCGGCACCTCGATCGCGCGACGGTCGGCTCCCACGGCGCCGCTCTCGCGGGTGCGGACGACCGTCTCGGCGGGCGTGAGCTCCGTGAGCCGATGCACCACCCCGAGCAGCTCCCGACGCAGCTCGGCCTCCGGTTGGGCCGCGTCGATGGCGTCGTGAGCGGCGGCGGCGAGCTCGTCGGGGAAGTCCCAGGAGGGCATCCGGCGGGCCACGTAGCGCCCCACGAAGCTGGCCGGGATCCCGGGGGTCGTCTTCGGCGCGCCGAGGGCGTCGGCCACCCACCGGAGCGCGCTCGCCATGCCGTCCGCGGCGTTCTGGCCCTGCTCCACCGCCTGGTCGAGGAGCCGGATCCCCATGAGATCGCGGCAGCGGGCCATCGCGTCGGCGGTCTCCATGAGGCCTCGGCGCATGCCGGAGAGCTTCGGGAGGGCCGCGGCGGGGCCGTCGCGTACGGGCTCGACGTCCGTGAGCAGCGTGATCTGCCGGCTCACGAGCGTGTCGAGCTCGCGGATCCCGGTGCGGGGCCTCGCCTCCTCCAGAAAGGAGTCGAGGAGGAAGCTCACCTCGGCGTCCGGCGGGGTGCCCGGGGGGTCGCCGAGGAGGCGGGGATCGAGCAGGTCCCGGAGGCCGTCGAGGGCGAGGCGCACGTCGCTGTGGCCGCCCGAGGCGGCGGCCTCCTTGAGCCCGGAGAGGGCGCGCGCGACGACGGTGGCGAGGCGGAGGGCTGCGACCCCGGAGCGCTGCTCGACCAGGGTCTCGAAGGCCGCCTCCACCTCCTGGATCTTGGCCTCGGGGCTCTTCCGGATCGACCCGACGGGGCCCCCGATCTCGGCGGGGCGCGGCCCGATGCTCTCGATCAGCTCGGTGAGGTCGCGGTTGAGGGCCCGCTGGCGTCGGAGGATCGCGGCGAGGGGTCGCAGCACGACGTCGCGCCGCTCGAGGGTCGCCCCGGGGGGGCGGCCGAGGGTCGACTCGCGCAGCTGGGTGCGGAGCTCGCTGCCCAACGCACGGGCGGCGTCGATCCGCCCCATCGCGAGGAGGATGTCGAGTTGAGCGAGCAGCGTGTCGGCGCGTTCGTTCGAATCCATTCCGAGCTCGACCGGCGGCTCCTCGGGCGAGGAAAGTCTGGCCGCCTTGAAGACTCCACCCTAGCTTGCGCAGCGTCGCATTTCAGCAGGCCCGGCCGATGTGTTCCCCCCCGTCCCCCCCCGCCCGGAGCCCGCCCATGCGCCCCCTGCTCGCCCTGCCCCTCGTCCTCCTCGTCACCGGCTGCATCGGTCCGGCCGCCTCGCTGACCACGCACGGCGCCATCGTGGGAGCCGACGACTCGTCCGCCGCCTTCCTCGGCACGTCCGGCACCGCCAGCACGTTCCTCGCGGTCCCCCGGGACCTCTCCGATCTGGAGTCCAACATCGTCGAGGACGCCGAGCAGGTGACCGTCGAGCAGGCCGGCGCGTCGGTGGAGCTGGTGCACGAGGGCGGCGGCGTCTACTCCTCGAGCGCGGGCGTGCCCTACGTGCCCGACGCCACCTACTCCCTGCGCGCCGTCGTCGACGGCGAGAGCCACCGCGTGTCCGTCGAGGCGCCCGAGGGTCCCGACCTGACGTTCGGGGCGGCGCACCTCGCGGGCTCGCCCCTCGTCGTGGACCTCGAGGGGCAGGGGTACGACCACGCCTTCGCCTTCGTGGTCGACGAGCGCGGCGACACGACCTGGGACAGCCGCCCGACGTCCGACGCCGAGCTGATCGAGGAGCTCCGGGACGCCGACGGCATCGACGTCCTGCACATCCCCGCCACCGCGTTCCCCCTGGGCGGCGGCACCTACGTCGTCGCGGTGGGCGGGTTCGTGAAGGCGAAGGGCAGCGACTACGACGGCTTCGGGGCCATCCTCTCGACGTTCGCCGCGGGCAAGTTCACCGGCGCCGGGCTCAGCGTTCGTTAGGCCAACGCGCTCTCGCGACCGGAGTCCATCACGAGCAGGCAGCTGCCGCGGGTGAGCTCGACCATCCGTTCCACGAAGTCGAGATCCGGCCGCGGCTGCAGGCCCATCAGGTTCAGGTCGGCGGGCTCCTCGGCCGCCACCACCTCCGCGAAGTCGCCGACCAGCACGCGCCTGCGCGCCACCGGCGGGATCCTCGCGGCGTCGCACAGCGACTTCAGGAACCGTCGCGCCGCCTCCACCTGCGTGTCGTCGCGCAGCACCGTCACGATCTCCAGGTCCGCGTCCCACGTCCGCAGCAGGCGATAGCCGAGCAGCAGCAGGAGGTTGAGGTTGCCGGTCTCGAAGGCTCGGTCGACGCTCCAGGTGCCCTTCGCCCGCAGGTACACGCGCACCAGGTTCTTGCGCCCCAGCCCCGCCTTGCGGTGCAGCCCGAGCAGCAGGACGCCCACGCCGGTGTCGCGTGCCTGGAGGATGACGTCGGCGAACTCCTCGTTGCGGTTCGCGACCCCCGGGGCCGTGAGGAACAGGATGTTGGGCCGGAAGAACGCCGACTGGAGCGCCTGCAGCCCGGCGGTCACCCCGAGGGAGAACTCCGGCGCGGCGACGGCCGTGGAGATGCAGAAGACCTCGTCCTCGGAGAAGCTCGCGGCGAGGTCGCCCACGCGCGCCTTGAGGGCGGGCAGGGCGTCGCGGTCGGCGACCCCGAGAAGCTTGACGTTGCCCTCGGGCCGGCAGATGTCGAGGAGAAGCTGGAACTCGCCGCGGATCTGCTCGGGGTCCTCCACGGGGACGAGCAGAGACGGCTTCCAGGCCCGCACCGACTGGCCGCGCATGGACTGGGCGCGCGCCGCCGCCCACTCGGCCAGGGCGACGAACACGCCGGAGCGGACGTCCTTGCCCGTCGCTTCGAGGCCCCGCCGCATGAGCCAGGCGTACACGGCGAGGACCATCGTCGTGGCGATGACGCCGAACAGGGGGTTCACCACGATCATCGCGAACAGGGAGCCGAGCACCCCCATGAGCGGGACCCAGAACGGGATGCGCAGCGACGGGCGGAAGGACACGAGGCCGAGGCTCTGCTCGATGAGGACGACCACGTTCAGCATCCCGTACGTGATCAGGAAGAACATCGTGACGAGGGCAGCCAGGGCGTTGAGGTCGCGGACCATCAAGCAGGCGAGGGTGAGCAGCCCGGTCACGGCCATCGCGTTGCGCGGCTCGCCGTCGGCGTCGCAGCGAGCGACCCACCCCGAGCGCGGCAGCAGCCGGTGCTCCCCCATGGCGAGGAGGATGCGAGGCCCGCCCACGAGGCCCGTGAGGGCGGAGCTGGCCGTCGCGCCGAGCAGCCCGGCGAGCACCACCGCGGGCCACCTCGCCTTGTCGATCATGATCGTGTAGTTGCTCGTCAGCTCCTCGGGGGTGCCCGCGCCCACGATCCACCAGGCGAGCACGAAGTAGATCGCCGAGGCCACGACGATGGCGGAGAGCGCACCCACCGGGATCGCGCGGCGCGGGTCCTTCAGCTCGCCGGACATGTTCGCGCCCGCGAAGATCCCCGTGGTGGCGGGGAAGAACACGGCGAAGACGACGTAGATGGACGCGCCTTGGAAGCCGTCCTCGGGGAATCCGACGAAGTCGCCCCACCACACGATCTCGGCGGACGGGTTCAGGGTCTCCGGGCTCGCCAGCACCGACACGATCGACGCGGCGATCACGGCCATGATCACGTACTGGATGTTGAACGCGAGGGTCGCGCTGCGGTACGCGATGCCGAACAGCAGCAGGAACACCACCAGGTCGATGATGAGGGCGGGGTGGTCCGGGAAGATCCACTGCCAGCCCTCGCGGAACCCGATGACGTACATCGCCACCCCCAGGGGGCGGCTCAGGTAGAGCGGCAGGCCGATCGCGCCGCCGACCTCGAAGCCCAGGGCGTTGCTGATGATGGCGTAGGGGCCGCCCGCGCCGAGGCGGGTGTTGGACGCGATCGATGAGAGGGAGAGGCCCGTCGCGGCCGTGATCGCCAGCGCGAGGCCCATGATCAGCCACGCGCCGAGCAGGCCGCCGTTGCCGACCACCCACCCGAGCCGGATGTACATGATCACGCCGAGGATGGTCAGCAGTGTGGGCGTGAAGACGCCGGTGAAGGTCCCGAAGCGAGCCTGCGGGGCAGAGGCCGGCGCTGCGTCCATGTCCGGACGTTACTCCCGTCGGTCGGCGCGCGTGTGCCGCCTCGGCATTGAGGCATGCTGGAGGGGGCCGGCGGACGGTGGGAGGTGAATCGATGCGGTGGTTGGTGATGGCGGCGTGCTTGACCGCGGGGATGGGCACGGCCCGGGCGGACGCGGTCCGATCGGTCCCTGAGACGGAGCCGCCTGCGAGCACGTTCGTCGACGAGATCGGCCCGAAGGTCAAGCAGCTCTGTTCGAAGCCCGGGGGCAGCGCGGATCAGCGTCTCGCCGTGCTCGAGGCCATGGAGGCGATGGCGGGAGCGTTCTCGGCGGTCGACCGGGGTCGGGTCGAGAACATGAAGGCGATGTGTCACCTCGACGCGGGTCGGTTCGACGACGCGTACTCGAGCGCGAGCGCGGCCGTGGAGGCGTTCCTGGAGGCCGCGCAGCCGAAGCTGGTGGTCCTCGGCTACGAGCTGGTGGGCGAGACAGCAGAGGCGGCGGGTCGGCCCGAGCGAGCTGCGAGCGCCTACGAAGACGGGGTCGCTGCAGCTCAACAGGAGTCGTGTCGCGCGGACGAACAGTGGCCGCAGACCTCGGTCCTCGCGGACATGCTCGCCATGGAGTGGGACGCACGCGACGACCCCCGCACGCTCGACCAGATGGAGTTCGCGGTCCAGGCCCTGCGGGACGCCGGGGAGGAGGCCCGCGCGAAGGAGCTCGAGGCCTACCGCAAGCTGCGCGCCCGGCAGCTGCGCGAGTGACGATCCGCGTCCTCTCCTGGAACCTCTTCGGGCTCTCGGACGACGAGCTCGACGCGCGCACCGAGGCGGCGATGTTCCTGGCGCTGCTCGGCGGCTCGCCGGAGGTGGTCCTCGCCGGGCCCGAGCCCCCGCCGCCCCCCGACGTCCTCATGTTCCAGGAGGTCACCGAGCGCACCCTGCACGCTCACCTCCGGCCCCACCTCCTCGCCGCGGGGTACCAGCTGACGCCCCCGACGCCGCCCCTGCGCAGCTACTTCGAGGTGCTCGCCGTCAGGGCCCCGTTCCGCGTGCTGGAGTCGTCGATCACGCCCATGGCCGGCGCGATGGGTCGGCACCTGGTCTCGGTGCGCGCCGAGCGGGAGGGGCGCGAGTGGCTGCTGATGACGGCGCACTTCGAGAGCATGTCGATGGGGGCGCGGCAGCGGGTCGCGCAGGCCGAAGAGGTGCTCGAGCGGCTCCGCGCCCACGACGGCCCCGTGGTGTTCGGAGGCGACACGAACCTGCGCGTGGCCGAGGCCGACCACTTGTCTCCGCTGCCCGACGCCTGGGAGGCCTGCGGCGCCGCCTTCACCGAGCGATGGACCCGGATCGCGTCGAGGCGCAAGGCCCGCTACGACCGCATCTGGGGGGCGAACGTGACGTTCTCCGACTTCCGGTGCATCGGTCGCGATCCGGTGACCCCGT
Organism: uncultured Rickettsiales bacterium; assembly: GCA_964620495.1. GTDB lineage: Bacteria > Myxococcota_A > UBA796 > UBA9615 > UBA9615 > CAZEKB01. The sequence continues at coordinate 43,208 of CAZUHI010000038.1, read as the reverse complement.
CCGGGGCCCCGCCGTCCGACCACCTCGGCGTCGTGGTGTCGGTGCGGCCTCAGTCCGTCGACACCTCGTAGCGCTGGACGTCCACGACGATCCCGGTGATGCCCGCCGGGGCGTCGTCGGCCCCCTCGCCCCCCGCGCCGCCGGTGCCGCCCGCGCCGGGCACGCCGTCCAAGACGACCGAGAAGTCGTCGCCCGCCGCCGCGTCGCCCAGCAGCGCGACGCCCACGACGACCCCGCCGTTGCCGCCCGCGCCGCCTCCGCCCGCGCCGCCGTCGCCGCCCGCGCCGCCGTGACCCCCCGCGCCCGCCTGGTAGTTGATGAGCCCGCACTGCTGCCCCGGCCGGTCCTGCCCCGGGCTGCCCGGCTCGCCCGCGCCCCCGGACGCGCCCGCGCCGCCCGCGCCCCCGACGCCGCCGTGTCCGCTCACGATGGTCACGTCCAGCAGCTCGACGGTCGCGTTCTCGGCCACCAGCCCGAAGCTGCCGCCCCCGGACCTGCCGCCGCCGCCGCCGTCGCCCGCGCACCCGCCGTCGCCGCCGGCCCCTCCGGCGCCGCCGATCAGCGTGTCGCAGCCGAAGCAGGCGCGGAACTTCTTGGTCCCCCCCGAGCCGCCGCCGCCGCCGCCGCCGCCGTCCGTGCCGCGGGTGCCGTCGCCGCCGGGCGCGCCGACCCAGCCCGACGTGGTGAACGTGCCGACGGCGTCGTCCGAGGTCGCGCCCTCGTCCCCGGGGGTGCCGGTGCCGCCGGGCGCGGGCGCGTCCGCGCCGTCCGAGATGCCGTCGCCGCCCACGAGGGGACACGCGCTGGGGCAGTTGTTGTCGGGGGAGCCGCTCCCGCCGGGGCCCGCGGCTGCGCCGTCGCGGCCGGTGCCGCCCGCCTCGCCGTCTTCGGAGCCGCACTCGAAGGCCGTGCCCCCGTCGCCCGCTCCGGCGGAGCACGTCGCGGGGACCTCCCCTGCGGCCCCGGGCTCTCCCGGGGCGCCGTCGCCCGCGACGATCCGTACGGTGTCGAGGGACACCCCGGTGCCGCCGCGCACCCACACCGCGTAGGACGACGTGCTGGGCGACGTGTCGTCGAAGTCGCTGCCTCGGATCGTGAGGCCGCCCCAGGTCGCGCGGCCGAGCCCGCTCATGAGGACCGCGATCGGCCGCCCCGTGGCCGCGATGGTGCTGGCATGGGTCGCCGGGTCCCGCTCCGAGAAGTCCGCCGAGTAGCCGCCGAAGTGGCTCACGCCGGTCACGGGCTCGTAGGTGCGCCCGTCGTCGTACACGCCCGCGGCGAGCAGGAGGTCGCAGCTGGGATCGCAGGCGACGCGGGCCAGGTCGGCGGCCGCCTCGAGGGTGCGCAGCGGCGTGGTGGGGGAGCGCCCGTCGGCGTCGTCGGAGCCGTCGGGGGAGACGAACACGGACCGGGAGACGTCGCCGTCCACGCCGTCGCAGTTCGCGTCGTCCCCGGCGCGGTCGGGCACGTCCTCGTCGTCGGGATCGCAGCGCCGCTCGGGGTCGGTGTCGAAGGGGCAGCCCGTGAGGGCGAGCGTGAGCGTGGCGGCCGCGAGGGCCCTCACGGGGAGAAGCTCACGAGCGTGAAGCCGAAGCACATCTCCTCGTCGGTGCGCTCCCCGTACCGGATGTCCTGGGGCGGATCGAAGAACTGGTCGGGGTTCTCCGCGGAGTTGTCCCAGCTGCAGGAGTAGTGGATGCGCTCGCCCGGCTCGATGTGCACCGGCGGGTCGAGCATGTAGGTGAGCTGGTTGTCGAAGTCGTACTCGTGCATCTCCACGATGCACTGCTCGTCGTCGTCGCGGCCGACCCACATCCTGAAGGCGCTCCCGAGCACGTGGAGGTGCGGCATCACGCCGTGGATCGTCACGCTCCCGAACTGGGCGGGCAGGCTCGAGGTGCCTTCGCGCGTGAAGTCCGCCTCCCCCGCGGGGATGGTGAAGCTCGTGGTGCCGATGGGGAACATCCGCGTCTCGCTCTTCACGGCGTCGGTGACGCGGAAGGAGTAGCCGGACTGGTCGGCGACGCCCTCGTCCGCCGGGTCGGCGCGGAAGTAGTGGAACTGCAGGCCGATGCGGGACCCGGGGTCGATGCGCACGCCGCTCCCGGGCTCGAACTGGATGGGGACCATCCCCGGCGCCCACCCCGCGATCATCCCGGGCAGGACCTTGCCGGCGTCGTCCTGGCACTCGTAGCCGACGGCCGGGTCGTAGTCCGTGGGCACCGAGTTCTCGGACACCCGGTACACCACGATGTGGTGGATCAGCTGCGCCTGGTCGAGCACCGGCGCCATCTCGGAGATCCAGAAGGTCTCGGTCTGGTCGTGCTCCAGGAGGAAGCAGCGGTACTCGTTGCCGGGGCTGCCGGGCGCGTCGAACTCCGGCGTGTACGGCTCCGGCAGCTGGACCACGATGTCGGGCGAGTCGATCTCCAGCCGCAGCTCCTCGACCGCCACGGCGTCGGCCGGATCGCCCTCGGGGGTGTCGCCGTCGACCCACGCCGCGAGGACGTCGCGCGACTCCGCGGGCAGCGTCATGCGCTCGTGCCCGTGGTAGCTCCGACACTCCGGATCGGCGGCCGGCGGAGGCATCTCGCCCGCGTCGACCCGCGCGAGGCCCGCGGCCGCCCAGGCCACGGCGTCGTCGTACTCCGTGAAGTCGCCCGTGCCCGGCCCGCCGTCGAAGTGGCAGCGCGTGCAGTACGTCTGCATCAGCGGGGCCACCTCGGCGTGCCAGGTGGGGGTCTCGGCGGGGCCGTCGCAGCCGATCAGCGCGGCGACGAGGGCGATGGGAATCCAGCGGAGAATCGGGGACATGGCAGGGAATATATCGGTCCGCGACGCTCCCTACTCGGGCGGAGTCTCGGGGGGAGTCCAGCGGGGCACCGCCCGACGGATGGGCGGGCGGCTCATGAGGTGGTCGTAGATGGCGCCCAGATCCTGCTCCGTCATGCCGCTGTACGCCGACCAGGCCATGAACGAGTTGAAGGTCCCCGGGGCCACGTGGTTCGCCCTCACGGCGTCCGGCGTGGCGCCCCGGAACCGCGCGACGAAGACCTCCTTGGTCCACGCGCCGATGCCGGTCTTCACGTCCGGCGTGATGTTCGAGGCGTAGGCGGTCCCGCCCCCCGGGGGAGGGACGGTGAAGGCGTTGCCGCCCGAGTAGTCCTGCCCCGCGATGGGCCAGCCCCCGGCGTCCATGGGGGTGTGGCACCACCGGCAGGACGCGGCGTTGGCGAGGTACGCGCCGTACCCGCGATCGCCCGGCTGCGGGGCCTGCTCGCGGACGATCGGCTTCGCGGGGAAGACGTTCGCCATGTCCTCCAGCATCCGGTACTTGAGGTCCCGGGCGGGCAGCGCGTGCTCCACCGGAGGCAGGGTGCGCAGGTAGGCGACGATCGCCTCGAGGTCGGCGCGCGCCATGTGCCGGTACTGATTGAACGGCATGGACGGAAAGATGGCGACGCCGTCCTTGTCGAGGCCGCCGGTGATCGCGCGGAAGATCTCGCCGTCGGTCCAGTCGCCGAGCCCCACCGGCGTGATGTTCGGGGCGGGCATCACCACGTCCCCCGGCACCTTGTAGATCTCCACGAACGAGGCGCCGCCGCGCCCCTCCGTCCCCGGCGCCGCGGGGCCCCCGTAGTGCTCCCACTGGCGGTGGCTGTGGCACTCGATGCAGATGGCGACGTGGTTCGCGAGGTAGGCACCCCGCGCGACGGTGGCCGCGTCGTCCGCCACGTCGAGATCGGGGGCCGCGAACCGCGGCGGGGCCGGGCAGGCGACCAGGAACAGGGCGACCAGGAACAAGGCGCCGAGCGCCGCGATCGCCCTCACTGGGCGGGGACCCAGCCGGCGTCGGTGAGGCGCTCCTGCACCGTGTAGTTCTCGTCGTCGTTCGGGGCGACCTTGCGGGTGACGCCGCCGTCGGGCTCGAAGGTGTACTTGTGGTCCCAGGCGTCGTCCCGGTCGAGGTCGACCTTCGCGCGGTTCACGCCCGCCCCGGGGTCGTCCTGATAGACGTTGATCTTCCAGGCCCGCCCCTTGCTCACGTCCTTCTTCTTCTTCACGGGGATGGAGCGCTGCTTCCAGCCCAGCACGGCCGCCTCGACGGGATCTCTCCGGAGGGTCGGGGGACCCTCCGCGGCCGTCGGGGCCGGCTCCGCGACGTCCGGCGCCGCGACGTCCGCCGCGGCGGCCTCGGTCTCCCCGGCGTCGGTCGCGCCGTCGAGGCCGCGGTTGATCGTCACGCCGGGCCGCACCTCGTCGCCCGCGGACGGCGCGGGCGTGGGCTCGAACGTCTCTACCCTCGGGGCCGTGCTCACCTCATCGCCGCCGTCCGCGGCGAGGTACAGGCCTCCCGCGCCGAGGGCGGCGACGCCCCCCACGGCGAGCAGGAACGTCTTCAGCTTCACATCGCCGGCGAGACCCATGCGGCTCCTCCCGCGCCGGGGTTCGGCGCGCCCTTGGTGTCCACCATGCCCCGTTGTTGGGGGACGGTGCAGTTGCAGTAGGTGTACGGACAGGGGACGGGGTCCATTCCCAGGCGGAAGGATCCGTCCAGCAGGTTTCCGAGGTGCTCGCGGCGATACCGCCTCGCGGGGTAGCAGCGATAGGCCTCGCCGCGGTCGTCCACGATGAAGTACCGGGCGCCCGCCCAGCAGGCGCGCCCCGAGAAGTCGGGGTCGACCCGGCCGGTGCCGTTGTGGCCCCCCAGCTGGACGAGGGCCGCGCGCTCGCCGGGCGTGTAGGCGATCACGTCGCGATCCTGCTTCTCGGGCTGGACCTTGAACCGGAGCCCGCGGGCCTCGAAGCGGGCGCGCAGCTCCGGGAGGCGGGGGAGGAGCTCGCGGGTCGCGACGCAGGTGGTGACGAACCGGCCGCGGAAGTCGGCGGCGAAGGCGACGGCCTTGGCGAGGAAGTCCTCGAGATCGGTGAACTCGAGGTGCAGCGACGCCGAGAACACGCCGGGGCGCTCGGCCGTGGCCTCGGCGTACGCGGCCAGGGCGGCCGGCTTCGCGGAGAAGTTGGTCACCACCGAGACCCGCACCCCGCCCGCCGCGAGCCCGCTCACCGCGTCGCCGAAGCGCGGGTGCTCGAACGGCTCGCCGCCGGACAGCTTGACCTCCCAGTCGCCGGGCAGGCCCGTGAACGCGTCGACGAAGCGGGGGACGTCCCGCGCCCAGCGCCTGCGGTCGTCCAGGAACCGCTGCGTGCAGTAGGAGCAGCGGTAGTTGCAGGTCGTGTTCATGTTCCACGACGCGACCCCTTCGAGGGGGTACATGGGGGCCCCGCCGCGCCTCACGCCGTCGCCTCCGCGACGCCGACGCCCTCGATCATCCCGCGGTTGGCGGGCACCGTGCACGGGCAGATCGTCCAGGGGCACGGCGCGGGGGCGTCCCGCAGGGAGATCCGTCCCTCGAACACGTTGCCGAGGCGGCCCTCGCCGTGGCGCTTGGCCGTCCGGCACGACCAGGCGGTGCCGTCCTTGTCGACGGTGAAGTAGTCGACGCCGGTCCAGCACGTGCGGCCCCGGTACGACGGGGCGAGGTTGGCGTCCCGAGGCCCCGGGGCGTCCCCGAGGATGTCGTCCAGCGCGCCCGGCGCGTACTCCGCGACGCCGCCGCGGACCTTGTACAGCTGCGGGAACCAGCGCAGTCCGCGCCCCTCCACGGCGTCGCGGCAGCGCTCCGCGAAGGCCTCGTTGCCCGGCAGCACGACCTGGTTCACGACGAAGCGCACCTCGGGATCGAGCTGATCGACGAACCAGGCGGCCTTGTCCGCGAAGGCGTCCGGGTCCACGTATTCGACGTGCATGGAGGCCGAGAAGACGTCGAGGCGGCCCCGCGTGAGGGCCGTGAACCGCATCAGGTCTCGATACGACGCGGACAGGTTCGTGAGGACCGAGATGCGGTGGGTCGTGCGCGCCATGAGGCCCGGCACGGCCTGCTCCAGGAACAGCCGGTGCGCGAACGCCTCGCCGCCGCTGCACTTGATCTCCCAGGTGCCCGGGAGGGCGGCGAAGGTGTCGAGGGCGGCGTCGAGCTGCGCGGCGTCCGGCCGCCCGCGACGGTACTTTCGGCTCTGGATGCAGTACGTACAGTCATAGTTGCAGGCCCCCGCGACCTGCCACTCGATGGTGCGCACGCGGCTCACGTGGCGACCTTCGCGCGGGCGCCCGCCACCCGCTCGGCCCACTTGGCGTTCTGCTCGAACTTCCCGCACCGGGCGCACCCCGGGTAGTACTCGCCGCGCCCGAGGCGGTCCCGCAGCGTCTGCCAGCGCGGCCCCGCCCACAGCTCCGCGAACGACGCCTCCTTCAGCGAGCCGACCCGCACCTCGGTGTTGCAGCAGTACAGGACGTCCTGCTCGGCGGTGACGCGGGTGTAGACGAAGCCCATCCAGCAGCCGACGTCCTCGATCGGCACGGTGGCGCGCAGGTCCCCTCGGGCGGCCCGCAGCTGACGCTCGAACAGATCGAGGTTGGTGGTCACGCCGAGGGCCCGCGCGGCCTCCCGGGCGGCGGGGACGTCCTCGGCCAGCAGCCGGTCCCGCTGCGCCTCCGTGATGCCGCAGGCCTCCGTGCCGGCCGTCAGCGAGGCGAGCTTGAAGTTGACCCGCGCCGCGCGAAAGCGAGCCCCGAACCGCACCATCGGGACCAGCTCCTCGGCGGTGTCTCGGTCGATCACCTGGACGTGCTTGGTGCGCACCCCCGCCCGCGCGAGGACGCGCAGGTAGCGGCACAGGGTGAAGAAGTGCTCCTCGGTCCAGCCCGGGTGGAAGGCCGCGTACGTCGCCGGGGTGACGCCCTGCACCGAGGCGAGGATCGTGTCCACGCCCGAGGCCGCCACGCGCTCGATGTCGGCGGCCAGCAGGTTCGTCATCAGGGTGACGGCGAAGCCCCGGGCGACGGTCGCCTCGAGGAGGTCGTGGGCGTCGGGGTGGACGAGGGGGTCCCCCATGCCGGACAGCACGACGCGTCGCACCGACCCGAGCTCCGCCAGCTCGTCCAGCAGCCCCCGCACGACGTCCGAAGCCAGGGCGCGGCGCTTCCACGCCCGGGAGCGCGGGACCGTGAGCAGGGGGGAGTGATCCCAGCAGGTGACGCAGGCGGCGTTGCAGGCGTTGGTGAGGTCGATGTGGACCGTCGCCGGCCCCACCTCGGGGCGGCCGCGGAGCATCCCACGCAGGGCCGACTCACGGCTCACGGTGTGGCTCCGTCGTACACTCACGCCTCATTCGACGGGCTCACGTTCGCGGCCGTGAGGAGGGCGAGCGCCTCCGCCACCGGGCGCGCCCCGCCGCCCTCGAGCCGCGTGAGATCCGCGGTGGCGTCGAACAGGTCGTCCCGCCCCGCGAGCCACCGGGCCACGAGGTCGGCGAACCCGCGGATCGACAGCGTCCGCTGCACCGGCACGGCGCGCAGCAGGGAGACGGCGCCCATCCAGTCGTCGAAGCCCGCCCACACGGGGAGCAGGACCGCGAGGGCGCGCCGGAGGGCGTCGGCGTCGGCGGCGGGGAACTTGCGGTCGAGGGCCCGCACCAGCGTGAAGCCGACCTCCGAGGGCACGGCGTGGGCGTCGCACAGATCCAGGAAGCCCTCGATGCCGTCGGCGCCGATCATCCGGGCCAGCGCGAGGCCGCGACGCCCGAGGGCCGCGGTGGGGTTGACGGCCGAGCCGGACAGTCGCGCCAGGGCGCGCAGGGAGGACCCCGTGAGCGTAGCGGCGGCGGCGGCCACGCCGTGGTCGGGGAGGACCGTCTCCAAGGCCGCGACCGCGGCGTCCCGGGCGCCGTTCTCGGGCACCAGCGCCCGGGCGGCGCGGGGGTCGCCCGGGTCCTCGAGCAGGGCGGCGACGTCGTCCACGCTCCCGGCCACCCGGCCCGCGCCCGCGGCCTCGGCGCGGCGGGCCCGCTCCTCCTGGTCGTCGGCGATGCGCGGCTGGGGCAGGAAGACGGTCGGGACGCCCGCGAACATCAGCTCGTGGTAGGCGTTGAACCCCGCCGCCGACACCGCGGCGTCGAAGGCGGCGAACAGCTCCAGGGGCACGTATCGGTCGATCCAGAGCACGTCGTCGCGGCGGATCTCGGGGCCCGCGTAGAGCGGGCCGGCGCCCACGATCAGTCGGCGTCCGGGGCGCCGCAGCGACTCGATCAGGCGCGGCAGCACCCCCGGCGCCGCGACGTCCCCGCCGCCCCCGAGGGTCACGTACACCGCCTGCTCGTCGCCCAGCCCCAGCGCTTCCCGTGCGGCCGGACGAGGCAGCAGCTCCTCGCGCTCCCGCAGCAGGATCGGCGCGAGGGCGTCGGTCGCGGGCTCCAGGATCCGGCCGTACAGCGGGAGCAGCCCGCCGTAGGGGTCGGACGCCGCGAACTCGGGGCGGACCCGGCGCCGCACGAGGACCCGGGACTTCGCCAGCTCCAGCGACGCGACGAGCTCCCCGAAGCTGCCGCCCGCGAACGTATCCACGAGCAGGAGATCGGGCCGCAGGCCTGCGATCGCGTTGAGGACCCAGGAGCGGGCCACGCCGAGGTAGCGCGACGGCTCCATGTCCGCGTCCCGGAACATCGCCTTGCTGGGCATCTTGAGCGAGGGGACGCCCTCCCGGCGCGCCAGCGTGTCCGCTTCCGACGACGTCAGCACCCAGGGCTCCACCGTCACGTCGAGCACCGCGCAGATGCGACGCACCCAGCGGAGGATGGCGAGCTGCCGCGTGAGGTGCCCCATGCCGCGGCCGTTGATGGCGTAGGACACGACGGTGATGCGGGTCACGAGACGTACCCCAGGTCGTCCTCCGCGGCCCCCGCCACCGCGGCCTCCGCCACGGCCCGCGCGATGTCCTCCGCCACGTCGGCCCGAAGGATCGGCGTGCGGCCCTGGTTGCGGTCGTACCACCCGCGCAGCGACGGCGTGAGCGACCCCGGCCGCTTGCCCGTCATCACCACCCACCACAGCTCGGGGTCGTTCGTCAGGTCGAAGGATCCGTAGGCGTCGAAGGCCTCGATCCTGCGCAGCTGCGCGATCACCTTGTCGGATCGTCCGTGGTACTTCGGCGCCTTGGCGACGAACTTCTCGTCGAGGACCGAGTCGGGGTGGTGCCTCCCGTAGTGCTTCGGGCGGCGGAACTTGATCGTCTTGCGCCGGTACTTCCGCACGCGGTCCTGGAGGCTCCCCGTGAAGTCGTCGACCCCCTCGCCCATCTCCCCGCAGAAGCGGGCCTTCGCTTGGAGGCCGGCGAGGCGGTGCAGGGCCACGAGGACGGGCCGGTCTTCGTCGCCCACCCACTCGGAGAGCAGCTCCACGTCGGCCCGGGCCAGGAACTCGGCGAGCACGCCGGCCGCGGCGTCCAGGTAGATCTCCGCGAGCTTGGGGATCCGGGCCACGGCGCGGTCGTGCTCCTGCACGAGGTCGTGCACGTCCTGGACCTTCTGCCGGGCCGCGGTGACCTGCTCACGCCACTCCCGTCGCTTCGCCTCGAGGGGGCGATAGGCGGGGAGCACGTCGTCGCCGAAGTCGGCGAGGTCCAGGGCCTCGCAGATCGCGTCGCCCTGCTTCCACTGCACCCAGTACGCGGACTCCCAGAAGCTGCGCGTCCACGCCGGCGTGTCGTAGCCCTCGGCGAGCAGCACGAGGAAGCCGTCCAGGGACTCGAAGCGCGCGCACTCCTCCTCCCACGGCGCGAGCAGCTCCATGCACTCGTTCACCCGCGCGGTCAGCTCCCCCTCGGGCCCCACCAGGATCGCCCGACGGGCGTACCGTTCGTCGCCCCGAATCCGCGCGACGGCGTGGGCGAGGACCGTCCCCTCGCGCTCCATGGCGGCGATGGGGTCGCGCTTGGTGAAGCCGCGAAAGCCGGTCCGCTTCTCGGCGGCAGCGAGCGCCTCGGGCGTCAGCGCGGGTCCGATGTAGGCCGCCGCGAGGGCCCGTCGCGCCTCGGCGATCTCGGCGTGGACGGCCTGCCCGACCCGCCTGACCTCGTCCCCGACGGCGTGGAACCGCTCCAGCAGCCCGCTCGCGAGGCTGGTGCACAGCTCGTAGTGCTCGATGACTTGATGATTCCCGACCATCTGCTCCCCACGGCGCGGGTGGATGCGCAGTCTACGCCGGTCGCGGGGCGCGGGAGGTCAGTCCCAGTCGGCTCCGAGCATCCCCGTGGCCAGGGTGCCGCGGTCCGGGTCGTACACCCAGTAGTCCGGGAACCCGTTGCGCGACGACCAGATCGGCACGCGGAAGAGGAGGTCGGCGTCGCCCGCGGAGGTCGTCATGACGGCGTCCAGGCGGGTGCCGTCCGCGCGGGGGAAGACCGCGTACAGCAACGAGTGGTCGAAGTCGCCCTCGTCCACCTCGATCTCGTCCTCCCACTCCCACCCGTAGGGGATGCCGGTGCGGTCCGCGGGCACGCCCACGTAGATGAGGTTGTGGCCGGCTCGCAGGTCGTCGGTCACGGCCGAGAGGGGGACGCCGCAGGCGGTCCCGTGGCCGATCAGCTGGGCGTAGGACGTGTGGTACGCGGCCGCGTCGGCCCAGCGGGGGTCGTCCTCGGCGTACACGTAGCAGTAGGGCTTGCGGAAGGCCTGGTTGAACGGCCCATGGACCTCCGAGCGCTTGCCGTCCTGGGGCCCGATCCACAGGGTGTCCTGGTCTTCGGGCAGGGAGTGGTCGGTGTCCCCGTTGAGGATCAGGGAGTGCCTGCCGAGGTCCCGCAGGGCGGCGACGTTCACCTCGAAGGAGCGCACGTTCGTGGTGGTCAGGTACACGGTCCCGTCGTCCTCGGGGAGCGTGGACGACTCGAGGATGACGTCTCCGTTCGGGCTCGTGGCCGACTGGATCGTCACGTAGGAGTGCGTGGGCGCGTAGCCGGGGCTCGGGCTGATGAAGCGGAAGTCGAGCTCGAACGGGTCGAGCGTGTGCTCCTGCATCCACTCCACCATCGCGGGCAGGTCCACGCAGGCGGTGCCGGGCTCGTCGTCGCCGTCCCACCAGTGCCCCGCGCCGGGCTCCCAGTGGAACCGCGCGTCGTCGGTGATCTCGGAGACGAGGTCGTACATCGTCTGCCCCTCGCTGAAGGGGACGTTGTCGTCCGCGTCGCCGTGCACGACGAACACGCCCCGCCGGGCGAGGTTGTCGAGGTAGTTGATCGTGTCGCTGTGGGCGCGGGCGCGGGCGAAGGCGCCGCTCGGTCGGGTGGCGCCCCCGTAGGTGTAGAAGGACTGCCACCCGGCCGACGGGTTCAGCGTCGCGAACCGGCCGGGCGTGGTCACCCCCACGTGCCAGGTCCCGTGGCCGCCCATGGAGTGCCCGCCGAGGTACACGAGCGTGGGATCGATGCGGAAGACCTCCATGGCGTGATCGAGGGACGCGAGGGCGTTGAAGCGTCCCCACTCCTCCCAGTCGAAGCCGAACGGGTGCCGGTTCGTGGGCGCGATCACGTAGGCCCAGTCCTTCGCGGACACGGCCGCCGCCTGTCCCCGTCCCTGGACGCCCGCGCCGTGCAGCGTGAGGAAGAGCGCGTAGTCGCGGTCCGGGTCGAAGTCGATGGGATCGCGCACGCCGTACCGCTGCACCGAGCCGTCCACGGGCGACCGGAACGTCCGCCAGTAGGCCTGGTCCGGGGCCCGGGTCGGCAGCTCGACGGTCCGCTGGTAGGACCACTCGAGGCCCGGGGCCGACACGTGCAGCGTCAGCGGCACGCGCTCCCACTCCTCGGAGGGCGTGTCCGGGGGCGGCGTGGGCGCGTCCTGCTTGGGGATGAGCTGGAAGGCGATCTGGGTGTCCGTGTCCGGCCCGATGGACGCGTGCACGACCTCGGTGGCCTCCCACCAGTCGCTCTCGACGACCTTCGCGTGCAGCGGCGTGAGGTTCTTGCCCGACAGGTTCAGGAGGGGCACGCCGTACCACTGCTCCGTGGCGCGACCGTGGACGAGGTCCGGAGGCTGCGCGTCGGAGAAGTTGAAGTGGACCTCGTCCGTCGTCTGCCAGACCTGGGTGCGGAAGGTGCGGCCGCCGATGCCGCGCACCACCATCACGTCGCCGTCGTCGCGGATCCGCAGGGGGACGCGCGGGCGGCTGTCGCCGTACACGTAGCCGGGCTGCTTCGACGCGCCCGCCCACGCGCCGCTGCTGCGCTGGGTCATGGCGAAGTACCGGTCGCCGGCCACCGTGTCCTCCACGGGCACCACGGCGTAATAGAAGGCGGCGTTGAAGTCGCCGAAGAAGCCGCTGTCGTCCGGGTCGCGCTCGAACCAGCGCGTGTTCTGCTCGTCCCGCCCGACCTCGGGGTACTCGAACTCGCCCGCCTCGATCGCCTCCTGGACGACGTCGTCGTTGGTGTTGCCGAGGAACCCGAGCAGCCAGTCGCCCTCGCCGCCGATGCGCACGGGCTCCACCTCTTCGGCGACCGGGGGCTCGACCCAGGGCTCGGGGGTGGGCTCCGCGGGGGTGGGATCGGGGTCCGGCTCCGCCACGCAGGCGAGCATCAGGAGGGGGAGGATCAGGGAGAGGCGGCGCATCCGCGGAGGATAGCGGCTCCCTCGGCGTCGCCGACGGGCTCTCCGTCGCCTGCGACCACGGCGCCCGCGCGCCAGGTTCGATGGACGCGCCCCCGGACCGCGCGACCGACGTACGGGGACACCGGGTGGCGGTGGTGGAGCCCCTCGGCCGTGATCTCCGTGGCGCCGTCCGGGTCCCAGGCTACGAGGTCGGCGCGCGCCCCTACCCGGACCACGCCGCGGTCGGTCAACCCCAGGAACGCGGCGGGCCGCGTCGCCATCCACCGCACCACGTCCTCCACGCCGAAGCCGCGTCGGCGGGCCTCGGTCCAGACGTTGCCGAGGCCCAGCTGCAGCGACGCGATCCCGCCCCAGGCGTCGAGGAAGTCGCCGCGCTCGGGGACCTTGAGGCCGGGGGTGCAGGGCGAGTGGTCCGAGACCACGAAGTCGATGGCGCCGTCGGCGAGGCCGCCCCACAGGGCGTCGCGGTTCGTCGCCTCGCGGATGGGGGGAGCGCACTTGAACTCCGTGGCGCCGTCCGGGACCTCCTCGGCGGTGAGGCAGAGGTAGTGCGGGCACGTCTCCACGCTGAGGGGCAGGCCGTCGGCCTTCGCCCGGCGGATCATCGGCAGGGCCGACGCGGACGACAGGTGCACGACGTGGACCCGGCACCCCGTCTCGCGGATCAGCTCGATCATCATCGCGACGGCGGCGTCCTCCCAGGCGTTGGGCCGGGAGTGGAGGTAGGTCCGGTAGGCGCGTCGCAGCGCGGCGGGGTCGTCGGCGTCGTCGATCTCGGCGAGCAGGCGCTCGGTCCAGGCCGGGTCTTCGAGCTCGGCGTGGACGAGGAGGGGGACGCCCGCGTCGCGCAGGACGGGCATCGCCTCGCGAAGGACGTCGCGGCCGGACGACGGGAAGTCGTCGATGCCCGAGTGGCACAGGAACGCCTTGAAGCCCGACGCGCCCACGTCGACCATCCGGCGCAGCTCGCCGACGTTGCCGGGGACCACCCCGCCCCAGAAGGCGCAGTCGACGTGCAGGAGGCCCGCGGCGGCGTCGCGCTTGGTCGCCAAGGCGGCCTCGGACGTCGTGACCGGGATGCAGTTGAGGGGCATGTCCACGACGGTCGTGATGCCGCCCACGGCGGCGGCCCGCGTGGCCGTGACGAAGCCCTCCCACTCGGCGCGGCCGGGCTCGTTGATGTGGACGTGGGGGTCGACCAGCCCGGGGATCAGGGCGGCGATCCCGAGGTCTTCGGCGTCCCCGGCGTCGTCGTGCACCCCGACGATCGTGCCGTCCCGCACCTCCACCACGGCGGGCCGGACGCCTTCGGGGGTGACCACGCGCTCGGACCGAAGCTTCATGGCCGAACGATAGCCGCCGACGACTGGGGCATGATGTCGCTCCCTCGTCTTGGAGCAGCTGCATGGCCCGCGCCCCCGAATCCCGCGACGTCTCGGCCTTCGCGGGCACCGTCGACCTCGCGTCCGCGACCCTGGGCGGCGAGGCCCTGCTCTCCAGCGACGGCTTCTTCGCGGGCCACGACCACCTCGTGCGGCCCGAGCGCGCGGTCTTCGATCCCGACGCGTACACCGATCGCGGCAAGCTCATGGACGGCTGGGAACCGCGCCGGCGACGGACACCCGGCCACGACTGGTGCATCGTCCGGCTCGGGGTGCCGGGCCGCATCGTCGGGGTGGACATCGACACCGACCACTTCCTCGGCAACCACCCGCCGTTCGGCTCGCTGTTCGCGACCCACGCCCCCGGAGCGACGGCCCAGCACCTGCGTGATCGCGCGACGTGGACGCAGGTCGTGCCCCAGTACGCGCTCCAGCGCGGGTCGCGAAACCTCGCGGCGTCGCGGTCGGGCGAGGTCTTCACGCACGTCCGCCTGGACATCCACCCCGCCGGCGGCGTGGCCCGACTCCGGGTCTACGGAGAGCCCGCCGCCCCCGCCGGCGAGGGGGCCGTCGACCTCGCGGCCCTCGCCCACGGGGGGCGAGCCGTCGCGGCCTCGGACATGTTCTTCTCGCCCCTCGAGAACCTCCTCATGCCCGGCCGCCCGGTGAACATGGGGGGCGGCTGGGAGACACGTCGGTCGCGGCCGCCGGGGGAGGACTGGGCGATCGTCGGGCTCCGCCCCGGCCGCATCGAGCGCCTCGAGGTCGACACCGCCCACTTCAAGGGCAACTACCCGGACTCCTGCGCCGTCGACGGGCTGTACTGGCCCGGGGCCGCGCCGCACGACCTCACGCGCACGGACGCGTGGACTCCTCTGGGGGGGCGCCCGCTCTCCGCCGACGCCGTGCATGTCGTCGACCTCGCCTCGTCGGGCCCCTGGACGCACCTCCGCCTCCGCATCCAGCCCGACGGGGGCGTCGCCCGCCTGCGCGCCTTCGGCACCCCCACTCCCGAGGCCCCGGGTCACCCCGTCGCGGACCACCTCAACGGCCTCTCCCACGAAGCCGCCGTGGCCGCCCTCACGCGCTGCTGCGGGTCCCCGCGGTGGGCGGAGGCCGTCGCGGCGGGGCGTCCGTACGGCTCCTGGGAGCACCTGGGCGGGCACGCCGACCACGTGTGGTGGCACCTGGGCGACGGGGACTGGCTCGCCGCGTTCGACCACCACCCCCGCATCGGCGCGGACGTCGAGGCCCTGCGGGCCAGGTTCGCGACGGCGGCGCTCTCGCAGGACGAGCAGGCGGGCGTGGCCTCCGCGTCGGAGGAGACCCTTTCCGCGCTGGCGCGAGGCAACCTGGACTACGAGGCCCGGTACGGCTTCCTGTTCATCGTGTGCGCGACGGGCAAGACCGCGGACGAGATGCTCGCCCTCCTGCGATCGCGCATGGACCACGAGCCCGCCGCCGAGCTGCGCATCGCGGCGGGCGAGCAGGCGAAGATCACGCGCATCCGCCTCGCCGGCCTGGAGACGTCATGAAGAGCCCCGTCACCACCCACATCCTCGACACCTCCACCGGTCGCCCCGCCGCGGGCGTGCCCGTGGTGCTCGAGCAGCTCGCGGGCGGCACCTGGCACGGGCGGGGGCAGGGGAGCACGAACGACGACGGACGGGTCGCCGATCTGATCACCCAGGACCAGTTCGCCGCGGGCCACTGGCGCATCCGGTTCGCCACCGGCGTCTACTTCGCGCAGACGGGGACGACGGGCTTCTACCCGTACGTCGAGATCGTGTTCGACGTGCAGGACCCCGGCGAGCACTTCCACGTGCCGCTGCTGCTCAACCCCTACGGCTACTCGACCTACCGAGGCTCGTGACCTCCGGCCCGCCCGACGGGTCGGCACGGGGCGGCCGGGGCCCCGGGGCCCGTCGATCGATCCCCTGACAATTCCTTGACATCGGGGGTCGATCGGCGGAAAGCTGCGCGCGCTTCGGAGTCCATTTCATGCGTGTCGTTCAGCTGCTCGGTGTCCTCCTCATCCTCACTCCGCTCGGCACCGGCTGCAGCGAGAACGCGCTCCAGGGCTGGGGCGACGAAGAGGTCGGCGGAGGCATCCCGCCGGGACCGCGCATCGCCGTGCAGCCCGCGAGCATCGACTACGGCGAGATCGGGATCGACTGCGACGAGGACCAGCTGGTCCGCATCACCAACGTGGGCGTGGGCGAGCTCTTCGTCGAGCTGCCCGAGTTCCTGGGCGACGAGCCCGACTCCTTCTCCACCGACTGGAGCGAGACGCTCCGCCTCCAGGCCGACGAGTCGGTGGAGGTGTCCGTGGCCTTCACCGCCACCGGCTTCGGCGGCCACTCCGGCAGCCTGAACGTCAAGTCGAACGACCCGGTGCGGCCCGAGGTGGGCGTCGCGCTCAGCGGCGAAGGCGCCAACACGGCCACCATGCGCGTGGACGACTTCAGCCAGGACGAGGCGAGCAAGGTCGACGTCCTCTTCGTCATCGACACGTCCTGCTCGATGAGCGGCGAGCAGGGGAACGTCGCCCAGAACATCAGCTCCTTCTTCGGGTGGTTCGAGGACCTCGGGCTCGACTACCACATGGGCGTCATCACGGCCGACGACTCCGATCCCGCCATCGCGGGCAAGCTCGTGGGGCAGAACCCGCGCTTCATCTCGGACCAGGTGAGCAACGCCCAGAACGCGCTCGCCCAGATGGTGACGTACGACGGCGGCGGCGGCGAGGCCGGGCTCGGCGCGATGGTCGCGGCCCTCACGGAGCCGAACCTCAGCGGCCACAACCAGGGCTTCTACCGAGACGACGCGTTCCTCTCGGTGGTCATCCTGTCGGACGAGCCCGAGCAGTCCTCCCAGGACGCCCAGTTCTACGTGGACTGGCTGGCGAACCTGAAGGGCGACCCGAACATGGTCTCCGTGTCCGCCATCGTGGGCCCCACCCCCACCGGATGCTTCGGGAACTGCGGTCTGTTCAACCCCACGAACGCCGAAGCCGGGCCCAAGTACATCACGCTCCAGCAGGCCTACCCGGGCGTGTTCGCGAGCATCTGCACCTGCGACTTCAGCCCCGCGCTGGAGGACATCGGGTACGCCAGCGTCGGCTTCCGCAGCACCTTCGTCCTGTCGGCCGTCCCCTCGGACCCGACCCGCATCAGCGTCATGGTGAACGGCGCTCCGTCGCTGCTGTGGGACTACGACGCCGCCCAGAACGCGGTCGTGTTCCAGCCCAACGGCATCCCCGAGGGGCTCGCGACGATCTTCATCGAGTACCCCGTGGACGGAGGCTGCACCGAGTAGCTCGGTGCGTGTCGCGGCGCTCGTCGCCCTGATCCTGATCGGCTGCGTCGATCCCGCGGACGACGACGACTCGGCTCCCGCGGTCCGGGGCTGGAGCACCGGCGCGCCCCTGCTCGCCCCCTTGCAGGAGACTCCGTCGTCCGGTTGGGCGATGAGGTCGTGATCGTCGGAGGCTTCGACGACGACCTGGCGCCCGTCACCCGCGCCTAGAGCGCTCTCAAGCGCTCTAGGCCTACGACCCCGCCCTGGACCGCTGGCGGGGGCTGCCGCCGCTGCCCGAGCCGCTGCACCACGCCAACGCGGCGGTGGACACGTTGAAGGTGCTCGTTCCCGGACGAAATCCGGAATAGGGCCGCTGGATCGTGCTTCAGCCTGCGATATCCGGATTCAGTCCGGAATAGGCCGCGAAGACTCCTCCGCGGCGGCGCGGACCAGCTCCAGCATCCGTCGAACCAGCTTCACGCCGTGAGCGTCGCCGGAGACGCTGAGGCCGTCGCCCGCCCAGCCCGACGCGGCTCCGTCTGCGTCGATCCACACGAGCCCCACGGGCAGCTCGGTCTCGGGCTGCGCCTCCAGGGCCGAGACGTCCATGGCGCGCGCGACGGCCGCCAGCTCCCTGGTGGGACACGGGACGTCGACCGTCCGGCCCTCGCGTGGGTGCAGCCACCCCGACGAGAGCAGATGCACCCGCGCCCGTCCCGCCTCCCTGTCGATCACCACGACGGCGGCGGGCCCCGGGTGAAGCCTGGTCCGAAACAGGATGCGGTCCCGGGCGCCCTCGCGTGCGGCGTCCGCGATGAGCGCGTCGAGGCGGGGTCCGAACCGGCGCCGGAGCTCCCGCTCCGCGCCGGTCGGCCACACGGCGAGGGCCGACGAGACGAGCCAGGCGAGGCCCGCGTAGGCCCAGAGCCCCTGGAAGATCGCGGCCCCGACGATCGCGACGCCCACGACGGCGAGCGCCGAGCGCCCCCGGCGCAGGGGGTGCGCGGACACACGTCGGTGGAGCTCGGCGTCGGGCAGGTCGGCCAACCTCACCGGCGCATTAGAGCAGTTTCGGGTTGCGTCCCCTCCGCGGGGAGTTTATTAGTTGGATGACCAACCAATAAAGTCCATCGAGATGCCGAGACCCTCCAACACCGCCCAGCGCCGCGCCCAGATCGTCGAGGGCCTGCTCCGCCTCCTCCCCGCGAAGGGGTACGCCCAGGCGTCCGTGAGCGCGATCGCGCGAGAGGCGGGGCTGGCTCCCGGGCTGGTCCACTACCACTTCGAGGGCAAGCAGAAGATCCTGGTCGCGGCCACCCGAGAGCTCGCGGCCCGCCTCGAGGCCCGGTTCGCGGCCCGCATCGCCGCCGCGACGACGGACCGAGGCCGCATCGACGCCTGGATCGACGCCCACCTCGCGGTCGGTCCCGACGGCGACGGGGCCGCCGTCGCCGCGTGGGCCGCCGTGGGCGCCGAAGCCCAGCGCGACCCCGACGTCGCGGAGGTCTACTCCACCTTCCTTCGAGCCGACCGGGACCGCCTCGCGGGGCTGCTGGGGCCCCTCGTGCCGGACCCCGACCTCGACGCGGTCGCCACCTCGCTCGTGGCCCTCGTCGAAGGTCTCTACCGCGCGGGCGTCGGCGCCCCGGGCTTCGTGCCCCCGGGCACCGCGGTCGCCACCGTCCGCCCCCTGGTCGACGCCCTCCTGGGAGCGAAGCGATGACCGGCACCGCGAAGAAGCTCGGCCTGCTCGCGACCCTCTACTTCGCCCAGGGGCTGCCCTACGGCTTCTTCACCCAGGCGCTGCCCGCCCTCCTGCGCGACCTGGGGCTCAGCCTGCCCGCCATCGGGCTGACGTCGCTCCTCGCCCTGCCGTGGGCCCTCAAGTTCGTGTGGGCCCCCGCCGTCGATCGCGTCGGCACCCGACGTCGCTGGATCCTCGCCCTCCAGGGGGGGGCCACCGTCCTCGCGGTCGCGATGGCGGCCATCGACCCCGACGCCGGGCTCACGCTCCTCCTGGCGGGCGTCCTGGTCACGAACCTCGTCGCGGCCACCCAGGACATCGCCACCGACGGCCTCGCCGTGGCCCTGCTGGCCCCCCGAGAGCGGGGGCTGGGCAACGGGATCCAGGTGGCCGGGTACCGGGTGGGCATGATCGTGGGCGGGGGCGTCCTCCTCGTTGCGTTCGACCGCATCGGGTGGGCGCTCGTGCTCCTCTCGATGGCGGCCCTCATCGCCCTGTCGAGCGTGCCCGTCGCGCTCGCTCGCGACCTCGAGCCCCGCGCCGCGCCCCCGGAGTCGGGGGGCTGGGATTGGCTGCGCCGACCCGGGGCCCTCAGCTGGCTGGCGGTGCTGTGCGTCTACAAGTTCGGGGACTACCTCGCCGGCGGGATGCTGCGGCCGTTCCTCGTGGACCGGGGCATGACCCTCGCCGAGCTGGGCACGATGCTCGGGGTCGTGGGCTTCACCGCCGGACTGCTCGGGGCCCTGGCGGGCGGAGCGCTGACGAACCGGGTCGGCCGGCGTCGCTCGCTCGTGGGCTTCGGGATGCTCCAGGCCCTCGGGATCGCCGGGTACGCGGCCGTCGCCGCCCTCGACCTGCCGCGTGAGGCGGTGTGGGCCGCGGCCACCTTCGAGCACTTCGTCGGAGGGATGGCCGTCGCTGCCCTGTTCACGCTGATGATGGACGCGAGCCGCCCCGAGCAGGCCGCCACCGACTACACGCTGCAGGCCTCGACGGTCGTCATCGCCACGGGGGCCGCCGCCGCGATCAGCGGGTTCGGCGCCGAGCGCTTCGGCTACGACGGCCTGTTCCTCGGCGCGGCGGTGCTCGCGTTCGCCGGGGTCGCGCTCGCGGCCTCGCGCCACCTCACCCGCATCACGCGAACAGAGCCCGCATGACCTTCCGCTGCACCGGGACACGCCGTTCGATCCGGGACTCATCGACCGGCTCACGTCGGCTCACGTGATCTGAGGGACCGTCAGCTTCCTCTCGCCGGGGATGTCATGCTTGCGGGATGGCCGAGCTGGATCCCCTCAACCAGCCCATCCACGAGATGGAAGGGCGGCGCGTCAGCCTCGCCGACATGCTCATGGGCATGCGGCAGCTGGGGGCCACCGACCTCTACCTCCAGACCGGGGCGCCCCTGAAGTTCAAGCAGCGGGGCAAGGTCGTCTGTCCGGCCCCGGAGATCCTCACCCGTCGGGCGCTCTCCCACGCGGCGGGCTGTCTGCTCGCGAAGGACGACCAGAAGGCCCTGCTGGCTCGCGGATCGGCCGACGCCGTGGTGGTTCGGGAGAACGTCCGCTACCGCGTCCACTTCGCGCGCGGGCACACCGGCCTCTACGTGACGGTCCGCATCGTGGGCGCGACGATCCCCACCTTCGAGAGCCTCGGCCTGCACCACCGGGCGCGGACATGGCTCACGGAGATCCGGCAGGGGCTGGTGATCATCGCGGGGTCGACGGACGCCGGGAAGACCGTCACCTGCATGTCCATGCTGGACCAGATCAACCGCAACGAGGACAAGGTCCTGCTGACGCTCGAGGACCCCATCGAGTACATCATGACGCCCCAGCGCGGGGTCGTGATTCAGCGCGAGGTCGGCCTGCACGTGCCCACCTTCGCGGACGGCGTGAGGGCGTCGCTGCGGGAGAACGTGGACGTCATCTTCGTGGGCGAGATGCGCAACGTGGACACGATCGACCAGGTCATGCGCGCGGGCGAGACGGGGCACCTGGTCCTCACCACGATGCACGCCGACGACATCCTCTCGGCGGTGGGCCGGATCGTGGGCAGCTACCCCCAGAACGACCAGCCGCGCGTGCGCCAGGCGCTCGCGTCGACCCTCTCCGGCATCGTCTACCAGCGGTTGCTGCCGCGGAGCGCCAAGCGCGGCGCCGCCCCGGGATCGGAAGGCCGCGTCCCCGCCATCGAGACCCTGTGGGCGAACACGGCCGTGCGGAGCATCCTGCGGACCGGCGACTGGTCGAAGCTCGGCAGCTACCTGGGTCGGGCGACGGGCGGCATCGGATACAAGGAGTGCCTGTCGGTCCTGGCCGGCGCCAACGCCATCGCCGAGGACACCCGGCAGATGGAGCTTCAGCGGCTCAAGGACGCCTGACGGTGTCGGTGCGCGCCTACCTCGACTTCGTCCCGGCCCCGTTGGTGGCCGCCCTCGACGCGGCGGCCGAGCCGGTGCCCGAGATCCCCGGGCTTCGGGTGCAGGCGGGGCTGCGGGCTGCGTTCCCTCGCATCGAGACGGTCGAGGCGCTGTCGCTCGTCTGTGAGGTCCACCGCGCGACCTCCGAGGGGCTGGCGGGCGTGCTCGAGCAGCGGATCGCCGACCGCGCGTTCCTCGATCGTCGGGTCCAGGCCTGCGCGGTGGAGGGCCGCGAGCGGGACATCGCCTGGGGCGCGGGCGACTACCCGACGCCGTTCGGTGACCGCGACTCCGACGGCCGGGTGCTGCTCGGTCCGCTGGAGGACGAGCCCGCCCCCGAGCGCGCACAGGTCCCCGAGTTCCTGCGCGGCGAGCAGGTCACGCTGTTCGGTCCGCCGGACACCGAGAAGATGGCGATCAACGCCATGAACGCGCTCCATCGGCGTCGGGCGGACGAGCCGCCGCTGGTGGGCGAGCTGGTGGACGCGTCCGGGCAGGTCCCCCGCTGGGGCGCGGACGACGAGGACAGCAAGACGCCGCTGATGCGGAGCTTCCTGCTCGCCTGCGACAACCTCGTGCGCTGCTTCGATCGCACGCTGCGCTTCGAGGACACGCGCCGCGGCAAGGTCTACGAGCTCGCCCCGGATCGGCTGTCGCACCCCATCAAGCGCATCCCCGGCCTCGCCCTGCCCGACGGCGCCCACCTCCTCGACGGCGCGCCGATGCCGCTGCACGTCTTCGATCTGGTGCAGCACGCCTGGCACAACCGCGCGCGGCCCGAGGGCCTCGTCTTCTACGTGCCGAAGCTCGAGAACGAGGAGGAGGCGGCGTACCTGCGCGCGGTGGTCGACGCCACCGAGGCGGCCATCCACGCTCGGGATCCGGCCTACGTCCGCGGGTCGATCAAGCTCTTCCTCGTCTTCGAGAACCCGCGCGCCATCTTCCGCATTCGGGCCATGGCGGCGGCGCTGGGCCCGCACTTCGTGGGCGGCAGCCTCGGCTGGCACGACTTCCTCGCGTCCACGGCGCGGCTGTTCCGCCACGAGCCGAGCTACCGCATCCCCGTGAAGGCCGATCCCGACATCGTCATCCGGCACATCAAGGAGTCGCACGTCCTGCTGGCCCGGAGCCTGGCGCCGCTGGGCGCGATCTCCATCGGCGGCATGTACGGGATCCTCTTCGAGGAGGGCAACCCGGCCTCGTACCGCGTGACGATGGTCGGCTACGTGCGCGACGTCGTGACCCAGCTGCGTCGGGGGCTCACCGGCTTCTGGGTGGCGCATCCGGACTTCGTGCGGACGGGCATCGCGCTCGTGGAGGCCTTCCGACGTCGGGAGCGCGATCCGGAGGACCGCACCCTGCTCGCCCTGGTGGCCGCGCTCGTGCCGGACGAGCCCGAGCGGTCGCTGCTGCTGGAGTTCGTCCAGGGGGAGGACGTCGGGAGCCTCGACGCGGGCGATCCTCGCTACCTTCGCGCCGTCCTGGCGGCCGACCTGGAGACGTCGCCGGTCATCAGGAACGACGACCCCGAGGAGGTCCGATACAACGTCTTCCAAGCCCTGCAGTACCTCGCGGACTGGCTGGGCGGGAACGGCTGCGTCGCGCTCCCGGCGACGCTGCGCGACGCCCGGGGCGAGCCGGTGTTCGTGCGGGTGATGGACGACCTGGCGACGACCGAGCGTTCGCGCTGGGAGCTGTGGGCGGAGGTGCATCACGGGCGGGTCGCCGTCGCGGACTTCGAGCGCATCGTCGACGAGGAGGCCGCGTTCCTCCGGGGCGGGCCCGACGCATCGGAGGCCGGGGTCGCTCGACGCGTCCAGATCCCCTGGGCGGGCGAGGCCGCGCGCTGGTACCCGATCGCCGTGCGCCTCCTCCGCGCGCTGGTGCTCACCGACGACCCGCCGGAGTTCGTCACGGAGCTGGCGATGCCCTTCACGTTCGACGTGATCCGCGACGCCGACGATCCCTGGGAGGCGGCGCGCGCGCTGTGCCCGGGTCGCTTCGAGGAGTGACCCGGGGGCGCCCTCAGAAGTTGATCACCTGCCAGCCGTCGAGGATCCAGGGGGTGAGGTCCACGTGGTTGTGTCCCTCGGCGAGGATCGAGATGTCGGCGGCCTCGCAGGCCTCGCGGGTGTCGAACCGGATCGTGCACATGCTGCAGGTGTGTACGTGCTCGCGGACGGCGTCGAAGGCGGCGCCGTAGTGCTTCACGAAGGGGTGGCTGTCGTCGGTGCGGTTCACGAAGCGCGGGATCCACTTCGTGCCCTCGCCCTCGAACAGGACCTTCACCTCCGCGCCCGCCGCCACGAGGGAGCCCGCCAGCTTGAGGGCGTGCACGGTGCGCCCGTTGTCCGCGGGGCTCGCGCCCGGGTTGAAGATGCCGATGATGACCTTGCTGCTCATGCGTTCTCCTCGATGTGGTCGGCCCGCGCCGCCGGCACGTGGGACCAGTGCTCGCCCACTACTCGTCGTCGGGGGACCAGAGGACGCCGTCGGACGTCTCCACCACGTCGCACTGCGCCGACATGTTGAACGGCGTGTGGACGATGGCCAGGTTGCACATCTCATCCGTCGAGTGGAGGCCGTAGCTCACCGGCTCGTCGCGCCAGTTGTCCCAGGTGCAGGCGTACTCGAAGCCCGTCCCGGCCGGCACGATCAGCGGCGGGTCGTACTGGGTGATGAGGGGGTTGTGCCAGTCGTTGTTCGTATAGAACACGTCGCCTGATGTCTCGCCGTCCCATGAACGGATGGTGAACTCACGGCCCAGCGCGTGGGTGTGCGACGCCAGGAACAGCACCTCCACGTCCACGTTGAACTCGCAGCGCGTCCACTCGGTCTTCTGCCCGCTCGCCGGGATCTCGATCGTCTCGTCGCGCACCTGGCCGCCCCAGATCTGCTCCCGGATGAGGTCCTGGGGGATGGTGTAGGCGTTCACGCGCGAGAAGATGTGGACCGGCTCGTCCGACACGTTCACGAAGTGCACCTCGTGGATGACGTCCATGTTGAGCGGGAAGTTGGCGACCGTGCCCTCGGGCAGCGAGAGCGTCTCGCGGTCCGTCCCCTGGGCCCCGAAGAACATCACCTGCTCCTGCATGAGGCTGCTCTCGCCGTAGAGCTCCTCGCAGTCGTATTCGCCGTGCGGGATGCGCCCGGCGCTGTTGAACCCGAGGGTGGACAGCGTCATGTGGTGCGTGCCGGGCGTCTGGATGTACTCGACGCTCTGCACCGCCGAGATCTCCTCGTGCGGCATCGGGTACACGAAGCACTTCCAGATCTCGCTGCGGGGCGGGGCCTCCGTGTCGATGGAGAGCTGGAAGCCCTGGCCGTCGAGGGGGGGCTCGAGGGTGTCGTCCACCTCGTCCGCGGAGGGGCCCGACGGATCGCAGGCGGCGACGAGGAGGAGCGCGGGGAGGACGACGAGGACGTGCAGACGCGACATGGAGGGCTACCTACCTGCCGCCGGCGCCGACGTCCAGCAGATCACATCGGCGTCACCCCGCGCGGCGGGGATGGTCAGTTCCGTGACCAGTCGCGACGAAATGACCCTCCACAGTTTCTCCATATCTGGGCACGAAGTCCGCAACCCCCTGAGGAATAACGTCTTTTCGTTGATCTGGAGGTAGCTCGATGACCCGTCTTCTCTTCGCCCTCGCCCTCGCCGGTGCCCTGTGCGCGACGCCCGCCTTCGCCCAGACGGTGATCGTCGACAACTCGGACGGCGCCCCCGAGTTCATCACCACCGGCAACGACTGGACGTCGTGGGGGATGCTCGGCAACGGGTACGACGGCGGCGACGGCGACTACCTGTACCTCTCGCACACGCTCGGCGGCTCCGACCGCCGGGGCATGGCGATCTGGACCCCGAACCTGCCCGTGGCGGGGCGGTACGAGGTGGCCACCTGGTTCCGTCGCACCAGCAACCGGACGTCGGACGCGGACTTCGTGGTGCGGAACGGCACCGGCGGAGAGTCCCGACGCACCCTGAACCAACGCGGCGACGGCGCGAGCGGCTGGGTCACCCTCGGCCGCCACTGGTGCGACGCGGGCCTCGGCGGCTGCCGCGTGACCCTGGACGGGACCGACGACGACCAGTCCGACGAGGCCAACGCGGTTCGATTCCGGCTCCTGCGCGCGGACGACACGCCCGGCGGCGACGGCTCGGACGACCCTCCGGAGGACCCGCCCGCGCCCGCCCCGTGCAGCACCTACCCCGGCCTCGGCGACCACCAGCAGCAGGGCTTCGCGACGGTGGTCGACGCCCGGGACTTCGAGGACCGCGGCCGCGCCACCGGCGCCCCCGACCGACGCGGCGCGCACAGCCCCAACCTGGACGCGGGCGAGTTCTTCCGCGCCAGCGGCTGGACGGTCTGCGACCCCGCGGGCGACGAGACGATCACGTCCGTGCGCCTGGCGACGCGGGCCCGCACGCAGTATCAGTCGGGGCGCTACGACATCGACGTCCGCCTCCACGCGGGCGGGTCCGCGGCCCGCATCTGGAAGTCCACCGACTACCGCTGGCACACCGTCGACGTCACCGGCGACCGGGCGTCCTGGACCTGGGCCGACGTGGCCGCCATGAGCGCCGAGCTGCGGCTGGAGCGTCACCCCAACGGCCGGCGGGACTCGGACGTGTGGGTCGACGCCTTCCGGGTGCGCGTGCGCTACACGACGACCGCCCCTCCGGGCGTCGGCGCGCGGGACGTGGGCGACGAGGACGACGAGCCCAGCGAGTGCGGCGACGCGCCCTGCGAGGACGCCTCCGACGCCTGGGCGGAGGCCGACAACGCCGACGATCTCGAGGACGACGAGGCCCCGGGCGACCCCGCGGAGGACGACGCGCCCGCGTCCGACGAGCCCGGCCACGATCCCGGCGCGGACGGCTCCGACGACCCCGAGCCGTCCCCGGACGACGGCTCGACCGAAGCAGGCACGTTCGACTCCGGCGACGGCGACGGCTTCGCGGGCGGGAGCTCGGGGTGCGGCCAGTCCCTCGACGACGGCGCGGCGCTCGCGCTCCTTCTCTTGGTCCCGCCCCTGGGCCTGCGCCGTCGCGAGCGGCTCTGATCTCCCTCGGACGCGGAGGCGTCAGGCCCCGCGGATCAGGTCCGCGGCCTTCTCGCCGATCATGATGCAGGGCGCGTTGGTGTTCCCGCCGATCACGTTCGGCATGACCGCCGCGTCGGCCACCCGCAGGCCCTCCACGCCGCGCACCCGCAGCTCCGGATCCACCACGGCGCGCTCGTCCTTGCCCATGCGGCAGGTGCCGACGGGGTGGTAGACGGTCTGGACGCGGTTCGGCATCTCCGCGCGCAGGGCCGCCTCGTCGAAGAAGGCGGGGCCCGGGTGCAGCTCCTCGGTGACCTCCTTGGCGATGGGGCCCGTCGCCATGATCTCACGCAGCAGGGCGATGCCCTTCATCATGAAGTCGACGTCGGCCTGGGCCTCGAGGAAGTGCGGATCGATGAACGGCGCGGCCGTGGGGTCCTTCGAGAGCAGCCGCATCTCGCCCCGGGACTCCGGGTAGATGAGGGTCGGCCAGACGGTGACGGCGGGTCGCATGTCGACGGTGGGCCGCACGGGCGCGTCCTGGTTGGGCGACGGGTAGGCCCACGGGAGCATGTGGATCTGGCAGTCGGGCACCGTCAGCGACGGGTCCGTCTTCACGAAGCCCATCGACTCGAAGACCGTGCGGCCGAACCAGGTCCCGCCGCTGATCATCTCCTTGATCATCCCGCCGAAGAAGTGCCAGGGCGTGCCCCGGTGGCCGCCGTGGGGGGCGAGGTACGTGAGCGGGAAGAAGAGGTGGTCGTGGAGGTTCTCGCCCACCGGCAGGTCGGCGACCACGTCGATGTCGAGCCCGCGCAGCTGCTCGGCGGGGCCGACCCCCGACAGCATGAGGAGCTGCGCCGAGCCGATGACGCCGCCGCTCAGCACGACCTCGCGGGTGGCCCGCACCGTCACCGTGCCCTTCTTGGTCGAGTACTCGACCCCGGTCGCGCGGCCGCCCTCGATCAGGACCCGGTGCGCGAGCGCGCGGCTCCTCACGGTCAGGTTGGGACGCCGCCGGTTGGGCTCGATGTAGGCCTCGGAGGTGGAGTACCGCACGCCGTCGCGGGCGCTGACCTGGCACACGCCAATGCCCTCCTGGGAGGCCGCGTTGTAGTCGTCCAGCAGCGGCACGCCGCAGGTCTGGGCGACCGAGTCGCGGAACGGCGCCGACACGGGGCTTTGGTCGCCGGCCCGCGTGACTTGGATCGGTCCGCTGCCGCCGCGGAACTCGTTCTCCCCGTCCTCCCAGGTCTCGAGCTTCTTGAAGTAGGGCAGGACGTCGTCGTAGCCCCAGCCGTCGCACCCTTCGGTGGCCCAGCCGTCGTAGTTCGAGCGGTGGCCGCGCACCCACACCATGCCGTTGATCGCGCTGCTGCCGCCCATCACCTTGCCGCGGACGTAGGGCATCTTGCGGCCGAGGGTCTCCGGGCGCGGGTTGGCGTAGAAGCCCCAGTCGAACTTCTTCTTCACCTGCGGGACGGTGTGGATGATGGAGACCATGCCGGGCGTGCGGCAGAGCGCGGTGCGGTCGCTGCCGCCCGCTTCGAGGAGGAGGACCGAGACGTCCGGGTCTTCGGTCAGCCGCGCCGCGACCACGCAGCCCGCGGAGCCTGCCCCCACCACGACGTAGTCGAACTCCTCCATGCGCTCTCTCCTCGCCTGATCGATCGATCAGCTTGGGCAGGGGTGGAGATCTAGCAGAGAGACGCGGCCGGGCGGGAACGGAGGCCGGTTTTGTCCGCGGGCGGTCAGCCGTCGGCGACGTCGAGGAGCGTGAGCCCCCGGCGGCGGGCGGGGGTGGTGTCCGCGCACAGGAGGCTGCCTCGGTGGCGTTCCCAGGCGCGCGCCGAGGCGACGACCTGCCCTCGGAAGAGGGTGGGGGCCAAGAGGACCATCGTGGCGAACTCCGATCGCGTACCGGGGTATCCGGCGGCGCGGGCGGCGTCGTAGGCGCTTCTGAAATGAGTCGAGGTCACGGCGTCTCCGAAAGACTGATGGGAGTCTACGCCAACCTCCGTCGCGCGGGGGCGTCCGCGGCGCGATCGGCGGGCGACCGGACCTTCGATTGGAGAGACGTCGATCGATGGGATCGCCCAACTTTTTTGAAAAAAGAGTGTCGGCGGATCGATCACGTCGAGATCGGGGGCCTGCGAGGCGATCT
Source organism: uncultured Rickettsiales bacterium (assembly GCA_964620495.1). Taxonomy (GTDB): domain Bacteria; phylum Myxococcota_A; class UBA796; order UBA9615; family UBA9615; genus CAZEKB01. Next base: position 14,649 of record CAZUHI010000038.1, on the reverse strand, counting down.
TGGACTCTCCCCTCCGGGCCCCGTGGGGCCGAGGTTCCGATCCGATGCTCCGTCGAGTGGGAAAACGGGCCGGCCGTCGTCGCCCCCGGCGGATCGACCTTCCCCGTTGCGCCGGCGCCCCCGACCGGCGAGGATCCGGCTCGTGAACACCCGAATCCTCCCGGCCCTGGTCCTCGCCGCGGCCTGCGCGACGCCCCCCGACGACGCGCCCCCGCCGACCGCCCCGACCGCGCCCCTGATCGCCATCCAGCCCGCCGCCCCCACCACCGTGGACGCGCTGCGGGTCGTGGTCACGACGCCCTCCACGGACGTGGACGGGGACCTCGCCGGCTACACCTTCCGCTGGCAGCGGGACGGCGTCGACGTGGCCGCCCCGGCGGATCCGGAGACGCTGCCGTCCACGGCCACCACGCGTGACGAGACGTGGACCGTGTGGGCGTCCGCCCGCGACACCACCGGGCTCTCCTCGAGCGCTTCCTTCGCCGAGGTGGTGGTCGCGAACTCCCCGCCGACGCCCCCGACCGTGGCCGTGGAGCCCCTCGAGCCCACGCCGGACGACGCCTTGGTGTGCGTCCTGCCCAGCGAGGGCGCGGACGCCGACGCCGATCTCTTGGAGTACACCTTCGCTTGGACGGTGGACGAGCAGCCCTTCGAGGGCGCCGAGACCACGACGCTCGCGGGCGACACCGTGCCGGGCTCCGCCACCGAGCCCCTCCAGACCTGGCGCTGCTCCGCCTCGGCCTCCGACGGCACCGACGCCTCGGCCGCGGTCTTCGCGAGCGTCACCATCGGCGAGGGGGACCCGCGGGTCCCGGACTTCGCCCTCGTCGACGTCAACAGCACCTCCCCCACGGCGGGCACCGAGGTCTCCCCCCGCGACTACCTCCAGAAGGTGTCCGGGTGGTACTTCGGGCACTCCACCTGAGCGTTCTGTCGAAGCCAGTTCGGCTTCCTTCAGGACCTTCAAGACGACCTCGACGCAGACCCCGCCATCGACGCCCGGATCCTCGGCGTGAACGAAGCGGGCTTCGACGCCGACAACGAGCTCATGTGCGACGGCCGCGATCTGCCGTGGCTGCAGGACGACGCGGGCGTGTGGGACACCTGGGGCGTGACCTACCGCGACGTGTGGGTCCTCGACGCGAACAACGAGCTGGTCGGGGTGTTCAACCTCACCGGCAACACGATGGGCGATCCCCAGAACTACGCCGCCGTGCGCGCCCTCTTCGAGCTCGCCTCCGAGTAGCGGCGGTCCGGTCGACGGCGCCCTGCTTCAGTTCGGGAACGGGGGCGGGACCGGGCCGGGGTGGGCGCCGGGCAGGTCGAAGAGCAGGAAGAAGAGCGCCCCGCCGATGAAGGCGTCGACGTCCCCGAGCTCGTCGGGGTCCTCGGCCTCGATGGCGCCCTGGAGCGACCAGTAGTAGCCCTCGGCCGTCCGGCGCTCGTCCGACGTGAGCTCCGTGGAGTCGAGCACGCCCCCGATGAGCCGCTGCGCACCGATCATGGCCGGGGTGCCGATCTCCTGGGGGCCGTCCCAAGCGAAGCGCTCCTCGAGGCTCGCCAACGCGAACGCGGCCTCCGCGGTCCAGCGCGCGGTGCGCTGCAGGACGCGATAGTCGATGGTCTCGGCCGTGTCCGTCGTCTGGTGATAGAAGGCCATGCCCGGGTTCACGAGCCACGCGCCGGGCACCGGCGGGGTCGCCTCGTAGAAGGCGTCCTGGTCGCTGTGGAAGACCCGCACGAGCTCGCGCTGGATGAAGACGACCGGTTGCTCGGACCACGCCGCGGCCTCCCGCAGGACGTGCTCGAAGCCGGCGCTGCGCTCCCCGCCGATGAGGACGATCGGGCTGTAGTCGGGCAGCAGGCCGCGACCCACGGGATCGACGGACAGGAGGGCCACGATGTCGTCCTCGGGGACCGTCGGGGCGGTGGACCACGCGCGGGCGCCGCGGAGGCCGGACTCCTCGTCGTCGGTGATGAGGAAGACGACCGACCGGGGCGGCGGGGCGACGGCCAGGGCGCGAGCCACCTCCAGGGCGGCGGCGACCCCGGCCGCGTCGTCGAAGGCGCCGTTGTAGATGTCGCCGTCCTCGGTGACGCCCAGGTGGTCGTAGTGCGCGGCGATCACGATGTACTCGTCGGCGCGGGTCGGATCGGAGCCGGGCAGGAGCCCCACGAGGTCGTAGCCGACGGTCGCGGTCGTCTCCTGCACCACCCCGCCTTCGTCGAGGTACCAGCGCCCGCGGAGGTCGGAGCCGTCGTGCTCGTAGCGGTACTCGTAGCCCTCGGTCCCGAGCGGCTCGAGGCCGATCTCGGTGAGCTGCTCCACCACCCAGTCCTTCGCCACCGCGTGCCCGGGGCTGCCGGGGATGCGGCCGCCCAAGGCGTCGTCGGCGAGGAGGTCCACCGCGTCGCGCATGCGCTCGGGCGACACGACGTCCACGGCCGACGGCTCGGGGCGGGGCAGGGGCGCGGGCGTCGGCTCCTCTTCGGAGGGACAGGCGAGCAGCGCGAGGGCGAGCAAGGGGGCGAGGGGGCGCATCGCGCGAGGGTACGACGGACCTCAGCGCAGGGCGAGCAGTGCGTGCTCCGCGGGGCGCAGCGGGGCGAGGACCCGGACCACCGCGGGCTCGACGTCGCCGGTCTGGAAGCCGAGCAGGCGCACGTCGGTCTCCGGCGGCAGGTCCGCGAAGACGAGCCCGTCGGAGGAGGCGGTCCCGGGGATCCACTCGCCGCCCGCGTCGATCACCCACTGCCGATCGGCGCCCGCGCCCGTCACGGTCAGGGTGGCGACGGCGGAGGCGACGGCCTCGAGGGGGCCCCGATCGTCCTCCAGCCCGAGCTCCGCCCACCGCCTCAGCAGCCGCGCCGCGAACCGGGCGTCGTCGGCGCAGATCGCGGCGCCGGCGGCCTTGCGGTGAGCCTCCGCGTCGGTCGGCTCGGCGCGGATCCACTCCTCGGCGGCGACCGCGGCGGCGGCGCACTGCTTCGCGCCCAGGGCGGCCTCGAGGCGGACGCGGTAGGGCGCGGCGTCGAGGCCCGTCGGCACGGCCCGCTTCAGGATCGACGCGAAGCCCTTGCCCGCGAGCCCCACCGGGCGGGTGCGCGGCGTGGAGTCGAACCAGGCGAGGATGCGGTCGGCCTTGGAGTGCTCCGCCTCGGGAGCCTCCTGCTTGTAGGCCTGGAGGAGACGGATGGCGATCTTGCGGTCGCCGAGCCCGTCGTAGGCGAGCGCCTTGAGGAGGGTCGCCTCCCGGCAGTCGGGGCAGAGCCGCAGCGCGGACTCGGCCGACGCGAGGGCCCGCTCGAACCGGCTCTCGGCGACCTCTTTGCGCGCGAACGTGATCTGACGGTCCGCCTCGACGCGCGCCGACTCCGACGTGGAGGCGGGGGATGAGGCGGGCTCGGCGCCCGAGAACCCGGGGCCTGCGAGGCAGAGAAGGAGGGCGGCGGCCGGCGCGAGGCGATGCACGGGGGTAGGGTACCTCGCCCACGTGTCCGCGCCCCCCGCCCCCGATCGCAGCATCCATCGACGCCTCTTCGACCTCGCCTGGCCGGTCGTGGGCGTCAACGTGCTGAACGTCCTGGCCCTCGCCGTGGACACGGCGATGCTGGCGCGGGTCGACGCCGCCGAGGACGCCCTCACGGGGCTCGGCTTCGCGACCCAGCTCGTCTTCCTGCTGATGGTCGCGATGATGGGGCTGGTCGTGGGCAGCGTCGCGTTCTCGGCGCGCGCCTACGGGGCGAAGGACATGCACCGCGTGGAGCACGTCCTCGTCCAAGCGACGACGCTGACCGTGATCGTGAGCGCGCTCGTGGCGGTCTTCGGCAACGCGCTGGCCGGGCCGCTGCTCGTGCTCCTCGGCGCCGAGGGCGCGTCGTACACCGCCGCGATCGACTACCTCCGGCCGCTCCTCACGGGCGTCGTCTTCAACTACCTCACCATCCTCTTCGGGGCGGTCCTGCGGGCCACCGGCGATACGAAGACGCCCTTCCGCGTCGCGTTCGTGATGAACGGCCTCAACTTCGCCTTCAATTACGGCCTGATCCTCGGCAACTACGGGCTCCCGGAGATGGGGATCCAGGGGGCGGCGATCGGCACGGTGATGGCCCAGGCGGTCGCCTCGGGGCTGCTGATCTGGCTGCTGCGCCGCGGCGTCATCGACGGCGTCACCCTGCCCCTCGCGCTGCGCCGGATCGACGTGCCGCTCGCCCGCAAGCTGTGGCGGGTGGGGCTGCCCGCGGCGCTCGACATGGTCGTGCTCAACGCGGGGTTCCTGGCCATCGTGGGCATGCTCGGGCGGGTGGATCCCCTGGCCGTCGCGGCCCACGGCGTGGGCCTGCGGATCCAAGCGTTGGCGTTCGTGCCCGGGCTCTCGATCTCCCAGGCCACGGGCGCGATGGTCGGCAACGCGCTGGGGGCGGGGGACGTCGACGAGGCCCGCGCCGTCACCCGCGCCGGCGTGGCGATGTGCACGGCCGTCATGACGACGCTGTCGATCCTCATCATCGTGGGGGTCGATCCGATCGTGATGCTGTTCGACATCGAGCCTGCGTCGTCCCTGGGCGCGTACTCCGCGGAGTGGATGATCCTGCTCGGCGCGTGCATGCCGTTCGTGGGCCCCTACATCGCCCTCGTCGGCTGCTTCCGGGGCGCCGGGGCCACCCGGTTGGCCCTGCGGATCAACACTTGGACGACCTTCGCCATTCAGATCCCCGGCAGCTGGCTCCTGGGCTTCCCCCTCGCGCTCGGCGCCTGGGGCGTGTGGGCGGCGTTCCCCCTGTCGTTCCTGGCGAAGGCGCTGTGGGCGGCGATCGACTACCGCCGAGGCAGCTGGGCGGTCACGGGGACCGACGCGCGCGGCTGAGTTCGTACGCCGTAGGGAGTGGACCGAGCCCCGGATCGCCCGTCGATCGCTGTCGCCGCGCTCGTCTCCTTCCTGCTCCCCGGCGGCCCGGTCGCCCCGTCGCCGGCCGAGGCCGGTGTGCCGTCCGGCATCCGCGCGCTCTCGAGGGTCGCCAAGGCGGGCAAGGGCGGGAAGCTCGGTCGCGCGGGGCGGGTCGCCGGGGACCCTCGGCGGGATGACCGTCGCCGCGGACCCTCGGCGGGATGACCGTCGCCGGGCAAGCGGCCGTCGTGCCCCTCTTCGTCGCGGACGCGGCCGGCGCCGCCCACCCCATCCGCGCCCTGGACGACGTCACCTGGTTCGTGGACGTCACTGTCGACGGGGCCAAGACGACCGTCCTTCTCGCCGAGCTCACCGCCGACCAGACGGAGGACGAGGACGACGGATACGACTTGGACGCGCCGATCCCGGCGTCCACCTGCGTGTTCTGGGAGGTCGTCCTCGGCGTGGCCGGCTGGTGGTTCTTCGGGCGGCGCCGCCCAAGCCCGCGTGACGGTCGTCGAGTTCTTCGATCCCGCGTGCGAGACCTGCGCCGCCATGCACGAGCCGGTCAAGCAGTTGCTCGCGTCGTACCCCGACCAGGTGCGCATGGTCGTGCGGCACGCGCCTTTCCACGTCGGCTCCGAGGGCGTCGCGAAGATGCTCGAGGCGGCCCGCCTGCAGGACAAGTATCTCGAGGTCCTCGAGGTCATGCACCCCACGCAGCCCCGGTGGGCGAGTCACGTTCTTCGTCAACGGGCGTCCCCTGCCGAGCTTCGGGTCGGCGCAGCTGCGGGGGTTGATCGAGGAAGAGGTCGCGGCGAACTACTGACCGCCTCCCGGCGCGCGCGGCCGGTTGTGCTCTATCCCGCCAGCCTCGTGCCCTGTGCCGCCGGAGTCGACCGGGAGGCGCCGGGGAGGCGTTCGAGGCGACAACATCGAGTCGTTCGACCCCTCCACGGAGTCTCTGCCATGTCCCCGCGCCTCCCCCTTGTGCTCTCCGTCCTCCTCGGCTTCGGCTGTCCCGACCCCCTGGACCCGGACCCCACGCCCGGCGAGCCGACCCCTGCAGAGGACTCGGTGGTCGAGACCGTCGGCGCCGACGGCGCCACGTTGAGCCTGTCCAACGGCGTCGAGGTCGTGATCCCGGCGGGCGCGCTCACGGAAGACGTGGACATCGGCGTGGCCTGGGTCGCCGACGTCGCCGAGGCCGGGCTCCAGGCGCTGCCCGAGGGGCTCGCCGAGAGCGGCGGGGAGGCCCTCGCCCTCACCCCCCACGGGCAGACGTTCGCCGCTCCGATCCAGGTGCGCATCCCCACCACGAGCGTCGGCTCCGAGGCGATCGTGCTTCGGCTCGCGGACGAGGACGCCGACGAGTGGCTGCCCGACGGGCCGGTCACCAGCGACGCCGACGGCGTGACCGTCGAGATCGTCGAGTTCAGCCTCTACACGCCCGCCGTGATCGCGGACGCCTGCCCGTGCTGGACCGGCGCCGAGCTCGAGACCTTGGTGGCCCGAGGGGAGGCGGCGGGCGGCACGCCGAAGTGGCGGACGGTCGGCACCGATCAGGCGATGCTCGAGTTCGTGTCGGGCGGGGCGGTCGTCGCCTCGCTGTCCGTCGACGGCCGCTACGGCTACTCGACGTGCAGCCTCGAAGCGGACGATCCGGTGGCGTACTGGCCCGCCTCGACGGACACGACCTACACCCCCGGGCCGGCGACGGCCTGCCGGGGGCTGCTCCACGCCCGCGCGGCTCGGAAGGAGGTCGGGCGCAACCTCGGCGTGTACGTGACCGCGTTGCCCGTGAGCTTGACGCAGTCGGTCGAGGTCGACGTGGAGGCGACCCCCCCGGGCGGGACCGCGACCTCCGAGACCCTCACCCTGGGCATCGATCGCCTGGCCTGGATGTCCGAGGTGTTCCCCGACGGCACGACTTGGACGGCGTCCATCACGGCCGCGGTCACGGACCTGACGTGCGTGCTGCCCGAGGCGAGCGGGACGGTGTCGGGCGCCAACGCGGTCTTCGAGGTGCTCTGCGCCCCGGACGAGGTCACGTGCGACGGCCGGGACAACGACCACGACGGAGAGATCGACGAGGACGACGGCCCCGACACCGACGGCGACGGCCTGGCGGACGCGTGCGACGACCACCCCGCGGACGCGTGCCCGACCTTCGACTTGGACCGGCTGACGAGCCTCGCGAGCGACCCGGCCGCCAGCCGCCACGTGGACGCGCCCGACACGGTCCTCCCCGCCCCGCTGCAAGGCCAGGGGTTGGTGGCGTTCACGGGCGTCCTCGTCGAGCACCAAGCCTCTCCGTTCGCGGTCACGCTCTCCGGCGTCGTGGAGCTCGCGGACGGCACCACGACGCTGTTCAACGGCTGCACCGACGCGCTCGAAGGCGCCGGGGCGTGCGCTACGTTGGGGCACCCGGCGGCCACCGTCGTCTTCGACGCCAGCTCGACGGCGGCCGACGCCTGCACCGACCTCGTCATCCACCTGGCCGACACGACCGCCTTCGCCGCGGTCACGACGAGCTCGAGCCGCCTCACGTGCGCGCTCACCGACGCCGGAGCGATCCGATGCTGGGGGAACAACGCGTTCGGGCAGCTGGACGACATCCCCACCGGCACCTTCACGTCGCTGGACGCGGGCGGGTTCCACGTCTGCGCCATCGACCCGGTGGGGGCCATCCACTGCTGGGGCGGGCTCAACACGTGGGGCGAGTCCACGCCCCCCACGGGCGGGCCCTACATGGCGGTGTCGGCCGCGAGCTACAACTCGTGCGCGCTGACGGACCAGGGCGCCGTCGAGTGTTGGGGGCTCGAGGACCTCTACGGGACCGACCTCCGGCCGCCCGCGGGGGTGGGGCCCTTCGAGTCGCTCTCCGTGGCGTTCGACCACGCCTGCGGTCTCGCCGCGGACGGCACGACGACCTGCTGGGGCGGCGATCGGAACGGCCGATCGGACCCGCCGAGCACGCCCTTCATCAAGATCGACACGGTCGAGGGGTCCGGCTGCGGCCTGACCGCGGCCGGCGAGATCGAGTGCTGGGGCGGGAGCCGGTTCGAGCCGCCCACGGGGCCGTTCGTCGACTTCGCGCTCGGCTTGGAGCACCTGTGCGCGCTCGCGGCGGACGGGTCGGTGAGCTGCGTCGGCTCCAACGGGTGGGCCCAGCTCGAGGTCCCGGAGGCCGCCGACTTCAAGGCGATCGAGGGGAACACGTACCACACGTGCGGCGTCACTCGGCTCAACGACCTGTGGTGCTGGGGCGACGCCACCGACGGGCAGACCACCGTGCCCTGACCGCGCGGTTCCCCGTCGCGTACCGCCGGCCTGCTGCGCCGCGCCCTTGCGTCGGGCGACGTCGTCTCCCCCGAGCCGGGTGACGGTGCGGCAGAGGACGCGGACTGCGTAGCCTGCGTTTCACGCTCGGGGGACACGACCACCGCTGAGCGTCGGCCTCACGCTCCGTCTGCGCACGTCCCCGGCCCGATGGGAGGCACTACACTGCGCCGCATGTATCGAGCCGCGCTTGCCCCGACCGCTCTGCTCCTGGCCCTCGTGGGCTGCCCCGAGACCCAGCCCCCGCCGGAGGCCGCCGGTCACTTCGATCCCCCGAGCGGCACCACGCTCGAGACGCCCACCGTGAACGTCGTGGGGCTCGACGACGAGGACACGATCTGCTTCAGCGTCGACGGCTCCACCCCCGCCTGGGGCACCTGCACCGACACCCTGACGGATACGCGCGCCATCACCGTGCCGTGCGGCTTCACGGTCGTGAACATCCTCTGGGACGTCGACCAGGCCGAGTCGGCCAACTTCCTCTACGAAGGGGAGGAGTGCGAGGAGGCCTCGGGCCCCGTCCTGCTGTGGGCCAACGACGAGCTCGTGAAGGCGTTCGCCCCGATCAAGGACGACATCCAGTGCCGGATGAACAACTGCGAGAACCCGTCCGGCACCGGCGACTGGACGACCGACTGCGACGGCGGCACCGCGTCGTGGAACGTCGGCCTGAGCGGCTTCCGGGCCATCAGCACGTTCACGTACGACGAGTGCACCGGGACCGCGACCGTCGACGTGCACGACTACGTCACCGACCCCTGGTTCCAGGACGAGGAGGCCACCGTGCCCCTCGACATCACCATCACGTTCACGGGCAGCTTCACCCAGGACGTCGACTTCTCGGGCAACGGCAGCGAGCGCGGCGAGGTGACGGTCGCCGGCGACTTCGACGGCACGGTGCGCTCGCAGATCGTGATCGCGGACAGCGCCCGCGGGGGCGGCGGGTTCGCGGCCGCCTGCACCGTCGACCCCCTGGAAGACGAGATCTGCGCTCCCGGGAACGCCATGATCTTGTACGACTTTCCGGACTGGAGCTGCCACGGGAACATCTGCCCCGAGCCCGGCGACGAGCCCCCGGAGGTGGATGAGGACGGCGACGGCGTGGAGGACGCCGAGGACAACTGCCCCGAGGTCCCCAACCCGCTCCAGGAGGACTCGGACGGCGACGGCGTCGGCGACGCCTGCGACGACGACCCCGAGTTCGTCGTGATCCGGTTCCAGACCGACCGACGGTGCCTGCGGGTGTCCGGCGGGGTCGTCGAGTCCACCGAGGGCTGCGACGCGGCGGACACGTCCCAGCGGTGGCTCCAGGTGGACCACGACGGCCACGTGGGCTTCCAGAGCGTCTTCGACGACGCGACCTGCCTGTCCCAGGACGGCGGCATCGTCGGCCCCTGGGACCTCGTGACCGCCACGTGCAACCCCCGGGACCCGCACCAGCAGTGGGACTACGAGCGCTACGACCAGGGCGGCTTCGACGCGCGCTGGCCGGCCCGGCTGCACAACGTCGAGAACAACTTCTGCGCCTACACCGACTTCACCGGCAACGTGTACGGAACCTGGGGCAACTGCAACCTCGCGGGCACCGAGTCGGGCCGCAAGATGGGCATCTACCTGCGCGGCGACTTCGAGGCCGAGCCGGCGCAGCCCTGAACGAGGCTCACGTCAGAAGGTCCCGCCGACCCCGAACCCGGCGGGCGAGAAGGAGAAGCGCACCTGCTGCGGCGCGCGGACCACCCCTGCCTGCGCGTTGTGCTCGTCCACCAGGTCGGCGGCCCGCTGGGGCGAGTAGTAGCGCCCCACCCACAGCTGGCGCATGTGCACCCCCACCACGATCGCGGGCGCGAACGCCGCCAGCGCCCCGCCCGCGAGGAACATCGCGTAGGCGAACTCCGTCTGGTTGGCCGCCCACTCGATGTCGGTCGGCAGGACGAACGTGTACTGCTCGAGGTTCGCCAGGGTCGCCCCCCCGACGATGAAGCAGGCGGCCGAGCCGATCCCGAGCACGCCCCCGAGCACCCCCGAGACACGACGCTCGGTGGTCAGGCGCTCGACCATCGCCCGGTCCCCCACCGCCTGCGCGAACTGGGGCGCAGTCAGCGCTTCCGAGCCCCGGAACGCGGTCCACGACATCAGCCGGAGCCCGCCCGGGACCTGCCCCGGCGCCAGGCCGATGGTCCAGGGCATCTCCACCCGCTGAATGGACAGGACGTCTCGGGAGCCCGCCTCGCCGGCGTACGCGGGCGCGGCGGTGAGGAGGGCGAGGGCGGGGAGCAGGACGACGACTCGGGACATGTCGTGATCCTACGCGCGTCGTCGCATCGCCACGAGGCCCACGACCAGGAACCAGGCCGATCCGGAGGCCCCGTCCGTCGCCGAGCAGGACGACTCGCACGCGCCCGTGTCCCAGAGGATCTGCGTGGGGTTGAAGACCTCGAGGACGCCCGCGCACATCTGCCCGCCGACGCCGTTGGGGACGGCCGCGAAGCCCTCGTCGCACCGGCAGGTGGAGAAGCCGTTGACCGCGAAGCACGTGCCGTTGTTGCCGCACGCGTTCGCGATGCACGGGTCCGCGGGGCCGCCGACGGTGTCCATCACGTCCGCGAGGAAGTCCTCGGACGACAGGCACGTCATCGTCTCCACCAGCGACTGCTGGTTGATCCCCGCGGGCACCTGGATCACGCGCGCGGAGTGGCCGTCGGGGCAGACGCAGCCGTCGCCCTGGTTCGTCGTGGCGCACTGGGCCCCGACGCCGCAGTACGTCCGCCCGCACGGCGTCTGGGACATGGGCGGGCGGTTGTTCCCGCACACCTCCACGGCGTCGCGCTCGGAGAGGTCCAGCGTCCGGGACACGGCCGCGCCCGCGCTCGGCTGGAACGTCGGGTCCGCGGTCATCTCGTGCCCGGACAGGCGCGCGGTCATGCGCGTGAGGATCGAGTGCCGGTCGAACACCTCCTGGGCCGCCGCCATCGCCTCCTCGGCGTCCTCCGCGGCGAAGAAGAAGTTCTGGGGGTTCAGGTCCGACGTCTGCCCCGCGAACTCGGTGACGAAGGCGTGGCCGTCGGCGTCGTCCGTGAGCCACCGCGTGAGGGGGTAGTAGTTGTCCGCGCCGGTGTTCGGGTCCGCCTGGAGGCGCTCGTCGTCGTTCAAGTCGATGTTCGTGTAGTTCGACGACTCCCACCGCGTGTCGCCCGCCACGAACGCCATGATCGCCATCTCCGGGCGCGCCGCGACGGACGTGAGCACCACCGGGACCATCGGCTCGGAGCCGGGGTAGCGGATGACGATGGGCTGGATGTCCGCGACGCCCGCGTCCGGGGCCAGCTTCATGCCCAGGAAGTCGTACCCGAGGGCCACGTACTCCTCGACGGTCGGCTCCATGGACTCGGTGATGAGGTAGCCGTTGTCGTTGAGCCACGCCACGAGCGCGCCCGCGTCCGTCGCCTCGATGCGCTGGGGGGCGTAGGGGCCGACCTGCTCCAGGTCCTCGACGTCCACCTCGCTCGGCGCCGACTCGGGCATCGCGATGGCGACGTCTCCGCCCATGGGGAACGGGGACGCCGGCGTGCTGCACTTCGACGGGGGGAAGATCAGGCTGCGCGCCGTGACCGTCTCGAGGACCGTCATCAGGCTCCCGGGGGCGACCTCCAGCTCGGGGTTCTCGGGCAGCGACGAGACCGGGATGACCCACGCGAAGTCGTCGGCGTCCCCCGAATAGCGGATCTCGACGGTGGCCGTGACCTCCGTGCCCGTGGGGTCGACCTCGAAGAGGATGCGCTCGGCGTTCTGCTCGACGGGCTGCGAGGAGCAGAAGAAGCCGCCGCAGGCCGCGGCGGGGGAGGGGAGCGCGAGCGGGGCCGCGACGGCGAGGGCCAGGACGGGTACGAGGAGACGCATGGCGGCACTCTACGCCGCTATCTGCGTCCGATCACCGCCAGATCGAAGCTGCGGTCGTTGCTGCCGGGGCCGGACTCGTGCAGCTCCACCGCGAGCTGGTTCGTGCCCGGGACCAGCAGGGCGGCGTCGACCTCGTGGGGGAAGTACACGGCCTCCTCCCGCCCGTCGACGTCGCGGGTGGACCAGGTGCCGGCGTCCAGGGGCCCGTCGGGCAGGTTGCTGCGCACGACCTCCACGCCGTTGAGGTACACGACGGCCCCCGCGTCCCGCAGCAGCTCGAACCGCAGCGAGGTGAAGACGTCGTTCTGGAGGAGGCGGAAGTCGGCCCGGAACCAGGTGGTCGCCAGCGGCGGCGTCTCCGTGAAGCTCACCACGTGCCCGTCGCCGTAGCCCAGGGGACCGCGCCCGCCCTGCCAGCCGCCGTCGTCGAACTCGAGGGCCGTCCAGTCGCCCGACGGCTCCACGACGGTCCAGGTCCACGAGCTGCCCCGCCGCACCACGTCGTCCTCGGCGCCCAGCAGGTTCGACCGGCCGGGGCTGCCCTCGTCCACGGGCCCGATGCAGCCCTCCTCCACGCAGCAGTCCTCCGCGCGCGCCACCGCGACGTCCGAGGCCACCGCGCCGTAGTGCACGATCGAGCCGCGGTCGTGTTCGTCGAGCAGCGCGACGCTCCCGCCCGCCTGCGCCAGCGCGAAGTCCAGGTGGTGGGCCCCCGCGTCCACGTCCCCGTCGGCCCACAGCAGCAGGAAGCCGCCCGCCGCGATCTCGAGGCCGTCGAGCAGGGCGCTGTCCGGGGACTCGAGGTCGTCCGTGAGCCGCAGGCCGTCCAGGGACACGGGCTCCTCCCCGGGGTTGTGCAGCTCGATCCAGTCGTCGTAGCCGCCCGCCTCGTCCACCACGCCGCGTCCGTTGGAGGGCATGAACTCGTTGATGCAGACGTCCGGGAACGGGGCCGGCGCCACGGGGCCGTCGTCGTCGTCGTCCGTGGCGGGGCGGTCGGCCCCCTCGGGGCACCCCGGGAGGAGCAGCAGCGCGGCGAGCAGGAGGCGACGCATCACAGGTTCCAGTAGGCCCGCAGCACGTCGTGGCGGTTGCGGATCCAGCTCCGCAGGGTGCCTCGACGGTTGCCGATCTGGTTCGCGTTGCAGCCGCTGTTGGGGTCGTTGATGGCGGGCAGCGCCGTGAGCTGATCCCAGCCGTCGAACGCGGCCTCGACCTCCGCGGGATCGAGCAGCGCCAGGAGATCGGCGACGGCCCCGCGGATGCCCTCGTAGCACTCGGTGTCCCGCATGCAGTGCCACGCGATGGCGCCGCGCGGGTTGTTCCAGTTGTGGCCCCAGTGGTTGGGCATGAACGCGTAGTCGAGGTCGTAGGAGATCAGCGTCGCGCGCCCGTCGTCGGACGGGTCGAAGTACACGCGGTTGTTGTTGGTGTTGAGGATGTAGCCGTCGTTCTGGCCGATCCAGTGCTCCACGGCGGCGTAGCGATAGAAGGTCTCCATGTCGAAGACGGCGTCCATCGTGCCCACGAAGTCGTCGCTCGCGACCGCCTCCTCGAGCGCGTACTGGACCCCCAGGGTGTCCGCGTGGCCCACGTCCACGCCCTCCTCGAGCTCGTACTGCTCGGCGATGCCCGCGGTGAAGTCCATCAGCGTGTAGTTGCGGTCGCCGTACCAGATGTAGGCGCCGTCGTAGAGGTTGCCCGAGCCGTCCTCGAAGCGCCGCGCCAGGAACCGGTCGTCCTGCACCTCCACCGTGTTGTAGATGCCGTACGCGACCCCCCCGAGCGTCACCTGGGCGAAGCCCCCGCGGGACGCGTGCGTGTCCGCGAGGCCCATGACGTGCCAGGCGAGGATCTGCTTGAGGCCGGAGCAGTCCACGACGTTGTTGTCGAGGGACAGCGCCTCGAGGCCGTCCACCCGGCGGCCGGGCGTGTAGCGGTTGAAGTCGAGCCGCCACTTCGGCTTCTGCCACACCTGCCGGAACGAGCCGATGCGCCCCCGCAGCCGCACCCCGATGTCCTCGATCCGGCGGCCGTCGATGGTCACGTGGGCGGGCGTGAACTCGTAGGGGGCCTCGATGAGCGCGGCCCAGGACGCCTCGGGGAGCTCGATGTCGATCTGCACGAAGCGGTCGGTGGCGAAGAAGGACGCGCCCTGGTCGTCGGGCTGGCCTTCGGGCGACTCCTCTTCGGTCACGGCGGGCCCCTCGGGCGCGGGCGTGGGGCCGTCGGGGACGTCCACGGGCGTGGGACCCAGGATCCCCGAGGACGGCGAGCAGCCCACGAGGGCGATCAGTGCAACGATCAGGGGGGCCGCGCGCATCCGCGCATTCTCGCACGTGGAGCGGGCGGCGTGCGGTCCTTCCTCGGCCCGGTCAGGGCGAGGCGGCGGTCCCGGGCGACGCAGCTCGCTGGATCAATCTGTTTCCCCCCGCTACGTCGCCGGGCAGTTGAATGCCCGAGCGGGGGGGGGGAGCGTGGTTCCCTGGGTCCTCAACCGCTTCGTCGCGGCCGGGGGAGG
>CAZUHI010000037.1:47783-73547 GCA_964620495.1 uncultured Rickettsiales bacterium | reverse complement strand
GCCCGAGCGATGCGCGCGGGAGCGAGCAGAGGTCCCCCGAACGGACCGTTCACCCACCGCCGTGACCGGGAGACGGACACCACAAGGGGGGAATGGACCGTTCGCCCGAGCGATGCGCGCGGGAGCGAGCAGAGGTCCCCCGAACGGACCGTTCACCCACCGCCGTGACCGGGAGACGGACACCACAAGGGGGGAATGGACCGTTCGCCCGAGCGATGCGCGCGGGAGCGAGCAGAAGTCCCCCGAACGGACCGTTCACCCCACCGCTGCACGCAGGCGGGGGCCGGGAGAACCGGGGACGCGAGGTCGGGAGGCGAGCTCAGGTGCTCAGGAGAGGTCCATCTCCTGGTACTGACCCTCGGGCTTCTGGACGACCATGGCCCACGCCGTCTCGGCGGACCGGCGGAACTCGTGCCAGCTCTTCATCTTCGCGAGGGTGCGCGCCATCATCTTGGGTCGGTAGTAGAAGCGGATGTACGCCAGCTGCGTGAGCCGCTGGATCTCCTCTTCCGTCATCGTGCAGTTCGGCCGCGGGATGTACTGCTCGTAGTTTTCATCGAGGATGTAGTTCCGCCAGTAGTCCTCGCCGAACTCCTCCATGTACATCGAATAGAGCTCGGTACCGGGCATCGGCGTGACCTTGCTGAACTGCGCATAGTCCAGGTCCATGTCGAGCGCGTAGCGGATCGTCTGCCGCACGCTGTGCTCGGTCTCGCCGGGGTTGCCGATCATGAAGTAGCCGAACACGTCGATGCCGGCGGCCTTCGTGTCCGCGACCGTGGCCTTCGCCTCCTCGAGGTCCGCCGCCTTGAGCAGCGTCTTCAGGATCTTGCGGTTGCCAGACTCGAGCCCGTAGTAGATGCGGACGCAGCCCGCCCGGGCCATCCACTCCAGCATCTCCTTGCTGATGCAGTCCACGCGCGTGCGCGCGGCCCAGACGATGTCGAGCTTGCGCTTGACGATCTCCTTGCTGATCTCGATGACGCGCGGCTTCTGGATCGTGAACGCCGAGTCGAAGAAGTCGTACTCGCGGATCCCGTGCTCCTTGAAGCCGAACTCCATCTCGTCCACCACGTCCTTGGGCGTGCGCGGCCGGAACTTCAGCCCCCCCTGCTCGCAGAAGATGCAGCGGTACGGACACCCGCGGCTCGTCATCATGCAGCCGAAGTTCTTGTACTTGCTGATGAACGAGTAGTAGAGGCTGTTGTCGACCAGGTGCAGCGCAGGCCACGACGCCTCGGACACGTTGGCGAGCAGCCCCGCGTCCCCGTTGTAGACCACCTCGCCGTCGTCCTTCTTGTAGACGAGGCCCTTGAGCCCCTCGAGCGACTTGCCCGTGGTCACCCGGTGGAGGAGCTCGGGGAGCGTCATCTCCGCCTCGCCCGTCACGCCGTAGTCGAGGCAGCCGTGCGTCATCGACTCCACGGGGTACATCCCCATGTGCACGCCGCCCACGATCGTGGGCACGTCGACCTCGTCGCGGATGGCCTTCACCCACGCGAGCGTCTGATAGAAGAGGTAGGTCGTGATGGTGTAGCCGACGAAGTCGGGCCCGAACTCCTTGAGCTTCGTCGTCGTCTCTTCGAGGCTCATGTTCTCGGCGTTCACGTCCAGGAACTGCACCTCGACGCCGTGCTGTTCGAGGCAGCCCGCCACGTACAACAGCGAGAGCGACGGGAACACCCCGTAGTTCTCCTTCACCGCTTTGATGCCCGGCTCATTCTTGATCGCGCCGTAGGGCGGGTAGACGAGCGAGACCTTGAGGCCCTCGAGGGGGAAACGCTGCATTCGGCTCTCTCCGAGCGGCTCCAATGTGCCGATCGACACAATAGCCGCTACTTGCGACGTCGCGAGTTCTTCGTCTTGCGCCGGCCCGCGCCCGCCTCGCCGCCGCTCGTGTCCTTGGCGGCCTCCGTCGCCCGCTTCCACAGCAGCTCCAGCGCCGCCATCGACACGAAGACGACGTCCGTGGCCACGTGGATCTTCGACATCCGGGAGTCGCGCGCGTCCGCGTACGAGTCCCGCAGGGCCCGAGCCAGATCCGCGGGCGTGGCCGGGATGTCGAGGTCGTCGAACGGCAGCTCGATGCCCAGCAGGCCGTCCAGGTCGACGGGCTCGGGCTGGGCGCGGGCGCCGATGTTCACCACGAAGCGGGACAACGCCGCGAGCACCCGGAACGCGAACCGCGCGGTGAGGTCGTTGGCCCCCTCCCGCGCGCGCTCGTGCGTAGCGAAGTCCACCGGCAGGACGGCCAGCAGGCGCGCCGGCACCGCCTCCTTCCCCTCCGGGCGACGCCCCCCCGCGATCGCGACGGCCACCGCGATGTCGATCGGCTTCAGCGGGTCGCTCTTGGGCTCCTCGAGGTGCGGCTTCAGCTTCGACTTGAGGTCCGTGTGGTGCGCCTTGACCACGCCGCGGTAGCTCTCGGGCAGCAGATCCAGCGTGTCCATGCGCGCGTCGAGCTGCCGAAACTCGGCGATCATGTCGGCCAGCTTCGGGTCCTCATTGAGCGCCCGCAGCCGGTTCTCCGCGAACTCGGTGCGCTGCTGCCAGACGCGCTGGCGGGTGACGAGCTCCTCGGCGTCCGTGCGGAGCGTGCGGTGGATGACCGTGGCCTGCTGGTCCGTGCGCCGGGTGTACGTCTCGGCCCGCGCCTCGAGGGCGCTCCGGGCCTCGCGCGACGTCTCCGCCAGAGAGTCCTGGACGGTGCCCAGCTCGAGGTACAGCTCCTCGAGGCGACTCTGCAGCTCCTCCTCCTTGCGCCCGAGCGTCTCGAGCTGGTCCATGGAGGCCACCAGCTCGGCGTCGACCCCCGCCTCCACCGTGCGGAGCGCGCGCTGGAGGGCGAGCGGTCGGGACTCCACCGACTCGACGTCGTCGTCCTCGTGCGGGGCGCCGATGCCCGCGGGGTCGGAGGTGATGGGATCGCCCAGCTCGTCGCCCGTGTGCAGCGTGTCGTTGGGATCGTCGGCGGGCGCGTCGGTGTCTTCGGAGGCGTCCGCGGCGGGCTTTCTGCGGCCGGGGTTCGTCTTCGGACGGCGGCCGGGGTTGGTGGTGGGACCCATGGCCTCACTCTACACTGCGCCTCCCATGGTTCCGAGGCCCCGCGACCGGTGACACGATCGTCCCTGCAGCGCGCGTTCCCCCTCCTCTGGGGGGGCGCCCTGACCGCCGTCTTCGGCTGGATCACGCTGTGGTGGCTGCTCCGGAACGACCTGCCCGACGGGTACCAGAACGAGTTCATCCACCTCTACACGCTCACCGAGATCTTCTTTCGGGGGCGGGACGACTCGCTCGCCGAGGCCTGGCCCTTCCTGTGGGGCGAGTACTGGCCGCCGGGGATCCACCTCACCGCCGCGTCCGTGATGGCGGTGGTGGGCCGCTCCAAGAACATCGCGATCCTGTCCCTGCTCACGCACCTCGCGCTGCTGCTCGTGGTCGTGTCCTGGGCCGGCCGGAAGCTGCGCGACGCCTGGACCGGGGCCGCCGCCGCCGTCCTGTTGGTCTCCTACCCCGCCATCTTCGGCAACATCCGTCGCTTCGAGCCCAACATCGCCCTCGCCGCCTTCGTGGCCGCGGCCGCCCTGCTCCTCGTCGTCCGGGGTCGGCTGCACGACCGACGCGACGCCGTCGTGTTCGGGCTCCTCTGCAGCGCAGGGATGCTCGTCGACCGGGTCGCGTTCGCGATCTACCTCTTCCCGCTGGTCGCGACCGCGCTGTGGACGGTCTTCCGCGACCGCGCCGACACGGACCCTCGCCCCGCCCTGAAGCGCTGGGCCGTCGTGCTCGGGATCGGGGTCCTGCTCTGCTCCTACTACTACGCCCTCTTCTTCAAGAACCACGTGTGGGAGGTCCTCGGCCAGCTCGAGGGCGAGCACACCGGGATGGGAGAGACG
Source organism: uncultured Rickettsiales bacterium (assembly GCA_964620495.1). Lineage (GTDB taxonomy): Bacteria > Myxococcota_A > UBA796 > UBA9615 > UBA9615 > CAZEKB01. The sequence goes on along the minus strand of CAZUHI010000037.1, from coordinate 69,651 downwards.
TCGGAGACGTTCCCGTTCCTGTCGTTCCGAAACCTCTTCTACTACCCGCTCTCCTTCATCGACTGCCAGATGGGGCTCGTGCTCGCGACGGCCACCTTCGCGGGCCTCGCCGCCTACGCGCGCTGGGCTCGGGGCCTGCTCGAGCCGCCCTCACGTCGGATGTTGGAGGTGTGGATCGTCTTCGGGCTCGGCCTCTTCACCGTCGTCGTCAAGAAGCAGCCCTTCTACTCGATCCCCCTCCTCGCCCCGATCGCCCTCGCCGCGGCCCTGGGCTGGCGCGCCCTCCCCTGGAGGCCGGTCCGCGTCGCGTCCGCCGCCGTCGTCCTGTTCTTCGCCGTGCACCAGGTGGGGTTCCTCACGGCCGACCGTGGACTGGTCCCGACCCCGGGCAAGTGGGCGTGGCTCGCGGGGGCCTCCCCCCTGCCCGACCAGTACCTCGGCTACGAGTACACCCAGGCCGCCGTCCCTCACTATCAAGCGCTCGACGTCCCTCGAATGGTCGAACTTTGTGAGGCCGCGAGTGATCCGCTTCGGCCGTACACCGCACTCTTCAGTGAGGGCCATGGTGCGTACGAGGGTCAGCTCATGCCGACCTTGAGGCTCGACCTCGACACCCGGCTCGTCGAAGGACTGCTCATGGCCCCGGAGGCGTTCGATGAACAGGCGGATCGCGCGAGCTGCTTCGTCTACGTCGCCTCGGGCGACCACGCCTGGCCCACCAGGGAGACGCTCGTCCCCGTCCTCGAGCAGTTCGGATACCCCGCTCCCGACGACGCGTTCATGGCGCGTCTGGCCGCCCTTCGGGACCGGGCGACGCGGGTGGGCACCTGGACCTCCCGACGAGACGAGGTCGTCCACGTCTATTCGCTGCGCGCGCCACCATAGAGCCCCCCTCCGTGAGGTAGGGTGGCGGACTACGATTCAAGCACTGAGATGAGGTGTCTCATGGGGTTCAAGCCCTGGGCTTTGGGGAGAGCGTTCCGGCTCGTCGCTGCTTTCGCGGTCGCCGCGACGATGCTTGCGAGCTGCACGAATCCGAATTTCGTGCTCACGATCGACAAGCAGGTCCTGCAGTTCATCCGCGGTGCGCGCGAGATCCCGGATCACGAGGTCTACGGCACCACCGTCCCGCTGTTCTTCGAACCCGGCAACGTCGTCCGGAAGCGCGTCACCCTCACCAACACCTCCGGCGCGGACGCCATCGACTTCAACATCTACCTGGAGTCGGATCCCGAGCGCGCGCTCCTGCCCGCGGACGGCGACTGCGACAACGCCCCGGCCGATGCCGCGTTCTGCTTCGAGGCCCCCAACCAGGAAGAGGACCCGCCGGCCGAGGGCTTCACCAACCGCATCGGCGCCAACAACGAGCTCGAGATCAGCGTCTTCTTCATCGGGACCGTTCCGGGGTGGACGAACGACGCGCTCGTCATCGAGAACCGCGTGACCGAGGGCGACTCGGGCACCTGCTTCGACGGCGAGGACAACGACGGAGACGACCTCACGGACGGCACCGACCCGGACTGCGACGCGGACCTGTTCCAGCGCGTGATCCTCCAGGGGCTCGCCGACTGCACGAGCATCGGCTGGGACGCCGACGGCGACGGCTGGTGCCGATCCGTGGGCGGGGCCGACGAGGACTGCGTGGACGAGGCGACGCTCGAGGGCTTCAACTCGCACCCCCAGGCCGAAGAGGTCTGCGAGGCGACCGACCAGATCGACAACAACTGCGACGGCTCCACGCTCCGCGCCATCGACCTCGACGAGGACGGCTACTGCGACCGCGCAGCCTCGTGCGGCACCGCCGAGGAGCTCGACGAGTTCTGTCCCGCCGAGCTGAGCGACTGCCACGACGACCCGAGCGTCCCCCTGCCGGCGGAGTACGAGGGCAGCGACTACACCCACGCGGACATCAACCCCGGCGCCCAGGAGCTCTGCGAGGACGGCGACCGGGACGACCAGCTCGACTCGGACTGCGACCCCTCGAACGACGAGGGCGGCTTCCTCACCTACCTCCCGGACAGCGACCTGGACGGGTTCGGCGACGCCGCGGGCGCGATCGAGCGCTGCGCGCATCCCGGCGAGGAGTTCGTGTTCTGCGAGACGGACGGCGGCGGCAACCTGGTCTGCGACGTCGACTGCAACGACGCCGTGTCCACCACGTTCCCCGGCGCCGACGAGGTCTGCGACGGCGTCGCCGACAGCAACTGCGACGGCGTGGACGACAACCTCCCCGGCGGGCTCGCGGACGCCGACGCCGATCAGGACGGGCGCGCCACGTGCTCGGGCCTGGAGTGCGACGACAACGACGACACCGTGTTCTGCGGCGCCCCCGAGCTGTGCGACGGCGTCAACAACGACTGCGACCAGCTCACGAGCGGCACGCTGTTCAACTGCCCCGCGGCCGCGCCCGCGTCGAACGACGCGAACGCCGACGGCCTCCCCGATCCCGAGCTGGACGACGACAACGACGGGTACGTGGAGTGCATCGTCGAGTCCGCGGTCCAGACGGGCGTGCTGGGCAACGACTGCGACGACACCGAGCCCACGGTGAACCCCGATCCGCTCACCGTGGAGATCGCCTGCGACTTCCTCGACAACGACTGCGACGGCCTCCTCCACCCGGATGAGACCGACAACGACGGCGACGGCGTGTCCGAGTGCGGGCCCGACGGGATCCCGGGCAACGCCGACGACGACTGCGACGACGCCTCGCCCACCGTGTACGGGAACGCGTTCTTCGCCGCGTCGGGCAGCTCCGAGCTGTGCGACGGCCTGGACAACGACTGCGACGGCGTCGTGCCCGCGGCGGAGATCGACGGCGACGGCGACGGCTTCGCCCAGTGCGTGGTCACCGCCCTCCAGAACCCGCCAGGCTACGCGGGCCTGATCGGCCTCACCGGCGGCCAGGACTGCAACGACGACCCCACCGACCCCTTCGCGCCCTCCATCTACCCCGGCGCCCCCGAGATCGCGGACAGCTACGTCACGAACGTCGCCTCGGCCTCGTGTCCGAGCCCCCCGTGCCTCGTCCTCATCGACAACCAGTGTCCGGGCGACGTGGGCTTCGACCTCAACGGCGTGGTCAACAACGGAGAGTACTGTCGCGGCGCGGGCACGTGCAATACGAACGGCCTGCAGAACTGCCCGTCGTGCACCGCCAGCGAGATCGACCTGGACCTCGACGGCCAGACCGAGACCGACGGCGACTGCGACGACACGGACCCGACCGTCTTCCTCGGCGGCCCCGAGCTGTGCGACGGCCTCGACAACAACTGCGACGGCGTCGTCCCCGACACCGAGACCGACGACGACAGCGACGGCTACGTCGAGTGCTGGCCCACCCCGGGCACCACCTTCACGCCGCTCGGCCTCCTCGGCGGCGACTGCGACGACGGGGACGTGAACCTCAACCCCGCGGGGGTGGAGATCTCCGACGGCGGCGACAACGACTGCGACAGCACGACGTTCCACCCGGACGAGACCGACGACGACTGGGACTGTCAGTGCGAGGACGCGTCCGCGTCCAACTGCGTGCTCAACACGGCGGCCTCGTGCGCGTCGATGACTGGCAGCGACTGCGACGACACCAACGCCGCGATCTTCACCGGCGCCACCGAGACGTGCGACGGCCTCGACAACGACTGCGACGGCTCGGTGGGCGACGGCACCGGCGGCGACCCGGACGAGGAAGACAACGACGGCGACGGCTACTCCCCGTGCCTCGACGGCGACTGCCTCGACGACGGGACCACCCTGCTGATCGACTACCTGGCCCAGCGCGGCGCGGCCTACCCGGGCGCCAACGCCCTCGCGGCCGCGGCCGTCATCCACCCCGGCGCGGAGAACTTCTGCGACGGCTGGATCAACGACTGCTCGGGCGCCGGGGCGGTGGACTGGCTGCCGGACGCCACGAACCAGATCGACGAGTTCGACGACGACGGCGACGGCTTCGTGGAGTGCGACGACACCGTGGGCCTCACGACCATCGCCTGGGGCGATCGCGCCGCCACCGCCGACGCGGGCCTGACCGGCGCCAACGACTGCGCCGACACCGTCGCCGACACCCCAGGCTTCACGGCCGCGGACTGGGAGGACATCTACCCCGCCGCCACCGAAGTCTGCGACGGCTTCGACAACGACTGCCTCGGCGTCGCGGGCTCGCTCCACATCCCCAACCAGGGCACGGAGACGGACGACGACAACGACGACTACATCGACTGCGGTGTGGACGTGAACGGCAACAACACGAACCCGTCGGGCGGCTTCGTGGACAACGGCGCGCTCCTCACCGCGGGCGCCGACTGCAACGACAGCGTCGCGACCATCAACCCCGGCGAGGTCGACGACTACGGCACCACGGCCGTGACCCAGTCGCTCGACAACGACTGCGACCAGTCCATCGACGAGGACCTGCTCGTGGCGGGCGACCTGCTCATCACCGAGTTCGACCACGCCCCGGCGTCGTCGTTCGACTGGTTCGAGGTCTACAACCAGTCCAGTCAGCCGATCAGCCTCATCAACTGGGAGATCAGCGACAACAACGCCACCGAGGAGATCACCGCGAGCCACGGCCCGATGGTCGTCGCGGCGGGCGCGTACGCGGTCCTCTGCATCAACTCCGGCCTGCCCCCGGCGGGCGCCACGTGCCTCAACACGGCCAACCTCACGGGGCCGTCGCTCACCGGCAACGACGAGCTCCAGTTCGAGGTCCCGTTCGTGGGCGGCAGCCCGGCCGCGGGCTCCACGCTCACCATCGCGGACATCGACTGGGGCGGCTCGGACATCGCCACGCAGGCCGCGGGCTCCATGCACTTCGATCCGTCGCTCGTGGTCGCGGGCGGCGTCACGCTGGCCGCCAACGGCACCCCCGCGAACTGGTGCACGTCGTTCACACCCCAGGGCGGCAGCGGCGACTTCGGCACCCCGGGCGTGCAGAACACGTCGTGCTCGACCACCGAGCAGGACAACGACTTCGACGGCTGGTGCGAGAACGGCCAGGACACCACCGGCGACGGCGACTGCGACGACACGAACGAGCCCAAGGTCTCGGTCGCGCAGCAGGACTGCCTCGACACGAACGACGACGTGAACCCCTCCGAGGCGGAGGTGTGCGACGGCTTCGACACCGACTGCAGCGCCGCGACCAACACCGGCGCCTCCCAGACGGCCACGCCCGAGCTGGCCGACGAAGAGGACAACGACAGCGACGGCCACATCGAGTGCGGCGCGGTGCAGGGCGGCAACCCCAGCGGCGCGTTCGTGAACAACGGCGCGGCGGGCGTCACCGGCGGCGACGACTGCCTGGACACCAACGCGGCCGTCAGCCCCAGCGACCCCGAGGTCTGCGACGGGTTCGATACGAACTGCAGCCTGGGCACCAACGGCACGCCGTCGGGCGCCGAGGCCTTCGAGCTCGACGTGGACGGCGACAGCCGCATCGGCTGCGGGTCGACCTACGGCACCACGACGCTCGGTCAGTACGTCGCCAACGGGGCGGCGGGGATCACGGGTGGCGACGACTGCCTCGACGACGCGACGCTGGACATCAACGACGCGGTCTTCGGCGCGGGCACCGGCTCGGCGGGCGCCTACGCGGCCGCCACCAACGTGTGCGACGGCTGGATCAACGACTGCACGGGCACCGGCGCGGGCCACGTGCCGGCCAACGGCAACGCCGAGAGCGACCCGGACAGCGACCTCTACATCAGCTGCGTGGGCACGTTCGTCTCCAACGGCGCCCCGAACGCCGCCCTGCCGTACGTCGGCACGGACGACTGCGACACCAACGACACGTCCACGAACCCCGGCATCGCCAGCGACGGCTTCGGCGTGGGCGGACAGAACAAGGACAACGACTGCGACACGCTGTTCGACGAGGACGGCATCAGCGCGGGCGATATCGTGATCGAGGAGCTCTCGGTCAACCCGGTCGACTCCGACAACGACGAGTGGTTCGAGATCCGGAACACGTCGGCCAACAACATCCGCCTCGACAACTGGGTGGTCGAGGACAACTCAGGCGGCGAGAGCGTCACGATCGTGGCGTCCGGCGGCACGCCCGTCATCAACGCCGGCGCCCGCGCCGTGATCTGCGACGACTCGAGCAACCCGCCGGTCCTGGCCTCCGGCGTGTCCTGCTTCCCCGCGGCGGCCCTCACCGGCTTCACGCTGGCCAACACCATCGACTCGGTCGCCCTGCGCTTCACCGACGGCGGCGCGGCCTCCGCCACGGAGATCGACTGCGTGGCCTACGGCGTCGCGGTCGGCGCATGCACGCTGATCCCGTCGTCCGAGATCACCGCCGGGTCGAGCGCCCAGTTCGACGGCACGGCGTGGTGCACCGGCATCACCAACATCAACACGTCCGGCGGGAACCTGGACGACGGCAACCCGGGGCTGCAGAACAACTCCTGCACCGCCTCCGAGCAGGACACGGACGGCGACGGCTTCTGCGGCGCGGGCACCGACAACAACGGCGACGGCGACTGCTCCGACGGCGCGGCCGAGGCCACGTTCCCGACCGCCTGGGACTGCGACGACACCGATCCGCTCGACAACACCAGCGGCACCGAGACCTGCAACGCCGACGACGAGGACTGCGACGGCGTCATCGACAACGGGTTCGACACCGACAGCGACGGCGTGACGACCTGCGGCCCCGACGGCAACCCCGGCACCACCGCGGACAACGACTGCGACGACACCGAGCCCACGAACTTCCCGGGCAACCCCGAGGTCTGCGACGGCCTGGACAACAACTGCCTGAGCGGCGCGGACTTCACGTCGGGCAGCGACGACGAGCTCGACAGCGACGGTGACGGCGTCGTGGAGTGCACCCCGTTCACGGACAACAACGGCGCCTCGCTGCCCAACGCGGGCAACGACTGCAACGACGCCCAGGCCTTCAACTTCCCCTCCAACGCGGAGGTCTGCGACGGGCTCGACAACGACTGCAACGGGGCGGCGAACTTCGTCTCGGGCTCCAACGACGAGCTCGACACGGACGGCGACGGCTTCGTGGAGTGCACGCCGTTCACGGACAACAACGGCGCGACGCTGCCCAACGCGGGCAACGACTGCAACGACGCGGTCGGCACGACCAACCCGGGCGCCACGGAGAGCAGCGGGAACGACGCGGACGAGGACTGCAGCGGCACCGCCGCCTGCTTCACCGACGGCGACAACGACAACTTCGGCTCCGGCGCCACCAACGCGCCCGCCACCGCCGGCGTCGCCTCGCCCCTGTGCAGCGCCGCGAGCACGAACCTGTCGATCCTCAGCACCGACTGCAACGACGCCGCCGCGGGCACCAACCCGGGCGCCACCGAGGTCGGCGCCAACGACGTCGACGAGGACTGCAGCAACACCGCGCTGTGCTTCACCGACGGTGACAACGACAACTTCGGCACCGCCGTCACGACCAACGCGCCCGCCAGCGGCGGCCTGGCCTCGCCCCTGTGCAGCGCCGCAGGATCGAACGCCTCGATCCTCAGCACCGACTGCAACGACGCCGCCGCGGGCACCAACCCCGGCGCCACCGAGACCAGCGGAAACGACGCCGACGAGGACTGCAGCGGCACCGCCGCCTGCTTCACCGACGGCGACAACGACAACTTCGGCTCCGGCGCCACCAACGCGCCCGCCACCGCCGGCGTCGCCTCGCCCCTGTGCAGCGCCGCGAGCACGAACCTGTCGATCCTCAGCACCGACTGCAACGACGCCGCCGCGGGCACCAACCCGGGCGCCACCGAGGTCGGCGCCAACGACGTCGACGAGGACTGCAGCAACACCGCGCTGTGCTTCACCGACGGTGACAACGACAACTTCGGCACCGCCGTCACGACCAACGCGCCCGCCAGCGGCGGCCTGGCCTCGCCCCTGTGCAGCGCCGCAGGATCGAACGCCTCGATCCTCAGCACCGACTGCAACGACGCCGCCGCGGGCACCAACCCCGGCGCCACCGAGACCAGCGGAAACGACGCCGACGAGGACTGCAGCGGCACCGCCGCCTGCTTCACCGACGGCGACAACGACAACTTCGGCTCCGGCGCCACAAACGCGCCCGCCAGCAACGGCGTCGCCTCCCCGCTGTGCAGCGCCGCGAGCACCAGCCTCTCGATCCTCAACACCGACTGCAACGACGGCGCCGCGGGCACCAACCCGGGCGCCACCGAGACCAGCGGGAACGACGCCGACGAGGACTGCAGCGGCACGGCCGCCTGCTTCACCGACGGCGACAACGACAACTTCGGCGCCGCGGCGACCAACGCGCCCGCCACCGCGGGCGTGGCCTCGCCTCTGTGCAGCGCGGCGAGCACGAACCTGTCGATCCTCAGCACCGACTGCAACGACTCCGCCGCGGGCACCAACCCGGGCGCCACCGAGACCAGCGGGAACGACGCAGACGAGGACTGCAGCGGCACCGCCGCCTGCTTCACCGACGGCGACAACGACAACTTCGGCTCCGGCGCCACCAACGCGACGGCCACCGGAGGCATCGCCTCGCCGCTGTGCAGCGCCGCGACGTCGAGCCTCTCGATCCTGAACACCGACTGCAACGACAGCGCCGCGGGCACCAACCCGGGCGCCACCGAGGTCGGGGCCAACGACGTCGACGAGGACTGCAGCAACACCGCGCTGTGCTTCACCGACGGCGACAACGACAACTTCGGCTTCACGACGACCACCAACGCCCCGGCGACGGGCGGCGTGGCCTCCCCGTTGTGCAGCGCCGCGAGCTCGAACGCCTCGATCGTGAACACGGACTGCAACGACGGCGTGGCCACCACGTTCCCGTTCGCGGGCGACGCGGTCGGCGGGGACGGCACGGACGAAGACTGCGACGGGCTCGACTGCATCGCGGGCGACGGCGGCGTGAACGTCGCGTTCACGACGGGCCCCTACTACGTGTACTGCGGCACCGGCGGCGCCGCCACGAAGGCGGCCCAGGCGGCGGCGTGCGTCGCGGCCGGGCACGACGGATTGCCGACGATCAACATCGCCGGCGACAACGCCGACCTCTCGACCATCGCGGGCACGAACCTCGTCTTCCTCGGGGTCGAGGACTCCGCCACCGAGGGCACCTGGGTCTGGGATCAGGGACCCGCGGCCAACTGCACCGCCACCGCCACCGCCACGTGCATCTGGGACCCCGGCGTCCCGCAGCCCGACGGCGGCGCCACCGACAACTGCGCCTACTTCGACGGCAACACGAGCACCTGGTTCGACACGGTGTGCACCACGGTGCCCCAAGCCGGGGCGTACGCCTGCGAGAAGCGCTGATCGTACGACGGGGGGCCCGATGAACCGAGCTGCAGTCGCCGCCATGATCGTCGTGCTGGCGTGGGCGGCGGCGCCCGCCCAGGCGCAGACCACCACCGACAACGTCGGCAACCTGAACGCGGCCCAGTCCTGCGGCGCCGGGATGTACCTGAACCGGTACGAGGTGACGACGGCCCGACAGCTGGGCCAATTCATCCACTGGGTGTTCGCGCCGGTCCAGGAGCCGATCGACTACGTGGTGTACGAGGCCACGAGCGCGGCCGGGCCCTACACGCTGGTGTGGTCGGGCAACGGCATGACCGCCGCCACCCCGCTCCAGATCTCTCCCCCGCCGAACTACAACATGACCGCGGGCAGCTGGTACCTGGTCGGGGTCAACATCGGGACCGGGAACAACGTGGGGCTGACCCCCCTCACCTGCTTCGGGAACCCGCCCGCCACGGAGACCGTCTCCTTCGGGACGGCGAACGAGTCCGTGGACACGGGCTGGTCGTCGGTGCTGCCCTTCACCATCACGCCCACCACGAACGCCGTGCTGCACCGCCAGCAGGTCGTCACCATCCCGCCCAACTTCCCGCCGGTGGCCGACGCGGGCGGCCCCTACACGGCGTTCGAGTCCAACCCCACCGTGCTCTTCGACGCCTCCGGGACCACCGACCCGGACGGCGATCTCGACCTGTACGACTGGCGCTGCAACCTCGCCGCGGGCAACGGCAGCTGCGCGACCACGTTCCACCCCGTGCAGACCGCGTCGTACACGTACGCCGCCAACGACGACGCGACCTACATCGTGGAGCTGTTCGTCACCGACCAGATGAGCAACAGCGACACCGACGTCACCACCGTGACCGTCCTGAACGAAGCCCCCACGGTGAGCGCGTCCTGCGACAACGGCACCTGCGCGGGCGACGAGGGCGACTCCCTCGGCTTCACCTGCACCGGCACGGACCCGGGGGCGGACCCGGTGATCCTCTCGTGGACCTGGTCGGACGACGGCTCCACGTCCAGCGGGGGCGCCGCGTCCCACGTGTGGAGCGACGACGGGGCCTTCACCGCCACCTGCCTCGGCGACGACCTGGACGGCGGCACGGACACGGAGGTCCTGAACGTCACCCTGGCGAACGTCGCCCCGGTGCTCGGGCCCGTGACGTCCACGCCGAGCGGAGACGAGGGCGACTCCCTCGCCTTCACGGCCACCGCCACCGATGCGGGCTCCGCGGACGTCCTCACCTTCACCTGGGACTGGGGCGACGGCACGACGTCGGTGGGTGCCTCGGCGTCGCACACCTACCCGGACGAGGGGTCGTTCAACACGTCGGTGACCGTCACCGACGGCGACGGGGGCTCGGACACCTCGAGCGCCGTGGTGGTGACCGTGGCCAACGTGGCGCCCGTATTGACCATGTCGTGCCCCGCGTCCGCCGAGGAGGGGTCGCCCCTGTCGATCGGGGCGACGCTCGTCGATCCCGGTGCCGACACCTGGCTGTGGACGCTGACGGGCGCCCCCGGGGCGATGACCCTCACCCCCGCGGCCGGCGCCGCCTCGGCCACCGTCGCCTGGACGCCGACGTTCGCGGACATCGCCGCCGGGACCTTCGACCTCACGGTGACCGTCGACGACCAGGACGGCGGCACGGACTCCGTGGCGTGCGCCGGCGTGCCCCTGACGTACATCGACGTGGACGGCGACTCGCTGCCCGACACCTGGGAGTCGACGAACGGCGTCACGGACCCGACGGCGGACCCCGACGGCGACGGACGCACGAACCTCCAGGAGTTCACCGACGGGACGGACCCGAACGTGTACGACGGCCCGGACCTGCCCGTGCCCACCTCCCCCATCGACGGGAACGACGCGACGTCCACCACGCCTGCCCTCACCTGGACGGACGCCACCTCGCCCGTCGGCGACGCCCTCACCTACGACGTGGAGGTCTTCTCCGACGACGCCGGCACCGTCCTGCACACCTCCACCGCGGGGCTCGCGGCGGGCGGCGGCGCGACGACGTGGACGGTGGACGTCGCCCTCGCGGACAACGCGGGCGCCTCCTGGCGGGTGCGGGCGTCGGACGCGTACGTCTCGGGCGCGTGGACGGCGGTGCAGCCCTTCTTCGTGGACGTGGCCAACGAGGCCCCCGGCGCGCCGGACGTGGTCTCTCCCGCCGACGAGGCGATCGTCGGCGAGCTCACCCCGCTGGTGCTCGAGGTCACGTCGGTCGCCGATCCCGAGGGCGACGAGTTCGCCTACGAGATCGAGGTCTACGACGACGTCGATCTCACGAACCCCGCGGGGACGAGCTCGGGCGACCCGCAGTGGGACGGGTTCACGGCGTTCGTGGAGGACGGTCGCCTGTGGTGGCGCGCGCGGACCGTGGACGTCGAGGGCGCGGCGTCGGCGTGGGGCGGCCCCTGGACGTTCCTGCCCAGCGCCCAGGACGACCCCCCGCCGGCCCCGGTGTTCGACTGGCCGATCGACGGCGGGCAGTCCGCGGTGCTCGCGCCGGTGTTCGAGCTGAGCGGCGCGGCGGACCCCGAGGAGCTGCCGGTGACGTTCGAGATCGAGCTGTCGACCGACGAGGAGTTCCTCGGCGAGGTGCCGTCGTCCGGGGGTCTCCCCGAGGACGCCCCGGGCGAGGTGGTCTGGGACAGCGCACCGGCCGGCGAGGTCTTCGGCGAGGACGTGGTCGGCTGGGCGCGGGCGCGGGCGACGGACGCGGGGGGTACCGTCACGGACTGGACGACCATCTCGTTCACGCCGAACGTCCAGAACGACCCCCCGACGGCCCCGACCCTGATCGCCCCCACGGGCGGCGAGGACGTGGGCAGCGAGACCACCCTTCGCGTGACCGGCGCCGTGGACCCCGACGGGACGGTGCGCAGGTACGAGTTCGAGGTGAGCGGCACGGACACGGTCGTCTTCACGGAGGTCGTCGACGTCGCCGGCGACGAGACCACCGCGCTCATCGAGGAGAACAGCCTCGGCACCGGCGAGTACTCGTGGACGGCCCGGGCGCTCGACGACCTCGACCTGGCCGGTCCGTGGGCCGCTCCCGAGACGTTCGTCTTCACGGCCGAGGGCGACGACGACGACGCGGCCGACGACGACGACGCGACCGGCGACGACGACGACTCGGCCGACGACCCCGTGGAGGGATGCGAGGACTGCGAGGCGTCCCTGGGCGGCGGCAGCGGCGCGGGCCTGTTCGGGTTGCTCGTCCTCGGACTCCGGCGCCGCCGATGAGGCGAACGCGGGCCTGATCGCCTACTGACCGCCCCGGATCGGGTCCGGCGGCAGGCCGTCCAAGGCCTCCCAGAGCCGCACCTGGGCGTCCGTGTCCTCGAGCGCCAGGTACATGCCGAGGGCCATGTCGTAGGCCGTGCGGGCCCGGTTCGGCTTGCCCGCCGCGGCGGCGAACCGGCCCGCCTTCTCGGGGGGCCACGCGAAGTCCGGGTCGACCATCTGGCCCCGGGGGTTGAGCTGCTCCGCGTCGCCCATCGCCGCGTCGAAGCCCGCCCAGTCGCCGCGCTGGGCGCAGAGGACGAGGCGGCAGAGGGTCACCAACAGCTGGGGCCCGCGCGAGTTCTCGGGGAGCGTGTTCTCGAGGTAGACGACCGCCCGGTCCACCGCGTGCCAGCGCTCCCGGAGCAGGAGCAGGAGCGTGAGGTTGAGGTCCATGGTGAGCGTCTGTCGGGACCCGATGTCCCGGAAGATCTCGCGCGAGCTCTTGTAGTGCTCCTCGGCCTCGTCGTACCCGCCCCGCAAGCGCATCACCTCGCCGAGCTCCCCGTGCGCCTGGGCCTCGCCGCGGCGGTTGCCGAGGCGCTCGAACGTGATCAGGGCCTTGCGCGCCAGCCGCTCGGCGTCGTCGAGGCGGCCGTGGAACCGGGCGATGCCCGCCATGCGCCGGAGGGCGTCGGCGGTGCCCTGGCGGTCGCCCTCCGCCGAGAACGTCGCGCGCGCCTCGTCCGCGAAGGTCCACGCCTCGTCCGAGCGCCCGACCGTGTTGAGCACGCCCGCCAGCGACACCAGGCAGCGCGCGGTGCCGATGGGGTCTCGCGCCGTGCGGTACAGCGACAGCGCCTCCTGCAGGTGGCGGATCGGCTGCTCGCGCTCGCCCTCCATCCACGCGCACAGGGCGCGCGTGCGGATCACCCCGGGGAGGATGCTCAGCCACACCTTGCGGCGGGCGAAGTCGATGATGGTGTCCGCGACCTCGAAGGCTTCGTCCAGCCGCCCCATGGAGCGGAGGATGTCGGCCTGCAGGGCCCGTCCCTGCGCCCACCGCTCGTCCTCCTCGCCGCGCCCCCGCGCGAGCAGCGCCTGCTCTCGGATCGCGAGGAGCCGCAGCGCCATCGCGTAGTCGGACTCCCGCTCCTTCTGGCGCGCCCCCTCCATGAGGGGCTCCATGGCCGCGTCCACCTCCCCCGCGGCGAGCAGGTGCCGCCCGACCCGCTCCGGCAGCCGACGATGGGTGGGCGGGTAGAGCCGGGGCAGCACCTCGGCGCAGCGGCGGTTCCAGCGCTTCCAGCGGCGGCCGCGCTGGGCCCGCCCCACGACGGACTCCCGGAGCATCCCGTGGGCGAACGTCCAGCCGGACGTGTGCACGGTGGCCAGCTGGTGCCGCTCCAGCTCCTCGATGAGGGCGGGCGGGGGGCGGAACCCGTGGGCCTCGCACACCTCGACCCACTCCCACGTCGCCACCTCGCGCCCCAGGGCGGCCGCGATCTCCACGGCGTCCCGGGACTCGTCGGGCAGCGTCGCCAGCACGCGCTCCAGGCGACGCGTCCACACGTCCGCGATGTCGGTGGGGATGGTGGCGGTCTCGCCCTTGCGGAGCGTGAACCCGTTCCGCGTCGCCGCGAGCACCCCGCGATCGACCCAGTCGCCCACCAGCTGCACCGCGAACATCGGGTTCCCCCGGGTCCGGGCCTGGACCTGCTTGGCGAGCGAGCCGCTGAGGCCGAGCAGGTCGCGCACGAGGCGGCGGTGCTCCGCGTCGGGCAGGGGGCCGAGGGGGAGGTGAGCAGCGCCGTCCGCCATCAGCTCCTTGATCCGGCCGCGGATGGGGGAGTCCGGGGCGAGCTCGTCGTCGCGGAGGGCGGCGACCACCAGCACCCGGATCGGCTTCACCTTCTGCCATCGGAGCAGGTGTTGGGCGAAGGCGAGCGCCTCGGGGCCCCACTGCACGTCGTCCATGAACAGGAGCACCGGACGGTCTCGGGCCTCGTACTCGAGCAGCCGGCGGATGACGACGAAGCGCTCGGCGGGCGTCGCCAGCCGCACCGTGGGGCCGTCGCCTTGCAGGAGCTCGAGGTCGTCGACGGGGAGGACCGCGCACTCGCCCGTGCCCGTCCCCTCGTCCACCGGGGCCATGAGCTCCGTGAGGGCCTCCCAGGCGCGGGGTTCGGTGACGCCGCGCCCCCGCAGCAGCGTCTCCACGCGGGCGCGGATCGCGGCGCGGGGCATGCCGTAGCACCCGAGGTGACGCGCGATCGTCGCTCCCAGGCCTTGCCCGGGACCCTCCACCGGGCCGTGGTGACAGCGCAGGATCGTCGCGGCGCCCGCCTCGTGGGCCCGACGTCCGAGCCACTCGGCGAGCCGCGTCTTCCCGTGGCCGGCCCCGCCGTGCAGCAGCACGACCTCGGCCTTGCCCCCCGAGTGCACCCGACGGAGCGACTCCCAGAGTTGGTCGCGCTCGGCGACCCGACCCACCAGCGGGATGCTGCGCATGCCCCACAGACCGAGGCCGGCGCCCACGAGGTGGAACGACCGCTCTGGCCGCTCCCGACGCCAGTCTTCGAGGAGCGGCGCGGGCTTCGGACGCATCGCCGGCGGCGACGGCGACGAGGCCACCTCCTCCAGCATCGCCAGCGCGTCCGCGGCCCGCTGGAATCGATCCGACGGGTCCTTCTCGAGCAGCACCTGCAGCCACGCCTCGAGCCCCTTGGGCATGGGCGAGGCGGGCAGGAACTCGGGCACGGGCTGCGTGGTGTGGGCGATGAGGTAGTCGTAGAACTTGCGCCCGAGGAACGGCGGCGCCCCCGTGGCGAGGATCCAGGTGAGGCAGCCGACGGCGTAGAGGTCCGTCCAGGGGCCGAAGTCCCGGGTGCGCACCTCGAGCTGCTCGGGGGCCATGTACGCGGGGCTGCCGAGGATGTTGTCGGCCAACAGCGCCGGGGTGTTCTGCTCGCCCAGGAGCTGCGCGATGCCGAAGTCCGTGACCTTGATGCCGGGGCGGAGGTCGTCCTCGGCGGCCACCAGGATGTTCGGGCGCTTGATGTCGCGGTGGATGACGCCGTGAGCGTGCGCGTGCCCGAGGGCGTCGAGCAGGGACCTCAGGATCGGGAGCAGCTGCGGCCAGGTCAGGTGCGGGCCCAGATCCTCGAGGGTGCCGCCCCCGGCCATCTCCATCACGAGGACCGGGGACCCCGCCACCAGCCGACCCTGCGACGCCTGCTCGGCCTCGGGCGTCACCGCGCCGTGCTCGAACACCATGATGATGCCGGGGTGGTCGAGCCCCGCCACCGCGCGGACCTCGCTGCGGAACGCCGCGATGAACTCGGGATCGCGGGCCTGGTGCCCGAGCAGGACCTTCGCCGCGACGGGGATCCGCTGCTCGACGTGCACGCCCCGCCACACCTCGCCCATGCCGCCGCCGCCGATGCGCTCCTCCAGCAGGAACGGCCCCAGGGGGATCGGGCGGGAGGGTGCTCTGCTCATGCCGGGCGCGAGTATAGGGGCCGATCGGGTCGACCTGCGGGGGTGGGGCACGGTAAGGACCGCGTATGCCCGACCGTCGCCCCGCCCTGCGCGCGCTGCTCGAGAGTCACGCCCCCGCCGACGCCCGAGAAGCGGACCACCGCGCACGCATGCTCGCGCTGCTCGAGGCCTCCGGCGACCCCTTCGCGCGCGACCACTTCGCCCCCGGGCACTTCACCGCCTCGGCGTTCGTGCTCAGCCCCGACGCGCGCGACCTGCTGCTCATCCTCCACGGCAAGTTCCGCCTGTGGCTGCAGCCGGGCGGCCACATCGACCCCGAAGACGCCGACGTCGTGGCCGCGGCCCGGCGGGAGACGGCCGAGGAGACCGGCCTCGGCGACGACGACGTGCAGCCCATGGTCGAGCTCGGGACGCTGCTGGACCTCGACATCCACGGCATCCCCGCGAACCCCCGCAAGAACGAGCCCGCCCACGAGCACTTCGACGTGCGGGTCCTGCTGCGCGCGACGACCCGCGCCGCCGTCGCCGGGTCGGACGCGCTGAAGGCGCGGTGGGTCCCGCTCGCCGAGGTCGAGGACGCGGGGACGGACGACTCCGTGCGGCGCGCCGTCCGCAAGCTGCGGGCCCGCTTCGGGACGGAGTGACGGCGGAGGCACCGTCCCGGGGCTACTATGGGGAACGCGGGCCGTCCCGCAGAGCGAGGCGCAGCATGTCGACCGTCATCTCGAACGACTCCGGTTTCCTCCCCCGCGTGGAGACCGCGACGTACTCGATGCGGAACCGAGACGACGAGTTCGGCACCCTGGTGCGGCGCATCCGGCCGTTCCAGGAGAAGCTGGTCAACCACCTGATCTACACGCGCGTCCGCACCCTGTCGGGCCTGCGCGTGTTCATGAAGAACCACGTGTTCGCGGTGTGGGACTTCATGTCCCTCACCAAGGCGCTGCAGCAGCAGATCACCTGCATGAGCGTGCCCTGGGTGCCGTCGGAGGACGAGAACTCCGCGCGGCTGATCAACGAGATCGTGCTCGGCGAAGAGACCGACGAGGTGCCCGGCGGCGGCTACATGTCGCACTACACGCTGTACCTCAAGGCCATGGACGAGATCGGCGCCGACAAGGGCCCCGTCCTCGCCTTCGAGAAGGCGATCCGCGAGGGGATCCCGGTCGAGCAGGCGCTCGCGCCCCTCGACATCGCGGAGAATACGAAGCTCTTCGTGCTCAGCACCCTGAAGACGGCGATGGAGGGTCGCTCCCACGAGATCGCGTCGTCGCTGATGCTCGCGCGCGAGGACCTCATCCCGATCATGTTCGACCGCGTCCTCAAGGAGATGGACTCCCGCGCCGCGCCGGGCGTGCGCGCCGTCAAGACGATGCGGTCGCTCGACGAGAAGCTCCCGCGGTCCCTCCGCAAGGCGCTCGCCGGGTTCCGACCCATGGCCCGCAGCTTCGCCGCGAATCACCCCGACCCCCGGGAGTTCTTCCGCCTCTACCTCGCCCGCCACGTGCACCTGGACGGCGAAGAGCACGGCCCCATGGGGCAGCGTCTCGTCTCGCAGCTGTGCGGCGACGACGCGGACAAGTGGCAGGAAGCGACCGACACGGCCCGCACCGCGCTCAAGGCCCGGATCGACATGTGGGACGGCGTGCTCGACCTCATCGCCACCGAGGCCGAGATGGTCGGTGGGTACCGCGCGGGCTGGGGCAACGCCGCGGGCGACGACGACGGCGGCACGGTCACCTCCCGCAAGGGCGGCTGGAGCTCGAGCGAGAGCGTCGAGCGCACCTGACCGTTGCCTGGACGCTTCGCGCCGTTGGAGGCGCGTGGACTGAACCTGATCGCCGTGCTGGACGCGGAGCGGGCGCTCGACGCGGCGCCCGGGATCGGCGCCGGGGACGGTTTCGACCACGTGGTCCTCGTGGCGTCGACGGGCGGGGACATGTGGTCGAGCGTCGTGGACGGCGGCTGGTTGGACCGCGACCACCCCATCGACTCGCACGCTGCCGAAGCCCTGGACGCCTTCGAGGCGGGCCTGCGCGCCGCGGGGATCCGCAGTCGTCGGGTGTGGCCGCCGGGCCCCGATGCCGCCGGGCCGCCGCTGCCGCTGTCGAAGCTCGGCGAGGCCGCAGGGTGGGGACGTCGGTCGCCCCTGGGCCTGGGCATCCACCCGCGGTACGGGCTCTTCGTCGGGTACCGCGGGGTGGTGCTCGTGAGCGGCGAGTGGGAGGAGCGGCGCGAACCGGCCGCGCCGCACCCCTGCGACGGCTGCTCGCGTCCCTGCGTCTCGGCGTGCCCCGTGAGCGCGATCGGGGACCGGGGGATCCGGGCGGGCCCGTGCTTCGACGAGCGGCTGCGCGCGGGGGCCGCATGCAACGACCGCTGCCTGGCGCGCCTCGCCTGTCCGGTCGACGGCGGCCGGTACCCCGACGCGCAGATCGCCCACCACCAGCGGTTCGGCAACCGCCTGTACCACCGCTGGGCGGCGACGCAGACATCCCCGTAGGCTCCTGGGCATGCCCGACCGCATCCTCGGCGTCGACCCGGACGAAGCGACCGACCGCCTGCGTGCGCGCGCCCGACGCCTGAGAGACGGCGAGGCCCCGCGGGCCCTCGGGGGCGTGCCCCGGCGCGAACTCTCCCGCTCCCCCGCCGCCGCCGTGGTCGCCGACGCGGCGGCCGACGCGGGGCTCTTCCTCTTCCACTTCGAGCACCGCGCGGCCCAGGAGCTGCCGGACGAGTGGATCCTGCCGGGACAGGAGGACGCCGCGACGCCCCCGCCCTGGGACGACGGGGTCCGACCCGAGCGCAAGTACCAGTCGTTCCGGCACGACCAGGCCATCGGCAGCTTCCACCCCCACCACCGGGCGAAGTGGTCGACCCACGAGCTCCTCCACGGGCTCGTCGGCTGCGCCTGGAGCGCCCACGGGACGCCGTTCTTCCACGCCACGGCGGGGCGCCTCGCCGAGCTCCTGCCCGTGGCGCTCTGGTACTTCTTCGACGAGGCCTTCCTCACGCGGTGCCCTCGCCACGCGGGCGACGGGGCGCTGTTCCGAACGCACTGCGAACGCTGCGAGGCCGTGGCCGCGCCCGACCCCGACGCGGACGGCCTGCGCTGGGTGACCGACGGGCTGCGGTTCGTCGAGGCCGAGCTGGCGGCCGTGGCCCGCACGCGGCGCACGGGGGACGTCGTGCCGCACCGCTGGGCGACGATCGATCTGGCCTCGGACGGGGTCGCCTACGCCCGCGCCCACGGCCCTCGGCTGGCGTCGCCGGAGATGCACACGTACGCGGCGACGCTGCCGTCGACGTACCGGGCGGACACCCTGGATGCGCTCGAAGCCCGCGTGCTGGAGGTGCTCCGAGGGCTGCTCGGCGACGGGATCCCGGTCGGCGCGGGGACACCCGACATGTGGGCTCGCCAGGACGTCGCGTGGCGACTCCTCGTGGTGCGCGCCCAGACGGAGGGCGAGGCCGGCGACGAGCTCGACGCCATCGTGGACTCCGCCGAGGCGGGCGCTCCGCTCGCCGACGTCGCCGGGGCCTACCGGACCCTGCACGAGGCCTGGGAGCTGCCCTCACCCGACGAGGTCTTCGCCACGGGCCACCCGCTGCCGGGCGTCCCGCCCACGTCCCACGCGTTCGTGGACGGCCTCCGCACGGGCCTGCCGAAGGTCGAGTGGCTGCTCGGGGAGGAGCTGGACGACCTCGCGGATCGCTTCGCGTCGGTCGATCTCGCCGCTCCGTCGCGACGTCCCCTGGCCCTCCGCTTCGCCGACTTCCTCGCCGACGTGCGCCCCGAGCTGGGAGACGCCGCCCGGTTCGAGGGGGCCCTCACGAGCCTGCCGCGAGGGGCCCGCGCGAGCCTCCCCCAAGCGCCCGCCGACGGTCGAGTCCGAGCGGCCCCCGGCGCGCGCGTCCTCCGCTTCGCCACCGACGCCGCCGAGGCCCTCGACGCCCTCGAGCGAGGCGCCGACCCGTCGGGCCCCGAGCGCACCGCCTACCTCTGCGGCCGGGACCCCCACGGCGACGCCCTGGTCGTCGACATCGACCCGGCGTGGGTCGACGGACTGCGCAGCGAGGCGGGCGTCGTCCTCGATCCCGACACCGAAGCCGCGCTGCGGGAGCTGGGCCTGGTGGAGCCGGTCGCCCGAGACGAGGTCCGGGGGAGTTGAGGTCGGCCCTCGCCGCCCGACGTCACGCCGCGTTCGCCTCGCTGTGGGCGGTCTGCGTCCTCTACAGCTTCATGGTCCGCTCGATGGCGGATCGGCTCGACGCGCTGCTCGTGGTCGCGGCCGTCGGCATCGTGCTCGCGCGCCCGTCCTCGTCGGTCCGCGTGCTCCTGTTGGCCGTGGCCCAGGTCGCGTTCGTCGCGATTCAGCTGGACCGTCGGCACCCGCTCGGCCACCAGTACTTCGTGGCCACGGTGCACCTCGTCTACATCGGCGCCTGGGTGGCCTGCGCGGCGCGCGACCGGCGGGTGCCGGGGCCGTCCGCCGTCCTCCTCGCGTTCGCCCCCTCGGCCCGCGTGGTGGTCCTGCTCGCCCTCTTCGCGGCCGGGTTCGGGAAGCTGAACGCGGCGTTCGTCGACCCCTCCGCGAGCTGCGGCGTGGCCCTGTACCTGCACCAGCGGGAGGTCGCGCCCATGCTCATGCCGGACGCGGCGTGGGCCCGCTGGACGGCGATCGTGCTCCCCATCCTCGGGGAGCTGGGCGTGGCCCTGATGCTGCCGTTTCGGAGGCTTCGACGCCCGGGGCTGCTCCTCCTGTTCGTCTTCTTCTTCTTCGTGGGCGTCAACCCGGTCAACCACCTCTACGAGTTCGCGGGACCGGTGGTCGTGACGGCGCTCCTGTTCGTGCCCCTCGGCCTCGAGCCGAGTCCTCCCGCGCGACTGCAGGCCCTCGGCGAGCCCGCGCGGCTCGTGGGCATCGCGGTGGGCCTGGGCCTGCTCGCGTGGCTGGGCGACACCGAGGCGGGGCACCCCTGGCGGCTGGGGCTCGGGCGCGCGAGCTGGGTCGTGGGTCTGCCCCTCGTGGCCGCGTGGGTCCTCCTGCGGCCCGCGGCGTGGCGGGAAGCCGAAGAGGCAGCGCCGCGCCGCGGTTCGGGGCCGCGAGCGCTGCTGCTCATCCCCCTGCTGTTCCTCCTCAACGAGACGCTGCCCTACCTCGGGTTCGAGCGGCCGCCCTCGTTCACGATGGCCTCGATGGTCTCCGTGAAGCGCGGCGCCGAGAACCACCTCCTGCTGACGGCCGTGCCGCCCCTCGACGGGAACCGCGTGGTGCACGTCCGCGAGTCGTCGGATCGGTGGCTGAGCAAGCTCGCCGGGCAGAACCGACCGATCGTCTTCCTACGCCTCCGCGACCACCTCGCGCAGCACCCCGAGGCCTCGGTGCGGTTCGAGGTCGACGGCCGGACGCACCACGTGGAGCGGGCCGGCGACGACCCCCGCTTTGTGCGACGGCCGCTGCTCGCCCACGTCGTGAAGCCGCGCCCCCTGGTGAGGGGGTGGAAGCGCGTGCGTCGCTGCGTCCACTGGCCCGACGAGGACCACTGACAGTTCACCCCCCCGACACCACCAGGGGGGAACGGACCGTTCACCCCCCGTCGTAACCGCGAGACGGACACCACCAGGGGGGAATGGACCGTTCATGCCCGGCCGTGACCGCGAGACGGACACCACCAGGGGGGAATGGACCGTTCACACCCGGCCGTGACCGCGAGACGGACACCACCAGGGGGGAATGGACCGTTCACACCCGGCCGTGACCGCGAGACGGACACCAACAGGGGGGAATGGACCGTTCACACCCGGTCGTGACCGCGAGACGGACACCACCAGGGGGGAATGGACCGTTCAACACCCGGTCG
>CAZUHI010000037.1:22974-47683 GCA_964620495.1 uncultured Rickettsiales bacterium | reverse complement strand
CGTGACCGCGAGACGGACACCACCAGGGGGGAATGGACCGTTCAACACCCGGTCGTGACCGCGAGACGGACACCACCAGGGGGGAGTGGACCGTTCACGCCGAGTTCGGGGGCCGGCAAGAACCCGGGGTGGATCGCCGATCCTGGCCGACTTCTCGCCGCCCCCCTTCCCCGGGACATCCCCCCGCGGCGCGCCTACGGGTCGGGCGCCGTCCGCCCCTCCTTGCCGTGCAGGGCCGGGATGAGGAGCAGCGCGGTCGCGGCGCCCGTCAGCATGCTGACCCACATGATCGCCGCGATCTGGTTGTGCGGCTTGAGGGGCGACATGAACAGCGCGCTCATGGCGACCGCGATGCCGAGCGCGTTGGCGACGATGGGCCGGCCCGCTTGGTCGATCCCGCGCAGCACGTAGCCGGGGCCGTCATCCCGGGCGTGCTCGATGGCCGCCACGAGGTGGATGGCGTAGTCGATGCCGACGCCGATGACGATCGACGAGATGATCGCCGTGAGCAGGTGCAGCTGGATGCCGCTGACCGCGATGAAGCCGAGCAGGACCGCGCACGTGAGCGCGAGCGGGACCATGGCCACGAGGGTCTGGCCGAGCCGCCGATAGGCGAGCAGCAGCATGATGAAGACGAGCGCGAAGGCCGCCGCCAGCGAGTTGAGCTGGGCGCGCAGCACGAGGCGGCTCATCTCGTCGAACAGCACCGGCATGCCCGTCAGCACCCGCACCTCGGCCTTGTCCTCGGCCCAGGTCAGCCAGCCCTGCAGCTGCTCGGTGGTGAACTCACCGGGGAACAGGATGAAACGCAGGCCGGTGTCGCTGACCATGCCGCCCATGGGGCCCGCCGTCTCGCCCGAGAGGATCCTGCCGCGCATGCCGGCCGGGGCGGCCTCCGCGACGTTCAGCACCGAGAAGACCTTCCGCACGCCGTCGAGCCCCGCGAGCTCGTCGGTGACGGCCTTCAGCGACTCCATCTGGTCCTCGAGCGGGACCGCCGGATCGACGACCAGCTCCCCGAACATGGGGGTGGCCCCGCCGAACGTCTCGCTCAGCTTCTTGAAGCCCGCGCGGACCTCGTGGTCCTCCGGGAAGAAGAAGAGCTGGTCCGGATTCACGGCCAGGTTCGGCAGCGTGGCGGCCGAGAAGCCGACGAGCAGGAGCGCGAACACCGCGGCGATGGCGGGCTTGCCCGCGGCCTTCTTGAGGCCCGCCGTGATGCGTCCGCCCACCGCGTGCTCCGACGGCTCGGGGATCTCGACCCCCGACAGGAGGGCGGGCAGGGAGAAGAAGGAGACGATCCCCGCGAAGGTGATGCCCACGGCCACGAACACGCCCAGCTGCCGGATGGGCCCCACGTCCGTCGCCAGCAGCGACAGGAAGCCCGCCGCGGTGGAGATCGTGGTGAGGATCATCGGCACCCCCACCTCCTTCAGGGCGCCCGCCGTGCGCTCCACCGGGTCGGGTGTGTGTCTCGACGCCTCCTGCAGGTGCGTCACGAAGTGCAGCCCGTCCGCGGACCCCATCACGATCACGAAGATCGGCACGATGATGGTGACGATGTCGACCTCGTAGCCGAGGCCGAAGATCAGCCCGAAGGTCCAGATCGAGCCGACGATCGCGGGGAAGATCGACAGCGCCGCGAGCTTGCGGCTGCCGATGTTCGCGGTGAAGACGAGCAGCAGCAGGATGATCACGGTCGGCGGGATCGCGAGCAGGAACCAGCTCAGCATGTCGATCACGCTGGCGAACACGACGGGGTTGCCCGCGAAGGTCGCGGTGACGCCCGCGGGCATCTCGACCTTCGTGACCTTGCGGGCGAGGGCGATGGGGTCCGTCCCGGGCAGCACGGCGGCCATCGTGGACTTGCCGTCCTCGCTCAGCAGCAGCGAAGACGCCGGCCCCGACGTGATGCGACCGAGGAACATGTCGGGCATCGCCGCCAGCGTGACGGCGTTGAACTCGCCCCCGGTGAGGGGATGCTTCGGGGGGATCAGCGTCCCGACCGACTGCACGCCCTCGACCCCCGTCAAGCGGTCGCGGACGTCGAGCAGCACCTCGAGCCCGGCGCGGTTCGTCCAGCCGTCGTCGCGCTCGAGCAGCACCGTGATCGGGTCGCCCGAGTCGTACTTCTGCTGCAGCTCTGCGAACGCCTCGCCGCGCTCGTTCCCCTCGAGCATGAACGACGTGACGTCCGCGTTGAAGTCCATGCGGAAGAGCATCGCCAGCGCGGTGAGCGTGACGAGCATCGTCAGCCCCATCACCGGCTTGCGCTTCTCGACGAGGACTCGAGCGATCTTCTCCATGGGTGCTCCTCCGGTCGAATGGTAGGCGTCAGGCCGGCAGGGCGTCGACCTCTTCGGCGAGCGCCGCAGCCGCGGTGAGCCCCGGGGACTCGATGCCGGCCATCGTGATCCACCCGGGCAGGCCTCGGGCGGACTCCTCGGCGACCACGAAGTCGTGGAACGGCCCCCCGGACGGCTGCCGCTTGGGACGGATCCCCGACAGCTCGGGCGTCAGGTCGTCCTCCTCCAACCACGGCAGCATCCAACCGCAGGCCTCGAAGAACGTCCGACGCTTCGCCGGGTCGACGACGAGGGGATACGGCGGCCCGTCGGTCAGGTACTCCCAGTCGGGGCCCAGGCGCATGGAGCCGCCCGTGTCGACGGTCAGGTGCACGCCCAGGCCCGGGCCCGTCGCCTCGCCGACGGGGTACACGGCGGCCGCCAGTCGCCCTCGATGCCGGGGCGCGACGGCGAAGTAGTCGCCCTTGCAGGGGTGCTGGCGGTAGCCCGTGTCGTCGAGGTCCAGGCCGACCATCTTCGAGACCTCGGGCTGCCCCAGCCCCGCCGCGTTCACGACGGTCCGGGCCGTCACCGTGAAGGCCTCCCCGCCGGGCCCGACCGTCGCCAACGACCACGACGTCCCTCGATCCACGCCCACCAGCGTCGTGCGCGTCACCAGCGTCGCCCCGTGGGCCTCGGCCTCCGCCAGGAACGACGCGGCGTAGGCGTGGGAGTCCACGACGCCGGAGCTGGGCGACCAGAGCGCGGGCCCGCCGTCGACCTGCCCCGCCGACCGCGCGCGGAGCTCCCGTCCGTCGATGAGCTCCAAGTCCCCCACCCCGTTCGCCGCCGCGCGACGCCGCAGCTCCTCGAGATCCGGGATCTCGTCGTCGCCTCGCCCGACGATGAACTTGCCCACCCGGGGCGCGTCGATCCCGAGGCGGTCGCAGCGCGCACGGAGGAGGTGCCTCCCGCGGACGCACGTCTTCGCCTTGAGCGACCCCGACGGGTAGTAGATGCCCGCGTGCACGACCTCGCTGTTGCGGGACGACGTCTCCCGGCAGATGCCGTCGTGACGTTCCACGATCAACAGCGGCCCCCGCCGCGCCAGCCGCGCCGCCACGGCCAGCCCCACGACCCCCGCGCCGATCACGACGGTCTCGAAGTCCGTCAACGCCGGGTCACGCCGCCCCCGGTCCGAAGGCGCCGTCTTCCCACCAGCGGAACATCAGCAGGGTCCAGAGCGGCTTGCGTCGGTCCAGTCGGCCGGTCAGGTGGTCGTCGATCAGCCCGTCGACGACGCCTTGGTCCAGCCAGCCCGTCTTCCCCGCGCCGCCGCTCCCCAGCGTGTCCATCAGCAGCTCGCGCCAGGGCCCGTGCAGCCACTTCGCCACGGGCAGCCCGAAGCCCTTCTTGCCCCGCCCCACGATCTCGGCGGGCAACCGCGGCCCCATCGTCTGCTTGAGGATGTGCTTGCCGGACCGCCCCTTGAGCTTGAGCGCGAACGGCATCCGCGCCGCCAGCTCCACCACCCGGTGGTCGAGGAACGGCACCCGCGCCTCCAGCGAGACGGCCATGGACGCGCGGTCGACCTTCACGAGGATGTCGTCGCCCATGTAGGTGCGCAGGTCCAGGTGCAGGAGCCGCTCGTACTTGTCGGCCCCGCGCGCCCCGTCGTAGTGCGCGTCGACCTCCGCCCAGGGGGTGTCCGCCGCGAGGGCTTCCCGGACGTCGGGCGCCAGGACCGCGCGCATCTCGTCCTCCAGCAAGGCCCCGAGCCAGGTGACCTGACGGCGGGCGGGCGGCAGGGCGGCCCCGGCCAGGAAGCGGCGGGCCTTGTAGTCGGCGGAGATGTTCTCGTAGGACGACGGCATGCGCTTCGCGATCGACCGCAGTCCCCCGATCAGCCCGCCCGAGCCCGGGACGCGACCGATGCCCCGGGCGGCCCGCTGGGCGAGGTAGGTCGGGTACCCCGCGAACAGCTCGTCGGCCCCGTCGCCGGACAGCACGACGGTCACGCCGTTGTCCTTCACCATGCGCGAGAGGAACCACGTGGGGAGGATCGAGGCGTCGGCGAAGGGCTCGTCCAGGAACCCGCGCACCGTGTCGAGGACGGGCTGGAGGTCGGCGGCCGTGAAGGTCTTCTCGTTGTGCCGGGATCTGATGTGACGCGCGACCGCGCGCGCGTGAGCGGACTCGTCGAACGACGCCTCCTCGAAGCCGATGGAGAAGGTCCGCAGATCGGGCACCTGCTCGGCCATGAGCGCGCAGATGGAGGACGAGTCGAGGCCCCCGCTGAGGAGCCCCCCGATGGGCACCTCGGACACCAGCCGCACCTTGACCGCGTCGCGCAGGGCCGCGAGCAGCGCCCGGGACCAGGACGTCTCCGAACCGTCGGTCGGCAGCTCGAGGTCGTGCTCCCAGGGACCGTCCTTGCTCCAGTCCAGCTGCCAGTAGCGGCGATGCTGGACGCGGGGCCGGTCGCCGTCGGCCGAGATGCGCGCGTAGAAGCCCGGGCGGACCTTGCCGATGCCGCGGTAGATCGACCGCGGCGACGGCACGTACTCCATCACCAGGTAGCGGGCCAGGGAGTCGGGGTCGACCTCGCGCCGCACCGACGGGTGCAGGATCAGCGACTTGAGCTCGCTGCCGAACACGACGGTGCCGTCGAACTCGCCGAGGTACAGCGGCTTGATGCCGAGGCGGTCGCGGGCGACGAACACCTCGTTGCTGCGGGCGTCGTGCAGGGCGAACACGAACATCCCGTTGAGGCGCTGCAGCAGGCCCTCGATCCCCCAGGCCTCGTAGCCGTGGGGGAGGATCTCGGTGTCGCCGTTCGTCTTCAGGTCGTGCCCGAGGCCGATGAGCTCCTGGCGAATCTCCTCGAAGTTGTAGATCTCGCCGTTGAACACGACGGTCGTCTTCCCCGACGGCCCCCGCTGCGGCTGGTGGCTCGTGGCGACGTCGATGATCGAGAGGCGCCGGGCGGCCAGGCCGACCCCCGGGCCGTGGAAGAACCCGTCCTCGTCCGGCCCACGGTGCGTGATCGCGTCGTTCATGCGCTGCAGGGCGGCGCGCTCATCTCCGCTCAGGTCCGCCGTGTCCCCCGGGCGGGAGAACCCCGTGATGCCGCACATGGCGCTACTCGACGGTCAGGAGACGGCGGCGGCGTCCGTGCCGCCGGGCTCGAGGGCGTCGCCCGAATCGTCGGGGTTCGTGGCCGTCCGCCAGCTCCCCGAATAGAGCGTCGGGTCCGCGTCCGGCGTCTGGGAGGCGCCGATGAGCCGCACTCGGGGCTCGACGCCGCGCACCTGACGCACCCGCCACGGGTGCTTCTTCTGGATCTCGAAGTTCATGCGGATGAGCACCTCGGCCAGGAGGCCGATGAACACCGAGTTGAACCCGAGCAGCAGGAACATCGCCGCCAGCGTGACCAGCGGGTTCTTGTGCATCCACGTGCCCTCGACGTACTTCATCCACACCGCGCCCGCCGCGCACACCAGCCCCAGCCCCACCGACGCGAAGCCGTAGTAGCCGAAGAAGTACGAGGGGTTGCTGTAGAAGTCGCGCAGGAAGACCGTGGTGACGAGGTCGAGGATGACCCGGAACGTGCGGGAGATGCCGTACTTGCTCACGCCCTTGGTGCGCGCGCGGTGGTTCACCGGCACCTCGACCATGCGCGCCCCCGCCCACGTGACGTAGATGGGGATGAACCGATGCATCTGCCCGTACAGGGGGATGTCCTCGATGTACTCGCGCCGGTACGCCTTGAGCGTGCAGCCGTAGTCGTGCAGCACGACGCCGGTGGTCGACGAGATCAGCCGGTTGGCGATCTTCGAAGGGATCTTCCGGAGGATCCAGCCGTCCTCGCGCTTCTTGCGCCACCCGCACACGAGGTCGTGCCCCTCGTCGAGCTTGTCGAGCAGCATGGGGATGTCGGCCGGATCGTTCTGCAGATCGGCGTCCATCGACACGATGACGTCGTGGCTGGCGTGCTTGATCCCCGCGTCCATGGCCGCGGTCTGGCCGTAGTTGCGGATGAAGTGGATGACGACGAAGCGGGGGTCGTCGCGGTGGATCTCGTCCAGCAGCTGGGTGCTGCCGTCGGTCGATCCGTCGTTGACCAGGATGCACTCGAAGTGGATGCCGAGCGGGTCCAGGGCCTGAGTGACGGCCGCCTGCAGGTCCCGCAGGTTCTCGACCTCGTTGTAGACGGGGATGACCAGGGAGATCGGCTGCTTTCGGGAGGCATCCGCCATCGGGATCGCACTTTAGCGCGGTCCCGGCGCCCTCGCCCCGAGCTGCCCGATCCCGGGCACGTCGCAGGGATCGGAGTAGCCCGGACCTGATCAGGATCGCGGTTCTCCTCAGGCTGGAGCCCGGACGGACGTTAAGCCCTTCGTACAACGAGGTCGTCTCCACGAAAGGGCACCCCCGAGCGAAAGCCGGGTCCGCAAAGCTCCTGACCTACCGCGCTCCGGCGCCACGGTTTGAAGAGCTGCCGAACGGGAACGAGAGGCTTTCAGTGAAGCGACCTCGGAGACCTGCTGCGGATGGTCCGCAGCGCGTCGCCGATAAGGAATGCCGGGCGAGCCCGGCTCGCTCACTGGAGTCCACCGTGTCCAAGTCCACCTTCCCCGTCGCCCGCGTCACCACCACCTCCTTCGCCGTCGCGATCTTCGCGCTGAGCGGCTGTTCCGTCGGCCTGCAGGCCGAGGGCACCGCCGACTTCGAGCAGGTCGCCGCGCAGGACCTCGTCGACGCCATCGCCGACTCCCACGCGTTCGCCGACGACATCGACCACAGCGCCCCCGACCTCACGCCCATGCACCACGAGGACGACCACTACGGCGACGACTTCGAGCCCGCCACCGACGACTTCGTGGACGAGCCGGTCGTCGAGGAGCCCGCCGAGGAGCCCGCCGAGGAGCCCGCCGAGGAGCCCGCCGCCGAGCCGAGCGACGAGCCCACCGAGGTCGAGGCCCCGGTCGAAGAGGCCCCGATCGACGAGGTCGAGGACGCCGACCAGCCCCAGGACGAGCCCCAGGACGAGCCCGCCCCCGAGCTCGACGAGAAGCCGAGCCAGTGGGCCTCGGTCTGGTACGGCGACGACGCCGACAGCCCGATCGCCATCTTCGCCGACGTGCAGCTCATGGAAGACGGCGGCTCGCAGTGGTTCGGCTCCCTCGACCTGGGCGACGGTGAGGCGGACGTCCAGATGACCGGTCGCTGGGAAGACGACGAGCGCGACGGCGGCTACGTGACCGCGTCGGGCCCGTACGCCGACGGCACCATCTCCGCCGACCGCGTGCGCGTCTCCGAGAGCTGCAGCTACGCCATGGGCGGCTCGATGGTCGTCCGCGACGCCGGCAGCCAGACGGTCCTCGAGTTCAGCGAGGCCTGCGACCCGTGCTTCACCGCCTCGGTGAACGGCGAGACCATCGGCAAGGTCTGCCTCGACTAGACGACCCTCCCCGGGGGCGGCCGCCACGCGCGGTCGCCCCCTCTTCGTCTTTTTTCGACGTTCGTCCCGAGCCCTGCTCGGTCGCATCTCCCCGACCTGAACGACGCGGCCCCGCCGCCCCCGACTCGCACCCGAGGTACCCATGACCCGCACGACCCTCGTCTCCAGCTTCTCCCGCGCCGCCCTCGTGACGGGCCTGCTGCTCGCCGCCGGCTGCGACACCTCCTCCGGCGACGCCTACGTGGACGTCGACGCCATGAACCAGGCCGAGCTCCCCATGGAGCAGCTCCTGGCCCTGACCGACATGACGGTCTTCCAGGTCGAGCAGGGCCTCGACCTCTCGCAGATGCCGTACGCGGGCGGCGACACCGAGGTCGACTCGGTGGTGGTCACGACCTTCGGCGAAGAGGGCAGCGCGGTGTTCATGCCGGGCGTGAGCGCGGGTCCCCCCGAGGGCATGGGCGACACGGCGGAGGGCGACGCGATCTCCCGCCCCGGAGGCGACGAAGAGGACGAGCGCCCCCGCGGCTATCGGCTGCTGTGGGCCAACTTCACGAGCGGCGGGCTCGGGCTCAACGGCGACTTGGAGCTGCACGACAGCGGCCTCGCGACCGCGGACGTCGAGATCGCCATGGGCGGCGACGTCTCCGAGCTCAGCATGAGCGGCTCGTGGACGCAGGACGGCGGCGGCGCGGACGTCACGATGTCCGGCTCCATGACCGACGAGCAGGGCATGAGCTGGCAGGTCCAGACCGACGCCCTGCGCCTCGAGGTCGGCTGCACGATCGCGTCCGGCGGCCGCTGGCTGGCCGAGGCCGTGACCGCGGGCGACACCACGAACCCGCTGCGCTTCGAGGTGCGGTACCAGGAGGGGTGCGGCGGCTGCGCCGACCTCTTCATCGACGACACCCCCATCGGCCGCTCCTGCGTCGGCGGCGGGCAGTAGTCATGACCCGCACAGTCACTCTCTCGGCCGCGTTGGCCGTCGCCCTGACGGGCTGCAGCGCAGAGGCGGTCATCGACCTCGAGAACGCGCGCAACGAGGCCCGCTTCGTGCCCGCCGAGGCCGTCGGCACCCTCGGGTTCGCCGTCGCCCAGGCCCAGAACTACGGCGAGCGGGCGGTCGTCGCCCAGAACGCCTTCGCCCTGGGCGCGTCCCCCGACGAGGACGGCTGCAGCGCGGTCTCCGTGACCGACGCAATCCTCGACGACGGGCTCGGCTCGGTGATGTTCGACTTCAACGCGTGCCCCGGGCGAAACGGCCGCGTCCACGTGGACCAGGAGTCGATGCTCGAGCTGCCCGACGGGTGGGAAGAGTGGGACCAGAGCGACTGGGACTCGTGGGACGGCGAGCTGCCCGACGGCTGGGAAGGCGAAGTCCCCGACGGCTGGGGCGGACCCCAGGCGAGCGTCGAGATGCCGCAGTCCGAGGACAACTTCAACGTCCGCTTCACGGACTACTCGGTGAGCCTCGTGGACGTCCGCGGCGCAGTGGGCGTCGACGGCGACCTGGACGGTGGCGAGGTGGGCGCCCACGTGGGCATCTCCGCCCTGGACTACGACGCCCTGGCGTCGGTCCACGGGCGCTGGTCCCCGATGCAGAACGAGCCGGGCAAGTGGATCTCCTTCGGGGGCGAGTTCCGCTCCATGACGGGCGTGACGTGGACGGTCGTGGCCGACAACCTCGGCTTCCTCGACGGCGGCGAGTGCCTCGACGCGGTCGGCGGCACCCTCACGGCGGTCTTCGAGAACGAAGCCGGCCACGCCGAGGTCACCGCCACGTTCGACGACGTGTGCGACGGCTGCGCCGAGGTCGAGGTCGACGGGATCGCGCAAGGAGAAGCCTGCTTCTCGGCGAGCGACCTGGTGGGCGAGTAGGACACCCCCTTCGACAAAACGTCTCGGTTTCCGGGCCTGCGACGTCCCCTCGGCCTCGATCCGAGACGTTTTGTCGGTGGGGCGACGCAGGACTACACTGCGGGCCATGTGGATCCGTCTCGTCCTCGTCGCGCTCCTGACCCTCCCCCTCAGCGGCTGCCTCGACTCCGTGATCGGCCAGTACCGGGTGGACGAAGTGCAGCTGCGCGAGGCGTCCTGCACCGGCATCGACCAGACCCGCGGCGCCGCCTGGACGGACGCCATGCGCGAGTCCCCCATCACCGAGATGCTGGTGGGCGAAGAGGACGGCGTCGCGGGCGGCAGCGCCTTCGCCCAGTACTTCCGCGACGACGACAGCGCCTTCACCGTCGAGCTCACCGAAGACACGACCAACACCGACGGCGACCACCACTTCCTGGGCACCCGCGTGGACGACGCGACCTCCGTCGCCGACGCCGGCCTCGGCGCCGACTTCTCCGCCCTGCTCGAGGCCGACGACGTGGGCTGCGAGGTCGAGTACACCCTCGACCTCACCCTCGACTTCCGCGACGGCGACTGGGAGGCGGCCATCTCGATCCTCACCATCGAGGTCGGGCAACCGTTCAGCTCCGACCAGGCCTGCATCGTCGAGTCCTGCCGCGCCGTGTACAACGTCGCCGCCCGCCACACGAGCGGGATCGACCCGGGCCTGCGCGGGCTCGACGGAGACTGAGTCGTGGCGCGGTGGGTCGGGATCGCGACGGCGCTGCTCAGCGTCGGCCTCGCCGCGGGCTGCATGACCGCCATCAGCTTCGACGAGCTCGGAGACTTCGGCTTCGTGGGCACCCGCCAGTGGGTCACGAGCACCTACTTCATCGACGGCGTCGAGCACGACAGCCACACCTTCGTCGTGTCCGGTCGCGGCGACTACTGCGAGCGCGTCGAGGAGTTCCGGGCCGAGCGCGGGCCGCTCGCGACCGGCTACTGGATGTGGGTCGGCCAGAACGTGGGCTGGGACGTGGAGCAGGGGCAGAGCCTCGGCGACGGGGAGGTCGCGATCCCCGACCCCGACGCCCGGCGGCAGGAGTGGCTGGACCGCACACGGAGCTACCTCGCAGAGGCCTCGGACCTGTGGGTCGAGCACTTCGAGGGGCCCGCGAACGTCGCGTACCTGCAGTTCCATCGGGGCCGGCGCTACGCGGCCGGAGACCGCGCCGAGCACGACAGCCCGCTGGCGCCGGCCGCGGACGGTGAGGGTGAGGTCGCCGTCGGGGGCCACCCCGTGAGCGCCGAGATCGGCACCTGGCAATGGAGCGGCGCCGTCGGCTTCGACGCGGACGACCCGTACGCCGCCACGGCCGCCGCCCTCGACTCCTTGGACCCCGGCGAGTTTCGCGGGCTGGGGCGCCACTGGGCCCCCGACGGCGTCGGCGACTGGTACCGCGCGTCCGGGGGCACCGCGGTCACGAGCCGCGACTCCGTCCACTCCTGGGACATGGAGCTGAGCGACGGCACCCTCGTGGACGCCGCAGGCGAGTCCGCGGGCGGCTTCCGCATGTTCGGGAACTACTACCGGTGCTTCCTGGACTACGTCGAGATGGAGCCCGGGGAGCTCTGGGCCGAGTGAGCAAGCGCCCGATCATGCTGCTCGGCGGCATGGTGGCCTGGCTCGTCGCGCTGATCGGGTTCCAGCTCTGCGCCCCGTCGGAGGACGCGGGCTCCGGCATGGTCGTGGGGGCCGACTTCGCCGTCCTCGAAGCCCCGAGCGTGCGGGTGGCGTTCCGCGGCATCGAGCCCCGTCGCCTCCTCGCCTACACCCCCGAAGAGGGCGCGGAGCGCGACTTCGAGGTCGTGCTCCGGGACACGACCGACATGCGGACGGTGGGTGAGCTGCTCGCGTCGGTCGACCGCGAGGCCTCGTTTCGCGTCCGCGGGAAGATCACGGACGTGCACGCCGACGGCTCGTTCCGCTGGGAGTGGAAGGTCCGCAAGACGAAGACCCTGCGCGACGTCGCGGACGGCCCCATGGCCCTGCGGGACTGGGAGCGCGCGGTCAAGGCGATGAAGGGCCTGAGCGGCTGGTCGACCCTCGCCCCCTCGGGCGTCGTGCTCGACTCCAACCGGCCTCCGTCGCCCCGGGGCGCCACCGCGGCGACGCTGGCGACGACCCTGGACCAGATCCTCAACGAGCCCGGGATGCCGCTCCCCGCCGAGCCGGTGGGCGAGGGCTGCGTGTGGGAGGTCACCCGACGGTTCCGGGTCTCGGGCGTCGAGACCGTCACCACCGAGCGCCTCGAGGTCGCGAGCGAGCGGGAGGGCTCCCTGAAGCTCGTCATGAGCGCCGGCGGCGAGGCGGGCGGCGGCACCGAGGGGTGGATCCAGGAGGTCACGTCCTTCACCGCGACGGGGGGAGGCGAGTGGGAGCTCGGGCTGACCGGCGCGCTCCCCGTGGACGGCAGCGCCTGGTCGGACCAGGCGGCGGCCATGGAGATGTCCGTCCAGGGCATCCCGCTGAGCAGCGAATCCACGACCAAGACGGACCTCGTCATTCGCCCGCTGTGAAGCCGAGCAACTGCTCGGATTCGAGGGACGAAACGCCCGTGGACCTTGACACGGAGGGGCTCCGAGGAGTCTCATGGCGCCTCCGTTCCCCCGCCTCAACCGTCTCCCGAGGTCCTTTGAATGGCAGCGAAACTCACCCTGCGCGGCTACTGCTACCTCGACAGCCTGCAGCCGCAGTTCGCGTCCTTCGTCGCCACCACCGCCAAGGGCTTCCTGCCCACGCCGGGGCAGGCGTCGCTCTGGATCGAGACCGCGCCGGGCATGATCGTCAACCAGCTGACGGACGTGGCGCTCAAGGCCACCGACTGCCAGCCCGCGATCCAGCTGGTCGAGCGCGCGTTCGGCGCCCTCGAGCTGCACCACGACGACCAGGGGCAGGTCCTCGCGGCGGGTCAGTCGATCCTCGACCACATCGGCATCACCGAGGACCAGCGGGTCAAGCCGCGCGTCGTCTCGGACCAGATCCTCCGCTCGGTGGAGGCCTACCAGACGCAGCTCATCAACCGCTTCCGCTACGGGAACATGATCGTCCCCGGCGAGAGCCTCTTCATCCTCGAGTGCGTGCCCGCCGCCTACATCACGCTGGCCGCCAACGAGGCCGAGAAGGCGGCGAACGTGAACCTCGTGGAGATGCGCTCCATCGGCGCCTTCGGCCGCCTCTACATGGCGGGCGACGAGGCGGAGATCGACTCGGCACGCGAAGCGGCCATCGCCGCAATCGAATCCCTCACCGGCGTGGAGCTTCCGCCCCGCTAACTGGAGACAGAAATGGCTGATGCACTTGGAATGATCGAGACCCGCGGCTTCGCGGCCCTGGTCGAGGCGTCGGACGCGATGGTGAAGGCCGCGCGGGTCGAGCTGGTCGGTTACGAGAAGACGGGCGGCGGCTACGTGACCGCCGTCGTGCGCGGGGACGTCGCGGCCGTGAAGGCGGCCACCGAGGCCGGCGCTCGCGGCGCCCAGCGCGTGGGCGAGCTCGTGAGCGTGCACGTGATCCCGCGCCCGCACGCCAACGTCGACAGCGCGCTCCCGCTCGGTCGCCAGGGCGACGGCTCCTAAGGGGGCCTTCGATGAAGCTGGCTCGCGTGGTGGCGACCGTCGTCGCCACCCGGAAGGACCCGAAGCTGGACGGTCTGAAGTTCTTCCTGCTGCAAGACGTGGGGGCGGACCTCCAGCTGAAGGACTCCATCGTGGTCGCCGCCGACTCGGTCGGGTGCGGCGTCGGCGAGCTGGTTCTCTACGCCTCGGGGTCCTCCGCGCGGCAGACGATCCAGACCGACAAGCGCCCCTGCGACGCCACCGTCATGGCGATCATCGACGCGATCGATCTCCAGACCGGCGAGCGCCTCTACGACAAGGCGGCTGAAGGGTAGGTCCCATGGCTGAACTCAAACCCAACGAGATCCAGGCCATCGTCGACAAGGTCGTGCGACGGCTGGGTCAGGGCAGCACCCACGTGTCCACGGACGCCGCGCGCGGCAACGCGTCGGCCCCGGCCCCCACCGAAGTCTCCATGTCCGGGCGCGGGCTGTTCGCGGACATCGACTCCGCGGTCGCCGCCGCGCGGCGCGCCTTCGAGGTGTTCTCGACGGTCCCGCTCGACACCCGCAAGCGCATGATCGCCAACGTCCGTCGTCGCACGACGGAGGCCGTCGACCTCATGAGCCGGCTGGCCGTCGAAGAGACGGGCCTCGGCCGCGTCTCCGACAAGATCCAGAAGAACCTGCTCGTCATCAACAAGACGCCGGGGCCGGAGATCCTCGAGCCGAAGGTCTACACCGGCGACCACGGCATGGCGCTCCTCGAGCACGCGCCCTACGGCACCTTCGGCGTCATCACGCCCTGCACCAACCCCACCGAGACCGTCATCAACAACGGCATCGGCATGCTCTCGGCGGGCAACACGGCCGTCTTCAACTTCCACCCGTCGGCCAAGAAGGTCAGCGCGCTCTGCATCTCCCTCGTCAACGACGCCATCGTCGAGGCCGGCGGGCCGGAGAACACGCTCACTGCGGTCGCGAACCCCACCATCGCGTCGGCCCAGGCGCTCATGAAGCACCCGAACGTGCGGCTGCTCTGCGTCACGGGCGGCCCCGCGGTGGTGAAGGTCGCCATGGACTCGGGCAAGAAGACGATCGCCGCGGGCCCGGGCAACCCCCCGTGCGTCGTGGACGAGACGGCCGACATCGAGGCCGCGGGCAAGGGCATCGTCGCGGGCGCCAGCCTCGACAACAACGTCGTGTGCATCGTCGAGAAGGAGGTCTTCGTGGTCGAGTCGGTCGCGAACCGACTCAAGGACGCCATGCAGAAGGCCGGCGCCGTCCTCATCAAGGGGCAGCAGATCCGTCGGCTCGAGCAGCTGATCCTGATGGACGACCGCGAGCACATCCACAAGCAGTACGTCGGCCAGAACGCGTCGGTGTTCCTGGACGCCATCGGCGTGCCCTACAGCGGGGACCCGCGGCTCGTCATCTGCGACGTGCCCTGGGACCACCCGTTCGTGCAGGTGGAGATGCTGACGTCGATCCTGCCGATCGTGCGGGTGGCGGACGTGGACGAAGGCATCGCGCGGGCCGTGCAGGCCGAGCACGGCTTCGGGCACACGGCCACGATGTGGTCCAAGAACATCGACAACCTCCACAAGATGGCGCGCGTCATCAACACGTCGATCTTCGTGAAGAACGCGCCGTCGTACGCCGGTCTGTCGCTCGGCGGCGAGGGCTACACGTCCTTCACCATCGCCTCTCCCACGGGCGAGGGCCTGACCACCGCGCTGTCGTTCAGCCGCCAGCGGCGCTGCACCCTGGCGGGGCACTTCCGCATCGTCTAGGCACCCCTCTCGATGAACCGACTCGCTTCGCATACGTCGATTCCTCGCCGGGGGCCCCGCTCTGCGAGTTTCGACTCCGCTTCGCTACGCTCCGCTGCGCGCGCCTGAAGGCGCTTGCCGGCCCCCGGAGGACTCCTGCGCCGACCCGACCCGCCCGCGATCGCCCTGCTGGAGTTCGACTCCATCGCGCGGGCGCTCCGGACCGGCGACGTCATGGTCAAGCGCGCCCCCGTCGAGGTCCTCTTCTCGGGGCCTGTCTCCCCCGGCAAGTACCTGATCCTCATCACCGGCGGCGAAGCCGAGGTCGAAGAGTCCTGGCGCGAGGGCGTGGGCGACGGCGGCGACCGCGTGATGGACTCGCTCTATCTGCCCGGCGTGCACGCGGACGCCTTGGACGCAGTGCGCGGGGCGGCCGGGGCGCTGGTTCCGGAGCAGGACTCGCTCGGCGTCCTCGAGACGTCCACGGTCAGCGCCGCCATCGTGGCCTGCGACGCGGCGTGCAAGACGGCGCCGGTGCGCGTCGTGGAGATGCGGCTGGGCAAGGGCATCGGCGGCAAGGGCGTGTTCACCCTCGCGGGCGAGCTGTGGGACGTGGAGGCCGCGCTCGCCGCCGCCGAGACGTCCATCGAAGCGCGCCGCGCCGTCGTGGGCCGCGAGCTCATCCCGCGACCCGACCCGGGGTTCCCCGGCGGCCTCCGCTGACGACGTGCGTACGGCGCTCTTGGTTCTGCTGATCTTCGGCGCCGGTTGCGCGCGGGAAGGAGCGAGCCTGGTCGACCACGACGCCTGGACCGTCGTGGAGGCCGACGCGGATCCCTTCGACGACCGACCCGAGACCGTGGACTGCTCCCGGCTCGCTTGGGCCGCCGAGGTGCTCGGCGAGGAGCCGACCCTCGAGGTGGACACCACCGCGTGCGACTACCTGTCCGTGAGCCAGCCCGCCCTCACCGACGTGCGGGTCGGTGAGACGGTGGAGGCGATGGTCTGGCACAGCGACCTGGTCGCCGCCGAGGACGCCGAAGCGCACGTCGCGGTCGCGGTCGCCGGGGCCGTGTGGTGGGAGGTGCGGCTGCCCATCCCGGCCGGCGAAGGGCTCGACGCGAGCCTGCAGAGCCGCGTCTGGGAGGCCGAGGAGCCGATCGCCGAGGGCGCCGAGGTCGTGTTCCACCTCCACAACCACGGGCAGAACTCCTACAACCTCATTCACGTCCGGCGCGTCACTGAGGAGTGAGCACCACGTCGAAGGTCACCGTCCAGCCGCCCGCGCCGTCGCCGACGAGGGGCCGCGCGAGGGCCGCGTCGAAGAGACGGTCCACCTCGTTGAACTCGTCGTCCTCGAAGTAGAGCTGCGTGGTGAGGGGTTCGTGGCCCGGCGCGACGAACAGGAAGTGGACGTGCCGCGGGCGGAACTCGTCGCCGTCGAGGTAGCGGCCGGGCAGGAGCGTCTCCACGCGGTAGTCGCCGTCCGCGTCCGTCTGCAGGCGACCCCGGAACGCGAAGGCGTCCGAGTCGTTGTCGTAGTCGCCCTGCACGTCGCAGTGCCACACGTCCACGTCAACCACGCCGATGGGGTCGGGGCAGTCGAAGCCCGTGACCGTGCCGAGGATGACCAGCCGCTCCCCCTCGTCGCCGTTGGGGTTGATGGCGGCGCGCTCGGGGGCCTCCTCGCGGTGGTAGGGGCCGAGGGCGTTGGACGGGGTCGGGTTGCAGTCCCGTGGCCGATCCGCGGGGGTCGGCCCCTCCACCGCGACGTCGCGAGCGGGGGCGCACCCGGCCACGCCCACGCCGAGCGTCCCCGCGGCGGCGGATTCGAGAAAGTCGCGTCGACTCGGGCTCCGTGAGCGTTTCATGGGCTTCTTCTCCGGCAAACTGAACCATAGGACATGACCGCCGCCTTCGCCCGCCCCCGATCCGCCTGCGTCGCCCTCGCGGCGTGGCTCTTCCTCGGAGCCCCCGCCGCCGCCGAGACGCCCACGACCGAGCGACCGCGCCTCGACCTCGTCTTCGTGCAGCCCGACATCGACTTCCTGGACCGGAGCGCCATGGGCGCGGACCTCGATCGCGCGGTGGAGCTGGGCGTCTCGGAGGTCATCGTCCAGTACCTCGCCCACGGCGACAGTCGCCTCCCCCCGATCGACCCGACGCACCCCGATCCGGTCCTCTGGTTCCTCGACCTCGCGCACGAGCGCGGGCTCCGCGTGTGGCTCGGCACGTGGGAGCTCGCGGTCACGTGGCGGCGCGACGAGGTGCCCCTGAACATCTGGCGGCGCATCGCGGACCTGGGGGCGGGCCTCGTCGAGGACGTCGCGGGCCGCTACCACGGTCACCCCGCGTTCGCCGGCTGGTACTGGACCCCCGAGGCCGTGTGGCCGGAGTCGCCCGCCCCGAACCGGCTCGAGGCGCTGACCTGGACCACGAAGAAGGCGCTCCTGCGGATCCGCGCGGCGAGCCCGAACGCGCCGGTGGCCATCGTGCTCGGCCC
The DNA here is from genome assembly GCA_964620495.1 of uncultured Rickettsiales bacterium. Taxonomy (GTDB): domain Bacteria; phylum Myxococcota_A; class UBA796; order UBA9615; family UBA9615; genus CAZEKB01. The sequence goes on along the minus strand of CAZUHI010000037.1, from coordinate 30,203 downwards.
GAGCTACGGCGAAGGGAACCTCCTGTCGCGATCCTGGTGCCGCTACATCGAGGCCACGTCCCCCGAACGCGTGGTGGTGATGGACGGCGTGGGCATGGGCCACCTCGACGCGTCCCTCGCCGGCGCCCTCTACGAGCAGGTGGACACCTGCGCCGCCCGCGCCGGGGCCGTCGTGGTCTCCGACATCGAGTTCTTCGGGCCCGAGGACCTGGGCCTGGCGCCCAGCCGCGAGCGCATGCAGCGGCAGTACGACGAGGCGCGCGCGAAGACGACCGTGGTGGGCGCGTTCGACCTGAACCACCACCTCCGCCCGGGGACCCCGGGGCACGCCTTCTTGTTCGACGACCCGCCGCCTGCGCGGCAGTCCGTCCCGCTCGTGGACCCGAGCCACAACCCGCCCGAGGCCTGGCGGGAGCGGGCGCGCCTCGACTACGGCATCCACCAAGCCGCGTTCGCCGACGGCGCGCAGCGCTTCACGCGACTCGAGGTGATCACCCGCGAGCATCACCCCGAGTACGTCGTGGCCGCGGCCGTGGGCTCCGACGGCGCGCTCACGGACCTGGGACCCGCGTCCCCGGAGCACGGCCCCGGCAGGAACGAGCTGACGTGGACGTGGGAGGGACCCGAGAACGGCGCCGCGGGCGTCGCGTTCCGCATGTCGACGAAGTCCGGAACCATGGACGCCGTCGAGCTGAGGGCGTACCGATGAGGGCGCCCCGTCGTATGGTCCGGGCCATGTCGCCCCGACTCGTGGCCGCCCTCGCCGTCCTGCTGGTCGCCTGCCCGTCCGAAGAGGAGCCGCCGCCGGAGCCGCTCAAGGTCCTGGTGTTCAGCCAGACCCAGGGCTTCCGACACCTCTCGATCCCGACGGCCGTGGCCGCCATGGAGCGAATGGCCGAGGTTCAGGGCTGGGAGCTGCAGGCCACCGAGTCCACCGAGCTGTTCCGCGACGGGCTCCTCGACGAGTTCGACGTCGTCGCCTTCGTGCTCACCACCGGCGACGTCCTCACCGACGACCAGCAGCGCGCCTTCGAGAACTACATCCGCACCGGCGGGGGGTACGTCGGGGTCCACTCGGCGTCCGACACGGAGTACGACTGGGGCTGGTACGGCGACCTCGTGGGCGCCTACTTCCGGGACCACCTGCCCCTGCCCGTGGAGCGCACGGTGACGGTCGCGGATCGGGCGCACCCGGCGTCGGCGCACCTGCCCGAGCGGTGGACGCGGACGGACGAGTGGTACGCGTTCCAGACCGACCCGCGCGAGCACGCCCACGTGCTCATGTCGCTGCAGGACGGGGTCATGGGCGACCACCCCCTGGCCTGGTGCCAGGACTACCAGGGCGGCCGCTCCTTCTACACGGCGCTCGGCCACACCGAGGCGAGCTGGGCGGAGGACGCGTTCCTCACCCACGTCCAGGAGGGGGTGCGCTGGGCCGCGGGCCGCGTCGAGGGCGACTGCGAGGCGGCCCGCAGCGACGTGTTCGAGAAGCAGGTGCTCGACGCGGACGTCACCAGCCCCATGAAGCTCGAGGTCGCCGACGACGGCCGGGTGTGGTTCATCGAGCGCTTCGGCGCCCTCAAGGTCCACGACCCCCTCACCGGCGACACCACCGTGGTGGGCGAGGTCCCCGTGGCCACGGACTTCGAGGACGGGCTCATCGGGTTCCTGCTCGACCGGGACTTCGTGGCGACGGGCGTCGTCTACGTCTATTACTCGGCCGCCGAGGCCGTGGAGAACCGGCTGTCGCGCTTCGAGGTGCTCGACGATCGCCTGGACCTCGATTCCGAGCAGGTGCTGCTCACGATCCCCACCCAGCGCGACTCGTGCTGCCACACGGGCGGCGGCATGGCCTGGGACGACGACGGGCTGCTGTACCTGGCGACCGGCGACAACTCGAACCCTCACCGCATCCTGTACGCCCCCATCGACGCCGGCAGCCGCGTGGACGACGCCCGGCGCACGTCCGCGAACACCCGGGACCTCCGCGGCAAGATCCTGCGGGTGGCGCCCACCGCGGCGGGGTACGACATCCCCCCGGACAACCTGTTCGCCGGCCCCGAGGACGGCGCCCCCGAGATCTACGTGATGGGGACGCGCAACCCGTTCACGCTGTCCGTCGACGGCCCCACGGGCACCGTGTACTGGGGCGAGGTGGGCCCCGACGCGTTCGAAGACGACGACGACCTCGGGCCCCGCGGCTACGACGAGTTCAACCGCACGAACGTCGCGGCGAACATGGGCTGGCCCCTCTGCATCGCGGACAACCAGCCCTACCAGGCCTACGACTACGCCACCGAGACGACGGCGGGCGCGTTCGACTGCGCGGCGCCGGTGAACGACTCCGAGCACAGCACCGGCGCGACGGACCTGCCGCCCGCGACGCCGGCGTGGCTCTGGTACCCCTACGGGGTCGCCGTGGACCACCCCGAGCTGGGCACGTCGCTGGGGCGCATGGCGGTGATGGGGCCGCGCTATCGGTCGACGGGCGCGTTCGCGGACCTGCCCGCCTACTACGACGGCGCGGTCTTCATCGCCGACTGGATGAACGAGTGGATCAAGGTCGTGAAGCTGGACGAGGACGGCGAGGTGCTGGACATCCACCCCTTCGCGAGCGCCGTGCCGATGCTGAAGCCCATGGGGATCGACGTGGGGCCCGACGGTAGGCTCTACTTCATCGAGTTCGGGACCCTGTGGGGGCCGAACGACGAGGCGCAGATCGTGCGGCTCGAGTACCGCGGACCGGCGCGGTAGTGCACCCGGAGCACCCGTGACGTCCACCCCGCCCACCGACGCCACCACCGTCGATCGACGCCCCGCCTCCCGGCGCGCCCGTCCGGTGCCCACGCTGCGCGTCCTCTACACCGGCGGCTCGGAGCGGATCGACGAGGTCTATCTGCTGCCCGAGGGCGAGACCGCCGTGGGTCGACGTCCCCAGGCGATGGAGTCGATCCGGCTCACCGAAGACCCGGTGCTCTCGCGCACCCACGCGACGTTCGGCCGCCGCGGGGCCTCCCTCACGGTGCGGGACGAGGGCAGCCGCAACGGGACGTTCGTCAACGGCACCCGCATCGACGGCGCGGTGGACATCGCCGACAACGACGTCGTCCGCGTCGGCGACACCATCCTGCTGCTGCGGCTCGAGACGCCGGGCGACGAGACGGCGCCGGAGCGGGGGCTGTTCGGGCTCTCGCCAGCGGTGCGACGCCTGCGCGAGACCGTCGCCCAGGTGGGGCCGACCCCCGCGGGCGTGGTGCTCCTCGGGGAGTCCGGGACGGGCAAGGGCGTGGCGGCGCGGGCGATCCACGGGGCGTCGGGGCGGGACGGGCCCTTCGTGGCGGTGAACTGCGCGGCGATCCCCGAGGCGCTCGCCGAGTCGGAGCTGTTCGGGCACAAGGCGGGGGCGTTCACGGGCGCCAAGAAGGACCAGCAGGGCTACTTCCGCGCCGCGGCCGGGGGGACGCTGTTCCTGGACGAGGTCGGCGACCTGCCCCCCGCCCTGCAGCCGAAGCTGCTGCACGCGATCGAGGAGCGCGCGGTCGTGCCCGTGGGCACCACGAAGCCGGTGCCCTGCGACATCCGCATCATCACGGCCACGTCGGTCGATCTCGAGGAGGCGGTGCGGCTCGGTCGGTTCCGCGGCGACCTCTTCGCGCGGCTGGCCGAGATCGTCCTCGATCTCCCTCCCCTGCGGGACCGTCGCGAGGACATCCTGCCCCTGCTTCGGCGGTTCCTGGGCGGCATCACGCCCCTGGACCCGGAGCTCGCGAGCGGGCTGCTGCTGCACCCGTGGCCGTTCAACGTGCGCGAGCTGCAGAAGGTGGCGATGGAGCTCGGGGTGAAGGGCGCCGGCCGCGACGTCCTCGACCTCGCCCTCGTCGAGCGTCGCCTGCGCGCCTTCGGGGGCACCGCCATGAAGCGGGTGGGCAGCGACACCACGGTGGAGGGAGGCACCAACCCCGTCGGGTACGTCGAGCCCATGCGCCCCGTGCGCTCCGGCCCGCCCACCAAGGCCGAGCTCGAGTTCGAGCTGCGCGAGCACGACGGCGTGGTCTCCGAGGTCGCGCGGTCCATGGGGCGGTCGCGCAAGCAGGTCTACCGGTGGCTGCACAAGTACGAGCTCGATCCGGAGGCCTTCCGGTAGCGGGGAGGGGCCGGACGGCCGACCCTACGCCGATCAGACACATCGACGTTCGGGCGCGACCCGGGCGCAGGCCCGCTGCTATCCGAGGGATCTCAACCTCCCTGGAGCCCTCCGATGCGCCTCTCCCTCCCCCTCTGCCTGCTGATCATCCCCGCCGCCGCCGTCGCCGCGCCGGGCGGAAACTCCACCACGGTCCTCCAGGGAGACGTCTCCCTCACCGGCGCCGACGACCTCACGGGCGACGCGGGCGACGTCCGCATCCACGGCGGCGACCTCCTGGTCTCCGACTCGGCCCAGGTGAACTTCACGGCCGGCTCGCTGACGATCAACGGTGGGGACGCCGTCTTCTCCGGCTCGAGCTCGATGGACTTCGGCGGCGCCTCGATCGACATCAACGGCGGCAGCTTCGAGTCGAGCGACACGGCCATTCTCAAGGCGAACAGCAGCAGCTTCTCCGTGACGGGAGGCGACGTGCACTTCGACGGCACGGCGAGCGTGATCATCGACGACAGCGACTTCGACATCCAGGGCGGCGACTTCATCCTCGGGGGCTCCGCCACCCTGCTCGTCGCGGGCGACGTGAGCATCACGACCACCGGCAACGGGACCGTGACCGGCACCGGGCTCTTCACCTGCCAGGGCCGTGACTGCCTCGCGCCCGCCTTGGGCGACGACCTCGCCCTGCTCGAGGCCGACGGCGCCACCATCCTGCTCCGCATCCGCCAGCGCCCGGACCTGCTGATGCAGGAGTGGGACGACCTCATCGACGAGACGATCGAGCTCCGGCGGAACTTCCCCCGCACGCTCACCGCGGGCACGAGCATCTACTTCCCGCCGATCGACAAGACCGTCGACATGATCGAGGTCCCGCCGGGCACGGACCGGGACGCCTCCATCGCGGCGGCCCTCGAGCTGCTCGACGCGGCCCCGTGCGACACCTACGACTGCGACCCCGCGGGCACCGGCGCCCTCGACCCGGCGACGTCTACCTCCGCGTCCGCTGCCACCGCGTCCTCGTCCGCGACCTCCGCGTCGGCCTCCACGTCGACCGCCTCCGCCGCCGCATCCGCGACTCCCTGAGGAGCCGACGCCCCCCGATCACGGGAGAGATTCGATCTTCCCGTTGACAAGATGTGAATGGCGTTCACAATGTGAACATGATTCACACCGACCCCGTGTCCGCGTTGCCCCGTCGGACCTCCCGACGCGAAGCGAGGATCGCGGAGATCCTCGACACCGCCCTGGACATCGCGGCGTCGGACGGCATCGACGGGCTCACGATCCAGCGGCTCGCGAGGGCGATGGACTGGTCGGTGGGGGCGCTGTACCGCTACTACCGCGGCAAGGACGCCCTGCTCGTGGCGATGCAGCAGCGCGTCCTCGGGCGTCTGGGCCGCAAGCTCGAGGCGGCGCGCGACTCGGGGAAGGGCTCCGAGCCCGCGGACGCGCTCGCGACGGTCCTGGCGGTCGTCGACGCGTTCCGCACCTTCGCCGTCGAGGACACCGTCGGCTTCTCGCTCATCACGATCTTCCTCGGCGACCCGCGCGTCCTCCTGCAGGACGACGAAGCCGAGCTCGTGGGCGAAGCGATGCGTCCCCTGCTCGCCACCACCGCCGTCGCCCTCGAGGCGGCCGTCGCCCTCGGCGCGTTGAGCCCGGCCGACCCCGCCGACCGCACCCTGGTCCTCTGGGCCTCCCTCCACGGCATCCTGCAGCTCGGCAAGCTCGAGCGCCTGGAGCCCCGCTTCTCCCGTGAGTCGGACCGGCTCACCCAGACCTTGCTCGACGGGCTGCTGCTCGGATGGGGGGCCGACCCCGCCGTCCTCGCCGCCGCCCGGGCGGGCCGCTCCGGAGCCTCCGCATGATCCTCTCCCTGCTCGCTGCCACGGCCGTCGGCGCCGTCGGCTGGACCCTCGTCGAGTACTTCCTGCACCGCTACGGCGCGCACGAGAGGCCGAACAAGCTCTCGTTCCGCAAGCAGCACCTCCGGCACCACAGCGAAGGCAACTGGTTCGCGCCCTGGACCGAGAAGGCCCGGGCCGCGCTGCCGGTGGTGGCCGTGATCCTCGGCGTGTCCCGGCTCGTCGCCGGGCCCGCCCTCGGCGTCGCGTTCACGGTCGGCTTCTCGGCCATGTACCTCACCTACGAGGTCATCCATCGCCGCATCCACACGCACCCCCCGCGCGGCTGGTACAGCACGCTGGTGCGCCGCCACCACCTGCACCACCACTTCCGCAACCCCAAGGCGAACCACGGCGTCACGTCCCCGGTCTGGGATCACGTGTTCCGCACGGCCGACCCGGTGGAGGTGGTGAGGGTGCCCCGGAAGCTCGCCCCGTTCTGGCTCACCGACGACTCGTACGCGGGGTTCGAGCTTCGCGGACGCGCCCCGGCCGCATGACCGCGCCCGAGACGAAGGCGGAGAACCTGGAGGCGGCCTGGTCGTGGCTGCCGCCGTCGTCCGATCCGGGCTCCGTGCAGCAGGTCGTCGTGCGCCTGGGCGAGGGGGAGTACGAGCACCCGGAGCGGGTGAGGGTCACCGTCGAGGGCGGCATCGAGGGGGACCGCTGGCGGCATGGAGCGGCCGATCCGGACGCGGCCGTCAGCCTCATGTGCTGGTCCACCGCGACCCTGATCGCCCACGAAGCAGGCGCGCACTGGTCCGGCGTGGGCGACAACCTGCTCGTGGACTTCGACCTGAGCGTCGAGCACCTGCCCGTCGGAACGCGGCTGCGCGTGGGGGACGTGCTCCTGGAGGTCTCCCCGAAGCCCCACCTCGGCTGCGCGAAGTTCCAGGCGCGGTTCGGCAAGGGGGCGCTCGCCTGGGTGAACGACAAGGAGACCCGCGACCGGCGGCTTCGGGGGGTGCATACGAAGGTCCTGGAGGGCGGCACGATCCGTCGAGGCGACGCGATCGAGGTGGTCTGAGATACCGGGACCTCGTGTCAACGCTCGGGCGCAGGACCCGGCGGCCAGAACCCACTCAGAATCGACGATCCACCCCCAGTTCTGGCCGCCGATTGTCGGTAGCGTCCCACAAGTTGGGGGGAACGCGCCGTTCACCCAGGGTTTCGGGTGGTCCCCG
>CAZUHI010000037.1:19186-22874 GCA_964620495.1 uncultured Rickettsiales bacterium | reverse complement strand
TCGATGACGCCGGAGAGCCCGATCGACGCGACGAACGGGGCGAGGAACTGCTCGCCGTTCATCACCTGGACGGGCAGGACCGTGAACGCCCCGCGGAGGGACGCCTGGGGCTTGAAGGCCCACTCGAAGCCCATGCGCACGCCGACCATGCCGCCGCCGGAGTTGAGGGCGGGCTCGTCGTTCCAGCGGGCCGGTGAGGCCCAAGACGCGTCCGCGGCGAGCATGAGGCGCAGCTTCTCGATGGGCGCGCCGGGCGTCACGACCACGCCGAGGCTGCCGCCGACCGTGCGCTGCCCCGTGTACCCGAAGCGGTTCGCGTAGACGGGGATCCGGAACGACATCGACCCCAGGAGGCCGATCGGGTCGGTGCCCACCCCGACCCCGAGATCGACCCGCGGATCGACCGTCCCGTTGCCGAACTGACGCTGCTGACGACGGCTCGCGGGCAGCGCCGGATCGAACGGGTTCGCGCTGGTCCGCCCCGTCGGCAGCGCGGCCCCGGCGCCCCACTGCAGCAGCAGCGGCGAGCCCGGCACCCGACGCACCATGCGCACCAGCACCTCGGTGTCCCCGAGCCCGACCTCCACCTCGCTCGGCCCCGTGAGCAGCGAGTAGGGGGTGTCGTACGGCGTGCCGTCCGGCAGCGCGTGGGCGATGGTGAACGCCTTGAGCTGGATCGGCAGCGTCACCGCCACCTGGAAGCCCTCACCGAGCCCGATCGACGCCCCCAGACCCAACCGCAGGCCCACGAACGTCTGCGTGCGCACGTGGTCGGGCAGCGCGTCGAAGGTGCACAGGTGCGGGTGCGTCTCGCAGTTCACGTCGCGCACGTCGCGCGCACCGAGGCCCTGGAACGACAGGTCCAGGCGCAGCCGGCCGGCGTTCAGGGAGGGATCGACTTGTGTTGCTCCAGCCTGGAGCCTCGGGTTGCTTCACCCCGGTCACGAGGCGACGGCGGACCTGGGCACGGCGAACAACAGCAGGAGCACCGCCAACCAGGCGGGGTGCAGGAGCGCCCTCATCACTTCTCCTTCTTCGCCGCGCGGGCGCGGTGCTTGTCGATGGCGGCGACGACCTTCTCGACGCTCCGGTCCTTCGCCAGGACCTTGCCGTTCGGCCCGTAGACCACGAGCCACGGGATCCCGTCGACGTACTGCAGGTGCTGCTGCACGACGGGCTGCGCATACGACGCCTCCGGGGTCTCGCCCCCGAGCTCGACGGCGCGCACGGCCACGTCGTCGTGCGTCTTCAGGTACTCGGCGATCTGCTCCGCGGCCGCGTGGCAGGGCCCGCACCACGACGCCCCGTAGTCGACGATCGTGTACTTCCCCGCGGCCAGGTGCGCCTTCAGGTCGACCCGCTCGCCGTGGGAGATCGTGGCTACGTCGTGCCCTTCGCCGCGGTTCGCCCAGGGCGACGGGAGGGTGCCGCGCAGGCCCTCGGGGCACTCGTCGACCCACTCGATGCCGCCGAACTCGTAGCCGAGCCCCGTGATCGCGGCCGACACCGCCGCCTCATCGACTGCGCCCGAGCCCTCGACGCACGCCTCCTGGAGGACGAACGAGGCGTGGACCGTCGAGACGAAGTCGAGCGCGGTCAGGGCGTCCGTCGTCTTCTTGTTGCACCCGGCGCAGGTCATCCCCTTCGCGGAGACCACGAAGTAGACCTCGTCCGGCGCGGGCCGGCCGGTGGCGAACGCGGCGCCCGCGGGCAACAGCAGCGCCATCGCTCCCACGACCGCCGCCCATGCGAGAATCGCCCTCATGCCTTCTCCTCCACGGTGCCGTCGCTGTGCCGGGCGAAGCGACCGGCGTCACGCGGATGGACCGGATCGTCGCGATCCCAGGGCCACCCGCCGAAGCCGGTCCGCTGATAGTCCACCATCGCCTGCCGAATCTCGGCCGTCGTGTTCATGACGAACGGCCCGTACCTGGCGACGGGCTCCCCGATGGGGCGGCCTTGGAGCAGCAGCGCCTCGGCGCCGCCGTCCCCGGCCGTCAGGGTCACCGGCAGCTCGGGATCGAGGGTCGCGCCGTGCTTCAGGGGCAGCTCCACGCCCCCGACGTCCAGCGATCCTCCCCAGAAGGCGTACAGCCGACGGTGGGTGCCGGCGAGCGTGGCGGGCAGCTGCCAGGTCGCCCCGGGCTCGAGCTTGATCGCCCACACCGCCACGTTCGAAGCCTCCCGCGCGGCCCACGAGTGCGGGGGCGGCGACGGCGGCACGTGCTCGCCGTAGGCCCCCGCCACGACGGTGATGCGGGCCCTCCGCCCCTGGGCGTCGCGCTCCTCGACGATCGGGATGTCCTCCCGCCACAGCATCTTGTAGTGGGCGGGCACCAGCTTGTGCTCGGCCGGGAGGTTGATCCAGATCTGGAACATCTCCATGTGGTTCCCGGAGTCCTCGTTCAGGAGCGGGAACATCTCGGAGTGCACGACGCCGCCGCCCGCGGTCATCCACTGCGCGTCGCCGCCGCCGAAGCGCCCCGTGGCGCCCAGGGAGTCGGAGTGGTCGACGAGCCCCCGGCGAACCAACGTGATGGTCTCGAAGCCGCGATGGGGGTGCTGGGGGAAACCCGGCACGGTGCGCCCGTGGTACATGCTCCAGCCGTCGATCCCGCTGAAGTCGGCGCCCATGTTCCGGCCCGCCAGGGGCGGCTTCGGCGCCATGCGCGCGTCGCCTTCGGGGTAGGCGTCGTCGTGGTGGACGCAGAACAGGAACGGGTCGGCGGTGTCCCACACGAAGTCGAGGCGTTGTATGGACCGGACGGGGTGGCTCATGGGGTACTCGGGGCGGAGGCTCGACGGAGAAGGGTAGAGGAACCGCGCCTACCTATAGGCACGACGAGCCCCCCGCGCGACGATCTCTCTCGAATCGGGGCACGCGGGAGCCCGGCCCAGGGTGAGTCATGCCCACGAGGAGTTCGGAGGCTAAGGTGGATTCACGCTTTTCTCGGAGCCTCCCATGTCCCGCTTCCTCCCGATTCTCATCGCCGCGCTCCTCTCCACGCCCGGCGCCGCGCTGGCAGGCACCTTCACGGAGTCGTGGAACGGCAACCTGTCCGCGTGGACCCAGGTCCACGGCTCCCACTCGGTGGCGAACGGCGAGCTCACGTCCGGCTCCATGACCACGCACGTCACCCCGAGCATCGTCATCGACCCGGGCTCCTTCAGCGACCCGGGCACGGTCCAGATCAGCGCGAACGTCACCCGCAACTCGGGCGGGGTGGGCTTCACGATGAAGCGCAACTCGTCCACGGGTCAGCACTGCGGGTTCTTCCTGTGGGCGAGCAACGCGACGTTCTATGTGGCGGCCAACAGCCCGCTCGAGCAGTCCCGAGGCGCCAAGAACGTCGCCCCGTTCGGCACCCAGGTCTTCATGGAGGCGACCCTCACCGGCACGCAGCTGACCGTCTCGGTGAACGGGACGCAGATCCAGTCGTCCAGCGAGAGCGTCTGCAACTTCACCGGCGCGGACCAGGTCGGCACCCTCCACCACAGCGGCGGCGGCAGCACCTGGGAGGACTTCACCGTCACCTGGTCCGAGGGCGACGTCGACGGCGACGGCTACTGCCCGGGCGCGCTGTGTGAGCCGGGCCTGCTGCCCAACGACTGCGACGACAACGACATCACCGCCTTCCCCGGCGCCACCGAGGTGTGCGACGGCGACCTCGAGGACTGCACCAACGGC
>CAZUHI010000037.1:3570-19086 GCA_964620495.1 uncultured Rickettsiales bacterium | reverse complement strand
CTTCCCCGGCGCCACCGAGGTGTGCGACGGCGACCTCGAGGACTGCACCAACGGCACCATCGACGACGGCTTCAACGTGGACGGCGACGCGTTCACCACCTGCCTCGGCGACTGCGACGACAACGACGTCACCGCCTTCCCCGGCGCCACCGAGGTGTGCGACGGCGACCTCGAGGACTGCACCAACGGCGTCATCGACGCGGCGTTCAACACCGACGGCGACGCGTTCACCACCTGCGGAGCCGACGGCGTCTCGGGCACCGCCGACGACGACTGCGACGACAACGACATCACCGCCTTCCCCGGCGCCACCGAGGTGTGCGACGGCGACCTCGAGGACTGCACCAACGGCACCATCGACGACGCCTTCAACACCGACGGCGACGCGTTCACCACCTGCGGCGCGGACGGGGTCGCGGGCACCGCCGACGACGACTGCGACGACACGAACGGCGCGGTCTTCCCCGGCGCCACCGAGGTCTGCAACAGCATCGACGACGACTGCGACACCTTCGTCGACGACGCGGACCCCGGCGTGGTGGGCCAGTCCACCTGGTACGCGGACACCGACGGCGACACCTACGGCGACCCCAACGTCACGTCCGTCGCCTGCTTCCAGCCCGCGAACTACGTCGCCAACACCACCGACTGCGACGACACCGAGCCCCTCGCCTGGACCGGCGCGACGGAGGTCTGCGACGGCGTGGACAACAACTGCAACACCTCCGTGGACGAGTTCTCCGACGGCGACAACGACGGCGTGAGCACCTGCGGCCCCGACTTCATCAGCGGCACGGCGGACGACGACTGCAACGACGGCGAGCCCGCGATGTACCCCGGCAACACGGAGATCTGCGACGGCCTCGACAACGACTGCGACGGCGTCTTCCTGCCCCCGGACGAGCTCGACGGCGACCTCGACGGCGTCCTCAGCTGCGACGAGGTGCTCGCGGGCAGCGATCCCACCAACCCCGACACGGACGGCGACGGCCTGCTCGACGGCGCGGAGATCGGCGACCCCGCCAACCCGACGGACAGCGACGGCGACGGCCTCGCCGACTTCGAGGACGACGACGACGACAACGACGGCATCCTCACGGCGGTCGAGGAGGACGACGACTTCGACGACGACGGCGTCCCCAACCATCTGGACGACGACTCCGACGGCGACGGCATCGACGACGCCATCGAAGGCGACGGCGACCCCGACGGCGACGGCGTCCCGAGCTTCCTGGACGACGACTCGGACGGCAACGGCATCGACGACCCCACCGACGGCACCGGCGACCTCGACAACGACGGCATCCCGGACTTCCTGGACGTGGACGACTACGACGGCCCGGACGGCGACCCGGACGAGGACGGCCTCACCAACGCCGAGGAGGCGGCGCTCGACACCGATCCGCAGAACCCGGACACGGACGGCGACGGCCTCGAGGACGGCTTCGAGGTGGGCGAGGACGTCGAGGACCCGATCGACAGCGACGACGACGGCACCATCGACGCCCTCGCGCCGGACGACGACGGCGACGGCATCTCCACCGCGGACGAGCTGGCCGTGGACGCCACCGGCGACGGCGAGGCGAACCCCGACGCGGACGACGACGGGATCGACAACTACCTGGACCTCGACTCCGACGACGACGGCATCGACGACGCGATCGAGGGCGACGGCGACGTGGACGGCGACGGCATCCCCAACTACGTCGACCTGGACAGCGACGGCGACGGCGTCTCGGACGAGGAGGAGGGGACCGGCGACGACGACGGCGACGACATCCCCAACTTCCTCGATGAGAACGACGACGACGGCCCCGACGGCGACCTGGACGGCGACGGCCTCACCAACAACACCGAGATCCTCATCGGCACCGACCCGGAGAACCCGGACACGGACGGCGACGGGATGGACGACGGGACCGAGGTCGAGGTGGGCGCGGACCCGCTGGACACGGACACGGACGGCGACGACATCGAGGACGGCGAGGACGGGCTCGGCGACGACGACGGCGACGGCATCATCAACGTGCTCGACCCGGTCGACGACCGCACGCTCGGCGGCGGCGACGACGACGACGACAACCTGAGCGGCGGGCCGGACTGCGGCTGCAGCAGCTCGATGGTCGAGGTGAACGGCGGCGCGGCGGCCCTCCTCCTGCTCCTGCTCGCGCCCGCGCTCCGCCGACGCCGCTGAGCCCGGCCGCGGGGGGAGACATGGGTCGTCGAATCGCCTGCCTCGCGGCGGGGCTCCTGCTCTTCGTGTCGGCCGCCGAGGCGGGCGAGATCGAGCTCATCTACAGCGGCGGACAGCGGGGCATCACCCGGTCCGGGCAGCGGTTCGAGCTGCACGACCGGCTCCGGCCCGCCCTCGAGCGCGCGGGGGTGACCGTCGAGCGGGTGGACGTCCTGCACGGCGTCCTCGCCCAGGACGACTACGAGGTCTGGCCGGTGGACGGCACCATCCCGTCCGCCCTGAAGTACGCGGCGGCGGCGGCCCCGGTGTGCGACTTCGGCACGCTGGTGGAGACCTTCCGGACGCCCACCGAGCGCTTCCTCCCCCGCCCCGGCGCCCCCGAGATCGACGTGCGCGACGGCCGTCGGGAGCAGCGCTGGATGCAGCGATGCGAGGGGGACGGGGTCTGGGCGGTCGTGCTGAGCCCCCCCGAGGCGCCCGGGGCGGACGGCCTCCTGCTCGACGCGTTCCACCTGCGCACGGGGTTCCGTTGGGTGTCGGGCGAGCACCAGTGGTACCAGCTGTCCCACCCGCGCCGAGAGCCCGGGAGGCGGCTCGGCACGATCCGTCGCGCCCTCGCCGGGGGCGGCGTCTTCGTGGACGCGGGGGACTTCGTGGAGCCGCCGGGGCATCCCGACGCGGTCTGGACCGACGCGCGCGTGGCGGGATACGAGGTGCTGGCGAGCCTGGAGCCCGCCGCCCTGGCGGTGGGCGCCGCGGAGCTGGCCGCCGGGCTCGAGGCGTTCGTGTTCGACGCCCTGGGCCACCAGCTGCCGTACGTGACCACCAACTGGATCACGGAGGAGTCCTTCTTCCCGAAGCACCGCATCGTGACGCTGGAGGCGGATGGAGTCCCCCGTCGCGTGGCCTTCCTGGGGGTGACGGACCCGAGCGTCCTCGAGGAGTCGGACGTGAAGGGGCTGAAGCTCCGGGACCCGGTCCGCGCGGTGAACGCAGAGAGCGACCTGTTGCGGACCTCGGAGAACCCGCCCGACCTGATCGTCCTGCTCAGCCACGCGCAGCCGACCCAGCAGCGCCGCCTGCGCAGCATGATGCGGGGCGTCGACCTGTTCCTGGGCGACCCCACCATGGCGACGTTCCGGGTCGAGCGCATGGACACCGAGCTGGCCGACATCGGGGCAGCGTTCAAGGCCTCGCCGATCACGCTGCCGCTGGACGGCATCGGCCGGGCGCGCGTCGTCTACGAGCCCGGAGCGGGAGCCGGGGACCGCGCGCGGCGGATCCTCTTCGAGCCCCTCGTCGTGCGGTCGGACGCCCCGTCGGACGACGACCTCACGCGCGTGACCACGGAGCTGCAGGCCCGCAGGGCGGCGGATCGCGAGGGCGCCCTCATCCCGGCCGCGGATCCCCTCGCCGGGGTCGAGCACGAGCGGTGGCGCAAGGTCGCGTGCGAGGCGGTCGCCGAGTCCCTGGACGCCGACTCCGTCTTCATCGAGGGGCTCACCTGGTACCGCGAGACGCCGGGAGACCTGACCGCCGTGCAGATCGCCGACCGCCTGCGCGGAGGCCACGTCCTGGAGCTGCATCGGGTCGACGGCGACCGGTATCGACGCCTGCTGGTGGCCCTGGGCGAGGACTCGCAGATGCGGTGCGGCGCCTTGAACTACGCCTCGGTGCACGGGCGGGCCATCGACCCCCAGCGGACGTATCGGGTGATCACCACCTCCGTGTCCCGTCGGCACGGACGCATCGGCGCGCTGCTCGACCGGTCGTCCAGCGACCTGGTGGGGCACAAGCCCAAGTTCCGGCCCATCCCCGACGGCGACGGCTTCCTGACTCTCGAGGACGCCGTGCTGCGGGGCCTTCGCGCCCAGGGCGGCCCCGACGCCGTGGTCGCCCTGGCGGACCGGTCGGCCAAGGAGAAGGGGCTCCAGGCGCTCCTGCGGCTGCGTCGGCTCTCCCTCCGCCTCGTGCGGTTCCAAGGCACCCGGAACGCGGCCTTCGCGACGGTGCCCGAGACGTCGCTGTCGTCGCCGTCGAGCTTCACCCTGGGGGCCGAGGCGGACCTCGCGCTCGAGGTCGGCTCCAAGCACCTGCAGATCGACGCGCGCTTCCGAGGCGCGCTGACCCGGTTCGCGGTGGACGGCCTGCCGCCCCAGGAGACCGCGGACGACTGGGTGGTGACCTCGACGATCGACATCCCCTACCTCCATTTCCCGGCGGTCGGTCCGGTGGCGCTCCACCCGTTCGCGCAGCTCGGGTTCGACTCGGAGTTCACGCCCGCCCTCGGTCCGGACGGCGTCCCGCTCGCACGCCAGGCCGACCTCGGCGTCTTCTTGGGGCTCGCGATGCGCGTCCGCGGTCCCTCGATCCTGCGCGAGTTCCGCATCGGACCGGTGCTGAACCGAGACCTCGCCCGGCTCGCGGACAAGGGGTTCGAGGGCGGCGTGCGCAACGTGGTCAGCGCGGGCGGCAGCCCCGTGCCCCTGGGCGCGCTCCTGCTCCTCTGGAACTCCGATCTCCAGGTCTACGGCCCCACGGAGACCGACGACGAGACCGACCTCGCGCTCCGGGCCGAGGCGTCGTTCCGCGTGCAGATCCGAGTGTTCCGATCGCTGCACGTCGGGCTGTTCGCGCAGGGATTGCTGGTCCAGGGCCGGGTGGAGGCGACCTCCACCTTCGCGGGCACCGGGACGTTCGGCGTGTCCCTCGACATCGCCACTGCGATCCGGCTCGACGCGCGCCCGCTGATCTTCCCCTGAGCCCCGCCCGTCAGCGCCCGAAGATGATCTGCTCCTTCTCCAGGAGCTTCCCGCACGCGACCACGCAGAGCGCCGTGGCCGCGACGCCGGCGCCCACCGACAGGGCGAAGTCGAGGGCCGGCAAGCCCGAGCCCTGGAGCACGTTGCCCATCATGAGCTGCTGACCGAGGGCGGGGACGGCCATCATCCAGACCGCCTCCTGCACCGGCTTCACGGTCATCAGGAAGCCGGGCGCGAGGGGCAGCAGCACCATCATCGACAGGTACGTCTGCGCCTCCTTGAAGCTGCGGCTGTAGGTCGCCACGAGCACCTGCACGGCCGCCGCCAGCGCGGTCAGGGGCAGGCAGATGAGCAGGAACATCCCCGCCTCTCGGGGCCCGGCCGCGATCCTGAGGCCCAGGGCGTCCAGGTCCACGAACCTCACCGCCCAGACCGACAGGACGGCCGTGAGCACGACTCCGATCCCCCCGAAGACGAACGCCGCCCCGAACTTCGCGAGGGCCAGCTCCCGCGGCGACACCGTGGTGAGCACGAGGGCCTCCAACGACCCCCGCTCCCGCTCGCCGGCCGTGGCGTCGATGGCGACGTACATCGAACAGAGGAAGCAGGCCATGATGATGAACATCGGGATCAGCTGCAGCAGCCGGGCCCCGCGCTCCTCGGCGGTGGACATGTCCACGTCCTCGAGGGTGATCGCCCGCACGACGTCCGGCGCGACGCCCATGGCGATGAGCCGCTTCGCGCCCGTGCTCATCCCCCACGCCTCGACGGTCCGGCGGACCTTGCGCACGCGGCTCCGCGCGTCGTTGCGGGACGCGTCGTGGATCAGCTCGATCCGGGCGGGCCGGCCCGCGGTCCAGTTCTCGGCGTAGTCGTCGTCGATCCGCAGGATGACCTTGCTCTCGCCCTCGCGGATCTCGTCCTCGGCGGAGGGGCCGCCGAAGGCGATCGGGTCGAACCCGTTGTCGTCCAGGTAGGCCACGAGCGACGGAGCGTGCTCCATCCCGACGATCTCCAGGGCCGGCTCGCCGCCGTCCGGGGCGCGGTCGTCCTTCGTCGTCTCGGCGACCATGGCGCCCAGCAGCCCCACGGACATCACCGGCGCGAGGAGCGGGAAGGCCATGGCGCTCAGCAGCGAGCGCCGGTCGCGCACCCCGTCGAGCAGCTCCTTCATGAAGACGATCCAGGCCCTCATCCCTGCAGCCCCGCCTCTCCGATCAGCGCCACGAACGCGTCCTCGAGCGACGCCGACCCCGTCTGGGCGAGCAGCTCCTCGGGCGAGCCGTTCGCGGCCACCCGGCCCTCGGCGATCACCACGATGTGGTCGCACAGCGCCGACACCTCCTGCATGACGTGGCTGCTGAACAGCACGCACCGCCCGCGGTCCCGGAGCGCCGTGATGAGCTCGCGCATCGCCCGCGTGGAGAGCACGTCGAGGCCGTTGGTGGGCTCGTCGAGGATGACGTTCGTGGGTCCGTGCACCAGCGCGCGGCCGATGGCGACCTTCATGCGCTCGCCCTGGGAGAAGCCCGCGGCGCGCCGGTCCGCGACCTTCGTGAGCTCGAGCTCGTCGATGAGCCCGGCCACGCGGTCGTCGAGCTCGGAGCCCCGCAAGCCGTGGATGCGGCCGTAGTATGCGATGTTCTCCCGGGCGGTGAGGCGGGGGTAGATGCCCTTGCTGTCGGGCAGCACCCCGAGCTTCGCCCGGGCGCCTCGGGGGTCGCGGAACGGGTCCACGCCGTCGATGCTCACGGATCCCTGGTCCGGGTCGAGCAGCCCGTAGAGCATGCGCAGCGACGTCGTCTTGCCCGCGCCGTTGGGGCCGAGGATCCCCGTCGTGCGCCCGTCCTCGGCGTGGAACGAGACGTCGTCCACGGCCACCACGTCGCCGAACGTCTTGCGCAGGCCGTCCACGCGCAGGCTCATGGGTTCGGCCCCGTGGAGCGGAGGAAGAAGGCGGGGCGCTTCACGTCCGTGAGGCAGCCGCGGTCGCGGTCCGGGTCCTCTTCGGGGGCGCGGAAGAAGTCGCGGATCAGCTTGTCCGCGCACCCGGCCTGGGCGGCGATGTGGCCCGTCTTGGGGAGCGTCACGGACGTCGCGCGGGAGAGCGTCTTCGCGGCTTCGTCGGCCCAGCGGGCGGGCGTGACCGGGTCCTCGGCCCCGGAGAGCAGCAGCACGGGGACGTCGCTCACGACGGGCTCGAACAGCGACGCGGGGACCTCGCCCGCGGGCCATGTCGCGCAGGCGTCACGCATGAGGTCGAGCAGGGACAGGCCGAGGAAGGGCTCCCAGGCGACGTCCACCTCCACCTCGGGGGTGACCCGCGGCAGGTCCTCGGCGCACACGGTCGAGAGCATCAGCCCGAACGCCATCGACCCCTCCGCCCCGTCGCTGAGGATGAGCGCCTGGCCGACCAGCGGCTGCATGTCGCCCTCCATGGCGGTGTGCAGCGCGTGGGGCAGCAGGGAGACGTACTCGGTGGAGTAGAGGAGGCCGCGGATGGCGCTCGCGAGGGCCGCGCGGGTGACGGGCACGTCCTCGATGAGCTCGCCGGTGCGGGGGTCGCGCACGGTCACGAGGGTGGGTTCGTCGTCGGTCCCGAGGGTCTGCATCCACGCCCAGAACCGTCGACCGAGGTCGGGGAAGGCCTCGGCGCAGCCCGCGTCCGCCGCGCAGTCCGCGAACATCCGATCGAGGGCGACGCGACCGTCGGCGCCGAAGGAGACGAACAGGGTCATGGCGTAGGGGGCGAGCCCGTCGAGCACCGCCGACCGCACCCGATCGCCGTGCGCCGCCAGGTACGCCAGGCCGAGCCGCGTGCCGTAGGACCCGCCGTAGAGGTTGATCGACTCGTAGCCCATCGCCGCGCGCACGGCCTCCATGTCGGCCACGAAGCGGGGCGTGTTGTAGAGGCGCGGGTCGGCGTCGTACCCCGCGAGGCACTCCTCCAGCATCTTCGCGTCGCTCTCGAAGGCGAGCCGGCCCGCCAGGTCCGTGTCCGGCGCCTCGCAGGCGAGCTTGTTGGAGCCCCCCGTGCCGCGGATGTCCACGAACACGACGTCCCGG
Organism: uncultured Rickettsiales bacterium; assembly: GCA_964620495.1. Taxonomy (GTDB): domain Bacteria; phylum Myxococcota_A; class UBA796; order UBA9615; family UBA9615; genus CAZEKB01. Next base: position 11,064 of record CAZUHI010000037.1, on the reverse strand, counting down.
TGCTTGCGCGCCCGGCCGAGGAAGCCCAGCGCGATGCCCATCGTCTCCGTGGCGCCCTGGCCGGGGCCGCCCGCGAGGAAGAAGATCGGATCCGGCTTCGCCCGCTCGCGCGCCGGGGCGACGACGATCTTCAGCCCGATGAGGCGCCCGTCGGGCTCCGCGGGGTCCTCCGCCACCTCGAACGTCCCGCAGCGGAGGTCCCCGGGGATGCCCGCCTCGCGACACGCCTCGAGCACGACGGAGCCCACCGGCGCCTCGGTCTTGGGGGTCGGCGCGCAGCCCGCCCACGCGACGGCGGCCGCGACGATCCAGGGGCGGGCCTTCACGGAAGGACGCGGAACCAGGGGCAGTCGGCCGTCGCCATGCAGGGGTCCTCGATGAGCTCCGTGCCGCCCGAGGCGAGGAACCAGGCGGACTGCATGGTGGCGTAGGTGTTGACGTCGAACTCGCCGTCGGGGTCCGGGATCCCCCACCCGTGGCTGCCGCGGGGGTTGCCGTAGACGATGCGCAGGCCGCTGGTGCCCGAGGCGTGGTCCACGGTCGCGCGCAGGGGCACGTCCGAGGGCGCCCCGTCGAGCCCGCCGTCCCAGTCCTCGACGTCGAACAGCACCGGCTCGCCCGCGTCGTTCCTGTACTCCCCGAACTCCTCGAACCCGTGCACCACGCCGCGCTCGATGAGCCACTGGTCCACGGACATGCCGTACCGGGGGTCGGCGTCGCGGGTGGGGAAGAAGCGCGCCGAGCGGGCGAGGGCGACGCCCGTGGCGATGGGCACCACGTCGTCCCCCACGGTGGGCATCATCAGGACGTTGGCGGGGCCGCCGCCGTGGTCGAGCGGCTCGTGGAACCAGCGCGGGGAGTGGGCGATGGGGTCGCCCGACTCGCCGATCATCGCCATGACCTGGATCAGGCGCCGCAGGCGGGGGGTCTGGCGGGTGTGGCCCGAGCCGGAGTTGCCCGCCACCAGGGGCGAGCCAGCCGGGAAGGTCACGCCTTCGTGTACGACGTCGGACTCGAACGTGTCGATCACCGCGACCTCTTCGCCCGCGGCGTCCCGGATCGTGACGCGGAGGCGGTCGCCCAGGCCCTCATTGTCGGGGATCGAGTAGGTGGTCGGGTTCTCGGGTCCCCAGATGGGCATGCCCGTGGCGAGGGCCTTCTCCCCACCCGTCATGGCGTCGGCCGCGATGGCGACGCGGAAGCGACCGTCGTCCGGGATGTACCCCGTCGCGATCTCGTCGTTGGCGAGGTTCTCGACGACGACGCGCCCCCCCGCGGGGACGGCGGGCAGGGTGGCGACGTGCAGCCGGCGCATGTTGTTGGCCGACGCGACGAGCTGCTGGATCACGAGGCTGCCGTCGTCCTGGGGGCGGCCGAGGATCATGGGGCTGAGCAGCCGACCGATGACCGCCTCCCGGGGTCCGCCGAGGCTGGAGCGCAGGAGCCCGTCGCCGAGCCCGCCGCCGGGGATCATCGGCACGGCCGCCTCGATGCCGGGCTCGATCGCGACGGCGACGCTCGTATTGATGCCGCCCAGCGACGCCCCGAAGATGCGGATGGGGGCGTCCGGCCCGCCGATGTCGGGCACGCCGTCCTCGTCCCAGTCGCAGCTCGTGGTGGTGCCGAGGGTCGCCCCCGCGTCACTCACGTAGTTCATGGTCCCCGTGCCGCAGGACCGCAGCACCCGGACGAACTGCGCGAAGTCGACCGCCGCCTGCCGCACGTTGTCCCGCGTGTGGAACGGATCCGCGACCCAGAAGTCCGCGCCGCTGTCCTTGAGGCCGTCGTTGTCGAGGTCCCGATGCCGGGCGTCGTCGAACGAGCGGAAGGCGGGGAGCAGCCCCAGCGACTCGAGGAGCTCGGCGTACTCGGCCTCCTGATCGGGAGGCAGCGCGCCGCCGTGGCCGGGGAAGTCGAACCCGCACACGGCCATGCCGAGCCGGTTGAACGCCCACGCGAGCACCACCAGGTGGAACCGCGTGCCGCCCTGCCCGTGGCCGACCATCACGACCGGGTGGGGAGCTTCGTGACCGGGGCTGGGCGCGGGCAGGATGCAGGTGAACGGGACGCGCTCGGGCTCGACGATCATCTCGCCCGTGGCCCGGTCCACCCGCCACCACTCGTCCGTGTCGTCGTAGCCCTCCTCGTCCACGTCCACGAGGAAGTTCGGGGTGTGGAAGACGCCGGAGACCATGTCCGTGGCGTAGGTCAGGTACGCCTGGGCCATGAAGCCCTCTTCGCCGCCGGGCAGGACGCCCGCGTTGGCGAGGGGCCCGATCACCCGCGACATGGGCAGGCGGTGCGTCGGGCGATCGCCCAGCGGGTCCTGCATGGGCAGCGACTCGACGACGGCCGCGGGGAAGTCCTCCGCCAGGGAGCCGAAGGGCCCGTCGCCCTGGAGTCCGTTCCGCACCGCGAGCAGATCGGCGGTCACGGCGGCGGTGGTGAACGTCCACGCGAAGCCGACGTCCTCCACCGTGAGGCCCAGGGACGGGAGCGCGTCGTGCAGGGGGCGCAGGGCGTCGGTCTGGCGCGCGTGGTGGACCCACTCCCACGGGCTGCGGACGGGGCCGGCCTCGCCCCGGAGCCGCTCGGTGAGCACGACGGCGTACGTCGTCTCCTCGCGCAACGGCACCACGGGGCGGGCGATGAGCGTGTCCGTCTCCCGCTCGTACCAGGTGAGCAGGTCCATGCGGTCGGTGCTGCCCTCGGGGAGCGTGTTGGGGCGGTCGAGGACGCCGTCGTTGTCCGTGTCCTCCGACGGCTGGAGCTCGCCGTCGCCGTTCACGTCCTCATCGACGGTCTCGAACATGAGCGTCGGCTCGTCCGCCCGGGGGTCGTTCGCCCAGAACATCCCGAGCCGGGGCAGGTCCACCGGGAAGCGCCCTCCGCCGATGTCCAGCTCCGCGGGGCGGAGGTAGGTCGGCGAGCCCTCGGTCACGTCCACGACGTACACGGCGTCGTCGCTGAAGTCGGTGTCGCCCACGCCGTGGCGGGCGAGGACGTCTTCGAGGTCCAGGGGGGCCTCGAACCGCACCATGATCGGCGCGTAGATCCCGAAGCCGGTCTGCTGGTCGGCCTTCGTGCGCAGGTCGCGCTCGTTCTGCGTGGGCGCCTCGCGAGAGAAGTTCAGGCGCAGCCCGGTGGGGGACGTCTCGTCCGTGCGGGCGGCCAGGTCGTTGGGGAACGGCACCTCGGGGAGGGGCTCGGCGTCCCAGTCGATGTAGACGAGCGGGCCGTCGCCGTCGGGGGTCTCGCGCAGGCCTTCGAGGGGGGCGCAGCCGACGGCCGCGGCGGCGAGGACGAGGATCGGGGCGCGCACCATCGGCGCAGGATAGACCTACTCGCAGGCCGCGTCGGGGTCCGCTTCGACCGAGGTGCCCGTGAAGACGATCGTGCGATCGCCGTGCGGGTCGTCGGACTCGACCACGAGGACGGCCCGATCCGGCACGGGATCGTCCGGCCGCCAGCGCACGACGCCCGCGACCGACTCGCCCGGCAGCAGCTCGGTCCCCTCGAACGGCCAGTTCCCCAGCGAGTACGTGACGCCGAGGTCGTCCTCTTCGAGGTGGGCGACGCCCAACCGGAGGGGGGCGCGGCCGACGTTCTCGAGCGTGACCTCGATCTCGGACGCGCAGCCCACGCGCTGGGTCCCGAAGTCGTGATCGTCGGGGTCCATGCGCAGGACGGGGGCCAGGCCGTCCCCCACCACGTCGACCGAGACCTCCGGACGCTCGGGGTCGGACGACCAGACGGTGATCGCCGCCTCCAGGCGCAGGTCGAAGGGGGGCGCGAAGCGCACGTCGAAGTCGACCTCGGTGCCCGGGTCGAGCCGCGCGGGCAGGCCCTGCAGGTCGGAGACGTCGAGGTGATCCGTCGACGACATGTTCACGGCGCCGATGGCGAGCGGCTCCCCGCCCGCGTTTCGCAGTACGAGCGTGGCGACGGCGTCCGAGCCCGCGGGGACGTCGCCGAAGTCCACGAGCTGGGGCTCTTCGGCGGCGACGGCGAAGACCTCGATGCGGGGGCCCTGGTTGCCGAGGAGGACCGGCTGCTCGGCCTCGACGTCCGCGCAGGCGGACAGGAGCAGCAGCGTCGGGAGCAGGCGTCGCATGCACCCCCATCCAACCACGTTCGGCGCGCCGGGCCGCGGGTCCGTGTCGACCCTGACCCGAAAGCCTCCACCGCATTTTCTGTACGGTTCGGCATGCCTCGCCCGCTCCGAGCCTTCTTCGTCCTGGCGATCGCGGCGTACCTCGTGACCTTCGGGGTGACCGTCTTCGGCGGCTCGGGCACCCAGGGCTTCTTCAGCGAGTGGCAGCTGGGCGGCGACTTCCTCCCCTTCTGGACCGGCGGCGCCCTCGTGGCCGACGGCCGGGGCCACGAGGTCTACTCGAAGAGGGCGGTCAGCACCCGGCAGGAGGACTTCGCGAAGTCGCCCATGAGGTACTCCAGCGCGTACCCGCCGCCGCTCTACAACGCGATGGCGCTGCCCCAGGGGGCGCCGTATGCGCCGGCGGCGCGCACCTACCAGTTTCTGCTCGCCCTCCTGTTCTTCGCCGGGGCGGCCTTGTGGGCGTCGGCGCTGCCGGAGCTGGGGGATTGGCGGAGGCCGTTCGCCCTCGCGCTGGCGTTGAGCCCGTCCGCGTTCATCGCCATGATGGCGGGGCAGCTGGCCGGGCTCTGGGTGTTCCTGACCGCCGCGGGGGTGTGGCTCATACGTCGCGGCAAGCCGCTCCAGGGGGGCCTGGTCCTGGGGCTCCTCTGCGCGAAGCCGTCCCTGGGCCTGCCGGTGGCGGGGATGCTGTTCCTCACCGGCAACGCGCGGGCGTTCGCGGGGTTCGCCGGAGGAGGCGCGGCCCTGCTCGGAGCGTCGCTCGCGCTGCACGGACCCGCGCCCTGGGTCGCATTCTTCGAGTGGATCGGCGGGGGCGGACTGGGGAAGTGGAGCCCGGCCCCGGACCGGCACCTCACCGTGCGGGCCCTGCTGACCTACCCTTTCCGGAGGGGCGACCTCGAGCCGACGATGAAGATCGTGGCGTTCCTCGTCGCGCTCGGCGGCGTCGCGGCGACGGTCAGACCCGCCTTCCGCCTCGACCCCGCCGACCCGCGCTGGCCGCTGCGGGCAGGCCTGGTCCTGGCGGCGCTGCTCCTCGCCCTCCCCTACATGATGGGCTACGACGCGGGCATGCATGCGCTGGCCGTCGGGGGGTGCCTGATCGCGCTCCGTGGCGCGGGCGTGGAGCGTCCGAAGCTCGGCGCGGCGCTCCTGATCGCCCTGTTCTGGTGTCCGGTGCTGTTCCCGGCGTCGCGGTTCCTGCAGTTCAGCCTCGGCAGCGTCGTGGCGATCGCCTGGTTCCTCTGGGCCCGGATCGACGCGGTCGATCAGTCGCCGTACACGTACCGGTAGACCTGCAGGGTCCCGAGCACGCGGCGCACGTACCGACGGGTCTCCGAGAACCCGATGTCCTCGCCCCAGCGGTCTGCTTCGACCGGCGTGGGCTGCTCACCGAGCCACCGCCGCACGGCCTCCTCGCCGCCGTTGTAGCCCGCGATCACCAGGGGGAGCCGGGGCACGACGCCCGTGTCCTCGAGGCTGCGCGACAGCGCCGACAGCTCGGCCACGCCCAGCTCCACGTTGATCGAGGGCTCGAACAGGCGGTCGGGGTCGAGGGGGTTCGAGTAGGGGTGCAGCTGCGCGTACAGCTTCACGCCGAGGTCGGGCATGAGCTGCATGAGCCCCCGGGCGCCCGCCGCCGAGCTGATCGTGGGGATGTACGCGCTCTCGGCGCGCATGATCGCGAACGGAAGCAGCCGGGGGAGGTGTGCGTCGATCTTCTCCGCCCGGGCGACCTCCGGCCGGGGCCAGCAGATGCGCAGGGCGGCGAGGTCCTCGCGCTTGTGGGCGTCTCCGCAGTAGGGCCGGGCGAGCTTGCGGGCGGCGGCCCACTCCCCGGCCTCCACGAGCTGGGAGGCGAGGTAGAGGCTCTGGTCGCGGCCCTTGCTCCGGGCGCGCTTCGCCACCGCCTGGAGCTCGGCCGCCGCCCAGTCGTCGACGCCCGCCGCGAGCAGGGCGATGGCGCGCTTCAGGGCGGGGTTGTCGGTGCCGTCGCCCAGGACGGGGGTCGGGTCCGCGGGCGCGTCCCAGGTGCGCCCCAGGCGTCGCGCCGCCCACCAGGCGTAGGAGCTGTCCGCGTGCTTCGCGAGCACGGCCTCGAGGCCGGTCCTCTCGGCGCCGGCGTCGCCCTGGAGCCCGGCGATGCGCGCCTGCCAGTACCGGGCGCCCGCCGCCAGGGAGGAGCCGCCGTGCTCCCGCACCAGCCTCGTGAACGCGGCGTGCGACTCGTCCCAGCGGCCCTGCTTGAAGAGGGACCACCCGGTGAACCAGTGCGCCTCGTCGGCGTGGCGCGAGCCGGGCACGCGCTCCAGGTGAGCAGCGAAGTGGGCGAGCCCCTCCTCCAGACGCCCGGCGTCGTAGTCGAGGTAGCCGATCTTGAAGCTCGCGTCGTCGACGATGCGGCGCACGTCGCCCTTCGCCCGACCCAGGTACTCCTCGACGAGCGCCGTGTACAGGTCGCCCGCGAGGGCGTAGTCGCCGTACCGCGAGGCCGCCAGGGCCCGGTCGAAGCGGTCCTGAGGGGACGGCTGGGCCAGCGCGGCGAACGCGGGGACGGCCTTGCGGTACTCCCGCGCCTTGAACAATGCTCCGGCCAGGCGGCGGAGGTGGGCGTCGCTCCCGTCGGGCGGCACGAGCGCCTCGAGCACCGAGAGCGCCTCCCCGTGCAGGTTCATCTTCGCGAAGGCGGCGGCCCGCTCCTCGGCGAGCGCCGTGCGGATCTCGGGGTCCGCGTCGAGCCAAGCCGGGTCGTGCTCCTGGAGACGTTGGGCGGCCTCGTCGGACCATGTCGACGCGGGGTTGCGGGTCCAGATCCCGCGCCAGGCAGGCACGGCGCCCGCGGGGTCGCCCGCTCGAAGCGACGCCTCGGCGAGCCACCAGCGGGCCTCCGCGGGGTCCCCGTCGCAGGCCGACGCGCGCGCTCCCGGCTCGCCGTGGTCGTCGGAGAGGGCCGCCTTGAGGATGGACCTCGCGCCGTCGAGGTCCCCGGTGAGGACCTTGGCCTTGCCGAGCAGGACCGCCACCCGTCGCACCGCCGGACCGTCGGGCAGGCCGTCCACCGAGGCCAGCTCCGTCACCGCCTCGGCGAAGCGCCCGGAGTCGAGGGCCGCCTCGCCGCGCACGATGGCGTCGTACGGCGCGGGGAGAGCGTCCGACGGGTCCCCGCAGGCGGCCTCGGCCGCGGCGGCCTTGCTGACGACGAGCAGGACCACGCACAGGACGATGCCGCCCAGGACGATCCTCTTCGGGAGATCGAAGTCCATCGGGACGAAGAGTACGGCCGCCCGGGCGAGGTTGCGACCCGGGCTCGCGAGCGGGCGGCGAGGTGGGGGCGAGCTGCGCGAAGAGGTGGGGGCGAGCTGCGCGAAGAGGTGGGG
>CAZUHI010000037.1:3341-3470 GCA_964620495.1 uncultured Rickettsiales bacterium | reverse complement strand
GTGGGGGCGAGCTGCGCGAAGAGGTGGGGGCGAGCTGCGCGAAGAGGTGGGGGCGGGCCGGGCGGAGAGGTGGCCAAGAATTCCCACCCCTTCGCCGCCGGGCTCGCCGGCACCCTCGTAGTGGGAAAT
>CAZUHI010000037.1:0-3241 GCA_964620495.1 uncultured Rickettsiales bacterium | reverse complement strand
CTTCGCCGCCGGGCGGGCCGGCACCCTCGTAGTGGGAAATCTTCGCCGCCGGGCGGGCCGGCACCCTCGTAGTGGGAAATCTTCGCCGCCGGGCGCCCCCTCGGCGGTAGAGCCGACGGACGTTGCTAGGTTCCGCGCATGACGTGGGGAGACGACGTAGCGCACCACGATCCGAGGATGGTGGCGACGGCCGTGAAGCGCCTCTCGCCGCTGTTTCGAGAGTCGGGTCCGTACCCCTGCGAGGCGGAGGGCCTCGACCTCCTGCCCGACGAGCCGGTGCTCATCGTCTCGAACCACAGCGGGGGCCTCCTGATCCCCGACGTGTGGGGCCTCGGCTACGTCTGGTACACCCGCTTCGGGCCGGATCGCCCGGTGCACAGCCTCGCCCACGAGATGATCTTCAAGGTCCCGCAGACGGCGAAGTTCTTCGCCCGGATCGGCGTGCTGCGCGCCTCTCGCGAGGTCGCGCACGCGTGCCTTCACGACCACCGCCACGACCTGGTGGTGCTCCCCGGGGGGGACAAGGACGTGTTCCGCCCCTATCGCGACCGGTTCAAGGTCAACTTCGGGGGACGCAAGGGCTACGCGAAGACCGCGCTGCGGGCGGGCGTGCCGATCGTGCCGGTGGCCAACAGCGGGGCCCACGAGACGCTCATCGTGCTGCGCTCGGGGCGCCGGATCGCGAAGGCGCTCGGGCTTCACGCCCTGGTGCGTGCGGACGTCTTCCCGGTGACCCTCAGCGTCCCGTGGGGGCTCTCGGTGGGCCCGATGCCGAACCTGCCCGTGCCCGCGCGCTTCCGGTACCGATTCGGGGCGCCGATCCGCGTCGAGGACGGGCCGGTCGCCGAGCCGTCGGCCGCGCGGATCGACGAACTGGACCGGCGGGTGCGGGGCGCGATGCAAGGATTGCTCGACCAGCTGAAGGAAGAGACGCCGACGATCCCCCAGCGCCTGAGGCACGGCCTGCGTCTGTGAGATCCTCTACGATGTCTTCGTGGAGGAGGTTCCCGGGCGGAGGGGGAGCGCGCTCGCCGGGTTGCTTTCGGCCGCCGTGGCCTTGGCCTTCCTACCTTCGCTGCTGTTGGTCGGATTCGGCATCTGGAGCCGACCCGCCGCCGTCCAGGGAGGCTTGATCCTCGATGCCCTGGGCGTCCTGGGGCAGGCGGTCCAAGACACGGGCCTCCCGATGGCGCCCTGGATCGCGCTCCCCGTCCTCGTTTGCTTCGCAGGCGCCGCGGTCGGGTTGGTTCGTGTCCCTCCGGCCCGCCCCTGGGCGCGTCGACTCGCCGCCCTGCTGGAAGCCTCGATGGTGGCCGTCGGCATGGTCGCGACGCTCGGGATCTTCGCCGTGGCCATGGCCTCCGACCGGTCCGTCTTCTGGGGCGCGCTGGGGGTCGCCCTGATCGTCGCGGGTCCCCCACGACTGATGGACGTCGAGGCCCTGCAGCTCCCCCGCCGGCGCGTGGTCGCGCTGGTCGCCGGGGCCGCCGCCGCGCTGCTGGCGGGCCTCACGGTGCTCGAGGGGCCGGGCTTTCACAGCCCGGTGTTCGCCCTCGGCGAGGTCTGGGGCCGCAGCCCGGCGAGACACTCGACGGTCGGCGGCGGGCTGCTGCTCCTCGCGGGGGGGCTGGGGGGCGCCCTCTTCGCCCGGTCGTTGCGGGGACGCTTCCCGACGACCCGGGTCGCGGCCCGCGCCGGGGCCGCCCTCGTGGTGGTCGTCGCGGTGCTGTGCTGCGGCCTGCGCGATCCGGCCGACCTCCGCCTGGCGCGTTCGCTCTCCGCCCTGGGGTTGTTCGCGCTGGCGGCGGGGGCGGCGCCCCTGCTCGTCACCTTCCCGCGCCTCGGCCCGTCGGTCGCCGCCCGACTCGACCCCCGCGGCGTGTTCGTGGTGCTCCTCCCCGTCCACGGTTTCGCGGTGCTCGCGGCGTCTCGGGGGTTGATGATCAGCCTCTGGACCACGCCGGCCACCCTGCCCGCGGGCATCGAGCGGCTGAGCGCGCGCACGGGAATCTTCAGCGTGCTCGCCTGGGGGGAGGACGTCTACTTCACCGACCGCGCGCGCACGACCTTCGGGAGCCTGCACCCCACGCACACCCGCCCGCTCTGGCCGCTCCGCGACGCGGACGTGGACGCCGTGGAGGAGCTCGGCGCCACGGAGGACGGCGACCTGTGGATGTCCGTGGGTCGGTGGGAGCCCGAACCGAGGATGGGTCTGATGCCCATCGATCCCGAGCGCGGCCCCGGAGCCTGGGTGGACGTGGACGACTGCTGGATCGCGTCTTGGACGCCGGTCCCCGATCGCGCCCTGGGCCTCTTCTCCCAGCTGCGCCGCGGGGACGTCCTGTTGGGCTGCGAGGGGACCGCGGCCGTGCACCTCTTCCGACCGTCCGAGGCCCGCACGGTGGCCGTCATCGACCTCGACGACGACGTGGAGTCGGCCGTCTTCCACCCCGACGGCGAGAGCTTCTACGGCATCTCCCTGTGGGGCGGCCCCTCCGTGAGTCGGTACGAGTGGCCGTCGGGCGAGCGCATCGCGAAGGCCGCCATCGGCCCCTTCAACTGGTCGCTGGTGTTCGACGCCCGCGGACGCCTCTGGGCGTCCCGGTTCTTCGGCGGGATGGTCTTGCTGCTGGACCCGGAGACGCTGGACGTGGAGGCGACCGTGCCGCTGTCCTTCGGGATCCGGGCCATGATCCACGACCCCGTGCACGACCGGATCTGGGCGTCGGCGGCGTACTCCGGGCGGCTCTGGGAGGTCGACGCGTCGCCTCCGCATCGTCGACGGGTGCACGCCCTGTGCGGCCAGGGCCGCGACCTCTCCGCGGACGAGCGGGGGCGGGTGGTCGTCGCCACCGACTGCGGCATCTTCCGCCTCGACCCCCGAGCCATGCCGCCCCTGGGGACGTGAAGGGGCCTGCGGGCAGCGCGCCTTGGTTCGTGGTGAGCTGACGCGATGGCCGCTCCGCCCCTGAACCCCGGCGACCTCGTCGAGCACTTCCGCGTGCTGCGACGGATCGGCGAGGGAGGCATGGGGCAGGTCTACGCCGCGCGCGACGTGCGCCTCGGTCGCAAGGTCGCCCTGAAGGTCATCCGCCCCGACCAGCTCGCCGCGAAAGAGGGGGCGGCGGACCTGTTCCTCCCGGCTCCGCAAGGACGCCCCGCTGCCCCCGCGCGAGACTGCCCGGATCGGGTGTGGCTCTGACACTGATCACGGCGGGGATCGAAGACGGCGGCAGCTCCG
>CAZUHI010000036.1:68544-73980 GCA_964620495.1 uncultured Rickettsiales bacterium | reverse complement strand
TGGCTCCCCGAGACGGGCTCGAACCGCCGACCTAGTGATTAACAGTCACCCGCTCTACCAACTGAGCTATCGGGGAATAGCTGGTCGTTTCATGCCCGGCGAACCGGAGCGGCGGCGAATCTAGAAGGGCCGAGGGGCATCGTCAACGGGACGCTCCGCGTTCCTTGGCGAATCCCTGACTTTCGCCTTCCGGGGCGCTCGGGGTTCGGGGCGAGAATTCGGGTGCCGCGCGTGCTCTAACCCTGTCCATGCCCGCGATCCGACGACTCTGTGTCTTCTGCGGCTCCTCGACCGGGGAGGACCACGCGATCCGTCGCACCACGGCGGACCTCGGGCGCCTCCTCGTCGCCGAGGGCATCGAGCTGGTCTACGGCGGGGGCGCGGTCGGGCTCATGGGCCTCGTCGCCGACACCGTGCTCGACGGCGGCGGGACCGTCGTCGGCGTCATCCCCCTCAACCTCTTCGAGAAGGAGGTCGCGCACCCGGGCTGCACCGAGCTCGTGGAGGTCGACTCCATGCACCAGCGCAAGGCCCTGATGTACCAGCGGTCCGACGCCTTCGCGGCCCTGCCGGGCGGCTTCGGCACGCTCGAGGAGCTGGCGGAGATCCTCACCTGGTCCCAGCTCGGGCTCCAGCCGAAGCCCATCGGCGTGCTCAACGTGGGTGGGTTCTTCGACCCCCTGCTCGCCCAGCTCGATCGGATGGTCGAGGTCGGGTTCCTCAAGCCCTCGAACCGCGCCCTGCTGGTGTCCCGGGACACGCCCGACGCCCTGCTGGAGGCCCTGAGGACCTACGAGGCCGTCTCCGAGGCGAAGTGGATCGGCCTGGAGCAGACATGAGCGTCGACTGGACCGAGCGCGGCTTCGTCCTCGCCGCCCTCTACAACCTCGGGATCGTCCCCCTCAGCCGCGGCTTCAGCGACGTCCTCGCCGCTCACGATCCGCTGTACGGCGCGGCCGGATGCGTGGTCATCGTGCTCTGGGGGCTCGCCTTCTTCGCCCTGCGCAACCGCTACGCCGTCGCCCCTGCGCTCGCGGCCGTGTTCTGCCTCGAGAAGGCCTTCTTCGTCGTCCACTGGGCGCTGTGGATGCGGGAACACGGCGGCGGCTTGCCCGACCTGTGGGCGGCGGATCCCCCCACGGCCCTCTTCTATGCGACCTACGGCGTCGGCGACGCGGCCTTCATGGTCTTCTTCGGCGTCGTCGCCTGGAGGCACCGGGCCGCGATCACGGGTCCACCGCCGTAGACCGGTCGACCCCGGCGGCCGCGTAGATCGCGTCGATCACCGCCATGTTCCGCACGATGTCGTCGCCCTCCGTGGGCAGCGGATCGCCCCCGCGCACGCGACTCACGAAGGCACGGAGCTGACGGGCATAGGTCCCCTCGCCGCCGACCTTCTCCACACGCACCCCCGACGCCGTGCGCACCGTGAGTCGTCGCCACCCGACCTGCGGCGCGATGGGGTTCAGGGCCCGGATCTCGCCCGCCTCGCCCCGGAGGACCACGCTCGCCTTGAGCAGCGTCCGCGACCACATGGAGGCCGTCAGGCTCGCCGTCGCGCCGCTCGGGTACTTCAGCCGAGCGTCGGTCCGACGGTCCACGCCCTCGGACCGCAGCAGGCACGTCGCCGACACCACCGCCGGCTCCTCCCCCGCGAGGTGCCGCAGCATGCTCACGGTGTAGCTCCCCACGTCCATCAACGCCCCGCCCGCGAGGTCCCGTCGGTAGCGGATGTCGCTGAAGATCGGCAGCGGGATGCAGAAGGCCGCGTCCACGTGGACGAGACGGCCGACGGCGCCCTCGCGGACCAGCTCGACGATGCGCTCGGCCATGGCGTGGTACCGCCAGTGGAAGGCCTCCACCAGGACGCGACCGGCGGACGTCGCGGCGTCCACCATCTCCTGCGCCTCGCGCGCGTTCGCCGCGGACGGCTTCTCGCAGAGGACGTGCTTGCCCGCCTCCAGCGCCCGCATCGTCCAGGCGTGGTGCAGCGCGTTGGGCAGGGGGACGTACACCGCGTCGATGTCCGCGTCGGCCAGCAGCGCCTCGTAGGTCGCGTGGACCCGGGGGATTCGGTGCTTCCTCGCGTACGCAGCCGCCCGCCCCTGGTCCCGGGCCGCCACCGCCACGACCTCCGCCTCGTCCACCGACCGCGCGGGACGAATGAGGGCCATGGGCGCGATCCGCGAGGCGCCGAGCGCTCCGATGCGCAGGGGTCCGGTCACGCGGCTACTGGGACTCGAGCCAGATCTTCGCGTCGTACCAAGCGCCCAGCTCGCCGACCGTCTGCACGTCGACCTCGATCTCCCAGGTGCCCGAGATGGTGACGCCCGCGAGGTCCGTCGTGCCTCCGGGCGTCGCGCCCGGCACGAACGGCTTCGGCGCCCCGACCGTCCCCATCCAGCGCCCGTTCAGGCCCAGGTCTTCGCTCCAGTCCGGGTCGATGAGGTCCACCTCCGAGTCGTCCGGGGCGCGCAGGCGCACGGTCGTCTGCGCAGGGCGCAGGACGTCCAGGTCCAAGTAGACGTAGGCGCGCGCGAGCGACCCCCCGATGCCGTCGAAGGCGAAGCTCTTGGTGGTCCGGCCGGGGGTGAGGGCGACGCCCACGCCGGGGAAGCCGTCGGTGGCCTCGGCCGCGAACGGCGGCAGGTCCCGGTCGACGCACGACGTCCCCAGCGTCCCCTCCGCCTGGGACGACACCGCGTCGGGCGAGATGGACACCGTGAGGTACCAGCCCCCGCTGAAGTCGTCCGTGAGCGCGGTCACCTCGATGGCCGACTCGTCCGTGTTCACGGCGCCCGCCACGGTGTCGTTCGTCACCAGCAGGTCGCCCTCGAGCGACCAGAGCGCCATCCAGGGATCCACGTCGCCGGTGGTGGTGGAGCGCGTCGCGAAGCGGGACAACGTGTCCGCCGACAGCCCCCCGAGCAGCCAGGTGCGCGCCTGGTTCGTGCCCGTCGCGAAGGACCAGTTCGACGCGTTGTCCTCCTCGAAGTAGTCGCAGTCGTGGGGGGCCCCGTCGAGGGCCTCGTTGCGCAGGATCTCGATGGAGACCTGCTCCCGCGGAGGGGCGCCGTCGAGCAGGAAGTCGACGGTCAGGTCGCCGAGCGGGGCCGTGGGCGGGACGAGGAAGACGCCGCGGTACTCGTCGTCGGTCCCGGGGACGACGCCCCACCAGGGGTCCTCCGTCCGCGCGTCGCCGAAGGGGAGCAGCCCCTCGATCGCGAGGTCGATGGTGGTGGCGACCGTGAAGTCGGCGTCGGCCGACGTGAGGGTGATGTCCAGGAGCTTGCCCCGGCGCACGACGGTCACGTCCGCCGAGAGGTCGTAGTCCCCGCGCCCCACGATCAGGGAGACCGGGGCCGACTGGACGCCCCCGACGACGGCGTACAGGCTCGCGCGCCCCGGGGCGACGGCCGTCACGGTGCTGCCCTCGAGCGTCGCGACCGTCGGGTCCGAGGACGACCACGAGGCGGACGAGATGGTCACGGGCTCGATGAGGTCCTCGTAGAAGGCCTGCAGCTCGAGCGTCGCCCGGCCGCCCTGGGCGAGGGCGAGCTGCGACTCCGCGGGCACCAGCCGCGCGATGGCGCGGTCCTCCGACCAGGGGAGGGGAGGCTGATCCGGGACGACGTCGCCGCAGCCGACGGCGATGAGGACGGCGAGGGCGACGGAGCTTCCTCGAGGCATGCGCGCAGTATAGGGGCGTGGGCCGGCGCGAATCCGACCTCGAATCGGGCGCGCGACGACCCGGTTCCCGAAGGTCGGGCTTGCAGCGGAGGGCGCGATGCCCTATATCAACGCGCACCGGAGCACCTCAGGAGGGGACGCTCCTCGACTCAGTCGATTTTCTTTGCTCGAATCGAGCCTGCGGGCTCGTTCGCTCGGGAGGCACCCGTACGTTGATCCGTCGTGACGCCGACATTCTGCAGCTCGATCTCCGGGTCCCCGACGAACTGTCGGACCTGAGCCTCACGGACCTCGAAGCGGTTCGACTCATCCTGCGCGGCGGCTCGCCCATCGACTGGCATCGGCTCAACTACTCGACGCTCTCCGAGGTCGACGACCTCCTCCGCGCGAACCTCATCGACCCCGAGCACCCGCGCGACCTCGCCCGCATCGAGTACCTCCACCGCGAGGCGCTCCGCTACCTGCGCCGCAACTTCGCGTTCCGGTTCCCCACCGAGGTGGAGTTCCCCGAGGACGTGCGGCACCTGCTCCTCTACGCGTCCGAGACGGGCCGCCTCAACCGGGTCCAGGTCCTCTCCTGCGTCGTCCTCAAGACGATGCACACGATCAACCACCTCGAGGCGCGCGAGCTGCTGCTGGAGACGGCGGTCAGCGAGGCGGAGCTCATCCAGGTGGTGGAGGACGAGCTGCTCTCCCGGGCCCGCGCGGTCATCGCCGAGGGCTTGCCGGTCGTGCACTTCTACGGGTCGCGCAAGGGGCGGGACTCGATGGTCAGCAAGCTGCTGAGCAAGAAGGCGTCGCGCGCGTCGGACATCCTCGACCGCTTGCGTTTCCGCATCATCACGGAGACGCGCAAGGACGTGATCCCGGTGCTCGCCCACCTCCTGCGCCACGTCCTCCCGTGGAACCAGGTGACGGCGGCGCAGTCCACGAACAACCTGGTCGACTTCATGCGCTTCCTGCGGGACGAGCGCAGCCTGCGCAGCTTCGAGCCGATGCTTCAGGTGGAGGTGCAGGACGGCGAGGGCGAGTCCCCGGTCCGCAACGAGTTCAGCGGCGGGTCGTACCGGATGATCAACTTCATCATCGACGTGCCGGTGCGGCTCGACCACCTGCTCAGCCGCGCGGGCGACCCGTGGATGCTGCAGAAGGGCTCGATCGTGTACGTCGCGTGCGAGTTCCAGGTCGTGGACCAGGAGACGGCGTACCTCAACGAGCAGGGCGACAACAGCCACGCGAAGTACAAGCTGCGGCAGCGTGAGAAGGTGGCCCAGCGCCTCATGTGGGGGCTGCTCCGCGAGCGGAACAACGGCAAGCCGAAGCGGCGTCGCAAGGGCGTGAGGGCGGGCCGCAAGCCGCGGACGGTGAGCCCGCTCAGCGAAGAGAGCACCATCAAGCGCACGCGGGAAGCCACCCGCAAGGCGCGCCCCCCGCGCCCGGGCCTGCCGGGGGAGCTGGGTCAGGACACGGTCCCGCCCGTGCCGCTGCCGATCCGTCCGTCGTCGGCGGAAGAGGACTCGCTGCTCGAGCCGATGCGCATGGAGGCCGAAGACTCGCTCTTCTTCGACCACTCGGACGTCACCCGCGAGACGTCGTAGGCGCCTGCGCTGCGCAGCCTGCGCGGTTGACGTGCGTGGGTCCCACGCGAGAGCGCGAGGCACACACAGCCTCACATCAGTGATGCTCCCCCCGGACAGAACTCGGGGTGGATCGCCGATCCTGGGGGAGTTCTGGCCGCCCACGGGA
>CAZUHI010000036.1:11432-68444 GCA_964620495.1 uncultured Rickettsiales bacterium | reverse complement strand
CAGAACTCGGGGTGGATCGCCGATCCTGGGGGAGTTCTGGCCGCCCACGGGACAGAACTCGGGGTGGATCGCCGATCCTGGGGGAGTTCTGGCCGCCCACGGGACAGTACTCGGGGTGGATCGCCGATCCTGGGGGAGTTCTGGCCGCCGCCTCCTCATCTGGTCCCTCCCCTCAGGGCAAGAACACCCACAGCGCTTCATTCACGTCCCGCTTCGGCCGGCGCCCCTTCCCCTGCGCCCAGAATGCGATGCGCTCCCCGTCCTGCGGCTGCTGCGCCGTGTCGTAGTGCACCACCACCAGCCGCTCGCCGCGCCCGAGCACGGTGTCGTGGATGAGGTCGAAGCGCTCGGGGTCGAACGTCGCGAAGGTGTACAGCCACCGATCGCCGATCCGCACCGGCTGCCCGAAGTACGGATCGGCGGGCACCTGGGTCGGAATCTCCGGGTCGTCGAAGTGCACCCGCGCCGTCCGCGAGATGAACGAGTAGGCCGGGTCGAGGACGTCCTTGTCGTCGTCGCCGTGGATCGGGAACTGCACCAGCAGCAGCGAGTCCCCGGGCCCCCACGCCTCCACCGCCTCGCCCACCAGCTGGTGCGTCTCCGTCGCCCCGCGCATCGCCGCCACGGCCTCCCCCGCGTCGTTCACCAGGCTCACCGCGTGGCCCGCCAGCGCCACCGCCCCGATGAGCAGCGCCGCCCTCCAGCGCTCCGCCGCGAACCCCACGAGCATCGCCGCCGCGGGCAGCACCACCAGGTAGTAGGGGTACTGGTGGTCCGCCGCCGCCCCCGTCGCGACCATCGCTCCGACGGTCCCCAGCCCCACCACGACGTGCGCCGCCGCCGCCCGCCCCAGGGGCGACCCCCGCCCCGCCACGACGCCCGCCGCCCCGAGGACCGCCAGCGTCCACGTCGAGGCCCGGAGCCCGTAGCGGCCCGGCAGCCCCTGCAGCAGCGCCCCCGCGGCCCCGGCGAGGCCCGGCGGATCGTTGATGGGCGGCGCCTCCGTGTTCGCGAACACGCCCAGCAGGAGCGGCAGGCAGAGCGCCGCCGCCGCCCCGACCCACACCAGGGCCCCCCGCAGCCGTCCCCGGTCCCCGACCACGATCGCGGCCAGCTGCGCCGCGGGCAGCGTCACGCCCAGCGCGTGCGTCCACACCACCGCCGCCGTCGCGACCACCAGGACCGCGCCCGCCCGGCGCGACGGCTCGGCCCGCCACGCCGCGAACGCCCACCACTGCAGCCCCACCACGCCGACCAGCATCGGGTAGTTGTTCACCTCCAGCCCGTAGGCGTTGCGGTACGGCGACAGCGCGAGCACCGCCGCCGCCGCGAAGGCCGCCACCGGGTGCTCCTTCATCGCCCGGCCGACCGTCGCCACCACGCTCACCGACCACGCCCCCGAGACCAGCAGCCACACCGCCCCCGGCGCCGCCGCCGCCATCAGGGCCGCGAACAGCATCGAGTAGCCCGGGGGGTGGGCCCCCGTGAACGTCGTGAACGCGGCGAGCGGCCCCTCGAGCTCCACGATCCGCACGTACTCCCGGTAGTAGGCCGCGTACGCGAACGTGATCTGGTTCCAGCGGAACGGCACCCGCGAGGCCTGGAGCAGCGCCGCCAGGACCAGCAGCACCACACCTAGATGCCCACGGCGGAGATTCTGCACCGGTTCGACTTGTCCCGAACGCCGATGGCGTCGTTCCTCGTCGGTCACGGGCCCCGGCCCGCTCCACTCCTCGGGCCTCGCCCTCGTCGCCCGGTCCGTCGCCGAGACCGGTGCGCCACTTCCGCCGCGGACACCGAGGCGCTTCACCTGCGGCACGGATGGACCGCCAGCTCGATGTCCCACTCCCCGTCGCTGCGTACCACCGCGACCGCCGGCGCGGCCCGCCCGCACGCCGCCTGCAGCCTCTCCTCGGAGACCACCCCCTCCACGACGACCAGGTCCGGCGCGACGTCCGTCCACCCCGCATCGGTCCAGCCCTCGCCCGCTGCGATCCACGCCTCGAGCTCCGCCCGCCGCGCGCGGATCCGCAGGTGCTCCCCCAGGTCGTGGGTCGTCTGGTGCGCGCACGGCGGCACCGGCCAGCGCAGAGACCCCACCCGGATCGCCTGCTCTCGCCCCCCCGCCGCCTCGATCGCCGCGAGCAGCCCCGCCCAGGGGACCCCCGCCGCCTCCGGCGCCTGGATCCACCGCTGCGTACACCGCTCGTCCAGGTCCCGCAGGCCGACCGCCGTGGTCCCGACGGGCAACCACCCCGGCAACGTCGCGAACATGGTCGCTCCCCAGATGCCCGCCGCGAGCAGCCCCGCGGCGCGCCGGGGCAGGGGACGCCAGCGCGCCGCGACCAACGCCACCCCGACCGCCGCGAACGGCAGCAGCGGCAGCAGCAGGCGGGCGTACTTCTTGGGGATGAGCGCGAGCGCGACCACGCCCAGCACCACGACCGCCAGGGGGAACCGGAGGTCGGGACGCCCGGCCTCCCGGTAGCGATGCGCGAGGACCGCGCCGACCACGATGAGCAGGGGCGCCCAGGCCTCCTGGAGGAGGACGGCGGGGTAGTAGGCGAGTTGGTGCAGGAGCCCCACCGCGTCCGGGTTGGCCTCCGCCGAACGCAGCAGGTAGCCGCCCTCGCGGCCGAGCCGGTCGACGTACCACGGGCCCGCGAGCACCCCCGCCGCGACCGCCGTCAGGACCGGGCCCACCCAGCGACGCCCCGCGAGCAGCACCGCCCCCACCGCCAGCGGACCCAGCGCGAGCACGGCCGTCTGCTTCACCAGCAGCGCCGCCCCCGCGGCGAGCCCGGCCGCGATCCACAGCGCTCTCGCCCGACGCGGCGCGGCCTGGTCCTCCATCACGCGCGCCCAGCACACCGCGGCCCCCGCGACGGCCACGAGCGCCGTCAGCCCGTTCTCCAGCATCACGTGGCGCTGCAGCGCGCTCCAGAGCGGCGAGCACAACAGCAGGACGGTCGCCCCCACCGTCGTCGAGCCCACCGGCGCCCCCCCGCGCAGGGCGAGGGCGGCGGCCATGGCGGCGGTGGCGGCGGCGGCGAGCCAGGCCCAGAGCACGAGCGCGACCTTCGCGGGCCCGTCGCCGTTCAGGTCGGTCACTCCGGCGCGCGCGGCCGTCCCGCCGACCACGGCCGGGTACAGCGCCGGGTACTCGCCGAAGTCCTCGACGTACGCCGCCCGGGCCACGTCCACGAGCGACCCCTGGTGCGCCTGCCCCCAGAACAGCTCCACGGCCCCGACGTTGCCGAGCTCGTCGCCGTCCATGATGCGGTCGTCGGTGGCGAGCCACGCGAACTGCGCGACGGTCCACAGCAGGATCAGCCCCGCCACGGTCGCGACCCGGACGATCGCCCGCGTCCTCGACCCGCCCCGTCCGTCGCTCACCGAGGGACCGTGACCGTCCCGCGCCACAGGGGGACCGCGCGCTCGTAGCTGACCAGGTCGATCGTGTACGCCGACGGGTCCTCGGCGCCTCGACGCACGAGCACCAGGCCCAGCCCGAGGGATCCCGCGACGTCGGTGATGCCGGTCGAGTCGTAGGTGAGCGCGTACCGCTGGGCCTCCTGCAGGACCCGGTTCTCGTACAGGTCCCGGAGCGGCTGGGTGCCGATCCCGACCACGAACGCGGCCTCCTCGCCGGCCGCCGGCGCCAGGTTCCCGACCACCAGGTTGCGGGCCCCCGACGTGTCCAGCAGCCGGAACTCCAGCATGGGCGGATCGCTCGCCGGGCTCCCGTCGGGGCGGATGGTCTCGCGCACCTCCGCGCGCGTGATGCGGGCCAGCCAGGAGTAGTCGAACGTGTACAGCCGGGCCGCGCCCGAGGGCACGACGCGATCCTTCAGGCGGGTGAGGTAGCGGCCGTCCACCTCGAACGCGGAGATGCCGACGAGGCCGCGGGTCGTGCCGAACCTCGGGGCCGTCGTGCGTGCCCAGCGGACCCCCGGCCCCGCGGGCTCGTCGCGCCCTTGGCGGAGCCGCTCGACGGTCCCGTCCTCGAGCTGCCACAGGTAGTCGGAGCCCTCGCGGAACGCGTACGCGACGCCCTTTCGGGGTCGATGGAGCAGGTAGACGATGCCCTCGTCGTGGCCCCGACCGGACTTCGCCCGGGTCTCCGCCGGAAACTCCGCCCAGGGGATCTCGCCGTCGTCCACGGCGATGTCGACGGTCCCGAGCAACCGCTGCGCCGACCCGACGAACGGGGCGAGGTTCTCCAGCCCGCACCCCGCCGGGAACGCCTTCGCCTCGACCTCCTCGTACACGTACGTGCCGTCCGCCTTGCGCTCCGCGCCCACCACCCGGAGCCCCGTGCCGAGATCGCCCAGCTCGACCTCGAGGTCGGCCATCAGCCGCCCGTAGAAGCCGAGGTCGAGCGAGACGTGGTCTCCCCAGAGCTTTCCGTCGGCCTTGGACACGAGGGCCAGCTCGTAGTTGCCGGGCTCGCGGCAGTTGTTCGTCACGTGGAAGAGGCGGTCGCCCGGCCCGGTCACGCCGCGCTCGCGCACCTTCTTCGTGATGCGGTTGAACTCCGCGAAGTAGCCGTGGACGTTGCGGATGCAGGAGAAGCGGTCCGAGTCGAAGGGCACGCCGGCCACCGCCTCGGGGACGGGCTCTGCGCCCACCCACACCGAGTCCGGCCCCGGGAGGCGCTCGCGGTCGCACCGCGCGCCCGGGGCGTCGCAGTCGCGCAGGACGATGTCCTGGAACAGGAACTTGCGGAAGTCCACGGCGCGGATCGCGACGTACCGGGGCCCCCCGCCGCCGCTGTGCAGGTAGAGGTCGCCGACGGCCGGGCTGGGCTCGCCGGGCACCCTCCCGGGCACGAAGCTGAGGTGCGTGATGTGGGCGAAGGGCGCCCCCGCCGCGCTGCTCACGCGCGACGCGGCCGCGTTCGTGAGCGGCTGGGTGTGCGGCGTGGGCGAACACCCCGAGATGTCCGGGAAGGCGCCCTCCACGACGTCGAAGAGCGCGCCGATCGACTCGTACCCGTCCCTCGCCTCGGCGCGCACCTCGGCGCGGGCTCGCGAGGCGACCGCGACGGAGTCCCGGGGCGGCGGCGGCAGGTCGCAGCGCGGCTCGGCTTCGGGGGCCTGCGCCCGCTCCTGGGGCGACGCCGCGTCCACCGACGGGGGCGGAGTCGAGAGGACGAGCCCGACGACGGCCGCGGTGAGGACGTGGCGGTGCATCCGTCGATCCTACCCGTCAGCGATCCCTCGGGTCGGGCCCCTCGCGCTCCACGTCCGGGGACGGGGTGAACCGGACCCGCCCGAGCCCCGCCGGCCGCAGGTCCCCGACCCGGTAGCCGAGGTCCCGCTCGCAGCGCCGATGGAAGCCCGAGACCGCGGGGAACGCGAGGTACAGCCACTGGTACTTGGTGGTCACCACGAGCGCGTGGTCCCAGCCTCGGGCGCGGAGGATCCGGCCCGCGTTGCGCAGATTGGTCGTCGTGTGTCGGGCGCGGGGCTCGACGAGGATCCGGTCCGGCGCGCACCCCAGCGTGCGCAGGAACGCCGCCATCTCCTCCGCTTCGACGTACGGGGTGCCCTCCGGGTAGACGTCGCCGCCGGTCATCAGGAGGTGCTTCACGCCCAGGTCCTGCGCGACGCGCCACCCCTCGCGCACCCGCAGCCGCGCCAACGGATGCAGCCGGATCGGGGTCCTCTGGATCGGCGGAGTAAACCCCGGCACGACGATCACGGGCGGGGCAGCGGCGTCCATCACCGCTGGTATCTTGCCCGGCCCGTGACCTCCCCGTCGCCGCTGCAGACGCTCGTCTCCCACCTCCGCGACGGCGGCCGTGGGCGAATGCACCTGCACGGCCTGCGCGGGTCCGGTCCGGCGTTCGTCCTCGCGTCGGTCCTCCCCGAGCTCGACCGACCGGTCCTCTGGGTCGCCCCCACCGCCGACGCCGCCGACGCCGTCGCCCGCGATCTGAAGTTCTTCCTGGGCCCCGACGATCGCCGCCGCGTCCTGCGGTTTCCGGACTGGGACGTGGTCCCGTACAAGGGGTACTCCCCGAGCGCGGAGGTCGGCCGTCGACGGATCGAGGTCCTGGCGCGGCTCGCGGTCCCGGACGGCGCCCCCCCGGTGGTCGTCGCGGCCGCCTCCGCGCTGCTGAAGCGCAGCCTCCCCGCCGCGGCCCTGGCGGAGTCGGTCGAGACCTTCGCGGTCGGCGACGTCCTCGACCGCGACGCCCTCCTGGGGCGCCTCGTGGAGCGCGGCTACGTCGCCACCGATCTCGTCTCCGATCCGGGCTCCTACTCCGTGCGCGGCGGCATCCTCGACGTCTACACCCCGGGCCACGAGGCGCCCGTGCGCGTGGAGCTGTGGGGCGACGAGATCGACTCGATCCGCCTCTTCGATCCGTGGTCGCAGCGGTCGATCCGCCCCCTGGAGTCGGTGCGCATCCTCCCGATCCGCGAGGAGGTCGTGAACGACACGGCCCTGGCCGTCGTCCCGAGCCGCCTCAAGGCGATCGCCGACGCCCGCGAGCAGCCCCCGCGGGCGCGCATCCGCCTCCAGGAGGACTTGTCCACCCAGCGCGTCGTCTCGGAGATCGAGCTGCTGCTCCCGCTCCTGGCGCCGACGCTTGTGCCCGTCCTGGACTACCTGCCCGAGGCCGCGGTCGTCGTGCGCGAGGACCCGACGGCCATCGAGGCCGAGCTGATCGGGAGCCTCGAGCAGCTCGAGGACCGCTGGGCCCGCGAGAAGGGCAGGGAGCGCCTGCTGCCCGAGCCCGCGGAGCTGTTCCTGCACGAGGTGGAGCTGGAGGAGGCGCTCGCCGGCCGGCCCGGGTTCGACCTCGCCGTGATGCACGACGCCGACGCCGAGGCCGACGGGCGCGTGCTGCGCGTCGACGCCCCCGACCACGGCGCGCTGCGGACCGAGATCCTCGCCTCCCGGGACGCCGGGACCATGCTCGCGCCGCTCCTGAAGCGGCTGCATACGTGGCGCTCGGAGGGCCGGACGATCGTGCTCGGCACCCGGCGACAGGGGCAGCGCGATCAGCTGACGGAGGCCCTGGCCGAGGTCGGCGTGCCCGTCGCGGAGGTGAGCGCGGAGATCGGGCCCGAGCTCCTCGACGAGGCCGAGCTCGAGGACACGACGGGGGCCCCCGTCCTCATCGCCACCTCGGACCCCGCCCGGGGCGTGCAGCTCCCGTCCCCGGGCCCCGTCCTGGTGCCCGCGTCGGCCGTGTTCGGACCTCCGAAGGTGCGTCGAGACGACGGACGGCGTCGGCGCGGCGGCCCCGCGATCTCTTCGTTCGCGCAGCTCCAGCGGGGCGACGTGGTGGTGCACGAGTTTCACGGCATCGGGCGCTACCTCGGGCTCGAGAAGCTGCGCCTGGAGGCGTCGGCCGCGGCCGTGCGCGACGATCTCCGCGAGCGAGCCGCCGACCCGAACTACGTGCCGGGATCCCGGGGCATCGCGGGCACCGGCCGGGGCAGCAACAACGACTACCTCCTGCTCGAGTACCGCGGCGGGGACCGTCTGTACCTGCCGGTCCACAAGCTCGACATCCTCTCCCGCTGGTCGGCGGCCGGCTCCGAGAGCGCCCCGCGCCTCGACAAGCTCGGGGGCAAGACCTGGCAGAAGCGCCGCGCGAAGGTGGCGGAGGCGGTCCAGAAGATGGCCCGCGAGCTCCTGGAGCTGTACGCGAAGCGCTCGGTCGCCACGTCCCCGGCGTACGGCCCGCCCGACGTGCTCTACGACGAGTTCTGCGCGGGCTTCCCCTACGACACGACGCCGGACCAGCAGACCGCCATCGACGCGGTCACAGCCGACATGGGGGCCCCCGCGCCCATGGATCGCCTCGTGTGCGGCGACGTCGGCTTCGGCAAGACCGAGGTGGCGATGCGCGCGGCGTTCCGGGCGGTGGAGGACGGTCGGCAGGTGGCCGTCCTGGTGCCCACGACCATCCTCGCGCTGCAGCACTTCCGCGCATTCCGGGAGCGCATGAAGGCGTTCCCGATCACCATCGAGATGGTCTCCCGCTTCCGCACCGCTGCGCAGACGAGCCTGGTCCGCAAGGGGCTCGCGGCGGGCACCGTCGACATCGTGATCGGCACCCATCGCCTACTCAACAAGGATCTGAAGTACAAGCGGCTCGGCCTGCTGGTGGTGGACGAGGAGCACCGCTTCGGCGTCGGCCACAAGGAGAAGATCAAGGCGCTGCGCGCGGAGGTGGACGTCCTCACGATGACCGCCACGCCCATCCCCCGGACGCTGCACATGGCGATGTCCGGCATCCGCGACTTCTCGATCATCACCACGCCGCCCCGGGGTCGGCAGCCCGTCCGCACGCAGCTCGCGCGGTTCAGCCCCGCCCGCATCCAGGACGCCGTCCGCGCCGAGATCGACCGCGGGGGACAGGTCTACTTCGTCCACAACCGGGTGCGGACCATCCACCGCATGGCGGAGTTCCTGCAGAAGATCCTGCCCGGCGTGTCGATCCGCGTGGGCCACGGGCAGATGCCCGAGCGCGCCCTCGAAGACCTGATGATCGACTTCTTCCAGCAGCGCTTCGACGTGCTGGTGTGCAGCACGATCATCGAGTCCGGCATCGACGTCGAGACCGCGAACACCATCCTCATCAACCGCGCGGACGCCTTCGGCCTGGCCCAGCTCCATCAGCTTCGGGGCCGCGTGGGGCGGTCGGAGATCCAGGGACGCTGCGTGCTGCTCGTGCCCCCGGGCCGCGCCCTGCGCACGGTCGGACTGAAGCGCCTGAAGGTCATCCAGGACAACGCCGCGCTGGGCTCGGGCCACCGCATCGCGCGCCACGATCTCGAGATGCGGGGCGCGGGCAACCTGCTCGGCCGCAAGCAGAGCGGCCACATCGCGGACGTGGGCTTGGCGACCTACATGGAGCTGCTCGAGGACGCGGTGAAGCGCCTCAAGGGCGAGGCCGGGGGGGCGCGCTTCGAGGCGGACGTGGAGCTGCGGTCGGACGCGTACATCCCCGCCGACTGGATCGAGGACGAGCGCGACCGGCTCGTCGAGTACAAGCGGCTGGCGGACGCGGCCTCTCCCGAGGCGCTCGCGGAGACCATCTCCGACCTGGAGGACCGCTACGGCCGCGCCCCCGAAGAGGTGCGCCGGTTCGAGCGCCTCATCGCCTGCAAGGTCGTGTGCCGGGACCTCCGCATCCAGCGGCTGCGGATGGTGCGCGGCGGGCGCCTGCAGGTCACGTTCGACGAGGGCACGGCCGTGGATCCGGGCCGCCTGCTCGCCCTCGTCGCCACGCGCGCCGGGCGGATGACTTTCCGTCCCCCGGGGGTCTTGATGGTGGCGCTGGACGGCGCCGAGCGGGAGCGGCCCGTGGAAGCTGCCGTCGCGGTCCTCCAAGAGCTCGCCGGCATGGCGGTGGATCGGGCTCCGGCGGCCGTGGTATCTAGCGTCGCCTCGCCTCCAAGGAGCCCTGTCCCCTCATGAAGATCCTGATGCTCGCCCTGCCCGCGCTCCTCCTCATTCCGGGGTGTGGTGACGCCGGCGCCCCCGCGCCCGCGCCGACCGCCTCGGCAGCCCGCGCCGACGTGGGCTGGTCACACCCCGAGATCGGCGAGCCCCTCGCGTGGGTCGGGGACGTCCCCATCGGCACCCGGGAGTTCGACGCGCTGGCGCTCCGCCAGATGGGCCGCGGGGGCACCCTCACGCCGGAGATTCGGGCCGACGTGATGGACCGGCTGGTCAAGGAGAAGCTGCTCTACGTGGCGGCCCTGAACAAGGGCATCGACCGCGATCCGAAGATCCAGAAGATGATGGTCAACACGCTCCTCAAGGAGGACGTGTACGGCAACGTTCGCTCCGGCGACCTGGGCGACGACGAGCTGCAGGCCTACTTCGAGGCCCATCAGGACGACTTCGTGGTCCCCGAGAAGGTGCAGATCAAGCGCATCCTCCTCAAGAAGCAGGGAGATGAGGACGACGCCGCGTTCAAGGCGCGCGCGGACGCGCTGCACGCGACGCTTCAAGAGCACCCGCAGGACTTCCGCGCCCTCGCCCAGAAACACAGCCAGGGCCCCTACGCCCGCCGCGGAGGCGAGCTCGGCTTCATGACGAAGGAGGGGAAGCCGGGGGTCGAGAAGGAGGTCGTGGCGGCTGCGTTCGAGCAGCCCAAGGGCACGATGACGGCGCCCTTCCTCACGGGCACCGGCTGGAACATCGTGTACGTCCCCAACCGACACGAGCGCGTCGAGCGCACCTTCGACCAGATGCGCGGCAGCGTGATCCGCAAGGTCAAGTCGGCGAAGTACAAGGGCCTGTACGAGGACTACGTGGAGGGCCTGCGCGCGAGCACCGAGATCAAGCTCGACGACGCGAAGCTCGCGGGGCACGAGGTGACCGTCCCGAGCGGCGGCGAGTACAACCGCCAGGGCCCCCTGGGCGTCCCCGGGACGGGCAAGGCCGACGCCCCCGTGATCCCCGACGGCGGCGCCGACGCCCTCAAGGTCAAGCCCCCGCACGAGGGGCACTGATCCTCCGCCTCGTCCCTGCGGTCCTCCTGCTCCTGCTGGCAGGCTGCCCCGGCGGCGCCGCTCCGCCGGACGCCCGCGTGATCGCGACCGTCGGCGACGCCGCCATCGACGTCGACGCCTTCCTCACGGCCGCGCGCGTGCGGGCCGAAGCGGCCGAGTTTCCGCGCTCCGGGGCCGGCTTCGAGGCCCTGCGGGACCGCCTCGTGAACGAGCTGATCGTCGAGGAGGTGCTGCTCGCCGAGGCCGCGACCCGGGGCGTGACGCTGACCGCCGAGGAGGTCGCCGAGGCGCTGCAGGCGTCGGCGGGGATCGTCGACGAGCAGGGCGGCGACGCCGAGCTCGAGCGCATCCTCACCGAGCGGTTCGGGGACCCGGCGATCCACGAGCGGGTCCTGAGGCGTCGCCTCCTCACGGCCAAGGTCGAGGGCCTCCTGCGCGCCGAGTTGCGGGCCGGCATCTCCGTCACCGACGAGCAGGTCACGGCCGCCGAGGCGCGGTTCGCCCCGGCGCTGGTCCAGCCCGCCCGCGTCCACTGCCGTCAGATATTCCTCGAGACGTCCGAGACCGCCCGGGAGGTGCGCCGTCGCCTCGCCGCGGGGGAGGAGTTCCCGGCGCTCGCCCAGGAGCACAACGGCAGCGACGGGGACATGGGCTGGGTCGCCGACACGAGCATGCCGCCGATGCTGGCCGACGCCATCGAGGGCCTGCCCGTGGGGCGCGTGAGCGAGCTCGTCCGATCGCCGCTCGGGTTCCATCTCTTCCAGCTGCTCGGGAGGAGCCCCGCCGCGCCCCTTCCGGAGGACGAAGCGCGTGAGGCCGTCGTTCGGTTCTTGACCGACGAGACCGTGGACGTACGCTTCCGCGCCTGGCTCGGCGCGCGCTCGGACGAGCTCGCGGTGGACGTCTCGGAAGAAGCGCTCCCCGCCCTGCGTTGTTGCCGCCAGGGGCTCCCCTACGTGGGCGAGCCCGGATCGGAGTCTTGATGTCGCTGTCTCGTGTGCTGCCCTTCGTCCTCGCCTTCGGGCTCGCCGCGCCCGCGTGGGCGGGGGACGTCATCGACCGCATCGTCGCGGTGGTCAACCAGGATCTGATCCTGCTCTCGGACCTGGACGAGGCCGTGGAGGGCGCCGCCCGGGATCGCCTCCGTGGAATGTCGGGGCCCGAGCGTGAGGCCGCGGCGGCCCAACTCCGCGAGGAGGCGCTCGACTTCCTCGTGGACGACAAGCTCATCCAGCAGGCCATGAACCGGGCCGACATCGTGGTCGAGGACCGCGAGCTCGAGGGGGCCATCGCGGACGTCGCGCGCACGAACCGCATGACGATGGAGCAGCTCGAGGAGCAGCTCGGACGCCAGGGCATGAGCCTCGAGAAGTACCGCGGCGAGATGCGGGACCAGCTGCGGCGGTACAAGTTCATGAACCTGCACATCCGCGGCCGCGTGGAGATCACGGACGAGCAGCTGCGCAGCTACTACAAGCAGGTGATGGCCGACGCGTCCCCCGATCCGGCCTGGCGCCTGCGCCGCATGCTCCTCACCTACGACGCCGCGACCGACGGGGCTCGGGAGGCGACCGTGGCCGAGGCCGACGCGATCGTCACGTCCGTGGCGGGCGGCGCGGACTTCGCGGCCATCGCCTCCGAGAAGAGCGCCGACACCTCCACCAAGGAGCGAGGCGGCGACGCCGGCGTGGTGCGCGCGGCCGATCTCAGCTCGGTCTGGGCGGACACCCTGCGCGCCGCCGCGGTCGGCCAGGTCGTCCCACTGGAGGCCCCCGGGGGGGTGTGGCTCCTCCAGATCGTCGAGCTCGCCAACGCCGCCGTGAAGCCGTTCGAGGAGGTCGAGGACGAGCTGATGCGGATCCTCTACGAGGACGCCATGGAGGCCGAGATGCAGAACTGGGCCGACGAGCAGCGCGCCAAGGCCCACCTGCGGATCCTGTTGCACCCCTCTCAATGAACCGCCTCCCTTCGGTCGACGGTTCCTTGCCGGGGGCCCCGCGGATACCTCGTGACCTCCGCTTCGCTCCGCTCCGCTGCGCGCGCTTGGGGCGCTTGCCCTCCTCCTGCTCGTGACCGTCGCGGTCACCTGCGGGGACCCGCGGGGCATCGGTCCGGAGGTCGCGGCGGTGGCTGCCCGTGAGGCCGACGACGTCGTGCTCGTGGGTCCGCGGGCCCTGTGGGAGCGCGCCGCCGACCTCCGGGGCGTCGCGCTCACCGCGCCCGTCGAGGAGCCTCCTCCCGTCGCCGGCGCTCCGTCCTCCTGGGGGTCCCTCCCCGAGCTCGCTGCCATCGATCACGCGGTCCGCGGCTGCCTCGACGGGCGGTTCTCGGCGGTCTGCACCGCCCCCATCCACAAGGCGCCGCTGCTCGAGGCGGGCTTCGATCACGCGGGCCACACCGGCTGGCTCGGCGCGCTCTGCGGCGTGCCCCCCGAGGACGCGATCATGTGCTTCGCCGGGGGACGTCTGCGTGTCGCCTTGGTGACCACCCACGTGCCGCTGGCGGACGTGCCCGGGCTCCTCACGGTGGGTCGAGTCACCCGCACTGCGCGCGCCCTCGCGGACCTGCTGCGCGGCCTCGACGTCCCCGCCCCCCGCGTCGCGATCTGCGGCCTGAACCCCCACGCCGGCGAAGACGGGAAGCTGGGGTCCGAAGACGGCGACGTCCTCGCCCCGGCCGTCGCGGCCCTCCGCGCCGAAGGCCTCGACGCGACGGGCCCGCACCCCGGGGACACCGTGTTCGCGCGCGCCCTCCGCGGCGACTTCGACGGCGTCGTCGCCATGTATCACGACCAGGGCCTGAGCCCCGTCAAGACGATCGACTTCGGCCGCTCGGTGAACATCACGATGGGCCTGCCGATCGTGCGCACGTCCGTCGATCACGGGACCGCGAGGGACATCGCCTGGACGGGCGTGGCCGACGCCGAGCCCATGGCCGCCGCCCTGCGCATGGCCCGCCGCCTGACCGCTTGATGGCGGCCCCGCTACCTCCCCGGATGGAAGAAGTACGGTAGCGGCGAGTGATCGAGGGGGTGGAAGGTCGGCCCGAAGGGCGCGGCCGAGCCCCGGGGGGTCCACTCGAAGCCGAACAGGCGGCTCTTGCGACCGCCGGTGCTCAGGTTCACGGGCCCGTAGCCGTCGGCCGGGATGAGGCGTGAGGCGCCAGGCCCGCCGCGCCGCAGCCCCGCTGGATAGAAGCGACCGGACCGCGGGTCGGCGGCGAGGCGCACAGCCGCGTCGTAGCGGTCCTCCAGCCGCGGGGTGCCGTCGCGCAGGTCGGTGAGGAAGACGACGTCGGGGTCGCCCTCGCCCAGCAGGGCCCCCGCCTCGCCGATGAGGTTGTCCGCCCAGCCCAGGCTCTCCTCGGTGCCGGGGTCCTGCCGGAGCAGGGCGTAGGCGATCTGCAGGCGCGTGGTGGCCGCCGCCTCGTCCGTATTGGACGTCTTCATCGCCGCCTTGAGCGCGCGCTTCGCGACGTCGAGATCGCCGTTCGCCGCCGCGACCGCCGCCTGCACCGTCGATCGACGGCGGCGGATCTCCCGCTCCCCGCCGAGGGGGCCGAGGTCCGCCACGAGGGTCGAGGCCGTCTCCCACCGCGCGTCCCCCAGGGCGCGGAACGCCCACACGATCCGCTCCCGCCGGCGCCGGTCTCGCGACCCGACCATCGCCTGGAGCCGCTGAGGCAACCGCTCGTACGCGCGGTCCAGGCGACCGTCGATGAAGAGCAGCTCGGCGGTGAGCAGGGGGCCGTTGCCGCGCTCGATCTCCTCCACGTAGGCGGCCGCCGCGTCCGCGTGGGTGCCCGCCGGCATCGCCCGGGCCAGCAGCCGGAAGTAGGCCTTCGCCGCGTCCGCCGACTCCCGCAGCAGCGCCACCTCGCCCGCCTCCCAAAGCAGCGCGTGGGGGGCCCCTGCGTAGATGCCCGCGTCCCCGCGCGTGCGGTCCAGCGCGACCTTGAGGATCCGGAACGCCGTGTGGTCGTCGCCCGCCCGACGCGCCGCCCACGCGATGGCCAGGTGCTTGCGCACGAACTCCTCGTCGGTGTCCTCGCGCAGCCGCTCGTACAGGGCCTCCCAGGCCGCCTGGTCGGGCAGCTCCCCGGTCCACGCGTGGGCCGCCATCACGCCGTAGCGGGCCTCTTCGTTGTCCTCGTGATCGGCGAGGATCGACCGCCAGTGTCGCTCCGCCCCGGCCGGGTTGCCGCGCGCGAGCTCGGTCCGCGCGGCCTCGAAGTCCTGGAACACGCCGAAGGAGCCCTCGTAGATCAGCTTGAGCGCCGCCCCCGTGGCGGCCACGAAGATCAGGAAGAGCAGGATGCCGAGCAGCCGCCTTCGCCGCCGCTGCACGCGCAGGAAGCGGGTCCCGACGACCGAGACGAGCCCGCTCACCGGGACTTCGTCGTCGGCCCCCCGCCCGCCGTCGAGCGCGATCGCGCCCTTGGGGTGGGGGCGGACGCCGGACAGCGCCCCCGACAGGCGCGCCTTGTGGAACTCCTGCACGAACTTCGCGGTCGAGACCTCGCGCTCCTGCCACTCCATGACGTGCGCGAGCTCGATGGCGATGTTGTCTGCGGACTGGATGCGCGTCGCGACGTCGCGCTCGAGGCACCGCGCCACGATCGCCCCCAGCCCCGGGATCGCCTCCTCGGTGCGCGCCACGGCCTCGCCGAGGTCGCGGTTGAGGACCTTGGTGATGATCTGCGGGATGGTCTTGCCCGCGAACAGGATCCGGCCCGTGGCGAGCTCGTAGAGGATGGCGCCGAGCGAGAAGATGTCGCTGCACGACGGCAGCGGACGCATCCCCCGCAGCTGCTCCGGCGACATGTAGAGCGGGGTGCCCTTGGCCACGCCGGTGTTCGTCGTGTTGAAGAGGTTCGACGTCGCCTTCGCGATGCCGAAGTCCATGAGCTTCGCCGTCCCCCCGAGGGAGATCATGATGTTCGAGGGCTTCAGGTCGCGGTGCACGAGCGCCAGCGGCTCGCCGTCCTCGCCCTCCTGCCGGTGCGCGAACGCGAGGCCCTTGGCCACCTGGATCGCGATGTCCAGGGCCACGTTCCTCGGCAGCGTGTAGCCCTGCTCGCGGGCGTCCGCCAGCAGCTCGCTGAGGGACACGCCGTCCACGAACTCCATGGCGATGAAGTAGACGCCGTCGTCCTCGCCCAGCTCGTGGACCTCGACGATGTTCTCGTGGTGCAGCAGGCCGCCGATCCGCGCCTCGTTGATGAGGGACCGGACGTACTCGCCGTCCTCGCTCACCACGGAGTCGCGGATGCGCTTGATCGCGATCTCTTTCTGGAACCCCATGGGGCCGTCGAGCCGCGCCCGGAAGACCTCCGCCATCCCGCCTTCGCCGACGCGCTCCAACAGGGTGTACCGGCCGAGATCTGCCACGGCGGGAGTTTAGAGCACGCCCTCAACCCGCGCGCCATCGCGCCGATACGGGGGCATGCCCCGCCTCCTCGCAGCCCTGCTCGTCCTGTCCGTCGTCGCCGTCTCCGCGGGCTGCGGCCCCGCGTTCCGCTTCCGCCCGCCGGAGGTGCTGCCCAAGGACACGATCGAGGTCGGCGTCGCGATGGGGGCGGGCGCGCGCATGGACACCGGCACTTTCGGCGGCACCGAGCTCCAGGGCTGGGTGCGCGGCGGCGTGGCCGACCGCCTCGAGTTCGGAGGACGCGTCTTCACGCACACGTTCTCCAGCGTGGGCGGCGCCTTCGACTTCCGGGTCCAGGCCGTGCGGGGGCCCTTCGACCTCACGCTCGAGGGCTCGTTCCTGGGCGGCGGCTGCTGCGGCATCGGCCCGAAGAACCGGACCCTGGCGGGGGCGGTCGGGTTCGACGGAGGCCTGTCCGTGGGCAAGCGCTTCGGGCCGGACCTGCCCGCCATCTACGTGGCGCCGCACTTCCAGATGTCCTGGACCTTCCCCATCCAGCAGGCGTGGCCGAAGCAGCTGTTCGTCCCGGTGGGCATGGACATCCCCCTCGGTCGGCTGCCCCTCTCGATCCGCCCGGAGATGGTCGTGGTTGCGCTCTTCCGTCCCGACGGCGCCCCTGTGGAGTGGCGGGTCGGCGGAGGCGTGGGGTTCGCGGTGCACGGCCCCGACGTGGCCCGAATCGCCCAGCGGAAGCAGCGCGCGAAGGCGGCGGAGCGACGGCGCGCTCGGGCGGAGGAGCGACGCGCCCGTCAGGGTTCGACGACGCCCCCTGGACCCTAGGCGCCGAGGGGCTACAGTCCGGGCGTGCAGCACGTCCACGGAAACCTCACCGGCCTCAAGCCCTCCGAGCTGAAGAGCCTCGGCCGCCTCTACCGGCGGCGCCTCCGACCCGATCGGATCTTCTCCCTGGAGCTCGCGCGCGAGCTCGCCGGGCTGAGCCGCGGGATCGGGCGCCAGGTGGGGGTGCTCGTGGATCGGCGCGGGGCGGTCACGCACGTGATCGCGGGCGACCAGCGTCGGCTGTTCATCCCCGAGCTGGGCCGCGCCCGCGCGGGCGCGCGTCGCTTCCGCGGCCTTCGCCTGCTCCACACGCACATCCTCGGCGAGCCGCTCTCGGGCGACGACCTCACCGACCTCTCCCTGCTCCGCCTGGACCTCGTCGCGGCCGTGCAGGTGGACGACGAGGGCGCCCCCGGCACCGTCGAGTACGCCACCCTCCTGCCGCCCGACGCGGATCCGGACACGCGCAACCCCTGGCGCCGGGAAGGCCCGCTCCGCCTCGACCACCTCCAGCACGAGGACTTCTCGGCCCTCATCGCGGCCCTCGAGGGGGAGTTCACCGTCGCCACCGGGGTCACGGACGAGTCGGACACCCGGCCGAAGGCCATCCTCGTGGGCGTCGAGCTGTCGGGCGAGCGGGGCCTCGATCGCAAGATGGACGAGCTCGCGCGCCTCGCGGACACCGCGGGCCTGAACGTCATCGACACCGTCGTGCAGAAGCGCAAGGCGATCGACTCGCGGCACCTCGTGGGCAAGGGCAAGCTCGAGCAGCTCCTGGTGCGATCGATGTACCTCGGCGCGGACCTGCTGATCTTCGACCGGGACCTCAGCCCCTCCCAGGGCCGCAGCATCTCCGAGCAGACGGAGCTCAAGGTCGTCGACCGCACGCAGCTGATCCTCGACATCTTCGCCCAGCACGCGCTGTCGGCCGACGGCCGGGTCCAGGTCGAGCTGGCGCAGCTCAAGTACCTGCTGCCGCGGCTCTCGATGATGCAGAAGTCGCTCTCGCGGCTCACCGGCGGGATCGGGGGCCGCGGGCCGGGCGAGACGAAGCTGGAGATCCACCAGCGTCGCGCCCGCGACCGCATCGCGACGCTCGGCAAGCGGCTGCGCACGCTCGGCAAGAAGCGCGAGCTGCGCCGCTCGAAGCGGAAGAACGCGGGCGTGCCCATCGCGGCCATCGTCGGCTACACCAACGCGGGCAAGTCCACGCTGCTCAACGCGATGACGAAGTCGGACGCGATCGCCGAGGACAAGCTCTTCGCGACCCTCGACACCACGTCGCGCCGCATGCGGTTCCCGGACGCCCGCGAGGTCGTCATCACGGACACCGTCGGCTTCATCGAGCGGCTGCCCCCGGACCTCATGCAGGCCTTCAAGGCCACGCTGGAGGAGCTGAACGACGCCGACATCCTCCTCCACGTCGTGGACGCCGCGGACCCCGCGCTCGCCCTGCACGTCGAGGTCGTGGACCAGGTGCTCGAGGAGCTCGGCCTGCAGGAGGTCCCCGTGCTGCGCGTGCTCAACAAGATCGACGCGGCGACCTCCGAGCAGATCAACCAGGCGCGGCACGACGTGGGGGGAGTCGCGGTCTCGGCCGTCACCCGCGAGGGGCTGGACGACCTGATGAAGCGCCTGGAGCAGCACCTCTGGCGCAAGGGCCACGGCGACGTCCGCTCCGCCTGGCAGCAGGCCGCCGAGGCGATCGAAGCCGAGTACGCCTAGAGATCGAGGGGGTCGGGTCCACTCGACCCGCGCGCGTCAGCCCTTGACGCGCCCGTGCAGCTTCGAGAGCAGACGCCAGGTCGGCGTCGCGTGGACGGCCTCGAGCTCCCGGCGCAGGGCCGCCGCCTCGTCGGCCGCGGCCTGCGGAAGATCGACGCCCGGGGCCGCCCGTCGAGGCTCCGCAGCCCACCCGGTCAGCGACGAGATGTCGGCGCGCGCGTCGAACGCGGTCCAGTCCGCGGCCCCTCGACTCAGCCCGGTCAGCGCCTCCGCGACGCCCCCCGCGTCCCCCACCGGCAGCTCCGTGAAGGCGTCCGCGCCCCGCATGGCCTCGGTCTGCTCGCAGAGGACCGTCGAGGCGACCTGCAGGCCGCGCCGGACCGCCTCCAGGAGCCGGGTCCGCGCGCCCAGCTCGGCCTCCGCGCAGCGACGGTCGACGCAGATCGCGGCGTCCGCCCGGTCGTGCACGGCGGCGAGGCGGTCGGCGTCGATCCACCCCGGGAAGTGGAAGCGAGCGGCGTGCGTCGAGGCCTCGGCGGCCGCCCGAAACGTCTCGTACGCGGTCGCGTGGTGCCCGCGCACCGCCCCTCCCGTCCCCACGAAGTGGAGGTCGGCGCGCGCGTCCATGGCCACGAGGACGCCCGCCAGCATCGTCTCGTGGTCCAGCCAGGTGTTCCAGCCGCCGCTGAACAGCAGGACGAACGCGTCGTCGGGCAGGTCGAGGCCGTCGGGTTCGTCCCCGCACCAGGCCGCCGGGGCGACGCTCCCGCGGACGACGTGCACGAGTTCTCGACCCTGGTTCGCGCCGACCAGCCGCCCGGACACCCCGAGCGCGCCGAGCAGGGCCGCCCGCTGCCGGTGACCGACGGCGCTGAACGCGTCACCTCGGGCCAGCGCGGCCGCGTAGACCTCGTGCCACCTCCGCAGGACCCCGTCGTCTCCGTCCGCCGCCGCGCGGGCCTGGGCCTCCGCCATGGGATCTCCGGGGACGTCGATCCACAGGGGCTCGTCGCGCACGACGGCCGCGCCCAGCGCCATGGGCAGGAACGGCCCGGCGGTCACCACCGCGTCGGGCTCGAGCTCGCGACGGATCCCCTCGAGCGCGCCCCGCAGGTCCGGCGCGTCCGTCCTCACGACGTCCACGGCCTCCACGCCGATCGGCCGCGGCCCTCGCCACCGCCGGGGGGCGGCCGCGTCGTCGTCGTCCCCCGCCAGGAGCGCGATGCGGACGTCGTGCCCCGCCTCGAGCAGCGCCGCCCCGAACTGCGCCGTGCGCAGGGAAGGGAAGCCCATCCGCCGGACTCCGGGGCCGGGGAGGGGACCGGAGCCGATCAGGAGGATGCGACCCGTGGGCATCTAGGGCAGGTCTTCGCGGTCGCCGGACACGTGCCGCACGAGGCCCCAGTCGCGGTCCACGTCGACGATCCCGTGATTCTCGGTGGGGCTGTCCACCGCGATCTCGTACAGCTGGTTGTGCCAGACGTGGGGCTTCAGGTGGTTCTTGTCGAAGATGGCCACCGAGATGCGGTACGTGCCCCGCAGGAGCCGCAGGCGCGGATAGCGGATGAAGAAGGTGTAGATGCCGTCGTACGTGCCTTCCATGCGCTGCACCTGGTCGAAGCGCGTGTTGGGGCCGAACACGTAGACCTCGTCGTTGCGGAAGAGCGCGACCCCGAGGATCGGGTTCTCGACCGGCACGAGGGTCTTGAACGTCGCGGCCACGACCAGGGCCTCGCCCGTCGCGAACCGGTCCTGCTCCTGCCCCGCCGAGTCGAGCGTCGACACCGACAGCAGCCGCACCTCCCCGGTGCCCGTGATGATGGGCCGCTCGCCGTGCGTCTCCTCGTAGTTCGCGACCTCCTCGGTCTCGCCCCACTCGGCGTCCAGGTCCGCCTGGGGGATGGTGAGCGCCTCCCGCAGCGTGTTGCGCAGGCCCTCGTCCTCATCCGAGCACCAGTACCGGAACGGCACGCGCTCGGGGGGCGGGGCGGCGGGCTCGAGGTTGTTCTGCGTCTCCGCGGCGACCCGACGCTCCATCGCCCGGGAGTGGGCCGACTCGGCCCCCCCGAACAGCCTCGCCTTGATGCGCCCCTGACGGTCGCGGGCGACGTCCACGTAGGCGTCCACCACGTCCGCGGTGGGGCCGCGGGCGACGATGCGACCGGCGTGCAGCCAGATCACCTCGCTGCAGAGGTTGCGGATGGCGTGCAGGTCGTGGCTCACGAGGACGAGCGTCTTGTTCTCCTCCAGGAACTCCTCGATCTTCCGCACGCACTTGCGCTGGAAGTACTGGTCGCCGACGGCCAGCACCTCGTCGATGAAGAAGATCTCGTAGTCCATGTGCGCCGTGATGGCGAAGCCCAGGCGCAGCTGCATGCCGGCGCTGTAGGTGCGGACCGGGTGGTCGATGAAGCCCTCGAGCTCCGCGAACTCCACCACCTTGGGGATCAGCTCCTCGACGAGGGGCTCGGGCATGCCGAGCATCGTGCAGGACAGGCGGATGTTCTCTCGGCCGGTGAACTCGGGGTGGAAGCCCAGGCCGAGGTCCAGCAGGCCTGCCATCGTGCTGTGGACCTCGATCGAGCCCTCCGTGGGCTGGGAGACCCCCGACATGAGACGCAGCAGGGTGGACTTGCCCGCGCCGTTCGCGCCGATGACGCCGAACGCCGTGCCGCGCTTGATCGTGAAGTTCAGGTTCCGGAGCGCCCAGAACTCGACGTGGTGGGACCGGTTGCCGAAGAACTCGAGGATGCGGCCCCGGTCGCTTCGGTAGATGTCGAACCGCTTGCCCACGCCGCGGGCGACCACGGCGTCGTCGGGCGACGGCACGGGCTCGCCTCGTCTCGACGGGTCCAGATCGGCTTTGATCGCAGTCAACTCAGCGGGATCCCGGAAGAATCGGCCCCAATCGGGCCCCCGCGATGTTAGCCGCGCCGATCCCGGCCCGCCAGCGGCAAGGGCTCGGCGTCCCCGGAGGGGGACCGGAAGGTCTAGTCCGAGCCCGGGGGCAGGTCGCCCACCGCGAGGGTCCAGAGCCCCGCCACGTACGTCTCGCCGTCGAGGTAGCGGCGCTCGCTGCCCGCCGCGCGATAGACGACGAACATGGGCAGGTGGCCGGCCGCGTTCCACGAAGAGGCCACGCCGTCGAGGCCCGCCTCGCTCCCCAGCCAGCCGTCGCTCCGCACCATCGCGAAGTACTGGACCGAGAAGCCGGACGCGGCGTACGCGTCCATCACCCCCGCCGTCGTGAGGCCGTTGCCGAGGTCCAGGTCGTCGCCGTCCAGGGCGGCGGCCGCGACCAGGAGCATGGACCGCAGGTCGCCGAACTCGTCGTCCAGGTCGAAGAGGAAGTCGAGGTCCACGTCCGCGGGGAGTTCTTCGCACCCGGGGGGGCCGTCGACGCTCCCGAACACGGCCCGCTCGAGCAGCAGGGTCCCCACGCAGGCGCGGCAGTCCTCCTCCAGGGCGTGCTCGTAGGCCGCGCGACCCGAGATGCCGTACTGGAACCGGCAGGCGGGGGCCCCGTCCGTGTCCGCCCAGTACATGAGGTGGAACGTCCCGCGCACGACGGTGACGGGGTGGTGCACGTCCACCGGCGTCTCCATCTCGCCCAGCAGCTCGGCGGCGAAGCTCGCGGCCTCGATGGGGGGCAGCTCGGCCGCGTCGTCGTCGTCGGCCGCGTCGTCGTCGTCCACGGCGTCGTCGTCGTCGCCGAAGGGCCGCACGTCCCCGTCCCCCACGCAGCCGCCCGCCACGAGGGCGACGAATGCGAGAAAGGCGAGAGGTCCTCGGTACATGGGAGCCGACCTTAAAGCTCCGAACCCGAGCTCTTCAAGGGCCCTCCTCGGCCCGAGGGGGCTCAGACGAGATCCGGGAAGCGGCGGGCGTGGCGCTGGAAGGTCAGCGCGCCGAGGACGAACACGAGCAGGGCGCAGGTGCCGAAGATGACGAGCGAGCCCGGGTGAGGCATGCGCTGGTTGAGGATCAGCTCGCGGTGGATGCCCACGAGGTGGGAGAGCGGGTTGAGGACCAGGAGCGGCGCCGCCTGCTCGGGGAAGTACCGGGCCGGATAGAAGATCGGCGTGATGAACAGCCAGATCATCAGGATCGGCGACAGCAGGTGCTGCGTGTCCTTGAAGAAGACCTGCGCGGTGGCGAGGAACAGGCCGAGGCCGAGGGCGAAGAGGCCGCCCAGGAACATCACCGGGATCACGAGGAGCGCGTGCCACGACAGCCCGTGGGTGAGCAGCAGCGCGGCGACCGCCAGCAGCACGAAGCGGATGGACTGGTTGAACTTCTCGGAGAGCAGCACGTAGGTGCAGAGCACCGACGGGGGAAACCGGACCTTCTTGAGCAGGTGGGAGTTCTCGCGGATCGCGTTGGTGCACCGCGACAGCGTCTCCGACAGCGTGAACCACGGCACCATCCCGCAGAACAGGAAGAGGGCGTTGGTCCAAGTGCTGTAGTGATCCTCGAACTTCACCTTGAGAATCACAGTGAATACGAGCGTGTAGACCACGAGCTCGATCAGCGGATGGATCACCGTCCAGAAGAAGCCCATGAGCGAGCCGACGTACCTCGCGCGGATGTCCTTGATCACGAACGCGCGCACGAGGCCCGCGTAGGACGCGACGCGCAGGCGCCAGTCCGACTCGGCGGTCGCGGCGAGGGCGGGTACGGGGTGGGGGGCGGCGGTCACCTGTGCGAAGCTCCGCCATGAGTGTAGCCGTCGGCATCGGCGGCGGTCGGAGGCGGGCGTGAGCGACTTGGAACGGCAGCAAGCGGAGCGACGAGCGGCAGCGGCCGCGAGGGCCGAGGAGCGCGCGGCGGCGCAGGCGGCCGGGCACGTCGAGGAGTGGTCGGCGCAGGGCGGCGTGCCCGCGACGGCCATCGGGGTGGTGGCCGGGCTCGCCGCGGCCGGGCTGTGCCTCATGTTCGTGGGCGCGCTCTCCGGCCTCGCCGCGGGCGTCGTGGTCGGCGCCGGGGTCGGCGCCGCTGTCGGGTTCGGGACGCGCGCCGTGCTCCGCTCGCTCGACGGCGGCTCGGGGACCCGGAAGAACCCCCGCCTGGAGAAGGCCTACGGCGACGCCGTCGCGGCCCTGGACGCCGCCGAGTCCCTGGACGCCGCGCGCCGCGCCGAGCTGAAGAGGCAGCTGCGGACCGCCCGCGACGCCATCGCGTCGGCCGGGGCGACTCCGGCGGTCCTGACCGAACGCGTCGAGGAGTTCGAGAACCAGGCCCGCCGCCTCGTCGCCACCGCCGGCTCCTTCGCCCCCGACGCGCCGGACCCGACCGCCGCGCTGTCCGCCGCCATCGGGGACCTCAAGGAGGACGCCCGGGCCCGCGCGGAGGTGGACGAGGCGCTCGCCGAGGCCGGGGCCGGCGCGGCGGCCCCCAAGACCGGGCTGCTAGAGTAGAACGTTGCCGGCGCCCGCCTCGGCCGCCCTCGGAGACCGCCTTTGCCCCTGAATCGCCCGCTCCTCTGCTCGACCCTCGTCGCCCTGCTGGGCGCGGGCTGCGTGGACGAGGGCACCAGCGTCCAGAGCTGGTGGGGTCCGGTGGAGTCCCCGAACACGAGCGCTTCCTTCGCGTCCGGCGGCAGCTTCGCGGCGCGCGGGCTGGTGCACTCCTTCACCACGCAGAACAACGGCGCCGAGCGCGACTACCTCGGCGTCGTGCTCGTGGGCGCGGAGGACGGCCCCGCGTCCTGCAGCGTGTACGTCGACTACCTCCGGCGCATGGAGGCCGCCCAGGCCTACTTCGAGGAGGTCGTCACGGCGGACGTGCGGCCCCCCGCCGAGGAGTGGTCGCAGTACCTCTGTCAGTCGATCCGCGGCGCGTCCGTGGAGGCCTTCGGGCGCGACGGCGCCTACCGCGCGGTGCACGCGCTGCTGGACGTCACGGGCGGCAGCGTCGCGGGCTCCGGCATCTTCCGGCCCGCCCCGCTGGGGGCCGAGGAGACCGAGTTCCCCGGGGCCGAGGTCCTCACCGAGGCGGGCACCTACGTGGGGCGGGTCTACGAGCGCAGCCGCCACGGCGACGGGATCCTGCCCGGTGGCGACGTGCCCGGCCGAGACAGCGACGTGGACCCGATCAGCGGCTGCTCGACGATCGCCCAGGCGCTGCTCGACGAGCTCGACCGCGGCCGGGACGACTACCCCGACCGCTGGTCCGTGGCCCTGCAGGCGGGCACCCACCGCTACTACCACCACCACACCAGCCAAGAGCAGATCCAGCTCGACGCGGGCGATCCCCTCGAGGTCGGCATCACGCTGCCCAACTGGGCCACCGCGGGCGTGGACGGCGCCCCCGGCGGGCTGACCTTCTTCGGCCAGGTCGCGCGCGCGCCCGATCTGTTCCCTTACGAGCAGCTCCTCCTCTCGAGCCAGTCCGCCGCCCTCGAGTTCGAGTCGTGCCCGCTCCTGTCCCAGCACGTCGGCCTGGTGTGGCCGGAGATCCTCGGCGACCCCGACTGGGCGGGCGAGCTCGGCGACGACGACGACTCCGCCGGCGACGACGACGACTCCGCCGAGTAGCGCTCCGAAGCACGGATTCGTTTGACGGCCCGCTCCGCCGGGTGTGAAATGCCGACACCGAGGCGTCGCTCCGGCGGCGTGAATGGTTGACCTCGGGAGGTAGAAAATGGCGAAGAGAGCCTGGTCGCCGGGCACGGCGATGAACGCAGTGGGTGTCGTCGAGGGCATCGTGCTCGACAACAAGGACCCCGAAGGCATCGGCCGCATCCTTGTCCAGTACGTCTGGCTGCCCAACGAGACGCAGACCGCGTGGGCCCGCATGTCGACGCCCATGGCGGGCAAGAACATGGGCTGGGTCATCTATCCGGAGCCGGACGACGAGGTCCTCCTCGACTTCGTCAACGGCGACGTGAACGAGCCCGTCATCCTCGGGTCGCTCTTCAACGGCAAGGACACGCCGCCGTTCGACAACGCCGACGGCGAGAACAACATCCGCACGCTGGTCTCGCGCAGCGGCCACGTCATCGAGATCGACGACACCGACGGCGCCGAGAAGATCACGGTCACCGACACGTCCGGCGGCCTGATCATCTGCATGGACACCGCCGCGGAGACGATCACGCTCACGTCGAGCAAGGACATCACGTTCAAGGCCGACGCGGACTTCAAGGTGGAGGCCGACAACATCGAGATGAAGGCGGGCAGCAAGTCCACCTTCAAGGCCGGCTCGGGCATGGAGGCCTCTGCGGGCACCAAGGTCGAGGTCAAGGCGGGCGGCAACATCACGGTGCAGGGCGCCAAGATCGACCTCAATTGACCGGGGGACACTGATGCGCGTCCACCCCTCCGAGCTTCACGACCCCATCCACGGCTGCGTCGTCGGCCTCGTGACCGACAACCAGGACCCGGACGGCATGTACCGCATCCAGGTCCAGTACCCGGTCCCGGACGGCGAGGTCCTGTCCGCGTGGGCCCGCGTGATCACGCTCATGGGCGGCAAGGGCATGGGCTGGGCCTGCATCCCCGAGCCGGACGACGAGGTGCTCCTCCG
Source organism: uncultured Rickettsiales bacterium (assembly GCA_964620495.1). Lineage (GTDB taxonomy): Bacteria > Myxococcota_A > UBA796 > UBA9615 > UBA9615 > CAZEKB01. The sequence continues at coordinate 42,496 of CAZUHI010000036.1, read as the reverse complement.
CTTCGTGCACGGCAACCCCAACATGCCCGTCGTCGTGGGCAGCGTGCACAACGGCAAGGACACCCCGCCGTTCGACAACGCGGACGGCAACAACGACCTCCGCATCTTCCACTCGCGGAACATCCACAAGCTCGAGCTCGAGGACAAGGACGGCGCCGAGCGCATCTCGGTGTACACGACCGACAACAAGACCGAGCTCGACATGCTCACGGCGGACAAGCTCATCGCCTGGCACGCCACCAAGAACGTCGAGATCTACTGCCCGTCCGGGATGCTCACCGTGGAGGCGGGCGCGAACATCAGCCTCGAAGCGCAGACCGCGTATACGAGCCTCGCGGGGCAGGAGCAGAAGTGGGAGTGCGACGCTTCCACCGAGATCAAGGGCAGCGCGGGCGTCGCCATGACGGCCCCCAAGATCGACTACAAGGCATGAGGCACCCCAACGAGGAATCGCCCTCGCTTCGCATCCGGCCGATTCCTCGCCGGGGGCCCCGCTCTGCCTCCTTCGTCCTCCGCTCCGCTCCGCTCCGCTGCGCGGGCCTGAGGGCCCTTGCTCTTCCGTTCGGACCGTCGAGGCGTCCGTGACCGACCCCGCAGGCCCGGCCGGCGAGCCCGAGGCGGATCCCGTACCGGAGCCGGCCCCTCGACCGGGCGCGCGGCGGCGAGCGGCCCGCGAAGAAGCCGGCCGACACCGCGAGGGTCGACATCTCCTGGGGCTGCCCGCGTCCGAGACCGGACGATCGGGTTGGGCGGACCACATTCGGCGCAAGGCGGACACGCGAATGGACCGCCTCGCCCCGGTCTTCCGGGAAGATCGTGGAGGGCTGGCGCGCTTTCGGGAGATCCGGCAAACTTCCGGGCCCTGGGACGGGAGCCCGGAGGACCTTCTCCCGGTGTCCTGGTTCTTGTTGTGGAGGAGTAACGTCGATTGGCACCCCGAAGGCGTACGTCGCCTCTCGAAGGTCGAAGTCGGAAGACAGGAACTCGGGTCCCGGCCACGGCCGGAAAGGCCGCCTCTCGACAAGAGGCCCCACCCGTTCGCAGACAGACCGAATCCCACCCGTGCGCGTGTCCGCCCAAGGGACGCGGCGCTTTTTAGAATCGTTCCCGTAACGGAGGAGTAGAGCGCAGATGCCCAATTACCAGACCCCTGGTGTCTACATTCAGGAGATCGACTCCGGCAGCAAGCCGCTGGAAGCCGTCTCCACGAGCAACGCCGGCTTCATCGGCGTCATCCCGATCTCGGCCTTCTCCGAGATCCGATGGCAGGACGCCAAGGGCGAGGATCAGCTGAAGCGCCTCCCCAGCGGCCTCGTCGCCGACGCGAAGGCGAAGGTCGCCGACGTCGACACCCTGGTGGCGGGCCTCGGCCTCAAGTCGGGCGACGTCTCGGACGTCAACAAGTTCACGGGCCTCTTCGGCCAGAAGGCCAAGGTCTCGACCAAGGGCGACGTGACGACGATCGAGATCGGCAAGGGCAAGGTCGAAGTGGCGGCCACCGAGGTCGACGCCAAGGGCCAGGTCCTGACCCGCAGCCGCACGCGCGTCGCGTCGATCATCGACGAGCTCACCACCGCGGGCGCCCTCGCCAAGTACGCCCCGTCGTCCGTCGGCGAGGTCGTCGACGCGTTCGGCGGCCGCAACGTCAAGGTCGCAGGCGGCCTGACGCGCTTCTCCGTGGGCCCGACCAAGGTCACGAACCCCACGCAGTTCAACAACTTCATGCGGAAGTTCTTCGAGACCCTCCAGATCGAGCTCTACGGCAAGACCGCCCTGCGCGACGATCCCGAGGCCCTCGAGGCGGAGTACCTCGCGTTCCTGAACGTGCCCGAGGTCTTCAACTTCGTCATGAACGTCTCCGGCTTCTTCAAGAACGGCGGCGGCATCGCGTACCCCTACCTGCTCTGCGCCGAGTCGTCGGACATCCCGCTGACGAACCCCGCGAAGCCGCGTGAGGGCCTCGGCGCCTTCGACGACCTCGAGAACGACCTGCAGATCCTCGTCGGGCCCGGCCTGTCGTCGAACCAGCAGAAGGAGATCCTCGAGTACTGCGAGATGCGAGGCGACTGCTTCTGCGTCATGGACGGCCCCAAGGAGCGCATGCAGGGCGAGGAGATCGAGAAGAACGGTCTGCTCCCCGCGTCCGACCGCGGCTTCGGCGCCATGTACGTGCCGTGGTTCAAGGTGGCCAACCCGTTCAACGACAAGGACAAGACCTGGTCCTCCGAGGTCACCGTCCCGCCCTCCGGCTTCGTCGCCGGCGTCTACGCCCGCGTCGACGGCACCCGCGGCGTGCACAAGGCCCCGGCCAACGAGACCGTCTCCGGGATCACCGGCCTCGCCTACACGATCAACGCCCGTGAGCAGGCCGCGTACAACGTGCGCGGCATCAACTGCACCCGGGACTTCGGCGGTCGCGGCATCCGCATCTGGGGCGCCCGTACCCTGTCGACCCTGAGCAACCCGTCCTGGAAGTACATCAACGTCCGGCGGCTGTTCATCATGATCGAGAAGACGATCCAGCTGGGCAGCCAGTGGGCCGTCTTCGAGCCCAACGACCATCGTCTCTGGGCCCGCCTCCGCCGCAACATCTGGGCGTTCCTGAGCCGCGTCTGGTCCTCGGGCGCCCTCCAGGGCCGCACCTCGGAGCAGGCCTTCTACGTCAAGTGCGACGAAGAGACGAACCCGCAGGAAGAGATCGACGCGGGCTACGTGAACATCGAGATCGGCATCGCCCCGGTGAAGCCCGCTGAGTTCGTGGTCTTCAAGATCGGTCAGTGGGACGGCGGCGCTTCGATCTCGGAGTAGTCCTTTCGACTCGAGAATTGTCCTCTCCGGCCGGATTTTCCGTGCCGGCCGGGGAGGGCGCTGGATAAGATGGGGCGTCTCGCGATCTTGCGAGGCGTTCCCAGCCGGCTCAGACCGGCGTGTCAGCCACCAAATGGAGAACCGAAATGGCCGACGACAACACTGAAACTCTGTTCGCTGGATTCAACTTCCTCCTCGAGATCGAAGGCGTCACCGAGGATGCCAAGACCATCGTGGGCGGCTTCAAGTCCGTCTCCGGCATGGACTCCTCGACGGAAGTCATCGAGTTCAAGCAGGGCAACGACATCCGCGTCCGCAAGAAGCCTGGCCGCACCACCTACAGCAACGTCGTCCTCGAGCGCGGGTACACCGCCACGGACGACCTCTGGGAGTGGCGCAAGAACATCGAGGAGGGGAACATCGACCGTCGCTCCGGCGCGATCATCATCCTCGACCACGACGGTTCCACCGAGGTCGCCCGGTACGAGTTCTTCCAGGGCTGGCCCTGCAAGTGGAACGTGCCGGACATGGCCGCTGACCAGTCGGGCATGGCGATCGAGAAGATCGAGATCGCCGTCGAGCAGGTCAAGCGCTCCTGATCGAGATGAACGTCGTCCCCCCGCTTCGGATTCACCGGAGCGGGGGGTCTCGACGACCCGCCGCGTAAAGACCTTCCGCGGCAACCTCGTCGACCTTCCCCTCGGGGCCGTCGAAGAGGCAGTGCGAAAACCCGAACGAGGAGGCCCCCATGGCCAAGGATCTCGGAGGCGCCGCGATGGGCGCCCTGATGACCGCCCTCCAAGTCACCGACGACCTGGCGAGTGCTCATCACTTCCTTCTCGAGCTCGAGACCACCAACTACGGGTCACGAGAGATCATTGCGGGTTTCAACCAGATCAGTGGCGGCGGCGTGAAGGTCGAAAAGCGCGACGTCACCACCGGAGACGACCGGCACCGGGTGCATCAGCCCGGCGCGGTCGAATACGAAAACATCACCATGTCCCGCGGTCTTACGTACAACACGGACCTCATGGACTGGTTCAAGGACATCGTCGAAGGAAAGATCGAGCGTCGCTCGGGCTCCATCATCGTCCTTGATCAGGGCGGCTGGGAGCGTCGGCGCTGGGACTTCTACGAGGCCTACCCCGTCAAGCTCACCTTCCCCGACCTGTCCTCCGACGGCTCCGGCGTCGCCCTCGAGAAGTTCGAGTTGGCGGTCGGCCACACCCAGTGGTGGGGCGGCGGCATCCACTACCACGGCGAATTCGGCCAGTACTTCTAGGGAGAACCGCCATGGCCACGGAGAAGGAATACAACACCCTCGGAGCGCACCGGTTCCACATCGAGATCGACGGCGTCATCCAGGGCGGCTTCAAGATGATGTCGGGCCTGGGCAGCAAGCAGGACGTCATCGAGTACAAGCTCGGCGGAGACCGCAGCGTCCGGCGCAAGCCGGGGCGCGTCGCGTTCAAGAACATCGTGCTCGAGAAGGGCTACACCACCGGCACCGAGCTGTTCGACTGGCGCAAGTCCATGATCGAGGGCAAGGACGACCGCAAGAACGGCGCCGTGATCGTGCTCAACGACGACGGGAGCCAGGCGGCCCGGTGGGACTTCTTCCGCGCGTGGCCCGTGTCTTGGGACGGTCCGAACCTCACCGCGGGCGCGGCCGAGACGGCGGTCGAGAAGATCGAGCTTGCGGTCGAGTGGGTCGAGCAGGGCACGACGAGCTAGGGGCCTCGCCGGCGCCCCGCCCGCAGGACAGGGCCCGCCGCCTTCACTAGAATCACCCCCTTCCGGGGCCGTCCACCGATTCGGGTGACGCGGTCCCACAGGCCGACCGCGGAGCTGCCGAGGACCCATGGAACTGAAGACCGAGTACGAGTTCACGCTGCCCAAGGGCTACGTGGACAGCGAAGGCAACCTGCATCGCCAGGGCGTCATGCGTCTCGCCAGCGCCAAGGATGAGATCATCCCGCTCACCGACCCCCGGGTCGCGCGCAACAAGGCGTACATGATCATCGTCCTCCTCTCCCGCGTCATCCGACGCCTCGGGACGATGGAGAGCGTGCACACCGGCGTCATCGAGAACCTCTTCGCGGCGGACCTGCGCTACCTCGAAGAGCTCTACAACCGCATCAACGAAGACGAAGTCTCGGTCCGGGTCAAGTGCCCGAGCTGCGGGCACGACTTCGAGAAGGAGTTCGGCAGCCTGGGGGAATAGTTCGCTACCCCCTGGACCGGCTCTATCAGGAGGTAGCCTATATCGCGTACCACTTCCACTGGACGCCTGACGACATCATGGCGCTGTCGCACAAAGAGCGGCACCAGTGGGCGAAGGAAATCGCGGGGATCAACGAGAAGATCAACCGCTCCTTCAACCGGTAAACGAGCCCGGCCGACCAAGCACCCATGTCTCTCCCCACGACCCCCGGCAGCGAACTCGCCTTTCGGCCCGGGCTCGTTCTCGCCGAGACAGACCGCGGCGACGGGGTCGACACCGTCGTTCGGACCGACGTCGCCGCCTTCGCGCGGGTGCGTTGGTCCCCCGTGGCCCTCGACCCCGAAGCCGACGGCGTCGACACCCTCGCCGTCATCGACCTCCCCGGCTCCGCCGAGGCGGTGAAGCTGCCCTTCGAGCTGGTCCACCACGAGCTGGCGGACTGGGAGGAGGAGGTCTTCGAGGGCGAGTTCCGCACCCAGCGTCCTGCGCTCATCCGCAACTACTTCGCCAACGGCGGCGTGACCGCGCACCTGGTGGACATCACGTTCTCGGTGCCTCCCTTCGACCCGTCGAACCTCGACGACGACGAAGACCCCGAGGTCATCGCAGAGCAGCGGCTGGAGACGGCCTTCCTCCGCTTCTACACCTGGCTGTTCGATCGGCTGGACGACTACGGCGCCGGCTCCATCAGCCAGATCACGCTGCCCGAGCTGTGGCTCACCCAGGTGCACCTGCTGCCCACGGTGTGGGCCATGGCCGCGAACTTCGCGCGCAAGACGGGGAACCGCTTCATCGTCGCCGACTCCTGTCCGCCGTTCGGGATGCTGCAGGACGCCGAGCGCAAGCGCGCGAGGGCGGAGGGCTTCGAGCTGGGGGCGGACGAGCTCACGCCCGCAGCGTTGGTCCCCTGGTATCGAGAAGAGAAGTGGCAGGGGCGCGAGGACGTGCCGACGGAGGTCGCGCTGACGATGGACGCCCTCGAGGCGACGCGCACGAACCTCCGTCGCTCCCAGGTCACGCTGTCCTGCCTCGCCGTCTACTGGCCCTGGGTCCGCACGCACCGCGGCCTGAACCTGCCGCCCTGCGGCGCCGTCTGCGGGATCTACGCCCGCAGCGACGACGAGAACGCGCCCGTCGGCGTGATGAAGCCGCCCGCCAACGAGACCATCCGGGGCATCCAGGACGTCTCGATGCACATCGACGAGCAGCCGCGCAACCTGCTCCAGCGCAGCGGCATCAACCTCCTCCAGATCCGGTCCGGCAAGGGGATCATCATCTGGGGGGCCCGCACGCTCAGCGAAGAGGACCTCTGGCGCTTCGTGAACGTCCGTCGCCTCATCGGCTACATCGGCAAGCAGCTCGAGATGGACAACCAGTGGGCCATCTTCGAGAACAACACCCACTCCCTGCGCGAGCGGGTCGAGCGCGACACGAAGTACTTCCTGCACGACCTGTTCGAACTCGGGGCCCTGCGCGGCGACGCCCCGGACGAGGCCTACATCGTGCGATGCAACGAAGAGAATAATCCCGTGCAGGTTCGGGAAGCGGGTATCTTGGTGGTGGACGTGTGGGTGAATCCCGTTCAGACGAACGAGTTCGTCCACCTCCAGCTCAAATACGGTGACGCATCGGTGCAATAACGGAGAAAGGTACCGACGATGGCCGACAATTCGAACATCACCGACTACGGCGACGACCCGTTCGGCGCATACAACTTCTGGGTCGAGGTCGACGGCATGGACGGGATCAAAGCCCGCTTCAGCGACGTCTCCGGCTTGAAGGGAGACGTCGAGGAGTACGAGATCAAGGAGGGCGGGCTCAACTACCGCACGCACGTCCTCCCGGGCCGGGTCAAGTGGGGTCCTGTGACCCTCAAGAAGGGCCTGACCGACGACACGGACCTCGAAGACTGGTTCAAGGCGACGGTCCAGAACTCCAACACCGGGTACGACGCGTCGACCCGCGGAGCAGCGTCGGGCAACCGTAAGACGGTGAAGATCACGCTGCTGAACCGGGACATGTCGGCGCGCAAGAGCTGGAACATCCGCAACGCGTGGATCAAGTCCTGGCAGGGGACGGCCTTGAACGGCAACGGCTCCGAGATGGCGATCGAGACTTTCGTCCTCAACCACGAGGGCGTGACCGAGTGGACCGGGGAGAGTTGAACCTCTCTTCGGCATCAGAAAACCGAACCACCGCGTAGCACCGAGAAAAGGAGCCCGCGATGACCGAGTTGGCCAAGGCCTTCTTCGAGCAGGTCGAAAACGGCGAGCAGTTCGAAGCCCAGTTCAATCCGGAGAGCTACAGCATCTCCAAGAGCGCAGACTGGTCTCAGAACAAGAGCGACCACGTGCTCGACAGCCCCCTCCTGGAGTGGAAGGGCGGCAAGTCGATGAAGCTCGAGATGACGTTGATGTTCGACACGTACGAGGAAGACTCGGACGTGCGGAACAAGACGATGCCCATCGAAGAGCTGACCATGGTCTACGACGAGACCCACGGTCCGCCGCACCTGTACTTCCACTGGGACGACTACATCAAGGTCCGCGGGAACCACAAGGTCACCTGGGTCATGACGGCGTTCAACACGACCTACAAGATGTTCAACGGTTCGGGCGTGCCCGTCCGCGCGGAGATGAAGGTCTCCCTCACCGAGATCGCGGACGAGGCGACGCAGAAGAAGCGGATCCGCCTGCAGTCCCCCGATCACGAGAAGGCGTACCGGGTTCAGCCGGGCGACACGCTCCAGGCCATCGCCAACGAGGCGTACGACGACCCCACGCTGTGGCGCCCCATCGCCTCCGCCAACAACATCGAGGACCCGCGCGACCTCGAGCCGGGCCAGGTGCTTCGCGTCCCGCGGATCCGCTGACCGATGGGCTCGGAACACAACTACGCCGCCTTCTCCGTCACCATCGGGGGCACGAGCCTCAACGTCGCCAACGACGGCATGGAGGTGGCGAAGATCCTCGTCGACCTCGAGGCCGACAAGATCGACATGGCCACCGTCAAGTTCAACGACGTGGCCCGCGGCGTGCTCGCCGAGGCGAAGTACAACGTCGGCGACACGATGCAGATCGACCTCGGCTACGCCGACGGTGAGACCACGCTCTTCAAGGGCGAGGTCGTGTGCCTCGAGCCCAACTGGCCCGAGGGCCAGCCCGCGGGGCTGACGGTCCGCGGCATGGACCGCGCGCACCGCCTGAAGCGCGGCAGCAAGGTCCGCTTCTGGGAAGAGAAGAAGGACAGCGACCTCGTGAGCGAGATCGCGGGGGAGCACGGGCTCTCGGCGGACTGCGACACGACCGACGTGACGCACGTCTACATCCTGCAGAACAACCTGTCGGACGCCGAGTTCCTGAAGTACCTCGCGCGTCGCAACCACTTCCACCTGCAGGTGGACGACAACAAGGTGAAGTTCATCAAGCCCGCCGTGGGCGGCGGCACCGAGGTCGAGCTCAAGTACTCGATCGAGCTGATGGACTGCCGCATGCGCCTCAACGCGATCGGCCAGGTCGACGAGGTGATCGTTCGAGGCTGGGACATCTTCCAGAAGAAGGAGATCGTCGGCAAAGCGAAGACCGGCGACCTCAGCAAGGGCGGCGGCAAGAACATCGGCGCGGACCTCGCCAAGGACGCCTTCGGCGCGGCCAAGACCTACGTCACCACCTACCCCGTGGCCGATCAGGCCGCCGCGAAGAGCCTCGCGAAGGGGCTGCTCGGGGCCAAGGCCAACCAGTTCCTCACCGGGACCGGGCGTTGCCAGGGCAACCCGGACATCAAGCCCGGCAACACGGTGAACCTGAAGGAGCTCGGCATCTTCAGCGGGAAGTACTACGTGACGGCCGCCCGCCACCAGATCGGCCAGCGCGGCTACATCACCGACTTCGACTTCTGCTCCAACACCGACGGGAACGGGTAGATCGTCGGGGGGGCGCGTGATTCGCCCCGCCGCTCGGCCTCGGATGTGCATACCCTGATGGCATGAGGAGCATTCTGCTGGTCGTCGCGCTCCTGATGCCTTCGACGGCGACCGCGGCCACGCACCTCTGCCACACCCCGCAGCTCCTGCCCACCTTCGAGCCCGCCCCCGGGCCGGCGTCGTGGACCGCCGCGCGCGACAAGTACGCGCGCAACCCCCTGGGTCTGCCGAACGAGCGCCTGAGCGACAACTTCGCGGTGCGCTGGGGCAACTCCTGGGGCGGCACCACGGGCCAGGTGGACGATCTGCTGGACGCGCTCGAGGACGCGTGGAGGGTCCAGATCGGGGAGATGCAGCACCCGATGCCCTGGGGCACGACCGAGGTGCTCATGAACGTCTACATCGGCGACTCCGGGAACGGCGCGCCGCCCGGGTACGGCGCAGGCGGCTACTTCACGCCGGACGACGACTCGTACCCGACCCTCGTCATCGCCGCCGACTCGATCCCCGCGCGGACCCGCACGGTCGCCATCCACGAGCTGTACCACGCGGTGCAGTGGGGCCTCGGCACCTACACCTACGACAACGACGACCCCGGCGCCTGGTACTGGGAGGCCACGGCGAGCTGGATCCCGTCGATGGTGGACACGAACTCGAGCGACCACGCCATCTTCCTGTTCGGCTTCGCCCTCGCCGCGTACCTCCCCCTGGACTCGTTCGACTACGCCGACTCGGGCGCGCTGATCGAGTACCACCAGTACGGCGCGATGATCTTCCCGACGTTCATCAGCGAGCAGGTGACGCCCTGGCAGGCCGTCCGCAACTCCTGGGTCGAGCCCGTCGGGGGCGGCGGCGACCCGATCGAGGCGCTGCGCTACGAGCTGGACGACCTGGACGAGGACTTCGACGACGTGTTCGTGGAGTTCGCGGCGCACAACGTCTTCTGGGACTACCGCCAAGGCGACGACTTCGAGTACCTCGTGGAGTTCTACGAGGACTACTACCCCGGCGAAGACCCCTACACGGCCATCGTGGCGGAGGCGGGGGAGGGCCGTCCGCCGGGCTCTCGGGAGCCCTACCGCTACGGGACCAACACGCTGCACTTCGACCTCCCCGGCAGCCGCACCTGGGAGCTCACCATCGACGTCGACGGCCGCGGCGACCGCGACAGCGCCGCCCGGTGGGGCGCCACGCTGGTGACCCGGAGCGGCGGCATCGACTACGAGCGCCTGCCCTTCGACGACGGCATCGCCTCCGTGCGGTTCGTCGACGACGGCGACGTCGCGCTCTCCATCGCCGCCTGGTCCGAAGATCGCCGCAGCGGCGAGCAGTTCGGGTGGTCCTGGGATCTGCGCGAGGTCGACGACCTCGGCGACGACGACGACGCGACCGACGACGACGACGCGTTCGCGGACGACGACGACGACTTCGGCGGCGGCGGGGGAGGCAGCGCGCGCGGCCGAGGGTGCGCGTGCGACGCCGCCTCGTCCCCGGGTCCGCCCCCCTGGCTCGCGTTGGCGGGCCTGCTCTTGGTGCGTCGCCGGGAGCGTTCCGCCCGGCCCACCACCGGATGAGGCCTCCGGCGGCTTGATCCTCCTCCGCCAATGAAGGAGAATTGGCGCCCGGTCCGCTCGGAGGAGATGGACCGCCGGTCGTAGCTGAATGGTTGGATGTGCGGCCGCCCGGCAAGGAGAACCTCGTGAGTCGCGAGTTCCTCGGCAGAGGGTGGCGCTTTCCTGTCGTTCCGCGTCGAGACGGGCTCGGCGTGGAGCTGTCGGAGTACGAGCTCAACATCGCCGAGTGCATCCACGTGATCCTGAACACGCAGCCCGGCGAGCGACAGATGCTCCCCGAGTTCGGCTGCCCCCTTCAGGATCTCATCTTCGAGACCAACTCCGCCGCCACCCGCCACCGGGCGGAGGGGATGGTGCGCACCGCGCTCGCCGAGTGGGAGCCGCGCATCGACGTGGACGACGTGATCGCCGAGTCGGCGCCGGGCGACCCCAATCGCATCCGGCTCCGCATCTCGTACATCGTCCGGAAGTCGAACAACCACCAGAACATGGTCCACCTGCTCCAGCTGCAGGAGTTCATCGATGCCGATTGAAGCGCCCAACCTCGATGATCTGACGTACGCGGAGATCGTCGAGCGCGCGAAGCAACTCATCCCCGTCTACTGCCCCGAGTGGACGAACTTCAACGACGCCGATCCGGGCATGACCCTCGTCCAGCTGTTCGCGTGGATGACGGAGATGACGATCTACCGGCTCAACCGGGTCCCGGACGCGACGTACATCCACTTCCTGAACTTCATCGGGGAGCGTCAAGGCCCCGCGCTCCCCGCGCGCACCCTGGTCAGCTTCCAGAAGCTCAACGACAAGACCCCGCCGGTGCGCCTCGACAAGATGGTCGAGGTCGCCACCGAGCAGACCGAGGACGTGGACGACGTCCGCTTCCTGACCGTGCGCGCGGTGACCGTCATCAACCCGCGCCTCGAGCGCATCCTCGGCCTCCAGATCGCCCCCGGCCTGGGCGGCGAGAAGGACGTGCTGGCCATCGAGCGGATCGTGGACCAGGACCCCGAGGCCCCGCCGGTGTACGAGTTCGGCGAGAAGGCGGGCGACTCCGCGGGGCTGCCGCTGCTCGAGCCGGACCCGGACCGGAACAACCTCAACGCGAACATCTACGAGCAGTTCCTGTACGTCGGGCACAACCTCCTCGAGCGGCTGCACACGGACGACGAGGTCACCCTGCACGTGGAGCTCAAGGGCAACGAGAGCGGCAAGCTCTTCGACCTGCAGCGCTTCTTCAAGTGGGAGCACCGCACGGAGAAGGAGTGGGTCCCGTGGCTCGACTCCCGCAACCTGCTGGCGTCGGGGCTGGAACCCCAGGCCGCCATCGCCGACTGGGACCAGGAGACGGGCGACCTCGTGTCGGACGAGGGCCGCAACCTCGCGCGCTACTGGGTCCGCGGACACCTGGACTTCGAGTCCTACTACCTGGACCTCATCCGCGAGCACCCCAAGGGTCGGTTCAAGCCGCGTCGAGGCCGCAGCCACTCCATGGAGCTGTTCGTCACGCGCTCCGGGGACCACACGCTCGAGTTCAAGTTCACCGAGCCGATCCGCCCCGGCAACAAGGAAGCGTTCATCATCCGCTTCCCGCGACTGTCCCTGCGCGTGGCGCCCACGTACGTGCCCGGGATGCAGTGGTACTACTTCACGGAGGACGGCCGCTGGTCGGCGCTCCCGGACCGAAACGTCACGCTGCGCGGCCTCGACACGTACATCAACGGCCCCATGCCGTCGGACGCCGCGCTGCCGGCGCGCTTCCAGGCCACGCGGAGCCGCGCCGTCGACATCGCCGCCCTCACGGATGAGGGCGAGCTGGTCATCAGCCTCGAGCGGCTCATCAGGATCAAGCTGCTCAAGGGCCCGAACATCAACCGGCTGGAGGAGGTCTCCCTCGAGTCCCCGCCGGTGGAGCCGTACAGCAGCTCGGAGTTCAACATCAAGGCGGTCGAGAACTCGGCCATGTACATGGGCAGCGACGTGTTCGAGGACACCGTCGAGCGGGTGGCCTTCGAGTTCAACTACTTCTTCAAGGGCTACAAGTACCCGCGCGCGGGGCAGTGGGGCCTCGAGGACGACCTCAAGCGCTACCGCTTCAAGCTCCAGTACCGCGCCAAGAACAAGTGGAAGCCGGTCAAGCTGAACGACGACGAGGGCAACGCGTTCGAGGAGTTCTGCTTCTCGGACATGCAGCCGACGTACAGCGAAGAGGACCAGTGCTTCAGCGTGCGCATGAGCCTCGAGCCGGCCACGCAGTTCAAGGGCATCACGGCCGTGAAGCTGCTGGGGGACGAGACGTACTGGATCCGCCTCGTGCTCACGTACGCGGACCTCACCGACCAGGTCGAGGTCGACATCGGCAAGACCGAGACGGCCAAGGCCACGAAGGACGGCAAGGGCAAGGCGACCGAGAGCGCCAGCATCTTCGTGAACCGCGAGCAGCACTACTTCCCGCAGTTCTTCGGCATCCGCGTGCAGCACCGCGGCGGCGGGCGCAAGAAGCGCGGCGAGGAGGGCGAGGACTGGTACCGGCACATCCTCCACGACTTCGAGGCCCTCGGCGTCAACGAGAACATCCCCAACCCCCGGTTCACGTCGATCCGGCCGCTGGTCTCCCGCTCGCTCACGAGCAAGAAGGAGATCCGCTTCCCCTGGATCGCCCCCGTGGAGACGCACAAGGACGGCCGCTTCGTCTACATGGCGTTCGACCGCCCGCTCCCCCTCGGCGAGGAGCTGTCCATCTACTTCCGCATGACCGGCGAGCCGGTCCGAGGCGCCGAGCGCACCGGCACGTGGGAGTACCTGGCCACCGGCCGCTGGCGCGAGATGCGCTACATCCCCACGTCGTTCGACTTCCGGGGGAGCGGCTTCGTGCGGCTCCAGATCCCGGTGCTCGGCGGCGACGTGGACCAGGAGGTGACCTGGATCCGGGTCAAGCTGCCCGACTACGTCAAGCGGGCCGACGGCACCATGGGGCCCGCCCGCTACCCGCGCCTGACCCACCTGCTGCTCAACGCGGCCGAGGTGGTCAACATCCAGAAGCGCACGCTCGAGAAGTTCAGCGCGTTCGGGATCCCCAACCAGACGATCCACCTCGTGCACCAGCCCGCAGTCATCCCGTACAGCGAGGTGCTCAACGGCCTGCCCGAGGACCTGCGCACCCACGGGTTCATCGACGTGGACGTGGTCGACGACGACCGCGCCGAGCCCTGGACCCTGTCCCTGGACGACGACCTGCGCGACGCGGGGCGCCACAGCCAGTCGTACTCGGTGGACCCGGTGCGGTCGGTCGTCCGCTTCGGCGACGGCGTCCACGGCGCCATCCCCAAGGCGGGCACGCACAACATCGTCGTGAACCACTACTACACCACGGACGGCTTGGCGGGGAACGTGCCCGCGGGCTCCATCAGCGTGTGCCTCACGTACGGCAGCAAGGTGCTCGTGAACAACCCGTTCCCGGCCACCGGCGGGCGGGACGTCGAGCGCGTGGACGACCTCGTGAAGCGGGCGCCGCGAGCCCTCACGGGCCGCACCCGGGCGGTCACTACCGAGGACTTCGAGATCATCGCCAAGGAGGCGTCGCCCGCGATGCTCGCGCGGTGCTACGCCTACAAGGACCCGAAGGACGACCCGTGGGTCATCCGCATCACGGTCCTGCCCCAGCGCGACGACAAGTCGGGCGAGATCCCCGACGCCGAGGAGATCGGGCTGCTGCGCGCCGTGCAGGAGTACGTCGCCGAGCGGTGCCTGATCAACACCCAGGTCCGCGTGCAGATGGTGCAGCTGATCCCCGTCACGGTGGAGCTGCGCTGCCTGCTCAACCCGCGCACCAACCCGTCGGGGGTGCGCGAGCGGGCCGAGGAGTGGATCACCCGGTTCCTCGACCCGTACTTCGGGGGGGTGGACGGCGGCGGCTGGCCCTTCGGCGACGTGCCGCGGTCCCAGGACCTGCAGCACATCCTCAAGGAGATCCCCGAGATCCGGCACGTCGAGGAGTGCACTGTCCTGCGCGCGCCGCCCCAGGGGTCGCCCGCCGGGTACTCGAAGACGCTGCCCAAGAAGGGCAAGCCCGGGCAGCTCTACATCCTCCACGGCACGCCCACCGTGCTGGTCGACGTCGACTGATGCACCCCTCTCGACAAACCGCCTCCCTTCGGTCGACGGTTTCTCGCCGGGGGCCCCGCTCTGCCTCCGAAGAACTCCGCTTCGCTTCGCTCCGCTGCGCGCGCTTGGGGCGCTTGCGGTTCCTCATTCGGTCTGCGAGGTGATCTAGATGCTCCAGATCGACACACTGGAGCAGATCCTCAGGGAGGGTCTGGACGCCGAGGACGGGGTGGCCATCGTGCACCACGTGCTGGGCAACCCGTGTCGCGTGGAGTACGTGAACGAGGTGCGTCGCCACCTCTACGGGCGGATCGTCGGCGTCCGAATCCGGCCCCGCGGGGGCACGCCGCCCACCACCGTGACGCTCCATCCGCGGGGCAACGGGGTGCGCTTCGAGCGCGAGAGTCGCCTGATCCACTTCGCCACGCTCGAGCCGCGGGACACGATCAGCCTGCTCGTGGCCACCCAGGGCTACGGGGCGTACCTGCCCGGGGTCTTCACCCGCGGCATGCAGAACCAGCGGACGGGCTCGGGGCGCCCCGAGGCGGACTTCCTGCGGCGCTTCCTGCTCGTCTTCCAGACGCTGAACTTCCGCGTCGAGAGCGAGGTCCGTCGCCGCGATCGGATCGTCTCGCCCGTCATCCACGACCCGAAGTTCATGCCGTGGCTGGCGTCGTGGCTCGACTTCGATCTCGACGAGCGCATCCCCGTCACCCGGCGGCGCATCTTCCTGCGTCGGGCGGTGGAGCTGTTCCGCTGGCGCGGGACCATCCACGGCATCCGGGAGATGATCAAGACGCTCACGGGGCTCGAGGTGAACATCGTCGAGCGCAAGGGCCCCCAGCCGTTGGAGCTGGGCAACTGCGCCCTGTCGCGCCCCACCGAGGCCGACGCGACGGTGCTGCTCCCGTTCGTGACGCACCCCGGCGAGCACCTGATGGTCTCGCCCCGGTTCGCCCGCGAGGAGTACTTCACGATCGTGCTCGACGACCGCCAGGTGCTGCTCTCGCAGTACGGCGAGCGGCTCAAGGAACTCTTGGAGCAGGTGGTTCGGCTCGTCGAACGCGAGAAGCCGGCCCACCTCAACTTCGTCATCTGTTTTCGGGACGAGGAGCTCACCCACAACGGCCTGGTACTGGCCGGCGGGGGCGGGATCACGCCCAACTCGGTTCTCGGGAGGTCGTGCCTGCTCGGCTGAGCCCCCCGGCTCGGTCGTCACGGCCCGCCCTCGCCATGTGAAGGGACATCATGGAAGGCATTCAAAACCGCAGGCTTCGCTCCTTCGAGGGGATGTGTCTGTCGGACATCGACCTCCAGGACGAGCAGAACTACTGGCTGTTCAAGCGCCGGCTGCACAACATCCACCTGCACGGCACGGGCGTCGTCATGGGGCTCAAGCCGGAGGTCGTGCAGACGGCCGAGGGCGACTGCATCGAGATCTCCGAGGGCTACGCGCTCGACGTCGAGGGCAACGACCTGGTCGTGCCCGAAGGCGCGCGCAGCGAGGTGGTCCCCGAGGAGCCCGGCAAGTACCGGGTGTTCCTGGTCTACAAGGAGGAGGACGACGCGGCGAGCAAGCGCCAGGCGTACAACTCCACCGAACGCCAGGAGACGCGCACCGTCGAGTCCACCACGATCGTCTTCAACGAGAAGGAGATCATGGGGGGCGTCGAGATCGGGCGCATCACCGTGGGCGACGGGCGCAAGGTCGAGGGCAAGATCGACCTCCGGTACGTCCCCGTGGCGACCCCTCCGGAGCCCGAGGCCCTGGGCGAGCTGCGCAACAAGCTGCGTGAGTTCATCGACGCGTCCATCGAGCTGCTGATGAAGGCGTACCTGGTGGAGCAGAAGCCCGTCGCCGACGTGCGGGCCCAGCTCTTCCTGCAGACGCTCGTCACCGCCGAGGCGCGGCTGATGTCCGAGGGCAGCTCCGAGGAGGTGCTGTGCAACATCTTCAGCGCCCTCATGGAGCGCGCCCAGCTGTTTCTGCGCGGGGTGCGCAAGGAGGGCAAGAAGAAGGGGCTGTTCCCGCACTTCAAGACCTCCTGGCAGGCGGTCAAGAAGATCCAGACCAACCGGCCGAAGAGCGACAAGCTCGATCTGCGGCTGGACTGGATGCAGAAGGCGCTTCAGGGCGCCATCAAGGCCTCCGGGAAGGACCGCGAGAACATCCGCGGTATCTACTACGAGGAAGTGGACGACGATTAGGCCCGAGGACGGTTGATGTCTGAGGAAGAAGAAGACTTCGAGATCGTCGTCGTCGCGCTGGACGAGGACGGCAACGAGATCGAGGAGGACGACGACGACGGCCTGGAGGTCGACGCGGACGGCGTCGTGGATCTCACGTTCGGCGAGAAGCAGTACCGCCGGATGGAGTACGACAACGACGACCGGTTCGCCATCTACAAGCTGATGGCGCACTTCCGGGAGGACGTCGTCCGGTCGGGCCGCATCTTCTGCGCGGGCGCCGGGGCGCTGGGCAACGAGGTCCTCAAGAACTTCGCGCTGCTCGGCGTGGGCGAGCTCTGGCTGGCGGACTTCGACGCCATCGACAAGTCCAACCTCGCCAAGTCCGTCCTCTTCCGACCGTCGGACATCGGTCGCCAGAAGGTGGAGGTCGCGGCCGAGCGTCTGCAGGACATGGACCCGGACATGAAGATCGTCCCCATCCAGGGGGACATCCGCTTCGAGGTCGGGCTCGGCGTGTATCGGCGCATGGACGTGCTGTGCTCGGTCGTCGACTCGATCGACGCGCGGGTCGGCTTCAACCGCATCTGCGCGGCCCTGGGCAAGCCCTGGCTGGACGCGGGGATCGGCGAGCTGAGCTGGCGCGTGGCGTGCTGGCACCCCCACCAGGGCGCTTGCTACGAGTGCACGATGGACGCCGCGATGCGGTACCAGCAGCACCTGCCGTACGCGCCCACCTGCGCGCCCATGCAGGAGGCCATCCGGGAGATGAACCGGCAGCCCACGTCGCCCCTGGCGGCGGCCATGTCGGGCGCGATGATGGCGCAGGAGGCGCTCAAGCTCCTCCACCACGAGAAGATGGACGAGTTCCCCGCCGAGCTGGAGCTGCCCTTCGGGCACCAGTTCTACTTCGGCGGAGCCGCGCCCTACCTCGAGACCCAGACGCGTCGGCGCGTGGCCGAGTGCGAGGGGCACGAGTACTGGGGCGAGGTCCACGAGGAGCCCGGGTTCACCGCCGAGGGCACGACCCTGCGGGAGCTCCTGGAGCGGGCGGCCGAGCTGCTGGAGACGACCCCGCGCGGGGTCGGCCTGCGGCTGGGCTCGGACCTGATCACGGAGCTGTACTGCCATCAGTGCGGTTGGCGCGGCGAGTACTTCTACCCCCGCCGGGGTCGGCATTTGGACCTCGGCTGTCGCAACTGCGACAATGAAGCTCGACCGGATTACAAGCGCGCGTTTCGGGTCATGGACAAGTTCGCCGACCACACGTTGGCCCAGCTTGGCTTCCCGAAGCTGCACATCTTCCGGGTCTACGGTGGGGGCACGACCCTCGCCATCGAGCTGACCGGAGACGAAGCCGAGGTGATGCGTGGCGGATAAGGTTGGATTCGGCGGACCGGGGGACGTCATCCCCACGGCGCTGGCGTTGTTGGGGTTGTCGCTGCTCTGGGGCATGACCCAGTACGCCGACGGCACGGTGTTCATCGGCCTCGTGATCGCGCCGCCGCTCGCCCTCGGCATCCTCTCGGCCGCCACCGTGCGGATGATCCTGGGGCGCGGCCGCGGCGGCATGGGCGCGGTCGGAGGCGCGGGCATCGTGGTCTTCGCGCTGATGTTCGCCATCGCCGCCATCGCGGCGAAGGCCTCGGCGGACGGGGCCATCGCGTTCGAGACGTCCGCCCTGGTGCTCTCCTTCGCCGTGGGCAGCGTCGGCTCGTTCGTGGGGGCGCTGTCGCTCAACCACTACCGCATCGTCGAGAAGCCCGAAGAGGACGACGATCTGGATGACGAGGAGGACGACGACGGGGACGACGTCGACTACTCGACCCAGCCCGAGGAGCTCGTCTGCCTCCTCACGAACCAGGTGGTGAACCCGGACCACGACAAGTACGTCGTCTGCCACAACAAGTTCAACCAGAGCGAGACCTGCCACGCCGTCTACTTGATGGACTACGTGCACCTCCTCGACGGTCGGTGCCGGAGGTGCTTCGCGGCCCTCAAGGACCGCGACCTCGAGGGCATGGGTTGATGCACCCCAACGTCGAACCGGCTCGCTTCGCGTCCGCCGATTCCACGCCGGGGGCCCCGCTCTGCGAGGTTCCGACTCCTCTTCACTCTGTTCCGCTGCGCGCGCTTGGGGCGCTTGCTTCGGACGAAGATCCCGAGTCCGTTATAATCCGACACCCCCACGCTGCCGCCTTCCCCGCATGACGCCGGGGCCGCAGAGCAGTTTCAGGAGATAGAGCGATGTCCAGTGTGGTGAAGGTGCGGCTCAAGGAGCCGACCGGCGGTACGAATCGAACCGTCAAGATCAGCTCCAACGTGCCGTCCAGCAAGCTCGCGCCCTTCCTGGCGCGTCAGCTGAAGATGAACATGACGGACGAGCAGGGCCAGCCGCGGTCCTTCAAGATCTCCGTGCCTGACCGTCGCTCCGGTGGCCGCAAGCACTACATCCTGCAGCCCAACGAGAACCTCGGCGACGCGGGCGTCGAAGAGGGGGACGAGATTCGGCTCGTGATGGAGCACATCCCGGCCTGACCGGAGGAGCACTCGCAACATGGCGGAACCCACCAAGAAGAAGCGACGTCGGAAGAAGCCCCCCGAGGCCGCCTCGGGCGGCGGAGGCGGAGGTCGGCTCGAGAAGAAGCCGGACGGTGACGCCAAGTTCGTCATGGGCCGGCTCCAGACCGAGTGGGAGCGGCTGCAGTACTACATGGGCGAGCAGGAGTACTGCTCGGTCGAGCCATTGGACTTCACGTGGGGCGAAGAGGCCCTGCCGTACAAGTACCGCTTCACCTACAAGAAGCCGACCCTGGGCCGCCCCGACAAGAAGACCTTCCGCAGCAAGGCGTACCCCCTCGATCACTTCCCGGTGAAGGATGAGGTCAGCTTCGACATCTACCTGTCCGAGGCGTATCCGGTGGTGAAGCCGGAGATCTACGCCGTCAGCGAGATCTGGCACCCGAACGTGCACCCCGGGGACGGGTTCGTCTGCTACGTGAACGACAACACCTGGGACCTGACGGTCCACCTGTCGGACGTGGCGGAGATGCTCCTGGGCGTCCTGTCCTGGGAGGACATCAACCAGAACCCGGACGACTTCTACCGCCGGGTGGAGACGGGCGACTACATGAACGCCGACGCGGCGGCCTGGGCCTTCAACCACCCGGACGAGGTCGACTCGTTCCGCATGTTCTATTACACCAAGGGCGGCATCAGCTTCGACATGGAGGAGGACGGCGCCGAGTAATCGGCAGTCCCGTCGGAGACGCAACGAGGCGGAGCTTCCCTTCCGGGAGCTCCGTCTTCGTCGTTCTGGTCACTCGCCGGCTCCCCTCGAACCCGAGTGTTCGGCCCGCCGCGGCTCCGTTCGCTTCGCTCTCTCCCTGACGCCGCGCGTGCCGAACCCTCGGGCGGGGAGCCTCGATTTGGATCGAGAGACGGGCCCGCCCTCTCAGGTCTTGCATAAGGAGTGGAGCCCCCCGCCTGGGGGACGGTGCTCCACGGCGTCAGGGAGCGACCGCAGGGAGCGGAGCCGTGAGAGCGCCGTCCTCCCAGGTCGGAGGGGGGCGTGGGCTGGCGAAAGAGGGCGCGCCCTACAGGGTCGGGGCGGACTGGCGGGGCGCGTAGTCGAGCTCGCCGTCGTCGGAGCTCCGGCGGCTGAAGGGGCTGTCGCCGGCGTCGCCGCTGCCGGCCTTGGGCTGGCCGGGGAGGTACACCGAGAAGTTCACGTGGATGCCGGCGTAGCGGTAGTCGCGCCAGAGGCGCAGGGCGTACGGGATGTTGGCGCCGACGCTGACCTCGATGGGATCGATGGGTCGGATCTTCACGCCGACGCCCGCCTGGTGGAACCCGAAGTACTGGGCGTCGCCCGTGGGCGGGCTGTAGAAGCTGTGCTTCTGGAGGCTCTCGAAGTACACCGACACGATCTTGTTGGGGCTGATGGCCGCCTGGATGTTCCAGAGCACCTGGTGGTGCAGGTTGTTCACCCGCACGCGGAACCCGAGGGTGGTCTGGATCTGGAAGACGTCGTTGGGCTTGAAGCCGAACCCGTAGGTGGGCTGGATCGCGAAGAAGAAGCCGCTCTTGGGCGTGGCCCCCGCCTCGACGTGGAACATGCCGGACATCAGCAGACCGGTGCGCGTGTCCTTGATGAACGCGCCCTTGCCGCCGATCTGCAGGGAGCCGCCGAGATCCTGGCCGGCGTGGCGGAACGACGCCCAGGCGCTGACCTGGCGGTGGAAGTTCCACTCGAAGGTCGCCTCGTAGTTGAAGCGGTCCGAGAAGCCCCAGAGCACGCCGACCTCGATGTGTCGGCGGGTGTTCGGCGACAGAGACAGGAGCGTGGGCGCGAAGAAGCGGAGCTCCTCGTCCTTCGCGTCGACCTTGCTGAGCTCCTCTTCGGCGAGCCGCTCCTCGAGCGTCTCCTGGTAGGCCGCCTCCTCGAGGGCCTTGATCCGCTTCTCGATCTCGAGGCGGTACAGCGACTTCGTGTAGACGTCGAGGTAGCGGTTCCAGGCGTCGATCTCCTCGGAGGGACCTTCGCCGCGCAGCTCGTCCTTGTACTCCTTGTAGATCTCTTCGGTGTCGACCTCGTCGTCCTCTTCGGGGGCGTCGCCCTCCTCGGCCTCGTCGTCCTCGAACTCGAGGTCGAGGTCTTCGTCCTGCGCGAGCGCGGAGGCGGGCAGGAACAGCAGGGCCGTGGCGAGGACGGGGAGGGGCAGGCGCAGCGGTCGAGACATGGCGCGGACAATACCAGCGTTCGATGCGGTTGTTGGTAGGGTCGCCCGCCCACGATGACGACTCCCTTCGCCCTCGCGCCCGGCCTCGCGCCGGACGACTACTCGTCCCTGGAGAGCTTCGCGGCGCACATCCAGGAGGTGGTGCTGCACCTGCGCGACGAGGGGCACGTCCTGTCGTCCGTCGACCAGCACTTCATCGAGCGCTGGTGGGCGGCCGGCTACCCTCTGGAGGTCGTCCTCGCGTCCGTCCTGGAGGGCGGCCGACGGCTCATGGCGCGCAAGCGACGGCCTCGCGGGCTCCCCCTCAAGTCGCTGGACAAGCGCGTCTCCAAGGACGGCGCGAGGGCCCTGGAGCGGGGCGTCGGCTCCGCGACCGAGACGGTGTCGCCGGGCGACGGGCTGGTGGCGGCGCTGCTCGACGACGTGACCGCCGCCTTGGCCGCCGGCGACACCGCGAGGGGGCCGAGGGAGAAGGCGGCGGAGGCCCTCCGCGCCCTCCGCGACGCGGAGCGCGGGGCCCCGGTGTTCGCGTCCTGCCTCGCCGTGTCCCGGCGGTACTACGACGACCTGCTCGAGGCCCTCCCGCGGGACGAGGCGGACGACCTCCGCGCGCAGGCCGTCACGACGCTCGGGGACGCAGCCCAGCGAATGACCCCGGAGGGCCTGTCCGAGACGGTGGAAGAACTGGCGCGACGGAGCCTGCGCACGCAGGATTCGCTCCTCGACCCGACCGGCTGGACCTCCCGGCCGTGACCCCGCAGGACGCCCCATGAACGCGACCCCCACCACGCCGCCGATCGTCATCGAAGACGACGGGCGGATCTGCGTGGCGCGGTTCGCGGACCGGGACTGGGTCTGCCCCGCCTGTCGCGGCAGCGGGGGCATCGTCGACCGCGACGAGCACGGCTACGAGATCTTCGCGACGTGCGACTGCACCGCCGCCCGGCGCCGCATCGAGCTGTTCAACGCCGCCGGGATCGGGCGTCGCTACAAGGCCGCGACCCTCGACTCCTACCGCCCCCGCAACGACAAGCAGTCGCGCGCCAAGCAGATGGCCGAGGACTTCACGCTCATGTACCCGGCCGTGAAGCGCGGGCTCACGTTCGTGGGGCCCGTCGGCACGGGCAAGACGCACCTCGTGCTCGGCATGTTCCGCAAGCTGACGCTCGAGAAGGGCGTGCCCTGCCGGTTCGTGGACTACTCGCACCTGGTGAAGGACCTGCGTCGGTCGTACGAGACGGGGGAAGGGGAGACGGGGCACGTCGTGCCGCTGTTCCAGGTGGAGGTCCTGCTCATCGACGAGCTGGGGCGCGGCCGCCGGACCGAGTGGGAGCTGACCGTCCTCGACGACCTGATCAGCCGTCGCTACAACGCCGGGAAGATCACCCTCTGCACCACGAACTTCCCCATCGCCGAGAACCGCGGCGCCGCGGTGCGCCAGGTCCTGAACGCCGCCCACGAAGCCCGGGCCCGGCGCTCGGCCACGGCGCACGCGTTCCAGAGCCTCCAGGACCGCATGGACGCGCGCATCTTCAGCCGCCTGTCCGAGATGTGCGAGTTCGTCGAGGTCGACGGCGAGGACTACCGCCGTCGGGCTTGATCCGGGGCCCTCTCAACGCACGCCGGCGACTCGGCGGAGGGCGTCGGCGAGCTCGTCCATGTCGGGGGACGGGACCTCGATCCGGGTGTCTCCCCGCGTCACCGTGAGGCTCCCCGGCGCCCCGCCGGCGTCGGCCACGTCCCGGATCCGCACGTCGATCTCGGGGGCCCCGATCCGGAGGGCGACCGCGAGCGCCTCCAGCTCGGCTTCGTGCAGCCGATCCACCGAGTCGCCGTGGCCCCGCACGCGGATCGTGACCGCGATGGACGTGGGGTCCACCGCCTCGGCGACGGCGTCGAGCGCGGCCTGAAGCGAGGCGCTCGGCCCGTGGTCTCCGTGCCGCGTGACGTCCCGGACCCGATCCGCGGAGGCCGTCCCCAGGACCATCAGTCCGGCCGCCGCGACCACCCCCGCGGCCGGCCCGAGCGTACGCAGGACCCGGGTCGGGGAGGGGAGCAGCCCGCGTCTGCGCACGCGATCGAGGTCGAAGATCGCCCACCCCAGCACGCCGAGGACTCCCGCCCCCGCGGCGGGCTCCGTCCACGCCCCCTCCGACCCGAGGGCGCCCCCGATCGCCGACGCCACCAGAGCGATCGCCCCCAACGCGCCCACCCACGGCACGACCCGGTCGATGCCGGCGCGGGGGGTCACCATCGCTTCGCCTCCGCGACCGCGGCGGCGACGGCCAAGGCGCTCACCGTCAGCGCCGCGAGCCACCCGAGGTCTGCGAGCACGACGAGGCCTTCGCACAGCCGCTCCACCCGGTCCGCGAGCGCGGCGTCCGCGGCCCGGCCCCACGTCCACAGCAGCAGCAGGCCCGTCCCGCCCAGCACCACCGCAGTGGCTCGACGGCGCGCGATCGTCCCCGCCAGCACGGCGACCGCGCACGCCGCCCCCACGATCAGCATCAGGCTCGGGGCCAGGGCGACGAGTCGGGGCCCTCGCCCCTCCATCAACACGGGCACGAACGCGACGGGGACCGAAGCCACGACGCCCAGCAGCCCGAGGCGCAGCGACGCGGCCAGCCAGGTCCCCGTCACGACCGCGCCCGCGCGCACCGGCGCCGACCGATGCAGGGTCCGCACCGCCGGTCCAGACGACCCGAGGGCGACCAGCGGCGCGAACAGCACGAGGAGCAGCGCGAGGTTCCGCGCCTGGGTCGGCAGGAGCGCCACGGGCGGCGTCATCGCCCCCGCCGCGGCCGCCGCCGCCACCGATTCGTGCAGACGGAGGGTCATCGCGAGGAGCCCGGTGTGCAGGAGCAGGAAGGCCCCGTGGACGGCCCAGGCGCCCCGGGTCGTCCCGGCGGCGAGCAGCTCCCGGGCGACGACCGTCCGGATCACGTGCACCGAACCGGGCCTCACGGCGCGCTCTTTCGGTAGACGTCCGCGAAGGGGGCCCCGTCACGCGCGCCCTCGGCCACCAAGGTCCCGCCGCGGAGCACGAGGATCCGGTCGCAGAGCCGCTGCGCGTCCTCGATCAGGTGGGTGGACAGGAGCACCGCCGCCCCGTCGTCCGCCGCCGCGCGGAGCAGCGCGTGCATGGCCTCCCGCTGGTCGGGGTCGAGGCCGGCGGTGGGTTCGTCGAGCAGGAGGACGGGAGGGCGATGCACGATCGCGAGGGCCACGCCGACGCGCCGCCGGGTGCCTCGGGACAGCGTCGTCAGGCGTTGGTCGGCCGTCCCGGCGAGGTCCGTCGCCTCCAGGGCCCACGTCGTCGCGTCCCGGCCCAGCCCGCGAAGGGCGGCCGCGTACGCGACGATCCCGCGGGGGGTGAGGTCCCGGTCGGCGGGCGGCTCCTCGGGGGCCCAGCCCACGCGCGCGCGAGCCTCCAAGGCGTCGTTCACGAGGTCCCGGCCGGCGATCGTGGCGCCTCCCGACGTGGGGAGGACGCGACCCGCCAAGAGCCGCAGCGTGGTCGACTTCCCCGCCCCGTTGGGGCCGAGCAGGCCCACGATCTCACCCGCGGCGACGGTGAACGAGAGGCGGGTCACGAGGTCGCCTCGGCCGAGGCCCGCGACGCGGAGGGCGGCGGGTTTTCGAGCCATCGACGGCGACACTATCAAGTGTCGTCCGGAGCGTCCGATGGGGGACGCATGCTCGCCAAGACCACCTCGACGAACATCCAGCGCGCCCCCGACAACGAAGGCCCCGTCGCGTCCTATCGCGTCGGGCTGTCGACCGTCCTGCGGTTCGGCGGACGCGATCGCCCCCGCACGGCCACGGCGGCGAGCCACGGCGGGATCTTCGTCGAGTCGCCCGACGCGCTGCCCATCGGAGAACTCGTGCTCGCGCTCATCACCCTGGGCAAGGGAGACGGAGAGATCCGGGCGCTCATGACCGTCGAGCGCGTCGTGCTGCCGGCCGAGTCGGCGTTCTGTGGGGGCCTCCCCGGGATGGGCCTGCGCTTCTTCCTCACCGACGACATGCTCCGGCGTCGGTGGTCGAAGTACGTCGATCGTCTCGACGCCGCGGGCAACCCACGCCTCGTGGACCCGCGTGCCATCGAGCATCGCCGGGGTCCGCTTCGGCTCCCGGGCAACCCTCGCCGCACCGCCCCCCGTCGTCACGCCCGGTTCCGGGTGCGCCTGGCCGAGGGCGAGATGGCGTCCTTCTATACGCGCAACATCGGCAAGGGCGGCATGTTCATCGCCACCACCGAGCTTCAGGCGCGCGGCACCCGGATCCAGCTGGACGTGCGCCACCCCATCAGCCGCGAGGTCTTCCAGATCCCCGCCGAGGTGCGGTGGGTCGCCGACAAGGGCCCGAAGGAGGAGTGGGGGATGGGCGTCGCGTTCCGCTCGCCGCAGCCGGGCGACGAGGAGGCGTTCCTGAGGTTCGTGAACTCCGGCAACCGCTGACGCCCGGCGGGCGTCGACTTCCGGTTCCTACCTGCAGTTGACGGCGTCCGTCCGGGACGCCGCCCTCCGGGCGCCCTTCGGGCGTCGACTTCCGGTTCCTACCTGCAGTTCTTGGCGTCCAGGTCGTCCGCGACGGCGAGGTACGTGCCGACGATCTTCGGGCCGTACGCCATGCCTTCGGCGATCTGCCGTCGCTTCTCCGTGTTCTGCTCGCTCTGCATCAGGACCATCGCGCCGGCGTAGATCTGCGGGAACGTGAGGTTCGCCTCCGACTTGATCTTGTAGCGGGTCTTCGCCGAGCTGATCCAGCGTTGGACCTCGCCCTCGCCCTGGTTGTAGGCGGACATGGCGAGGAGGGTGGCGTCCATCTCCCGCCAGCCGCGTCCCGAGTAGATGCCGTGCAGCTGTGCGAGCCACGAGAAGGCGACCTCGGTGGACGAGCGCCAGTCCGTGCGCGGGTCTCGGGGATCGATGCGGTGGGGATACTTGGGGTTCTTCTGTCCGGGATAGAAGTGGTCCCGGTAGGCGATGCGGTCGAGCTCTCGACACTGCGAGAGCAGGTTGTCGATCCCGCGGAGCCCCTGCGACTTCGCCCTCGCGCTGAGCCACGCCCGGTGGGCCGTGAAGTCGTAGTGAGGGATGTCGGCCTGCGAGCTGTCGACCTTGCGCCACGCCTCCTGGGCGGTGCGGCGAGTGAACTGCATCATCCCGCGCGGCCCCGTGAAAGAGACCGCGAGCTCGCACCAGTACGACTCCACGAACGGGACGAAGGCGTAGGCCTCCGGGATCCCGTAACGCGACACCTCGCGCACCACCAGGTCCATTCGGTCCTTGTCGTGCGCCGCGGAGCAGACGCGGTCGATGGTCCGCGGGATCGTCGTGCGGTTCCGCTGCGCCGCGTTCTGGTACTTGCCGATGAGCGACGCGTAGGACGCCGAGCTCTTGTCCGGGAGGATGACCGTGGCCTCGGGGTTGAGGGTCTGGTCGTCGCCGAAGCGGCTGAGGATGGCGTCCGCCGCGGCGAGGGCCCCGGCGTCCACGCCCTGCGTGTCGTCGCAGCCGCACTGGCGCATCTTCTCGTTCAGCTCGCGCCGGGCCTGGTTGTTCTGCTTGCTCTCGGTGACCGCGAGCACCTGGGCTTCGGCCGCGACCTCCTTCTCCTCTTCGGCCTTCCACATCCGCGACAGGCTCGCGAACTGGGCCCCCCCGATGGCGGCGACCCCGAGGCCCACGGCCATGATCTTCCCCGCCTTCTTCTGGACCGTCTTGACGACGCTCATCCAGTACTTGACGCGGGCGGCCTTCTTTCGCCAATTGGCGAACTTCTGATACTGCTTTCGGTACCACTTCAGGTACTTCTGCCAGACGTTGAGGCCTTCGTATTCGTCGACCTCCTCCTCGAACTCGAGGTCGTCCTCGGCGCCCCGGCGCTTCTTCGGGGCGGCCGAGACGCTCCAGTCGGCGACGTCGTCGAGGACGATCTCCGCTTCCTTCGCCTCCTCGAACCGGAGGCGCGGGCCCGCGGGCTTCTTCGTGCCGAAGACCAGCAGGTCGCCGATGTTCAGCTCCGCGACGTCGCCCTCCTCCATCTTGCTGCCCTGCAGCCAGATGGGGCCTCCGCGCACCTCGAGCTCGACGTAGCCGTCCGACGTCCGCAGCACCAAGGCGCGGATGTGCCTCAGGCCCTTGGGCAGGTCGATGAGGAGGTTGTCGCCGCGATCGGGGTCGCACCCGATCTGGATCTCTTCCGTGGCGTAATCGAAGGGCCGGACGTCTTTTCCGTCCTTGATCAGCGTAAAGCGAATTCGGTCCATCAAGTTCCGCCGGGCTGCACCGTTTCCGGGAGCCGCTCGGGGGCGTCACCGCCTTGTGTCGAGGACGACCGCCGTGATATCAAGTTCAGAGTCTTAAAGAGCCACGATCGCTTGTCAATTCGCGTGCCTCGGGGCGCGCGGAACCTCGGTCGAGGCCCTTTTCGTCTCACCAGCCGCACGGTCGAACCGGAGAGCCCCGGGCGGGAACATGTCTGTAGACGAGCCGCTTGTTTGGGAAGATGAATCGTCGGTCGTCGAGCACGCGATCGACGTGCCGACGGCGTTCGAGTACGTCGGCGCCGTGCGCGAAGCCGCGATCCCGGACGACCACCCCAAGATCTACCTCGACTACGGGGTCGCCAAGAGGCTCCAGGAAGAGGCCCAGCGCTCGATCCGCGTGAACGCGGAGGTCGGCGGGATCCTCCTGGGCACGACCACGACCGACGGCTCCATCATCAAGGTGAGCCACATCGCCATCGGACGCGACGAGGACAGCTCGCCGGTCCACTACAAGTTCAGCTACAGCGTCTGGGACGACCTCATCGACCAGATGGAGGAGATGAGCAAGGAGGCGGGCGAGACCCTCCTGCTCGTCGGCTGGTACCACACCCACCCGAACATGGCGGTGTTCCTCAGCCGCTACGACCTTCGCACTCACCGCGACTTCCATCGCCCCTACCAGTTCGCCCTCGTCCTCGCCCCGCGCGTCGGCACCGAGGACACCAAAGTCGGCTTCTTCGTGAACAGGAGGGGGAGCACGCCGCTTCTCCCCGGGCTCCGCCTCTACGGCGCGTCGCCCGGGGCGGACGTCGCGACGGAGCTCCCCTGGCAGTTTCAAGAGGTAGAGGCCGAGGGGATCGAAGAGGGGGAGGACCTCGGAGGGCGGGGCGACCCGCGGGACCAGACCCCCGTCGTGCATCAGCTGGGCATCGTCCGGCGCGAGGATCCGAACTGGCTGATGCTGGGGCTCGACAAGGCCGAGGGGCCGGTGCTCCCCATCCTCGAGGGCATGGCCGCGACCGTCGTGAACACGGGGGCGGATCGCATCGGCGTCCTGCTCGGCACCAAGACGTCGAAGAACCACGTCACCATCAACCGCGTGCGCTTCCTGGGCAAGCTCGGGGCGGACAGCGGGGACGAGCGCGCGGAGATCCTGGGGACGCTCCGGTTCATGGCGGAGACGTTCCCCGCCCACGGCGAGCAGAAGATCCTCGGCCTCGTGCGCATCGTGTCGCCGCACCGCTTCTCCGCGGGCGACATCTACGACCCGATGGAGAACAACATCCAGGTCGCGCAGCTGCTCGGCGAGGTGGGCTACGACCTCAACGAGGTCCCCTTCCAGGTGGGCGTCGTGCTCTACCCGGGCATCGAGGACGACTGCCTGTTCTTCCAGGTCTTCGCCCAGCACAAGACCAGCCGGCCCGTGCCGCTCATGTCGATGCGCGCGATGGCCCCCGACTACATGAAGCCGGGGGAGCGGTACGAGCCGGTCGACGGCCACCAGTTCCTGGTCGAGGAGGCGCCGTCCATGTCCGCGCCGATCTCGGGCGTGTACGCCGCCGCGGAGGAGCCGTCCGCGCCGCCGCAGCTCGAGCCCGAAGACACGGCGACGGCGGCGGACTTCGCGGCCGTGGACGTCGTGGACCCGGACCTCGAGATCGGCGGGACCCAGCGCAGCAGCCGAGGCCTCGTGGTGGCGGCCCTCGTCGTCTTGGTGGCGGCTCTGGGGGCCATCGCCGTGTTGCTGCCGGGCGGCGAAGAGGAGATGAAGACGACCGAGGAGGTCGCGCAGGATCTCGACGCCGTGCTGGAGTCCGTGGGGGACCCGTACCGCTACACGCTGAGCGGGTGCGGGGTGCGCTGGAACCCGGGCATCCCGTGCGAGCCGTTCGCGGGGGCCGAGGCCGGCGAGTCCGCCGCGCTGGTCACGGTGGATCTGTTCCCTGCCTACGCCGCGGCGACCTTCAACCCCTTGGACGCGTGGCTGATGCGTGAGGACGCGCGGGTGAAGCTGGCCCGGGCCAAGGAGGGCAAGCAGCTCGTCTTCTCCGTCGAGCGGGCCCGCGCCGATGAGCTCTTGGGCTCCGAGGAGGCGGTGCCCGTGACGCTGGTGCTCGCTCCGCGCGGGACCGAGCTCACGATCGACGACGAGTTCTCGGCGCTGCGTCGCACGGAGTCCTTCGATCTGCGGGTCGCCCCGTCCGAGGACGGCGCAGGCGAGGCGGGAAGCGAGGGGGGACACGCCGGCCTCCAAGTGCGCCCCGCCGCCAGCGCCGGGAACTGGGCGTTCGCCGACGGCAGCTACGACGCGACGGTCCGGTGGGACGGCAAGAAGGAGGCGTTCGCGTCCCCGATCGTGGTCCGCGGAGGCGGAGCGGGGTCATGGTCCCTGCGGGTGGCCACCAAGCCGGGCGGCACGCCCCTGGCGGAGAAGAGCGCGCGCGCGAAGGGCTCGCGGCAGGACCTGAGTCGCCCGCTCGCGGAGCTGCTCGGGCGCCCCGCCGTGGCCGCGACCGTCGCCGAGCTGGTGCTGCGGTCGGGCTCGGCCGTGTTCGTGGACCTCGTCCCCCCCGAGGGGCCCGCGCTGAACCTGCGGGTGCCGGTCGGGGCGATGATGGTCGAGCACAAGGTCTGCGTGATGATGGCGGGCCCGGACGGGTCGGCCGCAGCGGGCCAGGCGCAGGTCAACGGCGGTGGGATGCGGCCCACGTTCTCCCCGAGCAAGGACGGCGCGCCGGAGTGCTCCGACGGGGGCAAGACCGGGCGGTGGTCCAGCGTGACCTTCGGGCCCGGCAAGGCCAAGGTCGAGTTCGTCTACCAGGGGAACGACGAGGCCCTCGCCGGCGCCAAGGGCCAGAGCCAGTTCGGGCTCCTCTCCCGCAAGTGGAACGACCCCGCGAACGGCACGAAGTGCCTCGGGGTCACGATCACGCTGGGGGAGACGGGCATGCAGAAGTCGGTCCCGTCGGCGGTCCCGCTCTACAGCCTGGTGGACGGCGCCTGCGAGTAGCCCGGCCCTCACGTGCGAGACCGACAAAAAGTCTCGGAATCAGGGTGAGGGGGCGCCCCTGGGGCGGAAACCGAGACGTTTTGTCGAAGGGGGGCGCAGGGCTCCGCGGAGCATCGCACTACCGCAGATTCCGCCGCTTGGTGCGGCGGTCACACGCACTAAGCCGAGCGGAGCATCGCACTACCGCAGATTCCGCCGCTTGGTGCGGCGGTCACACGCACT